>JBPOJH010000133.1:0-36447 GCA_052033755.1 Bdellovibrionota bacterium | reverse complement strand
CCAAGGTTGAAACGCGCGCTATCAACAGCACCTGCCCCCACTCAATTTCTAATCGTGGTAAAAATCGAATTGTTGTTTGTTCTGGTCCGCCTGTTAATGTAGACTCTGTGGCCTTAAAGACATTGCCCGTTCGAATAGTCAGATTATTTGGCTCGCTCAGTCGGTATGCAAAGTCTAATCCCAAACCATAATGAATAAATAATTTTCGCTGGATTTTAGATTTTGCTAACAATGACAAGTCGACTATTAAAAATTGTGTCGTGAATGTGTCTTCATAAGCAGATAAACTATCAAAGTTGACACTGGTGACGGAAGGATTTTGTCGGCCACTATAGGTATAAGTCAACTGTTGATAGTAAATTCCTAGAAGTGATCTCCAATTGTCAGAAGCATCGTAAGACGCTCGAGGCCCTAATAAAAATCCTGTACCGGTAGAGATTTCAGAAATTAAGGGAGTTTGTAATTTTGAAACGTCAGATGTATTGGGAATGTTCGTGATGAAATTATCAAATGATTCGTTGGATTGAAAAAGCGAGGTGCCTCCAGTAAATGCGATTTTCCATTTGGAACTTTTTCTTGAATTGGATTTTTGTTCGCTGTCTTTTTGTAGGGCTTGCGTATTCGAATCATCCTGTAATAAGTTTTCAGAGTTTTTTTCCGCCGAATTGTTTTTTGGTTGAATCGTTACGGCAGAAGGCGGGACCGGTGGGTTTGATTTTTGTATGGACTTACAAGGTAATTCACTAGTGGCCACCGATGTATTATCAATCCAAACATCGGCATCGGTCAGTTTTATTTGATAACTGATTAGACTGCTGGATTTTGTTTTCATATTGATGATCGGATACTGTGCTTGCGCCGGTAAATTAATGTTTTTTGCACCCTCATATGGGGAACTATTTGGTAAAATAGTCGCACATTGATTGCGTTTCAAACATTCGGCTTTGGTTACTTTTTTTACTGCATTGGACAAGGCCCAATACATTCGCGAACCTTCCCATAATAAAAAATATTCTTGTCCATGTACTGTTTTTTTGACTGTGGACCAATAGGAACTGCCCGCAGGTAAGAATTTTTCGAATTCGCCAGGTTGGAATCCGGCACGAATGTCTTTTTCTGTTTGTACACAGTAATTGATTAGTGTCGAATCGATGTCTGCATAACTGGTAATGGGTGCTATTAAAAATGCAAAATATATAATAAATGTCAAAGGCCGGACTTTAAGATGCGATGTCATCATATAATACTGTGTTGCGAATTTATAATGGTCAACCTAGACCAATAGCTAGGTCTAGTTAAGTGTGTGGCTTGTTGTTGGGTTTTGGGTAGATTTGAATAAAGGCATCACTACTGCATCTAGGTCCAGACCTGTGGGATCAATCTTGGTGTGTCCTCAATTGCAGGTTAAGATAACGTGATGAACAGAATTAATAAGTGGCTTAAGTGGAGTTTATCTGGATTGGCTGTCATTGTATTGGCAGGCTTTAGTTTTTGGTCTTTGTGGCAAAGTGGATTTTTTTTATTAAAAACAATTCATGTGAATGTGCAAAACGAAGCTAGTTACACTAATTTTTTTAATCCCTTGAAGGAAGAAATTCAGCAAGAGTTGTCTATCTATACCGGCAAATCTATTTTAGAAGTGCCCATTGAACAAATTCAAACTCAGTTGCTAGGAAAAAGATGGATACAAAGTTTAAGTATTTATCGCCGTTGGCCCAATGAAATTCGTATTGATCTGCAAGCCAAAGAATTAGTGTTTTTAATGAAAACCAAAAAGCATGAATGGGTCCCTGTTGTTGATGATGGCAGTTTGTTAAATCCAGTTGATGGAGTTCGCATTCCTGATGTGCCGTTAGTCACGCAAGAATTTTTCGAGAAAGATAAAGATTTACGAGGTAAATTAATTTCTGTTATCAAAGAAATTCCTAAGCAAGGTGTTTTCAGTCGAGAAAGTATTTCGAATGTTGGCCTTGATCACAAAGAAGGTTTCTGGGTTTCGATGATCGCGACACAGACAAAAATTAAATTAGGAAATGAAAATTATAATTTAAAATCAGAACGATTATCGCAAGTGATCGAATATCTAAATCATCGTGAACTTAAAGCGCGCGTCATAGATGCGAACTTTAACAAGAAAGTTCTTGTCAGGCTGCGTAAGGATCCCTAAGCTTAAGTCTAAGGGACGAAAGTCCACATTACTGTTTTGCAACTGACACTTAAGGATGAGTTTAAGATGAATAAGCAGATCAACAAGCATAAGACACCAGTCATTGCTGGACTGGATATTGGTTCTTCCAAAGTAAGCCTCATTATTGCCACGGTTAGTGATGATCAACGCCTTGAAGTTGTCGGTGTAGGAACAGCTCCTAATATCGGTATTCGTCAGGGAGTTGTCGTTAATATCGAAGCGACGACCGAAGCGATTCGTAAAGCTCGTGATGAGGCTGAATTGATGGCGGGTTATAAAATCGAAGAAGTATTTGCGGGAATTTCTGGATCGCACATTCGCTCTTTCGATTCCAAGGGCATGGTCGCCATAAAAAATAAAGAAGTCACACAACAAGATGTTGATCGAGTGATTGAAGCTGGTAAAGCCGTGGCCGTTCCGACGGATCGAATGGTTTTGCATGTGATTCCTCGTGAGTACAAAGTGGATGGTCAGGATGGTATACATGATCCCATCGGCATGAGTGGCATTCGCTTAGAAGCCAATGTGCATATTGTGACAGGTTCACACACGGCTATTTCTAATAATTTAAAATGTATCGAACGTGCTGGTTTAAAAGTAGTTGGGTTGGTTTTGGATCCGATCGCTGCTGGCATGTCAGTGCTTAGTGAAGATGAAAAATCATTGGGTGTTTGCGTGGTGGATATGGGAGCTGGCTCTTGCAAGTTGGTTTACTATGTCAATGGCAGTGTTGCACACACGTCGACGATTCCAGTAGGTGGACAACATTTTTCTCATGACATTGCAGTGGGTTTAAGAACTCCGCAAATTTCAGCGGAAGAATTAAAAAAACGTTACGGTTGTGCGATGGCCAGTCTTGTTTCGCAAGATGAAACTGTCGAAGTGGAAGGCGTCGGTGGTCGCAAATCCAGAACTGTATTACGTCGTGATTTGGCAGAGGTCATTGAGCCTCGAGCGGAAGAAACTTTGCAGTTGATTCATCACGATTTGCAAACAAGTGGTCTGATGCCTTTGTTAGGTTCTGGAGTTGTGTTAACAGGTGGGGCTAGTCAGTTGGATGGTTTAGTTGAGCTTGGGGAGTTTGTGTTGGACATTCCTGTTCGACGAGGTAACCCCATTCATGATCGCAGTCCGATTGGTGGTTTGACCGAAGTTATTCGATCGAATGCATTTTCCACAGCTGTCGGTTTGTTATTGTGGGGGCGAGCGCAAAAGAAATTCACTCGCGCATCCAGAGTGCCAGATGAAATTGTTGGTGATTCCATCAATACAATTGGTAATAAAATGAAAAATTTTTTTGAAGGATTGTTTTAAGTTTAGTTTACATTTCAGCGGGAAAGCTAGGAGGGCCTATGTTTGAGTTAGAGGAAAATATTAATATCGGTGCTAATATCAAAGTAGTTGGTGTTGGTGGCGGTGGAAGCAATGCTGTTTCAACCATGATTGAAGGTGGTATGCATGGCGTGGAATTTATCGTGGCTAACACGGATATTCAGGCGCTGCATGCGAATAAAGCTTCCGTCAAAGTGCAATTGGGTTTGGATTTAACAAAAGGTTTAGGCGCCGGCGCTAACCCAGATGTGGGTCGTCGTGCCGCGATTGAATCCTACAATGAAATCGTTGAAAAACTAGAAGGTTCGGATATGGTTTTCGTCACTGCAGGTATGGGTGGCGGAACAGGAACTGGTGGAGCTCCCATCGTAGCAAAAATTGCTCGCGAGCTTGGCGCTTTAACAATTGGCGTAGTGACAAGACCATTTATCTTTGAAGGTAAACGTCGTGCTAAGCATGCTGAAGGTGGTTTGCAAGAATTAAAAGACAATGTGGATACATTGATCGTCATTCCAAATCAAAAATTGCTTTCAATATCTGGCGATAAAACTCCGTTATTAGAAACATTCAAAAAAGCGGATGAAGTATTACTACAAGCCGTGAAAGGGATTTCCGATTTAATTAATATTCGCGGTCTTATCAATTTGGATTTTGCAGATATTCGTACAGTGATGCAAGCCAAGGGCTTGGCCTTGATGGGAACAGGAACAGCTAAAGGCGAAAACCGTGCTGTCGAAGCAGCAACGGCTGCAATCTCTTCTCCGTTGTTGGAAAATATCAAAATTGATGGCGCCACTGGTATTATCATCAATGTAACAGGTGGCCCTGATTTAAGTTTATATGAAGTGAACGAAGCTTCGACATTAATTACGGAAGCTGCCCATGAAGACGCCGAAATTATTTTTGGTGCGGTGATTGATGAAAACATGAAAGACGAAGTGCGCGTGACTGTGATTGCGACTGGTTTTTCAGATCCAGATAAAAAAGTATTAAGCGTGGATTCTGTAGCACGCATGCAAGAATTTTTGAACATCACGCCAAGTAATTCGATTCAAGCGAATCAAAGTTTAGCTCCGAATACGAATACCAATGTGAATTATTATCAAAGTTTGAATCAGCCACATCTTGGTTCGCAAAATCTAAGTTCACAAAATTTAGGTTCGCAAAATTTGAATGTGAATTTGGGTTCTAATACGATCGCTAATCCAATGCCAACGGATGCATCGGCTATTTATGGAGCGAATACAATTCAAAATAATTTGAATGCGTTGAACTTGCAGTTGGCTTTGCAACAACAACAGCAGCAACAAAATCAATTGTCCGCGAATCAACAGTATTTGAATCAAATGAATTTAGAGATCGCGAATCTAATGAATCAACATTCGATTCAGCAAATTGTCTCTGCACCGATTTCGGCTTCGATGACCGCACCAGCTGCGACAGAGTCAACTATGATTCCTCCTGTGGAAAGTGCCGAGTTGATTTCGCCAATAACTACGTCGACGACAATTTCTGCCAGTGCCGCGGTAGTGCCTCCATCTGTGCCGCCATTGTCGCAGCCGCAGATGCAAGCTCAGCAGTCTCAGCAATCAGTGTCTTCATCTACAGCTTCCGTGATGCCAGCATATATTCCCGTGAATAACGAAGTGGGAATTAATGCGCGAGACATGTTGATTGCGAAAGCAAAGGCATTCAAAGAAACACAAATTTTGCACCAAAAACATAATCAACCGGAACAACTTAGTATGAATATAGAGGCCTCTACGACGGCAACAACACCTGCAGCTCATTCTGAAAATGTAGCGTTGGAAGAAGCTCGTCGTATGGCTCGTGAAGTTTTGAGTTCGCCTTTTGCGGGACAAAATTTAGAAGTGCCTGCGTTTATTCGCAAACGCCAGGGTTTAGACTTTTCATCAGACAAGTAACCAGATAAGTTATTAGCGAATGCAAGCTTATTTCCTATCGGATGTGCACCTCAGAAATTTAAAGGACACTCGCAGTCAACGCAACAGAGAAACCCTGTTGCGTTTTTTGCGTTTTTTACAAACGCAAACTCAGATAACGCATTTGATTTTGCTGGGTGATATTTTTGATTTATGGGTCGGTAGCAGTTCAGTCTTTTATCGCAAATATCAAGATGTCGTCGATGCCATCGTTCAATTGAAACAAAATAGAAATATCCAGATTATTTACATCGAAGGCAATCATGATATGCACTTTAAAAAATTTTGGACCCAGCATGGAGTCGAAGTTCATGTTGATCCTCAGTACCTGCAATTAGGTCCGTGGAAGGTGCGTATTGAGCATGGGGATTTGATGAATCCCGAAGACATAAAGTATCTTAAATACCGTGAACAAATTCGACATCCTCGTATACAGCGATTGGCACAAATTTTACCCGGGGCCTTGATTGATTATATTGGCACCAAGGCCAGCCAGGAAAGTCGTAAATACAGTCAAATTCAGCGAGACGAACAACGATTGGAATTAATTGCAAAGATTCGTCAGTATGCTCAACAAGCGTGGTTGAAGCAGCCATTTGATTATTTCATTGCTGGGCACATGCATCTAGTGGATGAATATCAATGGTCCGTACCGTCAAATACGACGACGAGATTGATAGCAACAGCTATCAATACCGGATCTTGGCTTGACAAGCCTCAGTCACTTTTACTAACCAATGAGGGGCATCAGTGGATTGATATCGAATCCAGGATCGCAAATAGTTGAGTTTTAATAGAAGATAAATAAGGAATAAAATATGATGATACCAAATCCGATAAAGTATTCTTTTTTAAGACAGTGCTTTCCAAATTTTAAAGTATTTTTAACTTTGGACTTGGTTCATTATTTATTGGAATTAGTATGAGTATGTTGAAAGGTCTTTTAAATTTTTCAATATTAACCGTGAACGTATTTTTTTGGGTTCCTATTTTATTGGTTTTTTCGTTAATTAAGTTTTTTCTTCCCATTCGTGTTTTGCGAGTGCAGTTTGATAAAATTCTAATAGCGATTAGCCAGGCATGGATTACATGTAATGGATTATGGATTCATGGAACTCAAAAAATTAAGTGGAAAGTATCTGGTTTGCATCATCAATTCGATATTCGACAATGGTACATGGTATCTAGCAATCATCAGTCTTGGGTGGATATTTTTGTATTGCAATACTTGTTTAATCGTAAAATTCCATTTTTGAAATTCTTTTTAAAAAAAGAATTAATATTTGTACCGTTGATGGGTTTGGCTTGGTGGGCTTTGGATTTTCCATTCATGCGTCGTTATTCAAAAAGTTATCTAAAAAAGCATCCTGAAAAAAAAGGCAAAGATTTTGAATTAACGAAAATTGCGTGCGAAAAGTTTAAAATGGTGCCGACTTCGGTAATGAATTTTTTAGAGGGCACTCGTATCACTCCCAGTAAATGGAAAAAACAAAACTCACCATATCGTTATTTGTTACGTCCCAAAGCTGGCGGATTGGCTTTGGCATTAGAAGTATTAGGTGATAAATTCCATTCCTTTGTGGATGTCACAATTGTGTATCCTGAAGGCATTCCAAGTTTTTGGGATTTTTTATGTGGCCGAGTGCACGAGATTGTCGTCAGAATTGAGCAAATTCAAATCCCAGAAAAATTTTTACAAGGCGGTTACTCCACTCATCCTGAAATTAGAGTTGAACTTCAGTCCTGGGTGAATGATATTTGGCAAAAAAAAGATCTGCAAATTCAGAATATTCAATCTTCATAGGACCGATCATGACTACTGATGAAAACCATTCGATCAATATTTTAAAATCCATCATAGTCTTTACCGATGGGGCTTGTTCGGGAAATCCAGGTCCTGGTGGCTGGGGAGCGGTCATCGCTTTTCCAGAAGGTTATATCAAGGAATTAGGTGGAGCCGCAGACGCTACGACGAACAATGAAATGGAAATGTTGGCTTTGGACAAAGCGTTTAGTTATTTGAATCATCATGATAAGGATCGCTCTTTGCATCTAACTAACGGACGCCATCAAAATATGGGGACGGATTTACATATTTTTTCAGATTCGACTTATGTCATCCGCGGTTTGACTCAGTGGGTGTGGGGTTGGAAAAATAAAGGTTGGAAAACGGCACAAGGCGAGGACGTTAAAAACAAAGATCTTTGGCAAAAACTTATGCGTAATTTAGATATAATGAAAAAAACTCGCAAAGTTTTTTTTCACTACAGTCGTGGCCATGTGGGAACGCCAGGGAATGAACGTTGTGATGAAATTGCTGTAGGTATGAGTCAAAAAAAATGGGTGTCGTTATATGAAGGGGATCTATTAAATTATTCCATTTCCATTTATGATTTGCCCACAGATACAGAATTACCACCGATGAAAGATTTCGGAGCTGAAAAAAAGAAAGAAGTTTTTTGCTATCTAAGTTTAGTAGATGGTAAGGCGATGAAGCATGCAACATGGTCCGAGTGCGAGGCACGAGTCAAGGGACGCTCGGGGGCTAAGTTTAAAAAATGTAGCAGTGAACAAGAAATGCAAGATCTGTTGTCCACCTGGGGCGCAAGGCTAAACTAGAAGCTTCTAGCAATTTATAGATCGTAAGTCAGAGTGACTGAAGAGACAGGTCCGGTGAAAGTGATCTTGGCCTCGTGGGTATCGACTTCGCTAACAGGGGCTGGAAAAATAATCTTATACGGTGTGCTCCAACGATTGTGATGCGGGTAAGAAGCCATCACTTCGGCTAAGACGGCTTTGATTTTTGTGGCCTTGCCTTCGTACCTTTTGCCATTCACGTCTAAGAATATTTTCCAAAGAGTTTTCGTTTTATGAAGGTCGTCGTGTTTCCGTTCAGGTACAAAAAAGCTAACAAATAATTCTGTTTGCTTTTTGAGTTCACCCGATTTTTTTTCTTTTTCTGTGTTGTAGTTTTCAGGAGTCCATTGAAACATTCTGGCCTGGTGATCCACGTAGGCTAGGGCGACATCGGTTTTTAACAAAGTGCCTTGAATTTCTAAAATTTGTTGAAAACCATCATAGATTTGTTGTTTTCGAGTGCTCTTTTCAATTTTAGAAAAATATTCGGATTCAGGAATCAGAGTGAGCTGCGGATGTTGATAAGTGGAGGCACATGAATTTATAAAACCAGCTCCAACTATTAATCCAATTTTCATCCACTGCTGTGGTAATTGAAAAAATCGCACTCTGGAAAATATAGAAAGCATAAACGTCCTTGCACTTACTAGCTAATACCAATTCCAATAAATATTTTTGAATCCAGCATCCATGATCACTTGAGTTGGTCCAGGGGGTCAACATGAAAATATAGGACTAGAAAAGTGGAAGCACACTAAGATCGATACAATATCGAGTCTTGTGCCGCACGATCGGCAGATTCCAATTTTGGGTAATCAATATTATAATGAATGCCACGACTTTCTTTGCGTTTCAAAGCACAGCGAATGGTCAAGTCCGCAACAATGGCAATATTTCTTAACTCGATGATATCGCTATGAACCTTAAAGTGCGAGTAGTACTCTTTGACTTCAGCAAGGATGTTTTGCAAACGATTGGCGGCTCGTTCTAAGCGTTTATTGGAACGAACGATGCCAACATAATTCCACATTAGGCTTCGAATCTCATCCCACATATGGTGAATCACAATCATTTCATCTTCATCGGTGTGTTGTGGATGCACCCATGCGGCTGGAGTCATGGGGTAGTCAGTCCACATGCCGGTGTCTTTTTGAATTTCCAGGTGACAGTTGTGAGCCATCACCAAGCACTCCAGCAGACTGTTGGAGGCCAAGCGATTGGCACCATGAAAACCGGTGCAAGCTGTTTCACCTATGGCCCAAAGTCCAGCAATATCTGTACGGCCATGCATGTCAGTAACGACACCTCCACACAAATAGTGAGCGGCAGGAACAACGGGTATTGGTGTTTTGGCAATATTAATTCCGTACTCTAAACATTGCTGGTAAATTTTGGGAAAGCGATTTTGCAAATAATCTTCCGTTCTGGAAGTCATATCAAGGTACACGCAGGGCGCACCGGATTTTTTAATTTCGGCATCGATACCACGGGCGACGATGTCTCGAGGTGCAAGGCTTCCTAATGGATGATGTTTTTTCATAAAGGCCTCGCCATGGGAATTGATCAATTCGCCGCCTTCGCCACGTAAAGCTTCACTAATTAAAAAATTACGTGAGTCCTTATGGTACAAACAAGTTGGATGAAATTGCATGAATTCCAAATTCGCCACACGGGCTCCGGCGCGATAAGCGACAGCGACACCATCCCCAGTTGCTCCACTCCAGTTGGAAGTGTAAAGATACACTTTGCCGGCACCGCCAGTGGCTAGGATCACATGTTTGGCTGTAAAAATATGAACCTCGCCAGTGGATTTATCCAGCACATATGCACCGATGCAACGGCTGGGATTCATGTCCTTGGGGTCCACCATTTTATTTAAAATTAAATCGATGGTTAAATGATTTTCTAAAATGGTGATCGCGGGATTCGCTTGAACTTTTTGTAACAAGGCCCGATGAATTTCCGCGCCAGTTGTGTCTTCGTGATGCAAGATGCGACGAAAACTGTGTCCTCCCTCGCGAGTTAAATCAATCGACGACAGTTTTGTTGTTGATGGTTGAGTGCCGGATGATGGCAAATGAGAGGAAGAATTAGATGAAATAGCGGAGTTCGTTGGCGATTTAGATAAGTTAGATTTGATATCAAACTGCACGCCCCAATCGATTAAATCTTGGATTCGATTCGGTGCTTGTTGAATGAAATTTTCCACGACTTTTGGGTCGCATAAACCAGCCCCAGCCTGCAATGTGTCATTAATGTGAGACGCAAAACTATCTTCTTCGCTTATTACGGCGGCAATTCCACCTTGAGCCCAAGAGGTATTGGCCATCGATGCAGTGGCCTTCGATAACATCGTCACACTCCCCATGGGAGCGGCTTTCAGGGCGAAAGCCATGCCTGCTAATCCAGAACCAATGACTAAAAAATCAGATTTAATTTGTTTCATGGGCTAGTACATAATGGTTTTTTCCTTTTTTTCCAAGCACAGATATCGATGGTCAGTATGCAAGATGTTGATTCTTTTTCGGTTATAAAACTACAATGAATTCAAGAGGGTAACCGAAGAATGCGATCCAAATTTGTAGTGATATTTTTAGGAAGCTTAATGATCCTGACAGGTGTACTTGCTTGGCGGGCGTATGAGCTTTTAAAGACCGAACAAAAAGCGGCCTTAGAGTCGCAATTACGAGCGCAATCCACATTTGCTAGTTCGGGAGTCGAGTCCGAGTTGCAAAGTGTGACTCGAATGATGGAGCTGACTGATTCGGAAATCTTGCGAGCAGGTTCCAGTTTACCTAACACGGCCGTATATCAAGAGTTTGAGTTGATCGCAAAAGTTTCAATGCCAGGAGCACAGGGGCCAGATTGGAAGTTTGAAGCGAAAAGTTTCAAAGAGGTCAGTGCGATCAAGGATTGGGCGCCTACGTATTTAGAAGTTTTATTTAAAAAATCTTCTGAAACAGATTTACGTGCTGATTCGACATTGGTGTTTGCGTTGCCAGATCCACAAAAAAAACCCTACCTAGTAGTGATGCAAAAAATTCCTCAGTCGTCGCAATCCGCATCGTCACAAGTGCGAGTGGCGATTTTAAGATCCTCTTGGATGCAAAAATTAATGGATCGCTCAAAAGGAGAAACTGCGACTTTGCGAGTGATCAATCAATTGGGGCAAGTGGTAGGGCATCCCACGGTGGAGTATGTGGGGTCGTCATTGCGTGAAGATGCGCTGGTACAGAATGTGATGAACTCGCAAGTGGGCACTGGCAGCGGTATTTTTGAAACCCCAGAGGGGCTAGTGTTGGGGCAATATGAACAAGTGGGGGCTAGTAATTTGTTTGTGACCTTAACTGTGCCCACTCAGGTTTTATATAAAAATAAAAAAGTGATTTTAGTGCAGTTGTTAACGATTGGTGTTGGTATTAGCTTGTTGGCTTTAGCTGGATTTTTATGGTTGGTCGATAACGCTAAAGACTTAGTGGCAACCAAGGTTGGAGCTGGAGCTGGAGCTGGAGCCGCGGGCAAGGCCGGAGCCACTAACGTTGCGAATGGCGTCGCTGGTGCGCCGACCACAGCAGCAGGAACTGTAAATGCTGCGAACACTGCAATCGGAGCGGCTGGTGCAGCGACCAATGTATTCGGAGCTGCGAGTGTAGGGGCTACGACAAATGCAACGAGTGCTACGGCAACGACGGCGATCTCCTTAAAAGAAAAAATGAATATTTACACCAAAGTGGCCTCGGGGTTGTCGCACGAATTGAAGGCGCCAGTCACGGCCATCTTAGGGCAAACACGAGTGTTGCGTTCAGAGTTGGGCAGCAATC
The DNA here is from genome assembly GCA_052033755.1 of Bdellovibrionota bacterium. Taxonomy (GTDB): domain Bacteria; phylum Bdellovibrionota; class Bdellovibrionia; order Bdellovibrionales; family Bdellovibrionaceae; genus JBPOJH01. The sequence continues at coordinate 24,526 of JBPOJH010000133.1, read as the reverse complement.
ACGCCTCGATCGATAAGATTGAATTTGAAGCTCGACATGCCAGCGAATTGATACAAAAACTTATGGCGTTTTCGGGTGAAGATAAATTCAAGCCAACAAAAAGCAATGTGGAAGCTTTATTGCAGCGAGCTTTAAAGTCCATCGAAGGAAAAATGTTAGGCAAAGGTGTCAAACTAACGAAGAAAATTCAAAGTTTGCCAGAGATTTACTTAGCACCGGAATTGTTTATTAAAGCCGTGGTGTCTTTGTTGGAAAATGCGATTGAAGCGATGGAGCGCGCGCCTAAAAAAGAATTATTAGTAGAGGCTTCGGTCGTTAAAGGTGAAATTGAAATCACGATACAGGATTCGGGTGAGGGGATCAGCGCGGTCCATTTACCAAAAATATTTGATCCATTTTTTACGACTCGAACTCATCAAAATCATGTGGGTTTGGGCTTAGCAACAGCACAAGGGATCATTAAAGAAATGAATGGTGATATTAAAATTCACTCGGCGGAAGGGCAGGGAGTGACCGCTAAAATATTTCTTCATCCAGATGAGGCTATTTCTGAGGTGGTTGTATCGACAACGCCAGCAGCACCAACACCGATAGCAACGCCGATAGCTGCGTCGGCCGAGATCACACCAGTTGCGACCACTGCGGCGCCAGTGGTTAAGGAATTAAAAGTACCTGACATGGATTCGGAAAAATTACTTTCAGAGTTAATGGATGAGACCTTGGATGTTGTTGCCATCAAGGATGAACTTTCTGGCCTATATAAAGAAAACGCCGGATCTAAAAAAATAGAAAATGACAAAATCGAAATTGAGGTTCATGTGGGAGAGACGCAGGATGTTTTGATAAATGATTCCATCGAAAAAATGATGGACGATTTAGATCTAGAAGTCGCAGGTGCTATCGCGCCAGTCTTATCGGCGGCGACTGACTCTGCAACAGTCGGAGTTTCCTCTAGCAGTATGTCCGTAAAAAATAATGATTCTTTGGTGGTGATGGATCAGCCCAAGCAGGATATGAGTCCCGTCAAAAAAGAATCCAAGCTAGATCAGTTTTTAGTTAAAATTCGTCGTCCCTCGTTCCGACAAAATGCAAATCCAAATGAAAGCTCTGGTGATGGCTCTGGTATTGGTCGCGCCAATATAGAAAAGGACCCCTCATGAGAATCGAAAAATGGCGACCTCAGTTTACCATTTTTTCTTTTTTTAATTGGGTAGAAACCAACACCTTGGTAAAAACACATTTATCGGCCAGTGGTTATGATTCGTATGTGTTTATGGATCAGGATTTGCTGATTGATCGTGTTCGGCAGATGGCACCACACGTGGTGGTGTTTTCGACAGAAAGTCTGACCAGTCCGTTAAGTGATTTTGTGAATACGATTTTAAAAATAAATTCGGAAATCATGTTTGTTTGTGTAGCGCCCATGGCGCAAGCTTCTGTGGTGGACCAGTATCGTGATTTTAATTTTGCAGAGTTTGTTCCTGATGGTGAGGCCATTGAAAAGCGCGTCCTATGGGCTGTGGATCGTACTTGCGAAGATTTGTATCTGACTTATATGAATGAACAAATTCTTGAAAAAACAGAAGCTCAAGAAAAAGAAATTCAATCGCAAGTTGAAAAAATTAAAACTCAAAGTGGCAAAACGGGATTTCAATTAACAACGGCTTTGCAGGCTTATCAAGGGTGCCGTAGCAAAGAAGATTTGATGACTCACTTTTTGGTCCAGGTTTTACAAAAAGGTCATGGAGTCGGAGTGACCTTGAAGGGGATCTTTTTCAAGTATCTACCAACGGTACAATCTTTTGTAGCGACGATATCTCAGGGTGTAGATATCGAAGCGTTAAAGGGGATTGGTACTCGCATTTCAAATGCGGAAGCTAAAGATTTATTGAAAGAATTACGCTTGGGACGAACGCCAATTTCGATCACGAATATGGTGCAAGAGGGATTAAAAGCCTCTAAATCTGTGGTGTTGCCGGTGGAAGTGGATTCTTTCATTGATGGGATTTTAGTTTTATATGCAGACAGGGATTGGGATGTGGAAGTGATTAATAATGATTTTCATTTGTTTCAATTGTTAAATGAAAAACAACATTGGCATAAAAAATTTGAATCATTAAATATTTTTGATCCTGTCACCGAGTTATTTAATCAAACGTATTTTAAGAAAAAGCTGGAAGAAGAAGTGTCTCGTGCTCGTCGATTACAAAGTCCGGTGTCTTTTATTTTATTGGCGATTGATAATATTTCACAAATTGAAGAGCAGTTAGGTCCTGCGAATCGAGATGTGATTTTAAAATCTGTGGCATCGTTGATTATGAAAACCAGTCGTGTGAATGATCTCAGTTTTCGCACGGGGATGAATGAGTTTTCATTGGTGTTACCTCACTGTGCTAAGAAAGGTGCAGGGTTAAGAGCCGAGCGTTTGCGTCGTATGATAGAGTCTAGTCAGTTCGCTCCGCAGGGTTTAAAAGTGACCGTCAGTGGTGGGATCAGCGAGTTCCCATCCCTGTGTAACAGCGCCGAGACCTTAAACGGTACTTCGCAAAAAGCTTTGCAGTTTATTGAATCGCAGGGTGGGAACAAGGTTTGTTTGTACAAGCCGGCCGAAGGGTTTAAACCTGAATTTTTGGTAGATCCCAATATGGATTTGAATGTCAGTATACAGGGTGTAAGCAAAGATGACGTTGAAAATAAATAGACCCACGCAGGCCATTATTCGTTTGGATCACTTGGAGCATAATTTTCACTATCTGGGAAAATTAGCTGGTGAAGCGAGTGCTTCATTTTTTTATTGTCCGATGGTGAAAGCGAATGCTTATGGCCATGGTGATGTGGCAGTGGCTTTGAAGTTACAAGAAATTGGTGCGCATCATTTGGGAGTGGGGCTGATCGAAGAGGGCGTATTGTTGCGACAAAATGGGGTGCAAATTCCATTGATATTTTTTGGTAAGTTTACGGTTTCGGATCTACTAGATATTTTTAATTATAAACTCACGCCGGTGATGAGTGATTGGCAGCAGTTGCGTGAAACGGCGGATTGGGTTTGCGATCATATTAAGGATTTTCACGCGAACCCGTTTAATATTCATATTAAGTTTGATACGGGCATGCATCGTTTGGGTTTTCCTCTGGATCAGGCCAGTGAAGTCAGTGAGTTTTTAAAACAAAATTCGCAGTTATGGCTAGAGGGCGTGCTGACTCATTTGCACAGCGCGGAGGACCTCAGTGCCAAGCCGTTAACAAGCTCAGCTAGTACTAGCCTGCAGCAGTTGCTGAAGTTTCAACAGATTCAAAAATATTTCACTCGCTGGACACCTTTTTATCATTCCTTGAACTCGGCAGGAATTTTAAATTTTTATTCGCAAACGGATTTTTTTCAACAACAAGGCTTAAGTCTGCAGGGGATACGTCCAGGACTGGCTTTGTATGGTGTAGACCCATTTCATCAAGCCAATAGCTCTTTAAAACCCGTCATGAGTTTAGTTTCTAGGGTCGTGCATTTCGTGAAAGTACCTAAAGGTGAAACAGTCAGTTATGGTGGTACATGGACGGCTGCTCGTGATTCATGGATTGGTGTGATTCCGATGGGCTATGCGGATGGGTATCATCGACTGTTATCTAATAAAAGTCAGGTGTTGATCCACGGGAAAAAATTTCCGCAAATAGGTCAAGTGTGTATGGATTATTTTATGGTGGATTTAACTGAATCTGCTATGACAGAGTCCGAACGTCAGCAATTGTTAGCGGCAGAGGTTGTTCTGTTAGGCCAGTCTTTACAACAGTCGATCACGGCATGGGATTTAGCAAAACACGCAAATACCATTGCTTGGGAAGTGCTAACTAGTATTGGCGAAAGAGTGCCTCGCAAAGTTGTATAGGAGTATTCGTAGGTGCATTGTTAGGAGAAGCGATATTCATGAAACAAATCATTAGTCCAGAACTGATGCAAAAACTAGGACTCCAAATGTTGTGGAATAAAGCCAAAGGTTTTATTACAGAAACAGGGAATATTTTTTTATTCGCTACCTCTAGTATCCGACTCAGTTTTGAAAAGCCTTATCGTTTCATGGAAGTGGTTCGCCACATGGAGTTCATTGGTAATCAATCGGTGGGAATTATTTCTTTAACAGGTGTTTTTACCGGCTTGGCTTTGTCGTTTCAAATTTATTTAGGATTTAAAATGTTTAATGCCGTTAACATGGTGGGACCGACGGTGGCCTTAGGTATCAGTCGAGAATTAGGCCCGGTGTTAACGGGGTTAATTGTGGCCGCTCGTGCGGGTGGTGCGATGGCGGCTCGTTTGGGAACGATGCGTGTGAACGAGCAAATTGATGCTTTGGATGTGATGGGTGTGAATACGAAGCAGTATTTGATTGCTCCAAGAATTTATGCGGCATTGATTTGTATGCCTTTACTAACGGCGATCTTTGATTTTGTAGCGATGCTTGGATCTTATGTTTTGTGTGTGAAATTAGTGGATTTAGATGAAGCGATTTTTTGGGATAAAATTCGTGCGATCATTGATGTTCGTCACATTAACGAGGGGTTATTTAAAGCTGCCGTTTTTGGTGTGACGTTTGCAGTGATTTGCACCTATCGCGGTTTTTATACAACGGGTGGTGCGAAAGGTGTGGGTGAGGCCACAAATCGCGGCGTGGTTGTGTCGATGGTGATGATAATTATTTTGGATTATTTTTTAACAAATTTTATTCGTATTTTATATACTTTAACTGGAGTGACCTAATGAGCAACGTCGCTATTCGGTTGAAGGATCTTAAAAAAACTTTTGATGGTAAAGAGTACGTTGTCAACGGAATGAATCTAGATATTCCCAAAGGGAGTTTAACGGCCATTATCGGATTTTCAGGTACTGGAAAATCGGTGATGTTAAAACATATCTTAGGAATTTTTCGTCCCACGAGTGGTTTGATCGAAGTGTTGGATCAAGACATCACGAAAATGAGCAATGATCAATTGACTGTTTTTCGTCGAAAATTCGGAGTGCTTTTTCAGGGTGCTGCTTTATTTGATGACATGTCAGTGCTTGAAAACGTGATGTTTCCATTGCAAGAGCATCGACGAGAATTAAAATTACAAAAGATGCAGGACATTGCGATTCAAAAATTAAAACAAGTGGGTCTGGACGAAAGGCATTTCAATAAGCTACCATCCCAGATCTCTGGCGGGATGCAGAAGCGAACTGGACTGGCGCGAGCTTTAGCCCTAGATCCAGAAATCATTTTTTATGATGAGCCAACTACTGGTTTAGATCCCATTTTAACCGAAATGGTAGATAATCTAATACTAGAAACACATAAGCATCGACAGGGGTCATCAGCGACAGCCGCAACCGTGTCTGCATCTGCAACGGGGACGGCTTCGCAGTCGCAGCAGCAACTACCTGCACAGTTGCCGACGCAACTTCCGCCGATGACCAGTGTGATGGTATCGCATGATTTGGATGCAGCCTTTCGGATTGCGGATTATGTGGCGATGTTAAATGCGGGACAGGTTTTGTTATTTGGAACGCCAGAAGATTTTTTTAAAACGGATATCGAGTTAGTGAAAAAATTTGTAGATAAAGGGATGAAGCGAAAATGAGTTTTTTACAGGCGGTTGAATTCAAAGTTGGATTACTAGTTTTGACTGTGGCCTCGCTCATTGCGTTTATGTCTATGCAAGTTAGTGAAGATCCCAGTTATCTTGGTCGAGCGAATGAGGCTTGGTTTGTGATGCCAGATGCGGGGGGCTTAGTCAAAGGCAGTGCCGTGAAAAGCGCAGGTATTCCGATTGGTATCATTAAAAATATTTCGCTACAAGATGGACAGGCTCGCATTGATATGACGGTGAAGTCCGATGTGAAGTTATATGTTTCTGCAGCGATTGAAATCAAATCGCAAGGGATATTAGGAGATCGTTTTGTCAGTGTGTATCCGGGCTCGCCCACAGATCCGCCTTTACCTCGTGGGGGGCAAATATTAAATGTCAAGGACACAGGGTCTTTGGATAATGTTGTGGCACAAGTGGGAGACATTGCGGGTTCGTTGAAAGAAACGGCGAAGGCGATTCAAGAAGCTGTTAGTGAGGACGGAACTCGTAAGCATGTTTTGGGTCGTATAGTTTCTAATGTGGAAAAAATCACAGCGGATTTAGCGGTGATCACTTCGGCGAATAAAAATAAAATTGGTGAAATAGTTGATCAGGTGAATCGCATTACGGCGTCGTTAGATGATTTGTTAAATAAAGAAGGTGACGACAACTTAAAGGTGCAAATCAAGAGTACGATGAAGCGTTTAGATTCGGCGATGAAGAACATCGACGAGATCTCGGCTAAAATCAATAAGGGTGAAGGTACGATTGGTAAGTTGATTAACGATGAAGAAACTGTGGAAGAATTAAACACGGCCATCGATGGTGTGAATGGATTTTTGGACACGGCGGGAAAAACTCAAACGGGTTTGGATTTCAATTCAGTTTACTTGGGTAATGTGGGTAAAGCGAAGACGACGGTGGGACTACGTTTGCAACCCGGTTTAGATCGTTATTATTATTTAGGTATTGTGGATGATCCAGCAGGAGTGGTTGAAACGACGGATACAAAGTTAACAACGGGTGGTACGACCACTGAATCGACCGAAGTTAAAACTTATCGTAGCAAAGTGAAGTTCAATGTTTATTTCGCGAAGAATTTTTATAACTTCACGGTGCGTGGTGGTCTGTTTGAAAATTCTGGTGGCTTAGGCGTGGATTATGTTTTCTATCGTGATAAACTTAAATTTTCTTTTGATGCCTTTGAGTTCTCTAGTTTGAATTTACGTGCGCAGTTGCAATACAGTGTTTGGAAGGGCTTATATGTCTTGGGTGGTGTCTCAGATATCTTGAATCGCCAAAGCAAGTACTCCAATTACTTAGGCGCCGGTCTATTGATCACCAACGATGACCTTAAAATGTTAATGACTAAATTGCCATCGATGTAATCCAAACTCCCCTGTAAACCTACAATCATAGATTTGCAGGGGAGTTTAACACACTTTCCAATTCCCCTGCAAACATACAAATATAGATTTACAGGGGAATTCATTTTTGCTTTAATAACTCTATGAAAGCTAACAAAACAACATTTATTGGTCGTAAAGAACAGCTAAAGACGTTGCAAAAGCTGAAATCTAAAAAAACAGCCAGCTTAGTTTGTATATTGGGACGTCGGCGCATAGGTAAAAGTCATCTCATAGCTCAATTTGGTAAAGAATTTAAAAAGTTTGTTCGAATACAAGGGTTAGGTCCCGAAGTAAAATCTGACAAGCAAGATCAATTAAATCACTTTGCCATCAGGATATCTGAAATTTTTAATAAGAAAAAATCTTATTATGAAGATTGGACCGAAGCTTTTACGGACCTATCTAAGTACACATCGAAAGGTGAAGTTCTTATATTACTAGACGAAATTTCTTGGATGGGGCGTGGAGACCCCTTGTTTGCAGCTAAATTGAAAGATGCTTGGGATACTCAGTTTAAAGAAAATCCTAGATTAATACTGGTAGCCTGCGGATCTGTGTCTTCATGGATAGAAGACAACATATTAAACAATGCCAGTTTTGAGGGGCGTATTTCACTGAAGATTGATTTGCAAGAACTAGATTTTAACGAAATATCAGAATTCTGGCATGGACAAAATTTAAACTATGGTTCGTTAGAAAAAATGCAATTATTATCCTTAACAGGTGGCGTGCCTAAGTATCTAGAGGAAATTGATGCAGGGCAGACTATCGAACAAAATATAATTCGTTTGTGCTTTAATGAGTCCGGTTTTTTGTACAATGAATTTAAGCATATATTTTTAAATATATTTGAGCGCAAATCTAAAACCTATGAAAAAATCATTCGATATTGTTTGGATCAAAAATTATCACCAGTGGAATTAGCTAAAAAAATGAAAATGGTACAAAACAGCGATTTGTCAGACCATATTCACAATTTAGAATTATCAGGTTTTTTAAGCCGAGATTTTTACTTCAAGCCAGATGGAGAAGTTTCCAAGTTAAGTCAATTACGAGTCAAAGATAATTATCTAAGATTTTACTTAAAGTATATTGAGCCATTAAGAGCAAAAATTGAAAAAGGGGGGAAACCAGTCAGAACTTTGACTGATATCAAGAATTTCGAATCACTGATGGGGTTTCAATTTGAAAATTTAATTTTAAGAAATCGCGAAAAAATATACCCTGCTTTAGATTTGCAGGTTCAGCAAGTTATTTCTGCAGCCCCTTATAAACAGAATAAGACAACGGTGAACAAAGGGGCTTGTCAGATAGATTTGCTAATCCATACGAATTTAGATACTTTTTTTCTATGTGAATTAAAGTGCCGTAAAAGAATTGACAATACCGTTATTAAAGAAGTGAAAAAGAAAATAAAAGTCTTAAAGTTACCTCGAAGATCAGCTTTAAAGCCAGTTCTGATTTACGAAGGTGAAATCATGCCATCCTATGAAGAAGAGCTACAAAATTATTTTTTTAAAATCATTCATTGGACAGAACTTTTAGGGAAATAATTATCTAAGGTAAGCATTTTTAGAAAAGCCAATTCCCCTGCAAACCTACAAACATAGATTTGCAGGGGAATTGGCTTTTTCAAATTACGATGCCTGGTGTGCAGTGGTTAATTTGGTAGTGTAAGTGCAACTTGGTGATCAATATTTCGGTAAATAGCACCTCTAAGTTTTCTTATGGCTTTTTCTAAAATCTGACGAGTTCTTTCTGTAGATAAATCAAGTTTATCGGCGATTTCTCTATAGGTAGTGTCTATACCAGTATTTTCTAGGTATCGTTCCAAAGTTGATATCGTTCCAAAGTTTGTGGGATTAATTTCCCAAATTTGCAAACTTCCACGATTGGGTTTTTGGGTAATATACTAGATTGAAAAAAATATTCCTAGATGTAAAGATTCTGACAGGTGACCAAATTCGTCACTTGCTTGTTCTTACAAAGGGAAAATGACCGGAATTTTCACGTACGATAAATAATTAACTAAGGAACTAGTTGAAGACTTATTGTAATAAAGCGAGAGCATAGCTACACAGTGGAGATATTTATTGGAAATGGTGTAACAAAGGAAAAATGGAAGCTCTGTAGGTTTTCAAATTTTTAAATCTACGAAGTTCTGTCCTACAGGACTTTTTATAATTACTCCGCCATCAAAGAAGATGTGCGTCGACAATGTCAGAATTTTTGAACAGTAATTTAGAATTTTTTTTTGCCGTTACGAAACAAGTGTTATCCCTCAGTTAACTGGGGTTGACAGTGTTGACGAAGGAATTATGTAAGATATTTTAGACAAGTGAAGAATATTGTTGACAGCATAAATTGAAATTTTTTTGAAATTCTTAATCGTTTACAAGGCTAGATTTATCCATGCACAAGAGTGTTTAAAGTGAGTTGTAGGTCGCTATATTTTCTGAAACATCATCGGAGTCGAGTAAATTATTTTTACTTCCTATAATGAATTGTAAAGCCCAAAAATAAACTTTAAAAAGCTGTGATATAAAGTTTTTGAATTTGAATTTGAATTTGAAAAAGTAAGGAGTAAAAAAATGAGTCATGTTAGCTGCAATACCAATACCAATACCAAGACCAATACCAATACCACTACCAAGACCAATACCAATACCAATGATCTTTTTTTGTCAAAGACGCTTGGTAAATCGGATGGGGTATCCTCTTGTTATGATTTGCGAAAATTATCAGATAATCAATTAACCGATCATCTACAGCAATTATTTCAAAAAGAAAAACAAGTTGGTGACTCGATTTTGTTAGTTCTCAAAGAAATAAAAAATCGTCGCATTTATGCCTCGCTTGGTTATTCCAGTTTATTTGAAATGCTAGTTCGACATTTTCATTTAAGTGAAACATCCAGCTACCAAAGATTAAATGCTCTTAAATTAATGGAGTCCGTACCTGCGGCAGCCAAAGAAATTTTTAATGGCGACTTGTCACTGACCAATGCCGCGACCTTGCAAAGTTTCATACAACGAACCGAGAAAGAACAAAGTAAACCACTTTCATTAAATGAAAAAACCGAACTCGTTCATGAAATCAAAAATAAATCCACCAAAGAAGCTCAACAAATTTTAGCAACCATAAATCCGACAGCGGTGATGCCGAAACAAAAAGAAAAAATGATTACGGAACAGATCACTCAGTTACAGATTCTAGTCGATGCAGAAACTTTAGCCCAATTAAAACAAGTGCAAAATCTATTAAGTCATTCCATCCCCGATGGCGATTACAATAAGATCCTTAAATACATGACTCAAGAAATGATCGTAATTTTACAAAAACGCAAAGGCATTTATATCCAACCAAAGGAATCTCAAAAACACCAAGCGCAGGAATTAAAACCTTTGAATTCAAGCAGCAATAAAAATATTGATAGCAACTTAACAACAACTCTAGATCTAGCGTCAACTAATACGAATCACAAGGCTAATGATACATTAGCAAGTCAGGATAAATTTGTAGATGAACTTAAAACTGCGAGTGATAAAATTACAGAAAAACCACCGACGTCGGTGAAGCTCAGTGTTGAAAGTAAATCGCGATATATTTCCGCCGCGACGAAAAAAACAATATTCGCCAAAGCAGAAAACCGTTGTCAGTATGTTAGTAGCATCACGGGGCTTCGTTGCACGGCTCGACATTTATTAGAAGTGGATCATATCCGTCCATTCAGTCACGGTGGCAGTAATCTAACCCATAATTTACAGTTGCTTTGTCGCTCACATAATCAGTATCGAACAAAGTCTACGCATGGTTTTTTGTATCATCAACCTAAACAAATCCCCTGATCTGACATTTCTTCGTCAGGCCTTGTTCGACGAAGTAACTAGGGTTGGCATCATTGAATAATAATTTGCAATTTCGACCTGCGTAGCTGATGATTTTCCTGTGATTTTTTTTCACATAGTCATCTTGTATTTTACTCGGGAGGTCTTCGATGTTTAAACGAGCTTTGGTCAGCGTTTCTGATAAAGCAGGATTGGTCGAATTTCTACAACCATTGGTACAACAAGGGATGCAAATTGTATCGACAGGTGGAACCAAGGAACATCTTAAATCGCATGGCATTCCAGTTATTGATGTGTCTGAACAAACAGGATTTCCTGAGGTGATGGATGGTCGAGTCAAAACCTTACATCCACGCATTCATATGGCCTTATTGGCTCGACAAGAAGTGGATTCGGATTTTGAACTTTTAAAAAAAGAAAATCTAGAAGCTTTTGATCTAGTGGTCGTCAATTTATATCCCTTCGAAGAAACGCTGAAAATCCTACAAAACGCACCAACGGGTTTTACAGGAATGACGCCTGTATTGATTGAAAAAATCGATGTAGGTGGTCCCAGTATGTTACGAGCGGCTGCGAAAAACTTTTCTCGCATCGCCGTAGTTACCGAGCCTAGTGACTACAATTGGATTTTATCCAAGCAAGCCGACCTTACTTTGCAAGATCGAAAAAAACTGGCCATGAAGGTCTTTCAACTTACGGCTAAGTATGACGCATTGATAGCGGAAAGCTTTCGTGCTGAAAATCTAGAAGATATATCTAGTTTAAATCGTGATTTAGGTTCCTATCTGTCCGCCACAAGTGTGCATCAAGAATTACGTTATGGTGAAAATCCGCATCAAAAATCAGTGTGGTTAAAATCACTGAATCCATCCATCATTGGATGGCAGCACGCTGATATTATACAAGGTAAGGCCTTATCCTATAATAATTTATTAGATCTTGAAGCCGCATTTGATTTGGTCACACAATTCCAAGAACCTAGTTGTGTGGCTGTCAAACACAATAATCCATGCGGAGTCGCTACCGCCGATCAAATCCATTCAGCTGTCATTCTCGCTTGCGAGTCTGATCCCGTGAGTGTATTCGGTGGTATCATCGCCATCAACAAACCGGTGGATGAAGTCACGGCTCAGTATTTATCAAAAATATTTCTAGAATGTATCGTGGCGCCATCCTATTCGCCAGAAGCTTTAGCCGTTTTTGAAAAGAAAAAAAATCTTCGCATATTGTCGGCTGAAAAATTATTTCAAAAAATAAAAATGGCTAATTCCATAACAACACACCCATTGGGTGTTGAGCTAAAATCCATTCAAGGCGGTTTTTTACTGCAACAAAAAGATAATTTTCCGAACGAAATACAGGCTGAAGACTTTTCTAAAATTCCATCTCAGATTCAAAAAGATATTCTGTTTGGTGAAAAAGTGGTGGCCTCTCTTAAAAGTAATGCCATCGCCATCGTTGCCGGAACTGTGACGGTGGGTTTAGGGATGGGGCAAGTGAATCGCGTGGATTCTGTAAAGTTAGCCATCGAACGTATGCAAAAGTTTTTTCCAAACGTGAAGGATCCTGTTTTGGTTAGCGATGCTTTTTTTCCATTTCCTGATTCTGTCGAGTTGATTGCAAAAGCCGGCATTCGATGGATCGTACAACCGGGTGGCTCTGTCAAAGATGATGAAGTTCTACAAAAAGCTCAAGAGTTAAATGTTCATATGTTACTAACGAAGACTCGCCACTTTAAACACTAATCATCTGCATTAGTCATCTATGCGGAATAAAGCGAATTTCAAATAGCGAAGTTCTTCCATGGCCAAAGGGTAGGGGTGGTCCGAGGGTTGCCCACCCAAATAAACTAATGTGCCACGTTTGCGAGATTTTGAAAATGCCTCGCGAGTGATTTCCAAAAATGCATCCGTTTTTATATGACTGGAGCAAGAACTAGCCGCAAATAACCCGTTCGATTTTACTAACTTTAATGAATCTGAAAAAATTCGTGTATAAGCTGCGGTCGCTTGAGGAACTGACTTTTCATTGGGAGCAAAGCTAGGGGGGTCTGTTATCACTAAGCCATACTTGGATTTCGCTTGAATTTCTTGTTCGACAAATGCAAAGGCATCGATGGCGATATTTTTTTGCTGAGTCTTTTTGGAAATTGTTAAAGGATTTAACTCAAAATTTCGTTGGACGTTTTCAATGGCGACTTTAGCGATGTCGACACTGGTCACACTGTTGGCCCCGCCGGCCGCCGCAAAAATAGAAAATCCGCCCGTGTAGCTAAATAAATTTAAAACATCCAAATCTTTTGAAAAGTTTTGAATCATTTTTCGATTATCACGCTGATCTAAGAAAAAACCAGTTTTAGCCGCATCACGAATTTGTGAACAAAAGTTATAATTGTTTTCTTTAAAAATAGTCTCGGCCGCAAGTTCACCAAAAATATTTTCACCTTTGACAGCATCATCATTGCGACGTTTTAAATACACGCATTGAATCCAAGGTAAATCCTTTACAAGTTGAGCCGCGATATTTTTGCTATTCCATATTTTTTCCATGATGGGGTGATCATGCTTAATCACAGCAGTATCTGCGTAAACATCAACTATTAATCCAGGCAGACCATCCCCTTCGCCATTAATCAAACGGAACGAGTTTGTTACTTCTAAATTAAAATGTTTGCGCAGTTGTATCGCCTTATTCCATTGATGCATGGCCCACGTTTGTAGGGTGGCATTTAGGTTGTTTTTTTTGTAGTACACTTCATCGCTAAGGCAAAATAAACGAAAGCGCAATAGCGTATCGGACTGAACAACCCCCAGACCGATCAATTCTTTTTTATAAAGTAGCTGACTTAGGCCCGACTTAGGTTTGAAATTTTCGTTCAATCGACCTTCGAATGAGTTCGCAAACACCCAACGGTGTCCTCGCTTTAAATGTTTTGTTAAATCACGCTCAAGATGGATGACGGAATTAGGTTGCAAATCAGAAGTATGAATCAGGCTGTTGGTATGGTTATTAGTCAGGTTGTTTATCTGGCTATTCATGCAGTGTTGCCCCTTCTGTATTTGTCGTAAAAATATTACTCAGGTCATAGCAGAATATCTAGGACAATGTCTAGACTAGACCATACATTTAAATATAGTGTGTGATCTTTTCAAATTGTTTAATATGAAATCCTACGGATTGGTGTACATTTTTCATCAATCAGTTAAGCAATTTTGCAAACACCATTTGGAAACATCATGGAAGAAATAGATCGAAAGTGGATTGTTAAAACATCAGGACGCTTATTAGGCCCTTTTACATTTGAAGAGGTCAAAGAAGAAATTCGTTTAAAGCGTTTTTCCATCATCGACGAAATTCGTAGCCCATCAACACGTTGGGGCTTCATTCGTGAGCATGTTGATTTTCGAGAGATGGTTAAACAAATTCGCGAAGCGCAAGATTTTTCACGTGATGATACCATGGCCACAACAACTATGGCCTTGGATACCAAATCAGAACATCGTTCAGATACGAAAACACCAGTGGATCCTTATAGTGAAGACACAAAGACGCCGCCACCGGTCAGTGCTCCCAAAGCTATACCGATTGTTTTACCAACATCGTCGTCAATTCCATCGTCACCATCGGAAACAGCTCGAGATGTCACATTTAGTCCAACTAAAAAAAGCGGAGCTTTAACTTCGGCGCTTGCAAATAAAACCAAAAGTTTTGGTGTTCCCAATCCGCCCACGATACAAAAATCATCAAATATGGGAGTTATTTCCATTGTCGTATTGGCTTTAGCAGTTGTCGGCTTTATTGTGTTTCAAAAAAAGTTTAGTAAAATCGGTAGTAGCAAAAGTTCAGTTACTATGGCACAAAATTATTTTGCTAAAGGTTTTTATGATAAGGCTTATGGCATTTATCGATCAGCAGGTGAAACTTCTAATTTATCCATTCAGGATCAATTTCGTTACGCCGTGACGTTGCTGTATGTGCAAGGTCAAAATGCTCAAGCTCGACGGCAGTTGGAATCTTTAAAAGGTAATAAAGAACTGAATAACGATTCGGAATTAGAAAATTTGATAGGTTTAACCTTCGCTAAAGAAGGTCAATGGACAGAAGCTAAAAATAAATTTTCTCAGGCCGTTAAAATAGATGGAAATAACAAACTGGCAAAAATAAATTCAACTTTTGCTACTTATAATTCAGGAAGTGAAACAGCTGCTTTGACTGAAGTGGATCGATTAGAAAACGAAGGCATTTCAGAAAATTTTTTAAGTTTATTTAAAGCGACATTGGTAGGTAAAAAATATGAACTCAATGCCAGATACACGCAAAAAAGCTTAGAAGAGTTAGGTCGATGGCAAGGGCGTACCAGATGGTATCGTCCAGAGATGACATTTATGCAGGCCTATTTGCTTTATAAAAATAATCGCTTGGCTGAATCAAAATCTTTTGTTGAGCAATTATTGAATGATGATCCTGATGTGACTAGTCAGTTTTTAGTGGATTATGGTTTAGATTTCCAATCATTTAATTGGGAAAATTATCGTAGTATGTGTGAGGATCTAGCAAAGGGTTTTCAGGGAACCGCGTTATCCGAGGGAATTAATTCCTATTGCCATTATCAGCGCAAAGAAATGAGTTCTTCTTTTGATGTCATTGAAAAAGCTAGAAATCAATTTTCTAAAGAAAAATCCATTATCCCTTGGCATATTTTTTTATTAAGTAAATCAGATCGTACGGAAGAAGCTAAGGCTTTGATTAAAATTGCAGATAGCAGTAATAGTCCGTTAGTGGCTTTGGTGGAAGCAAAAATCTGTGAAGCTGACCAAGATTGGGAATGTACCGAGAAAGCATGGAAAAAATTATTGGCGAAAGATCCGACTTCACCTCAAGCGATGGTGGGTTTGGCCAATAAATTCTTGCAGCAAAAGGATGTAAATACAGCCAATTCTTATTTGGCGAAAACACAAATAGTCGCCAATCGTTACAAGCCATTGGCCGAAATAAAGGAAAAAATAAATGTTGAGCCATAAAAAATGGACAGCAAGATCAGAATTTTCTTTTTTAAGTTTTCTAGTTATTGGAATTTTATTTATAGGTTGTCAGTCCTCTCACGAGGTCGACACGCGCGTGATTACTATGCCAGAAGTCACTGGGGATTTTACGATTCCATCAAGAATTTGGGATGAAATCCTGGGTATTGAAGTGAAAAAAAATGCGACTCATGCAGAAGGCGCCGCGACCTCGAAGGATGAACACGGCGGAGGTGGTGGCGGGTCTAAGAAATCTGCCGAACCATTGATTAGTTTTAATGAAATGAAAGTTGTACTGACTGAAAAAAATCCTAATGTGCTAAATGAAAAATCTTACACTATTCAATTTCCACGTGGTGGAGGTTTTTTAGATTTAGCTAAATATGTATCTAATCAAAACGGTAGTTTTTATATTCACTTTCAGTTACCGGGAGATGATAAGGCCGATCAAATCAAAGCCTTCTTTGTATCAAAAGCCAAAAAACGAAAATTAGATGGCGAGGTTTGGGGATCTGGTTGTAAGTCCGCGGTTGAGATCAGTAGTTTTTACAAAAAGGCTATTAGCACAGGCAAATTTGAAGTGAACACGACTCGCGATCGCCATCTTAGTTTGATTGGCGGGCACTTTATAGTTTCTGTGAACGATGGTAAGCAAATCAAAGTGACTCAGGTCACGATTTATGATTCACGTAGAGCCGATTTGATGTGTGACTCTTTTTCAGTTCAATAAGTAGTTAGGGAAAAAAATGATAGATTTTATTAAAGCGTACAAAGATTATGATCCAGCAGCAAAGTCGTATTTAGAAATAGTCCTGTTGTACCCAGGACCCAAGGCTGTTTTTTTTCATCGAATTTCTCATGCGTTATATCAGTGGCGGCTATTTTTTTTAGCTCGACTGGTGGCGGAAATTTCACGTTTGTTGACTGGCATTGAAATTCACCCAGGTGCAAAAATTGGAAAAAGATTAGTGATCGATCATGGAATGGGTACAGTCATTGGTGAAACGGCGGAATTGGGTGATGACTGTATTATTTTCCAAGGGGTCACATTGGGTGGAACAAAGTTTGATCCCGTGAAGCGACACCCGACATTGGGAAATAGAGTCTTAGTCGGAGCTGGAGCGCGCATTTTAGGACCCATTTATGTTGGCGATGGCAGTCGCATCGGCGCTAACTCAGTCTTAACTAAAGAAGTCCCTGCTAACAGTGTCGTAGTCGGAATTCCAGGTCAAATTATGCGAAGCACGGAAACAGGAAGCTAAGGTTGACCAGCTTCAGTTTTCTTTTGATGATGAAGGAATGAAACATAATTTTTTAAAATTTATTTATTCTATTTTAGTAATTTCTTCTTTATCTGCGCTTCAAGCCCAAGCCTACGATGAGGAATATATTATACCTCCATCTTCGCAATTCTCAGCACCCTTTGTGTTAGATCCGAAAACTGTATCTAGCTCGACTGAAAACTACCGTCGCACACTTTTAGTGTTGGACCATTACAAGGTATTACCGGAGGCGGATCCAAGCAACGAGTTGCAGGATTTGCAACAGTTACAGACGATGAACCAAGCTAAAAAGATTTTATCATTTTTAGATCCACTCAAGATATTTGATAAAATTGCGTCGATAGATACACAAGACGTTAAATTTTATCAGGACATTCAATCCAAAATGATTATGGATTTTCAGTTAAAATTAAAAACAGTAAGTTCAATATCAGATATAGAATCGGATATTAGAAATACTCGCTTGCCACTGGCGGGGCTTCGTATTGCCCTGGATCCAGGGCACATGGGTGGTACATTTTGGGATAAAAAAACGGGTAAATACGTTCAAGATTCCAAGGGGCGAATCGTCAGTGAAGGTGTGATTGCTTTACAAACTGCATTGCTTTTAAAAAAGGAATTCCAAGCCTTGGGTGCGCAAGTATTAGTGACGCATGAAACTTTAGGTGCTGTGTCTAATCAGGACGTGAATACATTTGATATCACTCCGTATGCGCAAGCGGAACTTCGCGATAATATTCACGCGCCGTGGTTTGTAAAATTGATTCAGTCGGCTAAAAACGACAAAGAGTTATTGCAGTTGTTTGACAACAGTGCAGAACGTAAAAAATTATTTTCAGAATCCAATCGTGATTTTTATTTTATTCGTCGAACAGACTTGTGGGCACGAGTGAATAAAATCAATCAATGGAATCCAGATCTTGTTTTAATCATTCATTTTGATACGGACGATTCTGGAGATCATAATGGGGGCGTCAACCCCAATGCTCCGAATGCAACTAAGGCCTATGTCGTTGGTGGCTATCAAGTGAATGAGTTGGGATCCAGATCGGCTCGTCAATATTTTGCAAGACATTTATTGGATCAAAGATCATGGGATCAATCCGTGCGCATCAGTCAGTCGATTTTGAAAAATTTTACGACACAAATGGGATTAAAATTGGCCAGTTCAGGTGGTGAGTCCGCTTATGCTGTGGCTCCTGGTGTTTTTGCCAGAAATTTAGTGATCCCAAGAATGCTGAAAGCACCGGTTATGTCTTATTTAGAATGTTTGTTTTATAATAATCCTGCCGAGTTCGAAAGATTTTACAATACCAAATATCCGCTAGATATTGGCGGGAAAAACTATCCCTACTCCGATCGGTTATTACTGGTTGTAAAATCGATTCGTGACGGAGTCCTGCAGTTTTACCAAGCCCAATAAATAATTCTCCATCGTTGCTGCGCTTTCGCGGTATTACAATACAGCTTCAAGCTTGCGCCTTGGATAATTATTTATTGGAATTGGTATAGATTCTGAAAAAAATACAGTCTAGGGAATAAAAGTATAGGCCTGAGCCTGTGAAAATGATAAACCCACCCGTATGAAACAACCTATGAAATTACCCAGTATGAGTGAATTATTATTGCCGGTGGGCAATCTTGAAATGGCAATGGCAGCAATACATAATGGGGCTGATGCTATTTATTTAGGGTTTCCATTTTTTAATGCTCGTGGAAGATCCAAAGATTTTTCCATGGAGGAACTAAAAGAAATTATTCAATTCTGTCACTTGTACGGTGTGCGAGTGAATTTAGCCTTAAATATTTTAATTTTTGAAAATGAATTTCCACGCTTGATGGAAATTTTGCCGCAGGTGTTAGCGATTGGTCCTGACTCGTTGATAGTGCAGGATTTGGGTGTGGCGCAACTGGTGCGTCAAATAAACCCCCAACAAAATTTGCATGCCTCGACGCAAATGACGATCAGTAATGCCGATGCTATTCATTTTTTACAGGATTTGAATTTTCGTCGTATCGTTTTAGCCAGAGAAAACTCAATTCCTGAAATGCAGATGATACGAGCTAGTACCGACAAAGAACTTGAAGTATTTGTGCACGGTGCTTTGTGTGTTAGTTATTCTGGTCAGTGTTTCACATCAGAAACCTTGGGTGGTCGCTCTGCGAATCGCGGGCAGTGTGCGCAAAGCTGTCGATTTGCGTATGAGTTGATTGTGGATGGTAAAAAACAAACTGATTTGGACGAACAGTATTTAGTATCTCCACAGGATTTATGTGGCATCGAAGAAATTCCTCAGTTGATGGATTTGGGCATTAACACTTTTAAGGTAGAGGGACGGTTAAAATCGGCGGAATATGTAGCTTCAGTGGCGCAGTCGTACCGACAAGTGATGGATTCATATCTGAATCAATCGAGTTTAATACAATCAAACAGGGGCTCGATTTTAAAAAATGATAAATCTGATTTTACGGAATTAAAAAATAAAATGGAGATGGTGTATTCACGCGGATTTTTTTCAGGCTGGTTGCACGGGGTGGATCATCAGCAATTGGTAGATGGAACCTACAGTGCGCATCGGGGTTTATATTTAGGAAGAATCGAAGCCATTAAAAATGGAAAGTTAATTTTAAAAACTGATTCTTTAAAAAACGCTGCTTCAGATCAGCAACAAGAGATTCCATTAGTGCCTGGGGATGGTTTATTGTGGGTGTTATCTAAAGCAAAAGCCGACACAATCGACAATGGGCATGTTAACAGTACACGGGGCAGCAATGGCCGAGCAGACAACCATCGTGAATCGACAGAGTTTGGTGGTATGATTTACGACGCTGAAAAGCTTAAAAATGGAAGCTGGTCTTTGGGATTTTCCAATGAAATTCAGCTGCAGGATTATTTTATTGGATCCACAGTATATCTGAATTCGAAAAAAGATTTAATGAAAGAATTAAATCAAACCTATCAAAATCGTGAAAAACAAAAAAAGATACCAGTTGTTTTTGATGTTGAGTTAAAACTAAATCAACCTCTTAAAGTACAAATATCAGATGGTTTGAATCGCATTGAAAAAACAACTGAAGAGGTTTTGCAGCTGGCAAAATCAAAATGCATTACGGAAAGTTTATTGCCAGAAGAGTTTTCGGCATTAGGTGGTACGGCTTTTGTTTTACAAAAAATAAATCTGTATAAGCAAGATAATGAACAAACTCAGCTGCAAGATATTAAATATTTTATTCCGCATTCACAAATTAAGAATTTGCGTCGGCAGTTAACTCAATCCTTGTCAGAAATGCGAAGTCAGTCAAAAGCTGGATCTTTCCTGTTAGCGAACCAAGTCGACAGCGATATTTCGAGTTTAGCCCGTCAAACCGAAAGCGCTCAGAAGTATTTCCAAGAAACAAAATTCAAGAATAACCAAATTGTATCAATGAGTTCGCAGGCAAATCCAACAGTTGGTCAACAACAGACGGCTATGAATATTTTGTTGCGTGATAAAGAGCAGGTCGAAGATTTTGTTCAGTTCTTTTCGCAAAGTCGTCATAAAAATAAAATTCATGCTGTGATTTTAGATTTTGAATTTGGTCGTGATTATGCGACAGCTGTACTTAGGTTGAAAGAGAATTCGTTTCCAGTGGGAATCGCAACAACTCGAATTTTAAAACCACAAGAATACAATAATCTAAAATATATTCATTCTCTAAAGCCGGATTTTATTTTATCCCGTAATTTGGGTGCTATTTGGTATTTAAAAAATGTCTTGCAATATTCCGGAAAAATATTAGGTGATTTTAGTCTAAATGTAACGAACCATCTGTCGGCGAAATACTTATTAGAAAAAAATATAAATAGTTTGTGTTTATCCTACGATATGAATGTGGAGCAAATTCAGGATTTATTATCAGCAACAGATTCTTCTCGAATGGAAATTAACGTGCATCAGTACATGCCATCGTTTCATATGGAGCACTGTGTTTTTGCGGCTTTCCTTAGTCAGGGACGTTCGTATCGTGACTGTGGTAAGCCATGTGAAAAACATCAAGTCGAATTGAAAGACCAGTTTGGACATTATCATCAAATCAAACCCGATCAAGAGTGCCGCAATACGATGTTTCATGCAGTTCCGCAGTCAGCCGCTAGATTTATTCCACAGTGGAGTCAAATGAGTCTTGGTTTTGTTCGACTGGAAGCTTTAAAAGAACGTGGTTCGGAATTAACAAATAAAATACAAGCGTATTTATCCTTATTGGCGGGTGAGATAACCTCAGAGCAGCTTTATCAAGAAGTCAAAGTATTCGAAAAATACGGTTTAGCTGAAGGTAACTTAGTTAAAAGTAAAGAATATATCAGCCGCAAAAAAGAATAAATATTCGTAATGCTTTATCTGGATGGTTTTTCTGGCCAATCATGTTTTGGATATCTTGCTTTAAGTTCTTTACGAATTTCAATGTAAGATCCGCTCCAAAATCCAGCGATGTCTTTTGTGACTTGTACTGGTCGATAATTCGGTCCTAATAGAATATAAGTCAAAGCCACATTACCGATTTTTTGATTTTCATATAGCCCAAAGGCCTCTTGGATTTTAAGTTCCACAAAAGGGGCTTGTTCCCCTTTGTAGTGAATATATTTGAACTTATCATAGGGACGCGATGTGTTCTTTGGAACATAAAAAATAGGAAGACGTAGTGGATAGTTTTTTTCTAAGATTTGTTGATGTTCTTTTGTAACTACATCTGCAAAAAAATAAATAAGATCTTTTTTGGCGATATCTTCAAGTCGATTTTCTCCGTAACAAATATCTTGAATTTTACTTTGTAAAGTAGATTCGTTAATGACTTCTATGTTTTCATTCTTACAAAAGTATAAGTATCGATGCCACCAAAATCCAAAGTCGCGATTTTCGTCTAATAAATAATCCCATTCTGCAGACACAATTTCTGGCAGGTGAGTACGCACCTCATCAGCATTAGCTTCGCGTTTTCTAGGTTCTTCTAATGGTAAACGATCTAGATAACTAGCTTCTAATGCCCAAAATTTCTTTTCTTCGCGATCGTATTTAATTTCTGATTTTTTTTGGATTTTATCCACACCAAATTCTTTAATCCAGGCCACAGAAATTCCCGAAGCCCATTGGACTTTCGTATCACTTAAGCTAAGTCCTTCCATTCGTTTTAACGCAATAAAAAAGTCTGCTTGACGGACAAAGCTATTCTTGTCCAGTTCTACACCTCGGCCACGTCTGGTAATCGCTTTTGTTTCACCGGATTTTCGTCGTCGACTAAGCCATGGACTAAATACCTCGAATAAGCACTGACTGAATAATCGCAATTGTTGAGAGCTTAGTTGATTTCCATCGATACGATTATTTTCATACAAATCTGAGTTCGACTTTTTAAATAAACCATCTAACTGTGTACGAACTTGTTGTATGGATTTTTGTAATTGATGAAGTCGTCCAGAGTGGGCACCTCGTGAATCTTTCCATTTTTCCCATCGTGATAATAAATCACATTCCCATCCATCACGAGTTATATTAGTGCCTTGATAATTCAGATCCGGAAAGGGATCTTTTTCTGTTAATAAACTGACAATCTCAGCAGCAAAAATGGAATGAAAATTCTTTTCCATTAATTTAATCGCCAACAGGGCCATATCTGGTTCTAAAGGTAAACTTAAAGCCTTTAATCCCAGTGATGTAATCTGATGACTTTTATTGATTAATTCTAATTCTTGCAAATAGTTGGTCGTGTTCTTTAACTTTTCTTCTGAGGGTCGTAGATACCATGAAAAATTCTTAAAATCGGTAATACCTAATTTAGATAGACTTAAAAGTGTATATGATAAATTGCATCGTAGTATTTCAGGCTCTTCAAAGTCCTTCATCGATTTTAAATCTAGGTCATTCCATAACTGTAGGCACAAGCCAGGTCCTTGTCGTGCAGCTCGACCGGCTCTTTGTGTTTGGCTGGATTTAGAGGTGCGCACTAGTTTTAACTCTTCTACTTGTGCTGAGTCCTGATAAAAATTGATTCGTGCAAGGCCGGTGTCGATGACCGTGGTGACGCCATCGATGGTCAAAGACGATTCAGCAATATTTGTAGCTAAGATAATTTTTTTAGTTTCGTTAGCTCGTGAAACATCAGAGGATGAAATAACGGCTCGTTGTTCCTCTAGTGATTGCGTGCCATACAGTTTATATGGCTGCCAATTCGTATTTTTGTTTGCGATTGTATTAGCCAGTATTTTTTCATACACGCGTTCAATTTCACCTAAGCCTGGTAAAAAAACTAAAATATGTCCTTCAGATAAAGTCATAGCTTCCGTCAGTTTTTGAATAACTCGATCGATGAACTGTGGACCTGTCGTTAACAGTTGCGATTCTTTTTGTCGGCGGATCTCTAATGGAAATGATTGTCCTGGGACACTAATGATAGGAGCTTGATTCAAAAAATTCGAAATGCTTTCAGATTGCAGTGTCGCTGACATGATTAATAGTTTTAAATCGGGTCGTTCTAATTCGATCTATTCTTTGATAAGTCCTAAGGCAATGTCGACGTGTTGTGAGCGTTCATGAAACTCATCCAGGATAATCACGCCGACGTCAGCAAGTAGGGGATCAGCAATTATTTTTTTTAATAACAAGGCTTCCGTTAAAAAAATAATAGAAGTTCTGTCTTGCTGTCGACTTTCAAATCGAACTTGATAGCCAATTTCTTTACCGACAGTCCAAGATTCCTCGTCGGCAATACGATGGGCAGCAGACACGGCGGCTAAGCGACGAGGCTCTAGAACTAAGATCTTTTTCGTAGTGATGGGCAATAAGGCTGCTGGTACGCGTGTTGTTTTACCAGATCCAGGACTGGCTGTTAGAATCACATAAGGATTCTGGCGGACCGTTTGTTGGATTTGCAATAAATACGGATCTATGGGTAATTTCGTTTTATTCATGATCGCTTCAAGTTAAAATAATTCGTAGTCATTGTCTATGCTTATGCTCACTTCGAAATATACGAATACGTAAATATCACTGTTAGGTGTTTTTTAACGACTACCGAAGTTTGTTCATAGCATAGTTCTTCGCTACACTTAGTTTATTATGTATGAGTTTTTTTGCTTTACGAGTCGGACAACTGTGTCATGAATTATAATTGGACACTGTATGTAAGGCTATGCTTGAATTTTATACGCAATGATTTGAAATTAAAAAACCGATTGAAAAAACCATGGAGGGGATTTCTATGAAAACTTATAGTTCTGTTTTAGCATTGTTGTTATTAATTTTTTCGGCAGTGAGCTCACATGCCGATATTATTCAAGGAGCTCCCACTTTACAAAATGGTGATATCATTTTTCAAAAAAGTGTTTCCAATCAGTCTCC
>JBPOJH010000113.1:0-18796 GCA_052033755.1 Bdellovibrionota bacterium | reverse complement strand
GTCCTAAGACTTCCAATCGGGACCAAAAATTCTGATGCTTAGTTACAGATCCCAAGTTGGTCTTATTGTTCGATTGAAAAATATCTGCAGTGGATTCCCGCGAAGTACGAAATCCCACATTCACATTGGAATAAGAAGTCGATGAATCCACCGAAGATGACCCCACTGATGACCCATCGGTGGTTGGCTTGGGAAAGAAAAAGTCTTTCTTTTGATATTGCACTTGATTTAAAACCTCGTCTTGAAATTTCAAATTTGTGACTTCAACGGACTGCGACTGTGGCGGCGGAACTTTCAGCGATGACTGATGCTTCTTCATCCAAGGAGCCGTGTTCAATACATTTTTAATACAATGATGGACAGCACGAAACACCATTTGAGGATCTAAAAACTTAACCTGTGATTTCGTCGGATGAATATTCACATCCACTTCTTCCGTAGGCATTTCAATCTTAACAACAGCCATCGGATACTCACCATGCATCAGCAGATGACGATAGGCCTCGATAACTGCCGTCTGCAAACTGCGATCCT
Source organism: Bdellovibrionota bacterium (assembly GCA_052033755.1). GTDB lineage: Bacteria > Bdellovibrionota > Bdellovibrionia > Bdellovibrionales > Bdellovibrionaceae > JBPOJH01. Next base: position 18,262 of record JBPOJH010000113.1, on the reverse strand, counting down.
GGATCCAACGGTTTTGTGCGAATATCCATATCTGTCGACTGGTTTTGCTAATTTGACTGGGGCCCGAAAAAACAGCGTGTACACGTATCGGGTTGTCAGATAATTTTCCGGGTTCGATTAGCTCTGCCTCGAATAACTCATCCTGTTCAAGTACCTGCTGACATCTTGATTTAAGATCCTTGGACTTGGGGTACAATAATGACATCTGTCCTTCGACAGTTAGTTGAAACTCAACTGAGGGATGCGCCAATGCGATGGCTTTAATGACGGTTTTAATTTGCGTCACTTCCGCTGCATCTGACTTCATAAATTTTAATCGAGCAGGGACATTCTCAAATAAATCTTGAATATGAACCGTTGTACCAAAGCTTCCGCCCGAGACCTCAACGGGTTTAGCCTGACCAAATTCACTGAACAATCGATAACCAGTGGAGGCATTTTTTTCTCTAGAAATCATCGTCAATCGACTGACTGAGGCAATACTGGCTAAGGCCTCACCACGAAAACCAAAACTTTTCAGCCTCCAAAGGTCTTCCGCTTTTTGAATTTTGCTGGTTGCGAATCGTTCAATCGACTTGGGTAAATCCGTCTCTGACATTCCTGAACCATCATCGACAATTTTAACTTGTCGACCACCTTCATTGACTTCAATGGCAATACGAGTGGCCCCCGCATCGATGGCGTTTTCGACAAGTTCTTTGACTAAATGTGAAGGACGCTCGACAACCTCTCCGGCTGCGATTTGATCCACCACGGCAGAATCTAATTTTTGAATTTGGGTCATAAGAAAGAATTAGTTGCTGCTAGGAATTTTGTCACGAAAATAGTCTATCGCCGCAATGAAGATAAACGCAACCCAAGTAAAATAGTGTTACTTTTGATCAAACACAGCAAAACCAACTTCAATGCCACCGTTCTTAAAGTAATCAAGACTGACAAGTTGGATGGATACTTCTGAATGTTGTGATTGAAAATAATCAATATCCTTCTTTAAATTTTTAAATTGCGAGCGTGGCCATAAGAAACCCAATCTTTGAGATTTGTAATTTAAAAAACTAGCTTTAAAAAGACTTTGTAGATCAAAGTCTAATTTTAATCGCTCTCCATAGGGTGGGTTCGTGATGATCCATAAATTTGAGTCAACATCATCACCCGCTTTTTTCTGGTTTGCTTTTTCCACCGTAGAAAAAAAATCAACTGGATCTTTGGAAATGGAAATTTGATTAAACGCAGTTTGATTCTGCAAATTTTTTTGGAAAGCTTTTAAACTATCTACTGATTTATCTTGGCCTATTAGCTCTTGAAACAATAGATCATTCGTTTTACTAGCATCGCTTTTATTTATTCTGGATTTGTCATCGCCATTGTTAATACCAGCTTTGACAACACGAGTGTTCTTGCCTTGCTGGGATAAACCATGAAGATGATTCGAAGTTATATAATTTTCGATGGGAAAATCTCGAAAATACTGAGGCCTATATATTTCATGGGCTTCAAATAAAAACGTGCCACGCCCACACATGGGATCCAACAATCGCGTTTTATGCAATACCGAACGAGGCGTACCTGCAATCATTTGACGTATACAAAAGGCAGCAATGGTTTCGCGCACCGGAGCCTCTGAATTAAAACTACAAATACCTCGATGATACAGGGCTTGCGGTCCCGTTAAGTCTATACTTAATGTCACTTGGTCGATAAAATTACGGACATAAAAAGTAATTTCAACAGAGGGGTCTTTATCAATAAAAGTCCATTTTTTTTTCAGTGTCCATTCTCGCACTAAAATTTCTTGCAAACGTTTTTCATTGTTTAATTTCGATTTAGAGGCTGCTATTTCCAATTGAAATTTTAAATTCTTTAGTTTTTCGGCAATAAAATATTTAGCTAATTTGTTATGTAGATCAGGATGCAAAATTCCTTTTTCAAATTGCCAGAACTCTTTGGCGAAAAAATGGTGCAGGCGCCATAAAATACGTGTCGCTAATTTGGTACGACGTTGCAGATAAAATGCGGATTCCAGACTGCACTGAATCTGAATGCCGCCAGTTTCGATTTCCTTGATCACGGGTTTTGATACAGATCTAACAGCATCGTTGCTAAAAATTTCAAGGATCTCTTGTTGCAATTCATTTTCAAAACCAGGATTGACAATCAGATAAAATTCTTCGGTTATTTTTTTTTCTGATTTCACGTTGTCGCTCCAGCGCCAGCTGCAACTGTGTCTTCACTGTTCGTGATTTTGGCTTTATTATCTAAATCAGTATGCGGCAATATCCATAAAGCACAAAGTGATAAGATTCCAAAAACTATTCCCACCCATAAGCTAGCTGCGACCCCATAATGATCACCAACCCAACCCATTAATGAGTGCATCACAACCACAGCCACACTGGATAGACTAACTGCCATACTAGTCATTAAGGCTAATTTTCTTTGGAACAACTGCGCACCGTAAGACATGGACAATGGATACAATGGAGCCATAAAAAAACCTGCCAAAAATATCCACTGCGCCTTTAACAAGACCGCAATAGAAAATACCACAATCGAAGTGATCATTAAAATTAACATTTGTTTTCGTACAGTCATTTTTACCGGAATAAAAAAAGCTAACGCACGGCCAAAGGCAAGTGCCATAAAAAACCAACTTGCACTTCGCATGGCCTGCTCTTTAGAAAATAATAATTCTTTTTCAAAATACAAACTACTGCGCGTCGATAACGACAATTCTAATCCGACATAACAAGCGACCATCAACGAATACAACATCAACTCATACCAGAATCGTCGATGTGTTCTAGTCTCCATATGCTGTTCGGCCGTAGGGTCGTCATCTTTATTGACGGCGGAACCAGGCTTACCCTTTAACCAAAAACTACTGATAACTAATACCAAACAACAAAATGCTGAAATATAAAAACTGATTTGAAATGAATAATGAGCATCCACCAAAGTCGCCACCACAAAAGGCGCCAGCAAAGAAGCTATACCGTACATGGCATGTAAGCCAGATTGATATTTTGAAAGTTGAGCCGCCGGTGCGTTCACCATCACCAAAACATTTTGCGAAACACCCATGATTCCAACCGATGCTCCAAAAACTCCAGCACCTATCAAAAAATAGCTAAAGTCGGTCCGAATAAAACCCATAATTAGTGTGCCCAGCATCATCATCAATAAGGCTAAAACTAAACTTCGGAAGGCTCCGATCTTATGAATTAAAAAGGATGCGGATAATCCACATAGCCAAGCAAAAAAAGAGGCAATTGAAAAAAATAAGGAACCATAAGTTTGATTCACTTGAAATAGTTCCAAAACAGATGAAAACATAGGTCCGCGAATATTATCGGCTAAACCCAACACAAATAGAGTCAAATAAGTAAATAAAATCATTGCATTCATAAAGACCAGAAAACTAACACAGGATTTATTACTTGAGTAGTACTAATGCTTGCATGAGCTCTTTTCTGCCCACAGGCGGAATCAAACTTGGAAACATTGGCTGTAACATCAATTGATTTCTAAACAATGTAAAATCTGCACGAGAATTGAACCCCTTCCAACTGCTCCAAAAGTTTGGACCATCTATCTTCTTACCTTTGAAAACTAAATACAAGAAAACGTCTTCTAAATCTCTATCGTCGTTACCTGCGGCTCCTGGTAGTGTTTTTAAAAAATTGATAAAGCGTGGTAGTGCCGCCATGACCTCGTTGACTGATAATTTTTCATCGTGATCTAAATCATAGATAATCAATAACGACTCTAAGTATTGCAAGACGGTAATGGCCGTTCGCATTTCTGCGTACTCAATAGCAGACGTTTCTGTACTGCCGGTATCGGTATTAATCTGAGCAATTGACATCAGATTATTAAAGAACTCCTGCTGCTCGTTTGTATTTAACGTCAACAAGAACTTTTTCAAATTTCCTATATTATCATAATAGTTCATGCGGGCTGATTCCGTGGCAAATAAAGTGTCTTGAAAAGCCTTTTTTTGAATCATAGACTTACCAAAAATATCAGGCGGACCATCCACCTTAGATGTTGGCAATAGCTCTGTGTAAACACGATTCACCGTAAATCGACCACCCGACATCAACAAGGAAAAACCTTCATACAGCTCTTGAAAACTAAGCCACGAATCACCATTTCCTGACATCGTAAATAAATTGGCTTCACGAAATGTGCGAATAGCTGAGTTCGTTTGCCTGGGGTCCAACAAACCCAAGGCTCTGCCGAAGGCACGAAAATCCTCTTCAAATTTGATAAAGCTAGCTTCGCTTATTTTATTATTCGTTAAATTATTTAGGTCGGCATTGTTGCCATAACCCATCATAATTAATCTCATTAGCGAACGTAAAGCATTTGATAAATTACTAGCTGTAAATGAAATTGTTTCTGGATTATTTGCTGAAACCATCAATTGATAGTTTTCATTAAAAATCATAGGGCGATTAACAAAGAATAACTGAACAAAATCTAAGTAACTTCTTTGAAAGAAGTTTTTTTGACTGGCCGTCAGCACCTGACTACTGACTTTCATCATCGCTGGGACATTAATAATCGACAACTCTTTTTTGAAATCCTCGAAAGCGATCGTTGCTTGTTGCTTGTTTGCAAAAATATAATTGATACTTCGCTGTGAGGTCCGCCATATTTGATACTCTTGATAAAGCACATCTAAGTGGTCTTTCTTTAATAAATCACCCGATGCAACCTTGCCGGCCTCTAAAAATTTATTAATAAATTTTCGATATGTGGATTTGTATAAATCTAAGCTTAATTCTGACTTAAATAATTCTAACTTCCACACTTCTTCTAAACTGCGATCTAATTCAACCAATGACATAGCACTTTTATCTTTTAAAATTGGAGCTTGTGGTAGCAGCTCAAATATTTGATCCAACCAGGCGATCAACTCTTCCCAATCAGTCACATTTTGATATTCTAAATGTTTGATCTTATAATAATACTGAAGAAAGACTCCATAACTTTGAAATAACCAATCAAAGTTCACCTTCATATCTGTTCTTGCAAAAAACTTGCTTTCATCTCCTAACAATAAAACTTTGGCTCTTTCAATCAGGGGAAACCACTTCACAGCTGAAGAAAAGGATTCTCCCTCATAAAATGAACTTAAAATGAAAAGAATATTTTTCCAATCTTGAAACTCAAGTTTGGAATCCTTTGACTGTGTCAACTTTAATAGCTCAGCACTAGCCTCGCGGAATGCACCCACAGCTAATTGGATTTGAGAAAAAGACACTTTTTCGGAATTTTCACTAAAAAAGAAAACTTTATACTTATCTTGGATCTTTGGTAATTGACGACTTAATTCATCTAAAAACGCTTTAAACTTTTCGATCTCGATACGAGTTAATTTATTGGAATCGCCGCCAACAATAAAAACTTTTAACTTCAAGATGGCTCTTAAAGTTAATAGGTCCATTTTTTTACTGGTCTTCAATAACTTATTGTAAAAATCTAATAACTCTTCTTCGGCGTAATAACCATCTTCATCACCTTTTGTATTTTTAGCAAACGAGTCTAAGGCATCTTTAATACAATCGATATCCTTCGAGTTCACATTTTCAAAACTAGTCGATAAATCCTTTAAACACTGATCTAGTTTTTCATTTTTCACTTCAAGAATTTTGCTTTTTTCTTCTTTTTTGTGTCCATGTAAAAAATCAGTGCAAGCTGTAATTGTGAAGCCTAATATAACAACAAACAGATAACTAAAAAAATTATGTTTCGCAATTCTAGTAAGCAAGCAATGTAGGTATGTATAGAGATTGCTTTTGGTATTACATTGCATAACTAACTCCAGAAAATACAATGTCATGATTTTCTAACTCATACATAGGACTTTGTGGATTACCCACCTTCAGTGCTTGTCCGCCTAAAAACAATTGCCAATACTTATGAAACTTTAAGTCCATTTGAAAAATAACTAAACTTTGATCAAAATCTAAATCACGCTGAATGGTCGACGATAATCTCAGCCTTTTAAAAACAGGAACTGTCTGTATTTGCAATTGATGAGCTCTTCGCCACATAAACCTTTCTGGTAAAAGATTTTTGGCTTCTTCTTGTTTGGGACCGATCGCTTTTGAATGCCCACCGTATACCTCTAGGTACGACCATCGACTATTAAAGTATCTATTTTTATAGCCCAAGTATGGCATCACGCCATTGGCTTCATCAAATTTAAAATAGGTCCATTCGGGTTCATAGGCTGGTTCCATATTTTGTTCCTTAAATCCCGAAACTCCCAAAAATAAACCTAACCAATTATATTCGATATCTAACGAGGACACGCGGTGATAAAAACTTTGTGGCTGCACATCAATTTGAAGATTTGACTGACGATTAATAAATGGCTGTACACCAGTAGATAAAAACGAAGAAGGCATATAACCCGTCGATGCACGAATCGAAAAATTATATTTTTTAGTAGGATCACTTGCGATCTTTAAGCTGGCTGCATAACTTTGCTGAAATATAATCTTGTTTGAATCCGGCTTTACAAGTCGATATTTAATATCCTGAGTTTGATCAAAAATTCTAGCCTGAGTCGGAAGCGTTTGAAAATAAGGACTCGCCTCTTCAAATTTTCCATTTTTGAGTTCATAATTAGGCCCCTGATCTGGAATAAATATTGGTGAACCAAATAATAATAACTCAAATGGGACTTGGCTGTTTTCAGTTTTGTTTTTGTTTGTATCTGGACTGGAATCTTTGTTGGAAACCTGAACTGGATTTGTATTTCCTGAAGTGATTTTTGCGAAAACACCAGTTAACCCTTGCCGCTCTGGAAAAATGGGATTGACGGTTAAACGTGGTTCAAAAACACCCAGCGACCAATCCTTATCCGCTTGTGACCAATTATATTTTTGTCGACCCACGGAAAACTCATTGGACTCCCAAAATAATTGATTAATATCAATGTAACTACGAATTGGAACTTGTGAAAAAAACTGCCCGTGTATTTCGCCGTTTAATCCTGTATTATCTTTACTACTATTTTTCGCATCAACTAAAGTATCTTCATCTTGCAAATGGTAAAATGAAACACCAAGGTAAGAAAAATTTTTTTCTTCGGATTGCTCGTAATCGGGACTAAAGAAGCTTTCTGCACCAACTGATAAATAACTTTGTGATTTGATGGCTGTCGTAACACTAGAATCATCGCCAAAATGATACTGCACAGCTTGTGAAGGGAATGACACCATCGTTATCAGTGAAATCACTAACCAATTAGTCCCTGCTGTAAGATTCGAACTAGAAATTACAGATCTAGTAATAATAATCATTCTTATGAGTTTTTGAAAATCAACCATCATCCCTAGTTGATTCAATACTTATGCCAGTCCTCAGCTGTGACAAAGTACGTCCCACGCTTATTTCGTGTCTAACTTTTTGACACTAAGACATTTTTCCTATTCGTCTGCTTTTTTTATTCATCATTCGTTTTAAAGTACTTTTTATAAATCTCATCATCTCCCTCTAAGATTTCTTCCTTGGCTTTTTTGGATTTTTTCATTGGTGAAAAAGCCGGGTTGTCTTTGGGAGCGACTTGTAATGCTTGCGCAACGGCAGCTCCTTGAATTTCGTTAACATCCTTAGCCGGTGTCAATATTAGTTTTTGGTACAATTGAGGATCTTCAATTTTAATCGTGGTCAAAGTTTTGTCTTTCGCTTTTTGCTCTGACAAAATCACTTCCTCTTTTACTTTTTTAGGGAGTTCACTTAATGCTTTTTCATCCATCCGAATCGAAGACGCTTTTTGAATTTCAACCAACGTTTCTTGAGATGTTTCTTTGATTTCTATTTTAGGTTTTTCAATCTTGATGTTTTCTTTATCGGACTTCAACAAATCTGGATTCAGTTGTAAGACAGCGGTTGTACCAGGTTTCACTTGAACAGACTCGACTTTTGCTAGCGTCGGCTTCATTTCTACCTCGCCACGTAACACCGACAAGTTGACTCGACCTTCTGCTGGATTAAAAGAGGTTGAAAAATCAGTGCCCCGCACCCCCATCACTGCAGCTGATGTTTTTACTTTAAAGTTTTTTTTCTCTTTTTCCTCTTTTTGTGCAACAGCTCGTAACTTACCATAAAGCACATCCAAATCGACGGACTTAGTTTTACCTGTTGCTTCCATCTCTACACTTACGACGATGGAGCTGGACGGTCCAATATTAATAACATCTGAGTTAGGCAAGATCAGTCGCAATTTACCGTCTGTTCCAGTATGTACCACAGAGCCACTTTGTATTTTTTCGCCAAATCTAGCCTTTGTACTTTTCCAATATTGATTCTGATATAAGACTTCACTTTTATCGCCTAATGATTTTACCTTTGGTTGACTAAAAATTTGCACATCTCCTTGAGTCATTGTAATCAACGCCCCCGAAGTTAATTCGGCTTTGGTTACAATGCTAACGATACAAATCGCAAAATGAACGACAAAACACATCCAAATCTTATTTTTTCTCATTATTAAACCTCTACTTATATCATAGTTAAAAAAAAACCATTGTCCATTTTAGAAATACAAATAAAGATATCTTAACAAGGAAAGACCATATGCAAATACTTACTTCAATTCAAAAAAAGCAAACTAACTTCACTCAAGTAATAAATAAACAGTTCATCGTTATTTTTATATCTATCATGTACCTTTTGCCGGCCATAAGTCTAGCAAAGGATGAGATTTCTAAATCCGAAATTCAGTTGGAGTATCCAGAGCTAAACGTCAATCCCTTAGCAAGTCGTCGCATCGAAATCGAAATGTTGGATGAAAAGAAATCAAATGGTGAAAAATTTTATCCATTTTATGCCTCGGGTACATACACTCTATTAAGTGGCTTGTACCTACAATCCAAAGGTGTACCCGGAGATATTTCTAAGGAAAAACAAGATAACATCAAAATGGCTCAAATGGTTTCAATGAGTGTTGGTACATTTTGGGTCGGACTATCTTATTATTTAGGTAATATGTATCACCCTTATGAAATGGCTTGGAAAAATATCAGCTCACTTCCTAGTAAAAACACCGCAGAAAGTTTAACCCGCGAACGCCTAGCCGAAGAACAATTAATGAATGCGCGCAACCTAGGTCGAAAATTGAAATGGCTTTCAATCGCATCCAATATGATTGCATCAGGTATGGTAGCTGGATCAGGCGATGTCGCTTATGCAAGTACCATTGGCGCTATTGGCGTAGTGGCTTCACTAGCCCCTTTAGTCTTTACAACAGAGTGGGAAAGAATTGGCGATCAACACCTTGATTACAAAAAGAAAATCTATGGCCCTCTAGCTAGCTTGAACTCTCAGGTGACTGTTTTTCCTGTAAATAATAATCTAGTCAGTGGAATTCTTATTTCAGCTAGTTTTTAAAATGATGGATCAATGATGAATCAACAGCTGGGTGTCAATCCCGCGTCACACCGGCTTCAGTCACCAAATCCATCGCAAATTTTAATGATTCTTTCATTGTTAATTTCAAACCTTTATCAGAACTTGCATACTTAAAACTAGCCTTAAAGTTTTCGACTGACTTTTCGTCTTTACTTAAGACTTTTTCAGCGATTTTTATAAAAGATAAATTATCAGCGATGGGCTTTTTGTTTTTATCCATATCTAAAATTAGAAATTCATATAAATCTTTTATTTGAGGTGTAATTGGTTTTCTGTTACTTTTTCGAAACGAGATCAAATTTTCTGCCAATTTACCGCACTGTGGTTTACTGAAATTAAGCCCCTTGTCTTCTAGGCAAAAAGCGACGAAGTCCTTATAGTCTTCTCCGATTTTGGCCGAATCACCTTCGTTTAAAAAAGCTAACTTTTTAGCAACGCGAATCGATTCATATAAGTCTAAATCTAAATAGCTAGCAACATATGATTTTTGAAAAATTTCTTGAAAGGAAATCGCTTTATCATCAGACCAGCCAGCTACTTCAACAGATAAATCGATAAGACTTCTATTATCTATTTCAATGTCATTAAAAATCGACACTGTTCGAATGAATCGAACGGCACTTCCTTGACAGGATAAAGCGGCTTTTTTAGCTACAGTTAAGGCCGATTTTTCATTTCCGACAAGCTCGATACGAGATCTTAAAAATTCAAATATAGTTATAAATTCTTTAGCAACTTCACATGCCGCCGCTTCTTTTATAGCAGTTTGATTAGACTTGTCCTCGCCATTGGCCTTCACGCTCAAAAACAAAAATAAGACACTAATTTGAAAAATAATTAAGTTTAAAAATATTTTTTTACAAATTCGCTTCACAGTTCCTCCTACATTATTTTTTTATAATCCATCGTATGGCCTCGGTTAATTGCCTTTGCACAGATTCTAACTTTTCTTTTTTTATTTGCTTAGTAACCTCGTCCATATAGATCGCTCGATTCAACTCGACTTGAACTGTGTGACACCCTTTCATGGGTTGGCCATATTGCTCCGTCAGTCGACCTCCAAAGTAAGGCCAATTGTAAGCCACCTTAAAACCTGCACGACAATATGCGGTTATGACTTTATCGACAAAATCAGATCTTGAACTTTTACCGATACAATCACTCACAACGACGTCCGCTCGTAGTTCTCCTGGATCACGATGTTCATTCGTGCCCAGGCTTGGCATTGAATGTAAATCTAAATGAAAAAATTCAGAAGCAGGATTTAATGCTCGCATGTTTTGCTGATAAAATTGAATTTGTTCATGGAAAGGATGATATATAAGTTCAGTTAAATCTTTGTGCATTTTTTCCGTCATTGGTTGGTTCATCAATGCAAATTTTTTTGTAGTAATCACCCAATGATAGCCGCGCGAAAAACTACCCCTTGGATTTTTATGACCCTGTACGCTAGATTCATCTATATCAGTCGGGACACGATTTAAATCAACAGCATAACGGTGCCACTCTGTTTTCACTGATTGTAATTGAAGTTCTTGAATAGCAGGTTGATAAATCACGTCCACGAATCGATCTACGTCTTCCATTAAAATAGGTTCTGGTAAATTTCTTAGCCACTCACAATAATCAGGAACTTTTTCACCGGCGTGTGGAATGGTTACTAAAAAATTTTTTTCACTTACTTGCAGTTCCATTTTAAAAACCCTTTTTCATTTTTTTAACTGAATAACTTCCCTTGACTTAAAATAGCATTCTTGGAGATCATTTTAGTATGAAAATTTATACAAAAACAGGAGATGCTGGACAAACTCGACTGGTGGGTGGCAATCGCATTGATAAAAGTGATCCTCGACTCGAGGCGTATGGAGAAATTGACGAACTAAATAGTGTTCTAGGCGTATTACAAAATTACGTCCATCCAGAGTTGAAAGCTGATATCTATTGGATTCAAAATTTTTTATTTAATTTAGGTAGTCATTTAGCCACAGTAGATCCAAAGTGGAAAAAATCTTTGCCTTCATTAGATGAATCAAAAATTACCATGCTTGAAACTCGCATAGATGAGCTAGACCATCGCCTGGCACCACTGAAACATTTCATTTTACCAGGTGGAACACAAGGTGCGGCCTATTTGCATTTGGCCCGAACAGTTTGCCGTCGTTGCGAGCGATCTGTGGTCTTATTAAAAAATTTAAACTCTGAAGCCACGGTTGCAGCTAGTTCAAACGATGACCCTGAAAATGAATTTCATTTTCCAATTAAATTTTTAAACCGCTTGAGTGATTTCTTGTTTGTTGCGGCCAGGTACGATAATCATCTTACCAATATACCTGATCAAATTTGGAAGCAGGATATCTAATATGAAATTAGAAATCGCATCGACGGCAGATTCAGAAAAACTAATTGATTTCTATCGACAGTTTCCCATTCACCTACCCGTTCACCTGCAGCCAGAAAGACATGTAGATTTTTTTGCTCCCTATAGATATCAAGGATCTAATTATCGCACCTACGTTTTAAAAGACGAGCAACAAAACATTCACGCCTTAGCCAATTTTTCTATTCGTAAAACATTTATCGAAGGACAAAGTGAAGTCCCCATAGCTGTCGCATCGGACCTGCGTGTTTCCAATCAAAGGCGTGCTATTTTAGAGTGGTCTAACCATTTTTTGCCCGTCATCGAAGAAGTCAAAAAAGATTTTAATGTCGAACAAATATTTTCCTATATTAATTTGTACGATCCCGGAGCGATGAATGCATTTATTCGTCCTCGAAGCATGCGTCGTCCGCTCCCCCGATATTATCTTTATCGAAAATTGAATTTAGTTAGTATACATGGACGCTTCCCATGGGCGCCACGACCTTTGTCAGGCCTAAGAATTCAAGAAGGCAACAAACTTAATTACGATGCTTTATTAGGTTATATTCTAAAACGCAGTCAATATAGAACCTTTGCAGATATCGGTAGCGTGAGTAGCTTGGAACAAAAGATATCGCGTTTGATCGATATGCAACTGGAGGATTTTCTAATTGCCTTTGATCATAACGATAATGTTGTCGGTTGCGTGGCACCATGGAGTAGTAAAAAAATAAATAGCTTAGTGCCACTTAAGTACAACTTACAAGGGCATAATTTTCGACAGACACTTAAATTTTTGTGGTTACTGGGATGGACTCGACGCTTAACTAAACCAGTTTCAAGTACAGGCTTAGAGGCCCCCTTAGATTTCTGTTACTTAACTCATTTATTCGTCGACAATGAAGATATTTTCGAAAGTCTAATTTGGGAATCGTACTACAATACTGGACCCAATAATTTTTTGGTATATGCACAAGTCGAACGCGATTTTAGGATTGCCCCTCCAAGATCTTGGATATCGACTAAATCCCCTTTTGCATTGTACGTTGTTGTTCCACCAAAAGACGAAATGCCCAGTTTTCTCGACCCAAGTCTAAGTCTGAACCCAGAAGTGGAACCCTTCTTTGTGCTGTAGGCAAAGGTCTGTTAGTATTTATTAGCGTGAACACACATAAATTAATAAATACTTTAATGCCTTACTTGTTAGTAACTGCTGCCGGATATTTCACAGCAGATATTATTATTTTAAAAACTAGGTTTTTGCTATTACCTGAACCTAGTAATATTACTAAGCCTCAGCAAAACATTTCTAATAACCAAGTTCCGTTTATTAATTATGCCACGATCACAAGCCGAAATATATTCACCGTGATCGACATTCCTGACACCTTAAAACCTCAGGGACAAAAAAATCAAGAAGAGGATTTACCACCGGTTCCATCCAACTTACCTTTGACCTTAGTTGGTACTATTGTGCATACGATTCCAGAACGATCGATTGCTAACATTGAAGTGAAAAGTAAAAATCTAGTATTATCTTATCACCCCAAACAAGAAATTGAAAACATAGCACAGTTAATAAAAATTGAGCGTCAAAAAGTGATTATTCGCAATCAAAGCTCACAACGATTAGAATTTATCGAGATCAAGGATCCAGCAAAGAAGTTATCTTTTTCACAAGGAAAAGCAGAAATGCCTATTCCATCTAGGCCACAGGCCGAGGTGGCCATGGTGGCTCCAAATAAGTTTGAAATTAAACGCAGTGATGTTTTAAAATACACGAATGATATGGCCGCTGTTTTACAACAAGCCGCTATGGCACCTCGAAGAAATGCCAGTGGTGAAATTGAATGTTTCAAATTTTTATCAATACAACCTGGTAGCATTTACACTCAATTAGGATTTCAGAATGGTGACTGTCTAAAATCAGTTAACGGTGTTAAAATTGAAAGTCCAACACAGGCTATGGAACTTTACAACGGATTGAAAAATAGCAATCAATTGAAAATTAGCGTTGAACGTGATGGTCGAGATCAAGAACAAGATTATAATATAAAATAGTAGCATGTACTAATTTAAACTTCATGGATGAGGTAACGACAAAATGAAGCCATATAAAAAAACAGATTCAACTCCGTCTCCCTCTCAGTTATTCAAGACAATTTTGCTTTCTAGCTTACTGGTGCAGTCTCTTGTGTTAACACCTGCTCGGGCGCAGTTTGATGATCTGGACGAAGATTTTCCGCCACCTCCACCGTCATTAGATGGTGAAGGCGATCCTTCGGCAAACTCCATGACGAACAATTCACCAAGCACTGGTCACAGCACGACCCCTTCGCCTTCCATTCACAAAAGTGGTGATTCTAAAACTAAAGACTCTAAATCAAAAAAAGACAAGCTAGTCAAAGCTGGTATAGAGGAAATAACAAACGAAAATTTCCCAGACACGATTGAATCCTTTGATTTTCCAAATGCCGACATCACTGATATCGTCAAAGCTATTAGCGAATTGACTGGAAAAAACTTTATCATTGATCCAGCTGTTCGTGGTAAAATCTCGATCGTTGCTCCCAGTAAAATCACCGTGGCTGAAGCCTATAAAGCTTTTTTAAGTGCCCTAGCTATCAATGGATATGCCGTCGTTCCCAGTGGTAATTTTTTAAAAATCAGATCCGCAAGAAATGCACAACGTGATAGTATTGAAACGTATTCAGGAAAATATTATCCGAATGCAGATCAGATGATCACTCGAATTATACATTTAAAGCACATTAGCGCCGAAGCCATTAATCGTGATTTAAGAATTTTAGCTTCTAAAGATGGAGAGATGTCAGTCTATACACAAACAAATTCTTTGATCATTTCTGACTATGGTTCGAATGTAGATCGAGTCATGAAAATTATTTCTCAATTAGACGTTCCTGGTTTTGATGATCAATTAGAAGTCGTTAAAGTGAAATACGCTAAGGCCAAAGATATCGCCGATCTAATTGATAAAATCGTTAACAAGGGAACTAGTAATAATCGTAATACAGGCGCTTTTTCAAGCGGCGTACCCCGTTTTTCGCGCTCGACCACCAGCAATAGCCCTGGATCTGCATACTATATGGTAATTCCTGATGATCGAACAAATAGCTTGATCATCACTGGAAACAAAGCTGGTATTGATAAAATTAAAAAATTATTAGAGCGTTTAGATTTTAGAATAGGCCCTGAAGACGCTGGCGGTGTATCCGTGTATTATGTAAAACATGGAGAAGCTGAAAAAATTGCTCAGACTTTGAATGGAATTGCGAAAGATGCTGGCCCTAAACAAGGCGCTAGATCCCCCAGCAATCCATTTGGAAATGCACAACCAAGTCCAATATTGGGCGGAATGGGATCTGCTGCAGATGGATCTGGATCAGGTGGACAAGAAATATTTGGTGGCGATGTTAAAATCACAGCCGATAAGGGAACGAACAGTTTAATTATTGTGGCCAGCAAGCAGGATCTAGACACCGTTATGACTTTACTTAGTAAAATTGATATTCCTCGAGATCAGGTCTTCGTAGAAACCATCATTATGGAAATGAAGATGAGTGACTCAAACAATTGGCAAATAGGTTATTTTAAATTTGATCCGTCTGGTTCGGGAGCTAAATCTGGATTTAATGGATTAACAACCAGCCTTACCGATTTACTAAGTCCCACAGGAGGGACCGGATCGATTTTAGGTTTTGGTAGCGGCGATACTGTGGAAATTAAAAATCCAGCCAGCCCTGGAACTACAACAAAAATTCCAAGCTTATTAGGCTTTATTACTTTCTTAAAACGAAATACGAATGCAAACATTTTATCAACTCCACAAATTTTAGCTTTGGATAATCAAGAAGCTTCCATTGAAGTGGGTGATAAAGTTGTCACAGGCTCTACGCAATCAAATGCGAATGGTATACAGACAGTGACGCCACAGTTTGAAGATGCCAGCATTATATTAAAAATTAAGCCCTTCATCAGTCCCACTTCGGATAGCATTCGCATGGAAATTAAAAATTCAGTCAAACAATTATCAACCGCCAATACGCCGGATGCTTTCAAGGTCAATACGCAGCCTTTAGCGACCAGAAAAATCGAAACAAATATTGTTGTTCGAAATGGTGACACCGCGATTCTGGGTGGATTGATGAAAGAAAACGAAACCGAAGAAGTTTCCAAAGTTCCATTATTAGGTGATATTCCCATCATAGGTTGGCTATTTAAATCGCGAACATCTTTAAAAGAAAAAACGAATATGTTGGTTTTCTTGACTCCAAAAATTTTACGATCGCAAGACGATTCTAAAAAATTATTAGGACAAAAATTAGATCAACGTTTGAATTTCGTCAAAGGGGCTGGTGGCCGCGATCCTTATGGTGAAACTATCGATGAGATTCGCAAAGAAGCCAAACGTCCCGAAGATAGCGCCAAGGAAACAAAATAATACCAATTATACTGAATTCGTTCACTGCATGCATAATCAATCGGCCGCCTTGTGCGGCCTTCCGACAGAAGATACTAAACAAAATTAAGTAAATAAAAAGATAAAATCCAACTGGCATATTACTTGAAACCTCCAAATAGATCGAAAAAATAAAAATCTATTTGGAGGTTTTTTTCATGTCTCAAACTCAAACTAAACGATTCCAATTCGCATTCGCATTGATGACGACATTGATCACCATAGTAAATAGTAGTTATTCCTTAGCCTTAGATAAGAGTCCTCCTCAGACAGCATCCAGCAATGGCAACCCCAGCAAAATCGATAGTAATGGCTTAGATCTGTCATTACCAAAAGGGTCACCGGGTGACTATAAGATCGTCATTTCAGAAAGTACGAATTCAGCTCGCTTCAGCTGTAAAAACTTAGGAGCCTTGTTTGACGAAGCCACCAATATGACAAATCAAATTATATGCGACAAAGGCTCTCCCATCAAAGCCGATATCTATATCGACCTAAAGCGAAATAAAGATGATAGTTTTACCTTAACTTCCCAGTTTCCCTTTTTAGCAGAAAAAGCGGAACCAACAGGTTCACGATTTACTTTTTTAGCGCACAGTGATGATGATGTGATTCGAAAAGTAAAAGGAATTTTTCAAAAAGATCACGACTTTATTCGGTTAAAAAACTATTACAAAGCCGTCATCATGAAACCCCTATTAGTTGACCTAAATGAAACAAAGAAAAAAGTAAATCAATGTGAAGCTAGAAATAAAACCGAAGGAACTAAAATCGACTGTTCACAGCTTGCTGGTACTGACGCTCAATTTTTAAAATATAACCTTAACGAAACTACTGGTGTTATTACTGATACTGATACCAACACTCCTATGACTCCCGAAGATGTGTACTATGAATTGGTAGAGGGAAAAACTGATTATGAACACAAGTTTCGTCAAGGACTTGAAATGTTTTTAAATTTTTCAGTGGGTTTATATTGGTACAAGTCAGCTGAAGCCGAAATGTCAAAGGATTGGGATTATACAGATAAGCCACGCATTGACAGATACAAAGGCTTTCAACAATGGCGACATGATAACAATGGGCGCGCCATCAACTGGCCTCATACACTGGCTGGTATGACATATTACCAAGTGACTCGTTCCAATAATTTTTCAGCTTATGAATCCCTCTTATGGACTATTGCAGCCAGCTCGGCTTGGGAATTTATTGTCGAATACCGCGAAGTCGTCAGTATCAATGACCAAGTATTTACGGGAATTGCAGGCGCTTTTTTTGGCGAGGTTCTTTATCAATTTTCAGTTGCTTTACGTTCCTCTAACAATTCCATTTTATCAAAAACACTCAGTTATCTATTTAACGGAGCCGGTGCAATTAATATGTTCTTAGATCGATACAAAACCATTATTGATCGCCGCTCTGATTTACCTGACCACTTAAAAGAATTTAAAATTGGAGTCTATGTCCAGCAATACTTGCAAGATAGCGCAAAAAATTATGCTCCTGGTATTATCATGAAAGGAAAAATCATCAATATTTCAGAATACGTTACCGACGGAAAAGATTCGGGCTGGGCAAAAGGAACTGTTTTATCAGAACTTGATATGCATGGTGCTTTTGCAAATATGGATATGACCGATGTCGAGATCGCTGTGAAACTGGCATTCGAGGGTTACTATCGCAAAAACATAAAAGAGACTAAAGCTGGACTGACTGGATTTTCGTACGTCATCGCCCCTTCACATGGACTAGAGTATTCAAATCGTGAAGCCACCGACCCACAACAAGATTGGTTCGCAAACTGTCACGTCATTGGAACAACATTAGATATGTCGATCTATAAGAATGGACTAAAATATAATTTTGTCTTTGATGTGTTTGCAGACTACGCCATGATCAGATCCTATGCTTTGAATAAATACAAGCAAGAGCAAATTGATTTAAAGGGAACACGTGCGATCATCCAAAGCTACGGTTACTATTACGCTGTTGGA
>JBPOJH010000084.1:0-2533 GCA_052033755.1 Bdellovibrionota bacterium | reverse complement strand
TAGTTTGATGACTGGATTGATGTTTCATTCACGGTCTGTGTATGCCTCAAATTTTTGTCAAAGAATTTATTCTGAAAAGGTTCCTTCAAAGCTAAGTGCAGAAGCAGTACAATCCGCCTTAGAATCGCTATGGAAGCTTTACCTCGATAAACAACTCGCTAGTGCAGAAGCAAACAACAGGAATGCACTAGAAAGTACAAGCGCAAAAGCATCGCAGTTACAGCAAACATATAGTAAAACAATCACCGAAGCCCAAAGTAATATTCCTGATTTCAAAACAGTCTGGAATGAATTTAAAAAACAAAAAATGCAGCAGCAGTCACGGTCCACACAGGAGCAGGCCACCGAGGAATCTCGCCGTAGAAAATTAGAAACCGAAGAGGAAGAGCGTCGTCGATTGCATGAGGCATTAAAGCCAAGTCGCAATGCACGAAAAGGATACTTCTACGAAATACCGGCTGGGGAATACTTAATGGGTGAAGAAAAAGTTCTAACAAAAATTTCAAAATCCTTTGAAATGATGGATGTTCATGTGACTCAATTTATATGGGCGCAATTGAAAATTGCGATGGGGGAAACAAATTTAAGACTTATCAATCCATCTGTTTTCTCAGATTATTTGAATGGATCTGGAGATAAATCATCTCGAAATGACATTATCGTTAAAATTGACGATTTTGAATTTCATATGCAGATCAATAATCCAGTAGAATCTATAAATACTGATACGAAAGTACAGGATTTTCTGAATGGTCTGAATGAGTTATCCAAATATGGTGATTTACAAATGCAAGACTTATTGCGGGATTTATTTCCAGGGCACCAAAGAGGGGACCATTATGATTTACCTACGGAAGCGCAGTGGGAATATGTGATGACCAACTTGGGAAAAACAAATAAACCCTATTTTGACAGCAATGATGATGCTGAATTAAATAAATATGCTTATTATGACGAATGTAATGGAGTGAGGTTTTCAGGGCCTTGGAATAAGACACTGGCAGTTGCATCACTTCAGCCACGCATAATTAATGGCAAGCCATTTTTTGATTTAGAGGGCAATGTAGCTGATTTGGTCAAAGACCTTTGGAATGGTGTTAGTTCTGTACCCGGTGGTGTGGATCCATTAGGAACAAAAGGTGATTTTCGTATTGCGCGAGGTGGAGGTTGGGCATTTGGCTCTAAAAATTTAAGATATTTTAGTCGCTGGAAAGTTAACCCTAGGTCTAGTCATCATAGTGTCGGTATTCGTTTAATAAGAACTAGACCATGAATTTAAATCTACTTTAATTTGACCGCATGAAATTCAATTGAACACTCATAGTGCCGATAGTGCTTGCTGATGCGTAGGGTTCTTGTAAATGGGAAAATTGTCTTAAGTTGAGGCGTTAATATAAAAGTATGGACATTGGCCATACTTTGCGTTAATTATATTAAATATGAGTCGATTGGTGAATCGAAAAAAAGACGAACGAAATAAACAGTCACGCGGGTATTCGGTTTTGGAAATAATTGAAGGTGGTGAGCTTTTGGCGACTCTTGAAAATCGGAATTATCCAGAGCAGTTTTTGCGAATATACAAATTCAACGACTATGCCTGGGTGGTAGTAGTTGCCGAAAATCCGTCGCGCTTTATTACTCATTATCAATCACGAAAGTTTAAAAAATTATTTAAGGAGAACTTCAAATGAAGTCAAAAACTAAAAAAAAGAATTTGAGTGCAAAGCAAATCGAGGCCTCGGCGAAAGATTGGGTCAATGTTGCAGGCAAAGACATTGGTCGAGTTAATGCTGTTTTTAGTGATGCTTTAGCGAAAGAAAAGAAGGAAGCTAAATTTACAGCTCGACTTAGTCAGAATGACTTTGAAAATTTAAAATCCATAGCGAATGATTTGGGGTTGGGTTATCAGACCCTTCTTGGGGTTATCGTTCATAGATATGTCACAGGAAAGCTTGTTGATATTGAAGAGATCAAAAAAGTTTTCCCCAACCTTCAACGAGCCTTGGGGTAAGTACAGGTGGTCTCGTAAATCGTCACCTGTAAAATAAATTAACATCTAGTAATTTTCATTCGTAAACAGTATACTACCTCGATCTATTTTATCAGTTTGCAAAGATGGGAAATCAATCCCACAAACTTTGGAACGATACCAACTTGGTACTGTAACGGAACCTAGCTGGATGTTTATATTAGGCAAATGTAATTATATATTGCTTTTTAGTTTGATGACTGGATTGATGTTTCATTCACGGTCTGTGTATGCCTCAAATTTTTGTCTAAGAATTTATTCTGAAAAGGTTCCTTTAAAGCTAAGTGCAGAGGCGACACAATCCATCTTAGAATCGCTATGGAAGCTTTACGTTGATAAACAACTAGCAAGTGCAGAAGCTAACAACAGGAATGCACTAGAAAGTACACGTGCAAAAGCATCGCAGTTACAGCAAACATATAATAAAACAATCACCGAAGCACAAAGTAATATTCCTGATTTCAAAACAGTCTGGAATGAATTCAAAAAACAAAAAATGCTACA
>JBPOJH010000131.1:0-39981 GCA_052033755.1 Bdellovibrionota bacterium | reverse complement strand
CAGAGCTTTACGACCCGAAGGCCTTCATCACTCACGCGGCGTCGCTGCGTCAGGGTTTCCCCCATTGCGCAATATTCCCTACTGCTGCCTCCCGTAGGAGTCTGGACCGTGTCTCAGTTCCAGTGTGGCTGATCATCCTCTCAGACCAGCTAGAGATCAAAGCCTTGGTAAGCCATTACCTTACCAACTAGCTAATCTCACGCGGGCTCATCTTAAAGCGAAAAACCTTTTACCTCAACCTCCTCAGAAGTCGTGGTCTTATGCGGTATTAGCCTTCCTTTCGGAAGGTTATCCCCCACTTTAAGGCAGATTACCCACGCGTTACTCACCCGTGCGCCACTAGTACTCAGCCGAAGCCTTTCCCCGTTTGACTTGCATGTATTATGCACGCCGCCAGCGTTTGTTCTGAGCCAGAATCAAACTCTCCAGTTTAATTCTTACCCATGCTTTGCATGGCAATTATAAAAAATCTTGTTTGTTTTCTAACTATTTAGTTTTCAAAGACCTTACTGCTTGAGAAGCAAGTTTCTATTTCAGCTTTCATTTCAAGTCAACTTTTATTTTCGCTTAACGCGTTGTTTAAAGTTTACTTTACTTTGGTGGAGGCAACAGGGATCGAACCTGCGACCTTCTGAATGCAAATCAGATGCTCTCCCAGCTGAGCTATACCCCCGAAGCGTGGGGCTGGTTTTCATCTAAATCGGGTGAAACGTCAATAGATTTGTTTTTTATTTTAAAATATTTTTCACATTTTAAAAGCGTGTAGAACGTAACCAGCTGAATTTAATAGATAATCACACGACATGCGCCGAGCTATTGAGCTGCGATTCTTTTGTTTAACATTTCTTCAATTCCAGCAGATGCTGTTTAAAATGAATATACTTTATACATTACCTCATGCTTTCCCCCTTCTCCTCGAAACATTTTTAAAATTTGGCAGATATATTAAGAAAATTTGCGAAAACGACGATAGAAACTGTGTAAGCTTATAGATTCCTAAGGGGGCAGCTTGAATCAGAACAAAACTACAGAAAAAGCTGAGTTGAACTTAAAAGAAATTGTCGATTATATAAAGCTAGCCTCTGGGTTGAGCTACTCAGAGTCAGCCGAGCCAACTTTGCTTAACATTTTTCAGTCTAGTGATTCTAAAAGTTTTGTTTTAGATTTAAATGCAGTTGAAGAAGTCATTCACCGTGTTGACTATGACGGTAAGAGCTTTAGACAAATTAATTTCTCAAGCGGAAATAAAATCTTGCTGACAGATATGCTTGTAGGCTTTAAGCCAGCAATCATATCAGGTCTCGACTTAAATAGATTACCTAAAGTCGTTACAACTCCTGACATATATTCGGTACTTGAAGCAATAGAAGACGTACTTAGTTCTGATCGATCACAAGAAGTTGAGATAGAAATTTTGCGAAAAGTCTTTCAATCCATATTAACAGGAGCGACCAGAATTGGATTTGATATGGAAAATGAAAAAAAGATCTTAGAATCATTACCTTTCCCAAGAGCTCGCATGGCTGCATAAATGATATTTGAATTCAATATTTAGACCTCCTCCGGACATACAAAATATAACATAAGAGATCACTTGCATCAGTAGCTCGTCTGCAAAAAGCTTCGCCATACCAGCAAATTTTAGCCATATAATTCACTGCAATCATGTATCCCCAACATGCTATTCAACATTACTCAGGCGACTTGCGAAACAAACAATAATTACAACTAAAAACTCAGGTTTTATATAAAACACTCCTAATAATATCTTAACTGAAGCTGTGCGACCAAAAATAAGTAGAATTCACTCTACAACAATTAACTAAGAGATAGATATATAGAGGTAGAGGTAGAGGTAGAGGTAGAGGTAGATAAGGTTCAGGCCTGAATGAGATACCTTTACGATTGAGTTAGTGGTAATCTCTTTTTCACCCGAGCGATTTTGCGCCTTAAAAATTTCACTGGGATTGTACCAAGCTATAAACTCAATCTTAAGTAGCTCGATCAATATCAACACCCCCCTATTTCAGGAAAATTGTCGTGTAAATTGTTTCCGCCCGCCAGACGTAACTTCCATAAAGACCCCCTTGGGTTATGTGTCCAAATTAAATCGGGGGTCAGGAACAATAGCAAAATGGGGTTCAGTATTAGTATTAGTATTAGTATTAGTATTACAATACGGGGCTTTAACTGAAAGACAATGAAAATAAGAAATGCTTATTGCGGTTTCAGTGAATAATAACACGCAGTTAATTGTCAGAGGTTAGTAGATTTAAATTTGCAATAGTTTTGTGGTCCAGAGGTCGATTGGAGTTATAGATTCACAACCTAAAGGCAAAGACACATACGCAATCATCCACATAGTTGTTAAAATAACTGTGTTTTGTATTTGCAGGAATTTCTATTCGGTCACCTTCACGCAACAGCAATTGGTTGCCGGATATATTGAGTGTTAGCTGTCCGCTTGCAACCACTCTAATCTCTGTGTAGGGATGGCGATGCTCTTGAATTTTCTGACCTTTTGGAAATATCTCGAGAGATGGCTCTAACCCTTCACTCAACAATATTTGCTGAATTTGGTTTTCGTTTGGAAGGATTGTTGCTTGCCATCTTTGTATTAACATCTTCTATATACCTCTGTAAAACTAGTGCATTGCTAAGGAGCCCCCAAGCAAGACTACGTAAACATAAGTCTTTACTTATTTCAACCACCAACTCGCTAACTCTCTGACTAATCATTGAAGTGTTCAAAGAATGGGACCAGCCTAAATATTCATTTTCAAGAAATAAACACCCAAGGCGTCCACACCCCATTGGAAATTTAACTTATTCGACTACTTCCCTGAAACAGGGGGGGGGGGGCAAAGACGGACAATTTTTTAGTGGTGTTGGTATAACTAGATTTTGTCTACGAAACTATTGTGTGGAGTGATAGAACGTCGCAGAGAAACGTTGCTCGGGAGTATTATAGTCGCCGTACCAGCCAATTAACTCTAGACTGATTGAGTAAACGTACCCATCTACCTTAGGCAAATCGGCCATTATCCATCCAGATGATGTGTATTTCCCAGGATTTCCTTGGGCATCTACAGCATCCAACACAGCATAATACCAAGAGGCTCCTGCGGAATCTGCTCCGGGATCAAAGTTGTAGTCTTTGGTTACTGTTTCACCATTGATAAAACCAGTGACAACTGCCTTCATAGACACAAACGTGATCTTTTTACTAGATTTGTTAGTCAGTTTAATTGAGAACGTATACCATGGTGGATTAAATGTCTTTTTTTCACCCGTAATTTTATCTTTAACTGTAATCGAAGAATCTATTACAACAGGGCGGTCGGGAATAACTTCGAAATCGACATCCTTGTCCTTTTTGGCACAAGACAAACTTGCAAGTATTCCTAATACTAAAAGACTTTTTTTAAGCTTAGCTTTGAATTCGGATTTCATTTGAACTCCCCCATATAGACTTCAAACTAGAAGTCGTCTTGATTTTCTAACCCCATCTTTGGGGACTCAGTTACTGTTACACAGTATTAATTCACTTCCACTTTTTTGTCGATTTGCCATCGTGAGCTTCCATGCCTTACACTTACTATTCACATCTCTGTTATCAAACACTCAATGGATTCCTGTACTACTTTGTTTCTTATACCAAGTCCTAAACACATTATTCGAAGTTCCTGCTTGAGGCTGTGTTGTGAATCCGCGAAAGCGTTGCTACGAAGAGAATTATTTGTTATTCTCTTTGTTACTTACGCTTTACTCTTCAGTTTTCAGTTATCAGCCTTCATTCTCTATTCCATCTGCTCTCGACTCTCTACTCTACTTACTTATTTATTTATTATTTTACTTTTACTTGCTGTTACTTCTAATCCTCTATTACCAACAACTTATGACTTGCTATATGTCGCGATTTTTTGGGAGTAGGTTTTTACAGTATTTAATTATAATTCACCGCCAGTGGAAGTTTGCGAATCTGCCTGTCCCAAAATTCGCGGGGTTAAGAATATCATAAGCTCTGTCTTCGCATTGTTGGTAGACCTGTTTTTGAACAGCCATCCTAAAATTGGAATATCGCTTAACCATGGCACTCGTGCCTCAGTTTGATTTGTATCAGTTTGATATATTCCGCCAATCACCGCCGTCTGGCCATTACGAACCATGACTTTGGTAACAGCAGAACGTTTTCCAACAGCTGTATATGACGCCCCGGAGATTTCACCTTTTTCTGAAATAAACTCGCGATTCACATCCACATTTAATTGCACCGTTCCTGTGTTGGCTACCAGGGGTGTCACCTTTAGTTTTAAATTCACAGGTTTATAACTGACGGTTGTTGTTTTTGTCTCAACACCATTTGCCGTTGTTGCTGTCGCAGTCACAACTGGAACCTCTGTCGTCTGGTTGATCTCTGCCGATTCGTTATGTATCGCAAGAATGCGAGGTGATGAGAGTACCTTGACCAATCCCTCGCGCTCAAATAATCCCAAGCGAGCATTAATATTTCCAAATAAATCCAATGATCCAATCGTGTAGTTAATTCCAAATGTCGTCGCCGTGATTGGCGTCTTAGAGTCCATGTTGAATTTTTGACGAATAGTTTCGCCAGCCGAGTTTGTGCCCGCCTCAGTTGCCTTTCCGGTCGTAAACCAACTGACACCAATATCTCGAGAAAACGTATCGCTGGCCTCAACCACCTTACCTTCAATCATCACCTGCGGTGGAGCGACATCAATACTTTGAATGTACTTGATCACTCGTGAAATGTTTTCTTCGATATCCGAAATCACCACAGAACTTGTCCTTACATCACCAATAATACGACCACGCTCTGATAAAAATGCTTTCGCCTTACCCTCGATATCCGTCACTGAAGCATAGTTGATCGGTAACATTCTTACTTTCAAAGGCGATTGCTTTTTCATGTTTTCCGCAAACAAGGCCGCTTCGTTTTCTTCCTGCTTGATATCCGTAATAGGTGCTATTCGAAGCACATTGCCATTGCGTACATAGCCCAACTTTTTGGTTTTCATGATCAATACCAAAATTTGATCCCACGGTACATCTTTTAACTTTAAACTGATCGTCCCCTTTACCTCATCCGCGATGATTAAATTTACTCCGCTTTCGTCACTGAGTAATTTAATCACCTCTTTCACATCCATTTCGTTCACTTCCAATGAAATCTTTTTGCCATAAAATTTAGTATTGCTAGATAAGAACTCTTCCAAAGAACGCGAAGATAAAATTCGCTTTTCGTCCTCTGTATATGACGGTTCACTGCTGCTGGCGTCCGATGAAGACTCGCCTAAAGATTCATTGCCTGAAGGAGCGCTTGTTGGCGCAGTTGCAGCTGCAGGGTCTACTGATTTATGAGCCATTACCTCTGACGATCCCATGACTAATAAGGAATTCCCTTCCAGCTGCACAACTGGATCCGCTACGCCCTCACGCAATTGAATCACTATTCGCGAAGTACTTGATCCTGGATTTTGATACGCATCCACTGCGCCAAACATACTTGCGAAATCTTTGGTGATCATAGGACGCTTCAACTTGCTAGGAAGAAAACTATTTGAAATTTCAATAATGTATTGATTGTTAGACGCGTTTTTTCGAGTGGTATAATTGATCGGGCCATCGCCCTCGATCACTAAAGTTCCACCACTGTCATTTCCTTTAAATTTCATATTTTTCAAATTAACTAATTTGGAAACCAATGGTTTTTCTTCAACAACAGGTGGCGGTGGCACCACTTCTGCAGGAACCGAATTATTTGTCGTATTGTCTAATGCTAATTCGTCATTATTAGAGGGTTGTGGTGTAGCTGGTTCGGACTGCGCAATTTCGTCTTCGAGAGAACTAGCGGAATCATTGGGTTTACTATCGCCACTGATATCGCTGCTGATATCGTTATTGATATCGTTATTGATATCGTTATTGGTTTCGTTATTACTACTAGAACTATTATCATCAGCTAAACTGGATTCAGCTTCACCGGAAGTCGCTTCGCCCTCATCCACCTGTCCAGTCGTACATGCATTCATTATCAAACAGGTTGTCACGACTAAAACCAATTTTGAAAGTAAAACTGAGGAGCCGACTAATAAACGACTGAGCTTGTGAGTGCTTTTGTGGTTTGTACTGCGATTGTTATTATACCAAATCCAGCTACTTCGTTGGTCGAGACACAACGGAGTCATATTAGGATGAGTAAAATCATTCTGCTTGGTCTGAATACTATTACTATTTATATCGAATTCATCCATGAATTCCTCCAAATGCTTTCTGCTATTATTTACTCACTGGTATAAAGGTCTTATTCACTGCTGCGCCCGCTCCCTCCATGAAGCGTTCCACAACAACTATTCCACCTTCTTTGATCTCACTAATCACCCCTTGACTACGACCTAATTTCGCATTCGTTTTCAAGTGATGTAATTTACCTGTAGGGTCTTTAATCACAACTCGCGAATTTTTCGCACTCCAGATAATGGCGACAACTTTCAATTGTGCCAAATCAAAAGACTCTAAGGGGTCACTCAAAACTTCGACCGCCGGTTTTAAAACTTTACCACCACCTGTATTTGTGGGCATGCTATTACTAGGAGTCGTCGGAACCATTGCAAACTTATTTGCGAAAAACGGTCTGAATGGATCACGCAATCCCGTCGGATCATAAATGAAGTCAGTTCTTTGCAACCCAAGAGGCTCAACTCCCACTCCATTACTGTTTACAGCTCCAGTTTGTGGCGCCCCAGGCAAGACGTCGACTCCCAGTCGATTCACTTTAGGAGCGAAGCCCTCAGCTCCTAAACCTACTCCTACTGGCATATTTGGAGGTGGTGTCCTTGGATTTGCACTCATGTGGGAGTCAAGTCCTGGTTGGTTTTGTGGTAATAAATTCTCTTGCTCTTGCGACAAACCCCGCGCAGAAAAAGAGGACGCTAATAATACAATACCAATACCACCAATAAGCCCCAGACAAACTAATAACACTGGCACTCCAGCATTTTTAGTTAAGCCCTTTTGAGTTTTATTTGGTGCTTGAGTCATCGATGTCTTCACGGCTTACTATCCCCCACAAATCGATAACTGATAATATCGCCTTCAAAAATTAAACGATTGGTTTTTTTAGCATCCGGTGCATTGGATCTAGAAATCGTAAAATCACGCACTCTGAGAATTCTTTCCAAGCGAGACAAATAATCTAAAAAACGTACGATTTCAGTAAAGGTTCCCTCTAATTTGACCTTCATCGGTTTTTCTTCGACGATCTCTTTCAGAGTCTCTTTCCCCTGCTGCTGTTGCATCACATTGACTCCAGCTGCTGAAGCCAACGTTGAAATCGATAATAATATATCGCCAACTTGATGCTCTGTCGGAATGGCCTTTGAGGCTAAAACAAATTGCTGACCAAGTTGTTCAACTTCCTTTTTTATTTTTTCTTGCTCGAGATAAGCCTGCTGAACTTCTTTTTCCTTATCTTGTTCAGCTTTTAATTCGGTTTCGATTTTTTTTAAATTGACGTCTAAGCTTGCCCCATCATCATACAAAGAAAAATAATAAATCCCGACAACAATCAAACCCGCTGCCAAAGTATGGACAATGCTTAACCCCGCTAAACGTAGAAGCAAACTATTGAGCATTTATGCCTCCTGTGGTTTTATCCGCTGCTTTATCGTCGGTAGGCTTGTCGTCTTCGTGCATAATCTGACAATTGAAAGTAAATTCCTTGAATGTCCCTTGTTCCGTTTTTCTTTCTTTTAAATCATTAAATCCGACTTCTTTAAACAAAGCATTTGCTGATAGTAAATTTAAAAATTGATTCGCGTCTGTATCCTGAGCCGCTAATCCATAAACAAGTACTTTGTCATTTTTAAATTCCAACTTATCTAGCCATACTTTTTCAGGAATATCTTTTTGAAACGCGTATAAAACTTTAACTTCCATTTGGCGATCGGCGCGCAACCCCTCAATGATCGAAATCTGTTTTTGAATCTGTGCTTTTTCTTGCTTAATCTTTTTGATTTCATCGACCATTGTTTTTGCTTTATCATTTTTGGCTCTAAGGTCGTTGATCTGACGTTGTTTGTTTGCAATTTTTTGTTTTTTCTCGGGCTTCATCTGATACTCAGTTATAAAATATAAACCGACTGGCAATAATAGGATCAAGGCTATCTTCGTAATACCTTGTCGCTGAATTTGCTTTAGATCATTTTCAACACTTGCACCAGCTCCACTTGAGGATCTAATGCCGCTGCCAATGGCCCCGCCCGATTTTTTTTTGCCAACCAGATTAACCCGAATCATGAGTCACCTACTTGTCTTAATCCAAGCCCCATGACGACAGAAATAAACGGTGCAATCTGTTTTAAATAATGTGAATTAAAAATTTTAGGATTCGCCACAACCCTCATGAATGGATTAATCCCCTCGGCCGGCAATGAAACCTCATGCGATAAAAGTTCGATTAATCCAGGCACTGCAGATGACCCACCCGTAAAATATATTCGACTAATATTCACACCCGAATTAGATGCAATAAAAAAATCAAAGCTGTTTCGAATTTCATCCGAAACCGACTGGTTCGCATTTTTAATAATGTTGTGAACTTCTTCAGGGACCTCATGACCAGCACAAGCTCCTAACTTAAGCGATTCTGCCTCGGCAAAAGAAATACCCATTTCTTTGGAAATCTCATTCGTGTAATTAAAACCACCCACCGGAATATCACGCGTGAAGATGACTTCACCATCAATCACAACAACAAAGTTTGTAACACTTGAACCAATATTTAATAACGCCACAGCTTGATTTGGAATCTTACCGTAATTCACTTCAAAGATATTTGCTAAAGCAAAACCACTGACATCAATGATACTTCCGCTGAGTCCCGCCGAGGTCATCACATTCAAATACTGATTCACTAATTCATTCTGAGCCGCAATCAATAAAATATCCATCGTTTCAGAATGACCATTTGGATTTATTATGTGATGAGCTAAACTGATCTCGTTAATATCAAAAGGAATATATTGTTCCGCTTCCCACTTGATTTGTTCTGCCACCATTTTTTTATCAATGCGTGGTATACTGATTTTTTTGACGATGACGGCCGTGCCCCACATACCTGTGCAGGCATTCCTGCGTTTCATCTTTGACTGTGCGAGCAGCGCTTGCACAGTCGCAGCAACACCCGGAATATTAGAGATCTCTCCACCATTCACGGCTCCAGGAGGTGTAGGAGAAACTGCAAATGAGTTTAAAATAACTCCTCGGCGTGAAACTTCCATCTCCGCAATTTTGATATTACTTGTTCCAATGTCGAGTCCGATGACTTTTTTTGTTCCAAACAGCATTGAAAAAATTATTTAGGACTCGACCCGAATTGTCAAATTCCCGTCAGCATCAAAGGCTAAATCTATGGAAAGAATAGACTAAAGTACCACTCGCCTAGACCTTTACCGCCAAAAATATGTATCAATGCACCTAGAGCTAAGTAGGGGCCAAACGGAATCACAGATTTTAATCCCTCTTTACTTTTCCAATTTAAAATCACACCAAAAACAGAACCTAAGATTGTCGATGTTAAAATCACAAATGGAATCGCCTTGAATCCTAAAATCGCCCCGATCCACGCCAGCAACTTGATATCGCCGCCCCCCATGCCCTCTTCCTTGCGAAACACAAAATAAAAATAAGCCACTGACCATAAAAAACCTCCACCCAAAGCGACTCCCAATAAGGAATCCACCAACGTACGTTCTGGATTGATCAATGAACCTAATACTCCAATTACAACTCCCGACAGTGTGATCACATCTGGCAATAAAAAATGATCGATATCAATAAAGCTGGCTGTCACTAAACCAAATATAAAAATGCAGTATTCGAGCGTCGTGAATGTCCATCCATATTCAACATAAACCCAACCAAATAAAACTCCCATTAAGATCTCTACTAATGGATAACGAATCGAAATTTGAGCTTTGCAATGACGGCATTTACCCCTTAGCAATAACCACGATAACACCGGAATGTTATCGTACCACCGCACGAGATTTTTACACTGAAAACAATGACTGCGAGGCTTAACAACACTTAATCCCAAGGGCCAACGATAAATCACCACATTGGCAAAACTTCCAAGTAGTAATCCAAAAATAACAAAATACACAGTCAGTAACGTCGAAGGAATTTCCGTGAATATATTAAACAAGATCCTTCCTCCTAAATCCTAATATCGCCAATGATAAAAGAAACATCACCCAACCCAATGTGTGCAGCAACACCCAAGTCACAGAACCAGAAGCAATTCCCTTTTCAAGAAAATACACAGATCTCCAATTCATCTGAAAAAGATTCGGGAAAAATAAATGCACAATCTTAGATACAAATAAAAATGTAGGATCCTTGACCTTATTCGCAAAATACGAAAAATCTTCGATCCAATTACCAGCCAAAAATAAGGAAACCGTACAAAAAATGGAAACCGTTGATGATAAAAAGATCGACCCACAAAAAGCAACTGACAATAAAATAATTTGTTCACAGTATATTCCTAAAATCACTGTGTAGTAATTTTCGAAAGAAAATTGTGAGCTCAGAAGCGTATAAAGCACAACCGATAAGATTGCCGTAATAACCGTGTTCAAGGCCAAAACTCCTAAATATTTACCTAATAAAAATTGTCCACGTGTAATCGGTCTTGCCAAAACCAACAAGCAGGTTTGTTTTTCGACCTCTTTTGCTAGTACGCCTCCTCCTAGAAAAGTCACGACACCGACACCACAAAGATAAACGGCTAACAATCCGATGTGTGCTAAAATTCGCACTTGCTCTGCAAAAGATAAGGCCCCCAATAAAAAACTCATACCGAATAAAAAAACGGCTACAAAGCCACTAATAAACACCACTCGGTCCCTAAGGAATTCGCGAAAGGAATTGAAGGCAATCGTAAAAATGGTTCTCATTCTGCAAACTCCTGACCCGAACCACCCAGTCTTGACCGGAGGGCTTTAAATGATTTTTCAACGCCTTCATCTTGATTTACAAAATCAGACAACGATCCCTGGTAAATTAAAACTCCCTTGTCGATAACCACTAAATCATCACAAAGCTCATCCATATCATGCAACAGATGGCTGGAGAAAAAAATGCTGGTTCCCTTTCGCTTTTCGTCCTGCATGATTTCCTTAATCAATAATCGGCCATCGGGATCTAACCCCGACATGGGCTCGTCTAAGATCAAAAACTGGGGTTTATGCAATAGCGCCTGAGCCATACCGATTCGTTGTAACATACCCTTTGAGAAAGTACGTAACTTTTTTGTACCTGTACTTTTTAAATTTACCTTAGTCAGAACCTCATCTGCTGCTGACTCAAAACCATCTGCCGAAGCCCCTGATAAATCCCAATGAAATTTTAAAAACTCTTTCGCGGTTAAAAAATCATAATAGTAGGGCCGCTCAGGCAAATAACCAATTTTAGATTTCACTTCATTATCCAACGCATGCCCATCAAAAAATCGAATAGTTCCATGATCGGGTCGTGTAAATCCTAAAACACATTTTAAGGTTGAAGTTTTACCTGCACCGTTGACTCCGATAAAACCCGTTGTGCGACCGGACTGAATCGAAAAGCTAAGGTTTTTTAAAACCTGTTTTTGCTTGGAAAAAAAATGTGGCTTGAAGCCCTTACGTAAAGATTCGACGGTTAATATATTCATATGTTAATTAGACTGGATTCCTAAGGATTTGACAACATCTCTGACTGGATCATATTGCTTTGAGGTCGCTGGCGCTAAAGTCTTGGCCCCTACAAAATCTTTTAGTTCTTTTTTGGCAACGAGATTTTCGACGGCATCGATCACGGCACTCATTAAACTGTGGGTTAACTTAGGGTAAGCTTCATAAAAATCTTTGCGCACACAAAAAGGATCGTTGGGAATAGGTTCTGACACCCATAGCACTTTGGGAGATGACACTAATTGTGCTTTTGGGTCGGATTTGGTTTTTTCTGAATATTTAATCCAAGCATTTTTTTTGGCCGCACTGTCGTCGGCGAACACCGCAATCGCATCGACCTCTTTGGCGTTTAGCATATCCACCGACTTAGAATGGCTACCCGAAAAGGTAACTGATTTAAAATCAGATTCTTTCAATCCTATTTTTTTTAATGCCAACAAAGGGTACAAATATCCCGAAGAGGATTTCTTATCCACAAAACCAATGCGCTTACCTTTTAAATCCTTTAAGGATTTTATTTTCAAGGCCGAATCCGTCGCTGTCAGAATCGTAGAGTAATAAAATGGATTATCAAAAACTGTTTTCAATAAAACCTTCGCTCCGGCCCTTTGCTCAGCCTCAATAAACGTAAAAGAAGAAAATAATGCGAAATCAATTTTTCGATCCGCCATTAAATCAATAAGGCCTCCGTAGTTTTTTGAAATGACCACATTGATTGGTACTCCCAAATCCTTTTGCAACTGCTGAGCTAACTTAAACCCAGCTTCTTTGGTCGAACTGATATCCCCACCAGGTATAAAACCAATATTCAATTGGGAAGGAAGCTCTTCTGCCGATAAAAAATTTTCGAATATGAATACGCTAAAGAACAATAGTAATAAATTTTTTCGGAAAATCAGAAAAGAAATGTGGTCCAAAAAAAATCGCATAAAGCCTCCTTGCTTTTTTTGTGCTTTTTTGTGTGCTTGTTTACGCGTGCTGTTTATGTGCTTTCTAAAGGCGAGACCTCAATTTTTTGTTCTTTCATTTTTTGCAAGGCCAACAACAAAGCTTCAGCCGCATCACTTTCCGTAATGCATGGAATTGAGTAATCCGTACAAGCTCGGCGAATATTAAAACTAGCCTCAATGGCATTTTTACCTCGAGTCGTATTAATGACTAAAGCCACATGTCCCGAACGAATATGATCTACACAATGCGGTCGCCCCTCATGCACCTTACGCAGCGCTAATGTTTTGAAGCCTTTTTCATTATAATATTTCGCCGTTCCCACTGTTGCAGATAAAGTGTAACCCATTTCAGATAAACCCTTTACAAATGGTAATAAGGTTTCTTTATCCTTGTCCCTTAATGACAAAAACACTTCACCCGATTTTGGTAATTTCACTCCCGACGAAATAAAAGCCTTCATTAAAGCTTCACCGTAGGTGGTACCACGTCCCATGCTTTCACCTGTGGATTTCATTTCTGGTCCCAATAATGAATCTGACTCTGAGAACTTTTTAAACGGAAAGACCACACCCTTCACCGCAACTGTATTCATGGATTTCCAATCCCTGAATGGCAATGTTAGTTCGGATTTCTTTTTTCCCAACATGGCCTCAACACCCAAATCAATCAAAGGAATACCTGCCGCCTTCACAATGAATGGCACTGAACGCGAAGATCTTGGATTAGCTTCTAAAATGTAAACTTCGTCCTCTTTGATTGCTAATTGTAAATTCAAATGACCAATCACATTTAATTTATTAGCCAATTGAATACTTAACTTCTGAATCACTTCACTTGTTTCTGGTTTTAATCTTTGAGGTGGAATCACCCCCATGCTATCGCCAGAATGCACGCCTGCTGCTTCGATGTGTTCGATCACACCACCGACTAATACCCAATCCACACCACGGACTAAATCCACGTCCACTTCTAAAGCCCCCTCAAGAAACTGATCCATAAAACAGGGTTTAGATTCTGAAAAAAACTCTCCGTAACGATCAAAATACGAAGTTAACTCACCTTCATTTTCAATGACTTCCATTCGTCGACCACCCAATACATAGCTAGGACGACAAATCACGGGAAATCCAATTTGCTGAGCTTGAGTCAATGCTTGTTGTATGTGACTAACACTAGACGATCTAGGAATTTGAATATCCAATTGCGAACAAATTTTTGCAAACTGCGCACGATCTTCGGCCAAATCAATGGTCTCTAAAGAGGAACCCAATAACCGAAAACCCCGTTGAACCAACTCATGAGCTATGCTAATCGGTGTTTGTCCACCAAGTTGCGCAACAAAACCCATTGGCTTTGTATACCTAAAAACTTCGTGAACATGTTCTGCCGTTAAAGGCTCGAAAAATAATACATCCGACGTATCATAGTCCGTAGACACTGTTTCAGGATTTGAATTCACCATCAACACAGGATAAGAATTTTTTTGAAACGCCTTTACTCCACGAACACAACTATAATCAAACTCGATCCCCTGACCAATCCGATTTGGACCGCTACCGATCACCGCTACTGGGTTTTTGACTTTTAAGTCGGTTGTCGTTGTGGGCCAATAAGAACTATAAAAATAAGGAGTTTCAGATTTGAACTCACCCGCACATGTATCCACTTGGCAAAACTTTGGAAAGATATTCTGTTTTTCACGATAGGCTAAAATTTCTTTGGTGGTTTTACCAACTAGCCTTGCGATCAAAGCATCAGAAAAGCCCTTACGTTTGGCTTTCAATAAACTATCTGTCGTTAAGCCTTCTTGCGACAAACGCACTTCAGATTGAGTCAAATCAGATAACTGTTCTAAAAACCAAGGTGTGATTTGCGTCATCTCACAAAGTTGTTCAACATTTAAGCCTTTTCTAAGCGCTTGATACAAATGAAAAATACGTTCGCTATTAGGATAAGAAATTTTTTCTGTTTGATAATTCATTTCTGGAAATCCTTCAGGATGTCTTTCCAAAGAAGAGATCGCTTTCATGAATGATTCCTGAAAAGTGCGACCTATCCCCATGACTTCACCAACAGATTTCATTTGTGTTGATAAAATATCTTTAGAGCCCGGAAATTTTTCAAATGCGAAGCGCGGAATTTTTGTAACAACATAATCCAATGCTGGTTCATAACAACTAGGTGTCACTTTGGTGATGTCATTTTTTATTTCATCCAAAGTATAGCCAACAGCCAACAACGCTGCAATTTTTGCAATCGGAAATCCCGTTGCCTTACTTGCTAATGCAGAGGATCGACTGACTCGTGGATTCATCTCAATCACCACGCGCTCGCCTGTTTTTGGATGTGTCGCAAACTGGATGTTTGCTCCCCCCGTTTGTACACCGATTTCATTGATGATTTTACAAGCCTCATCACGCATCGCTTGATATTCAGAGTCTGACAATGTCTGCTGCGGAGCCACCGTAATGCTATCCCCCGTGTGCACGCCACACGGATCGAAATTTTCAATTGTACATATAACTACAAATGTACCCGAACGATCGCGCATCACTTCGAGCTCAAATTCCTTCCAACCTAGAATACTTTCTTCCACCAATACTTCTGAGGTCGGACTTTCATGTAAAGCTTGCACCAACATCTTTTTATATTCTTCGGGTGAGTAAGCAATCCCACCGCCGCCGCCACCTAAAGTATAATTCGGTCGTAAAATAATAGGGTAACCTAAACGATCCCCCACATTCATCCCCTGTTCAAAATTTCTTACTAATTCACTTGCGGGATACTTAGCACCGACTTTATCCAATACATTACGAAAGGACTCTCGATCCTCTGCAGCCCGGATCACTTCAGGATTGGCGCCCAACAACTTGACGGAATGCTTTTTTAAAATTCCTAATCCATCTAATTCCAATGCTAAATTCAAGGCGGTCTGACCACCCAATGTGGGAATGATACTATCTGGCTTTTCGGCTTCAATAATTTTTTCAATAAATTCCGGCTTAAGAGGCTCGACGTATACCTTGGTCGCAATTTCTGGATCGGTCATAATCGTCGCTGGATTTGAGTTGACCAATATTACTTCCAAGCCCTCAGATATTAATGCCTTACAAGCTTGTGTTCCTGAGTAGTCAAACTCGCAAGCCTGCCCTATCATAATCGGACCACTACCAATAATTAAAACCTTGCGAATGTCTGGTCGAATCGATTTGCTTATCGTTTTATTTGTTCTGTTCATTTTTAAATACTGCTTTCACTAGAGTAAATTAAATCTGCCTTCACATGGCGATATCTTTCAAAACGATATCGCATCTTAATCAATTTCAACATCATGTCGTCTGGATTTAAATCCGGATCCTTTTGGTGACGCTTAATTTCTGATAAAATATATTTTTTGGCTTCCTTTGGATGAAAACAAAATCCCTTGGTAAAAATAAAACTATCTTTGTAAGGAATTAATCGCGCTTCAAAAATTTCATTTTCATCAAAGCCAAAAGTCCACGGTGAATTCTTGATAACTATTTTTTCATTTTTTAATAAATCTTTTAAGAAAATTTCCGAGCCTTTGATTTTTAAAAACTCAAACAGACCATGACGAGTTTTTTTCAAGTTTTCTAATAACGTCACTTCTTCGTCCGAAAATCGTAGCTCCCTAGCCATGTGCACTGAATCCAATGGAGGCTGCGAATAACCTTTTAAATCTCGAGTAAACAAATACCAATCAAAAAACTGTGACATGCGTATTTCATAATTTTCCGCATTTTCATCCAATACGCCCGAGTTTTCAAAAAACTCAATTTTTGCTAAACGCACTTCGTCCTGAAATAAATCACCCGCGAAATGATTCAAAATCTTATCCATCAACGCATAATACTCTATGGATGACTTTTGCACTTCTTCTATCGACATACGAAACTCTCCTTATAGAATATTCAACTAACCAATCATCTTATTGACGAAAAAATCAAATAACTTCACTGCTTCATGAGGACCAGGACGACTTTCTGGATGATATTGAATCCCCAGACAATTACGCTTGCGTGAATAAATTCCAGCCACCGTCTGATCATTCAAATTTACTTGTG
Source organism: Bdellovibrionota bacterium (assembly GCA_052033755.1). Lineage (GTDB taxonomy): Bacteria > Bdellovibrionota > Bdellovibrionia > Bdellovibrionales > Bdellovibrionaceae > JBPOJH01. Next base: position 23,189 of record JBPOJH010000131.1, on the reverse strand, counting down.
TCACTTCGACATCTTCTGGCAACGTTTTTGGATTGACTGCATATCCATGATTTTGACTGGACATATACACTTGTCCCAGCAGTAAATCTTTGATCGGATGGTTCGCACCTCGATGACCAAATTTTAATTTAAATGTTTGTGCCCCTAAAGCAATCGACAAAATCTGATGTCCCATACAAATACCAAAAACAGGCAATCGACCCAATAATTCTTGCACTGTCTGCGGCGCCACTTCCACATCAGATGGATCTCCAGGACCATTCGTTAACATCACCCCTTGTGGTTGGTACTCTAAAATTGCACTCGCCTTGGTACGGGCTGGAAACACAGCCACCTCAGATGAGCGCTGGACTAACTCACGAATTATATTTTCTTTGGCTCCAAAATCCAAAACAGCAATCTTAGGGCCGTTGGCTAATTGACCTTTGTATATCTCCGTTGTCGTTCGCGAAGCTGCAAAAACCCAATCCTTGTTTTGTAATTTAATTTTTGCCATTAATTCTTTTGCGCGATTCTGAACCGACTCAACCGAATTTCCATGCACGATGGCTCCCAGCGGAGTGCCTCCTTCACGCAATCGACGCACTAATGTTCGTGTATCTAAGCCCTGCATACAAGGCACACCATTAGATAACAACAACTGCACCCATGATGAATCCCGCTGCGTAGCCTGAATTTGTAAAGCTATAAAACCCTGAATATATATTTTTCGAGACTCCCATACTTGGCGATCGACCCCATAGTTACCCATCTGTGTCGCTGTCATCACCACAATTTGATTAAAGTAACTAGGATCCGTAGCAATTTCTTCATACCCTGAATGAGATGTATTGAAGACCACCTCTCCCGCGCGATCTAAATCCTGCGGCAAAATCCCAAAATCTTGAGGAGAAAAACTGTCACCTTCAAAGGCTTCGCCTGTTTCTAAAATAAGATAGGCTTTCATATATCCTCCCCTAATGCATATCGAATTAAATATTCTCTGACCAAAACACCGTTGCGAACTTGTTCAAAAACCTGACATCGAGGATCCTGAAAAACTTCAGCCGTTAACTCTAGTCCGTGATTCACAGGTCCTGGATGTAAAATCAAAATTTCTGATTTCATTTGCTTTAACCGATTCGGATTCAATCCGTAAAGTAAATTATAATTTTCTTTCCGAGAACTTGCCAAAGAATCAGCTGTCGACTTGTTACCAGATAACTCCGAATGACGCTCAAATTGATGCCGCAACATCACCACAGCGTCGGCCCACTTCAAGCCTACATCAAGATCCGCAAAATAAGAGGCTCCCGATTGAATCACATCTGGCCGTTGATATTCCATCGGCCCCGAAAATCCCATTTGCACATTAAGCTGAGGTAATAACTCTAGATGCGAACTAACAACACGACTGTGTAAAATATCTCCAACAAATAAAACTTTCTTTCCTGAAAAATTTTTCCAATTTTCAAAAATTGTCAGCGCATCCAACATGGCTTGCGTTGGGTGCCCCTTTTTCCCCCAACCTGCGTTGATCACTGGTACCGCCACTTGCTTTTGCAAACTGGCAAGATCCAAATCATCAGAACAACGAATGATTAATAACTTGGGATCCATTGCAGCGATATTTAATACAGTGTCATCTCCACGTTCGCCTTTTTCTAAACTAGTACCTTCTTCTCCAGATAATACTAACGGACCCATACCCAACTTGTAACAAGCTGATTCAAAACTAAATCGTGTCCGCGTACTTGGTTCAAAAAAAAGAAGAGCTGCTCGCTCGCCTTGATAAGCCAAACCCTTATCGTAATACGGATCTGATTTTCGTTTTTGTTTGACGATAGCCAAGCGATTAAAAAAAGATAAAAAATCTAAATTATGATTTGTCTGAGAATCAGGAATTTGCAGAAAAGATCGTGAAAAACCCATCCTGTTCATGCTATTCAACCAACACTAAAATTGTCAATGGACGGATTTTAGCATTCTGTCCCAACGCACTTTGAATCCATCATTGGATTTACTTTCACTGCTATTTTTTTCAAGATAAGAATCACCAAAGGAAAACCACGTCATGACCACTTTGCCTTCTATTCTTTCGAATGGCACTGTTCCCCAATATCTAGAGTCATCACTCACTAATCGATTATCCCCAATTAAAAATGCATGCTCTTTTGGAATCACAACAGGTCCAAACTCTTCGCCCTCACCTGCGGCGGAAGATTCGCCAAAAAAATGCTCACCCTGAGTCTGTGTTTTTTGGAAGTCAAATATCAAGGCCTCACCGTTGCGATACAACTGACCTTTTTTAATTTCTATACGATCGCCCTCCAAACCAGCGACTCGTTTAACGTATTGTACTCGAGGCTGATCTGGAAACGAAAAGGCAACGACATCCCCCACTTGCGGTGGAGACACACCCCATTTTTTTTCAACAAACGGTAACTTGAATCCATAAGGCAATTTATAGACAAAGATAAAATCTCCCGGAATTAACGTCGGCGCCATCGAAATAGTCGGCACTTTATAGCCAGTTAAAACGTAAGTTCGAACCACTAGGGCTAAAAATATCGCAATTAACAAACTTTCTATGTACTCTCGCCAGTATTTATTCATCGTCATTTATTTTATCGCAGAAAAGATACGATTCCAGCGAATTGTTTGGGGATTACAAATAAAGTTGGCGCTTGGCATTGTTTCTTCACAACTGAGCCAAATCCATTTGGCTTGGCCGATCAAATTCGCTTCGGGAACAAATCCCCACACTCTAGAATCACTCGATTGATCCCGATTATCACCCATCATAAAATAGGAACCGGCAGGCACTTTGATTTTTTCATACTCAACATTGTCTTTATTTAAGTATCGTACCAAATACGAACGATTTGACTCTAAGAAGTAATGAAAATCCGTGTCTTCTTGAAAAATTTTGGATGCTATTTTAATGTGACTATCTAAAACCGTCGGAGTTGTATGAATTTCAATTGAGTTCACATACAACTTTCCTTTAGAGATCGCAATTTCGTCCCCAGGTAAACCAATCACTCTTTTAACAAAAAAAACATCGGGATTCTCTGGATAGCGAAAGACAACGACATCGCCACGCTCTGGATGCGCCCACTGCCATATTCGATGCTTTGTCCATGGCCAATTGACACCGTAAGATAACTTATTCACAAAAATATGATCATGAATCAATAAATTGGGAATCATACTGCCAGACGGAATCACAAAAGGCTCGACTAGCAACCAACGAATCGTTAGCAGAATTAGAATTGGAGACAAGAACGTCGCAATGGCCTGTCTCCAAGTAGCGCGATAATCTTTTTTCATATTTAATTAACGGTGTGAAAAAATCTTTTAAACCTTACCTTTAATGGATTACACAAAAAATCCACATTCGGAACTGTTTCTTCACAACTCAGCCAAACCATCGAAGCCCTACCAAGAATATTCTTCATCGGTAAAAAACCCCAAAATCGACTATCACTAGAATTATCACGATTATCACCCATCATAAATAAGTGATCCGGCGGTACTGTTTCAGGTCCGTAACTAACGTACGGCCCTTCACCTTTACGAATTAAAATAGAGTGATCTTTATCTCCTAATTTTTCAGTCCAGTTTACATAGTTGGATTTTGAATCGTAAGGGTTACCATCACGAACAAAATCTGCATCTCGCATCCAATCCATTTCTGAAGTATCTTTAGGAACCACTTTTTCAACAGGTTGATCGTTGATATACAAAGTTCCACGTTCATAATAAATGCGATCTCCAGGCAAACCCACTACACGTTTAATAAAAAACGTCGACATATCACGAGGATATTTAAAAACTACAACATCCCCGCGCTTTGGCTCAGAAAACTTAACTAACCACTTTTCGCTAAATGGCACACGCAAACCATAAACGAATTTGTTTACAAATATATGATCATGCAATAGCAAAGAGGGGAACATACTTCCAGAGGGAATGACATAAGCTTCAAAAAAGGCCCAACGTATCGTCAAAGCTACCATGATAGCTAAAAATATTGAACCCCAACCATCTGTCCAAAACTTCTTCGACTTCCAATCCATGCTTGAATATTGTGACATTTAACATCCTTGTTTTGTTAGAGTTTAATCTTCGATCTTAAGAATAGCCAAGAAAGCTTCCTGCGGAACATCGACTGTTCCGATCTGCTTCATGCGTTTTTTACCCTCTTTTTGACGCTCTAAAAGTTTACGCTTACGACTAATGTCACCACCATAACACTTCGCGGTCACGTCTTTGCGCAAAGCACCCAAGGTTTCCCTTGCTACAATCTTAGATCCAATCGCGGCTTGGATATTTACCTGATACTGTTGTTGCGGGATCAGTTCTTTCATTTTTTCGGCCAACTTGCGCCCCTGAGTCGCTGCTTTGGAGCGATGGATAATCAAAGACAAAGCATCCACAGGCTCAGAGTTAATTAAAATATCCATTTTAACTAAGTCGGCCTCTTCAAAATCTAAAAATTCATACTCCATGGATGCATACCCTTTAGAGATAGATTTTAAACGATCATAGAAATCGATCACAATTTCATTCATCGGCAACTTGTATTCGATTATGACTTTACTTTCCGTCAAGTAATCCATTTTCAATTGCGTCCCACGCTTGTCTTCGCACAATTTCAAAATACTGCCAATAAACTCAGATGGAGTATGCACCGTGACCTTCACATATGGCTCTTCCATTTTTTCGATCTTAGTTTCGTCAGGCAATTGCGATGGATTTTCCAAACTTAAAACTTTGCCAGATTTCAAATGCACTTTGTAAATCACTGTAGGAGCTGTCGTGATCAAATTCAAATTGAACTCACGTTCCAAACGCTCTTGCACAATTTCCATGTGAAGTAATCCCAAGAAACCACATCGATATCCAAAACCTAAGGCCATGGACTGTTCCATCTCAAAAGTCAACGAAGAATCATTCAAACATAGTTTGTCTAAAGCATCTCGTAAGTTTTCATACTCACTAGCAACAACAGGAAAAATACCAGCAAAAACCATCGGCTTAATATGATGAAATCCCGGCAAAGGCTCCTTGGCTGGAGTCTTTGCTAAAGTCACAGTATCTCCGACTTTGACGTCTCGAATATCCTTAATACCACAGACAATAAACCCCACTTCACCAGCCTCTAAACTATCTACAAAGACAGGAAAAGGAGCATATTTACCTAAGCGCAATACTTCATAATCACGATCCGTCGCCATAAACTTAATTCGGTCGCCTTTTTTAACAATACCATCCTTAAGTCGCATCAACACAACTACCCCTTGATAGGAGTCAAACCACGAGTCAAAAATCAATCCACGCAATGGTACAGTTCGATCCGCCTTGGGGGGCGGTACCTTTTTAACAATGGATTCTAAAATATCACGAATTCCGATTCGCTCCTTGGCTGAGGCCATCACTGCCTCCGAACAATCCAAACCAATCGAGTCCTCGACCTGCTTTTTAACCCCTTCCGGGTCTGCTGTCGGCAAATCAATTTTATTCAGCACAGGAATAATTTCTAAATTATTTTCAATGGCCAAATACACATTCGCCAAAGTCTGCGCCTCAACACCTTGAGCCGCATCAACAACTAAGATGGCGCCTTCACAGGCCGCCAATGATCTAGAAACTTCGTAACTGAAATCCACATGCCCGGGCGTATCGATCAAATTAATTTGATACGTTTGACCATCCAATGCCTTGTAGGACAAACACACAGTTTGCGCTTTGATGGTTATTCCACGTTCTCGCTCTAACTCCATGTTATCCAAGAACTGAGCCTTTTCTTCCCTGGAAGTTAAAGACCCAGTTTCTGCCAATAAAGCATCGGCCAAGGTTGATTTACCATGGTCGATATGTGCAATTATGGAAAAGTTCCGAATAAATTTAGAATCCATACACCCAGCTTGCTATTAGTAATTGATCTAAAAAACTATCTTGCTAATGTCTTTACCGCATCCTTTACTTGCTCCACTCGGTTTAGTTTTTCCCAAGCAAATTCCTCACGACCAAAATGACCGTAAGTTGCAGTATGTAAGTAGCCTGGCTTTAATAGATCAAATTGCTCAACAATTTTGGCTGGCTTCAAACTCCAAACCTGACGAACCACTTTTTCTAAAACTTCTGGAGAGTACTGACTAGTTCCATAATCATTAATGCAAATACTAACTGGTTCAGCAACTCCGATAGCGTAAGCCACCTGCACCAAGCATTTTTCAGCTAAACCTGCAGCGACTAAATTTTTAGCCACATGTCTGGCCGCATACGCAGCAGAACGATCCACTTTTGAAGGATCCTTACCAGAAAATGCTCCGCCACCATGCGCTCCATGACCGCCATAAGTATCAACGATAATTTTACGACCTGTTAAACCGGCGTCACCCATTGGGCCACCAACCACAAATCTTCCTGTCGGATTAATTAAAAACTTAGTCTTTGCATCCAACCATTGCGACGGAATTACTTTCTTTAACACATTTTCAATGACGTACTCTTTAATTTGCCCCTGTGAAGCATGATCTGCATGCTGAGTAGAGACCACAATCGTATCGATCCTTTTTGCTTTTCCATCGACATATTCCACAGTAACTTGCGACTTAGCATCGGGACGTAAGAAGTCGACGATATTCGCTTTACGTTGCGCAGATAATTCTCGTAAGATTTTGTGCGACATTGCAATTGTTAATGGCATCTGCTCAGGAGTTTCATTCACTGCATAACCAAACATTAAACCTTGGTCACCAGCACCTTGCTCTTCGCTACCGGTTTCTTTGACTCCCATTGCGATGTCGGCACTTTGTTGACCAACAGCCACAATCACGCCACACGTCTTATAATCAAAACCTTTATCGGAATGATCATATCCAATTTTTTTCACTGTTTCTCTTGCGATTTCAGAGATATTAATTTTAGCCGACGTTGTGATTTCGCCAGCAACTGCAATCAACCCAGTCGTTAATAAAGTTTCGCAAGCCACTCGCCCCTTAGGGTCTTGTGCTAAAATTGCATCTAAAACGGCATCACTGATTTGATCGGCCATTTTATCCGGATGACCTTCAGACACAGATTCACTAGTAAAAAGATAATTTTTTAATTGAGACATGAGTTGACCCCTTTTCTTGAATTTAGCTCCAGAAGCTAACAAAGCCATATCAAGGGGTCAAGAAACTTTAGGCTGCTGACTTTTTTATTGGTGACCGTGCTGACTTAGAAATCGGATGTGAGCCGATAGGTAAATCGGTAATAATCATCGTCGGCTGATATTCAAGACGAGGATTTAAGTCTAACAACTTTCCCTCTTTGGAACTGTGGAAATTTTTATGCTTTTTCACTTGCGATTTGACTCGCATGATTTGCTTGCTAAGTTTTTGTACAACCATATCAATGGCTGCAAAGATGGAATCTGCACTATCACTAGCTTTAAATGTTTTATTCGACTGCAAAACGATGACTTCTAACAGATATTGCCCCCTTTTTCCTAGACTGTAATGTATCTGCCAGACTCCTGAACGCAAAAGATGCTTAGCCAGTTTTGCAAATCTTTCTTCGGCATAGGATTTCACTGAGTAATTGACATCGATATGTTTAGCCGTGTGTTTGAATGACATTTTTTGACTCTCCTGGTGAGTCTTTTCATCATAAACTTTTCAGATGGATTTGGGTGAAAAAAGGTTTTATTGGGTTCTTTTTCAAAAATTTTTCATCTAGATGACTCATTCTGATTCGCTGACAAAGAGCACTTGCGAAAGAGTCATCTTGGGATCAAATATAGGATTTCTTTTTGTTGCTGAAATTTTACTTTGTAAATAAATCGCTTTATACATAAATTAATTGCATCCACTTATGAAGGAGCACACACATGAAAACAGCTTTTGATTTTCAATGGAAGACATCTCAGGGATCACTCAAATCTTTGAAGGATTATGAGGGAAAAGTTTTTTTAATTGTTAATGTCGCTAGTAAATGTGGCTATACCCCTCAATATGATGGCCTTGAAAAATTATATAAAAAATTTAAAGATCAAGGCTTGGTTATTTTAGGATTTCCTTGCAATCAATTTGGCGGGCAAGAACCCGGCAGCAACGAGGAAATTCAACAATTTTGTCAGCTTAATTTTGGCGTCACATTCCCTGTCATGGCTAAGATAGATGTCAACGGTGCAAATTCAGAGCCCTTGTTTCAGTTTCTGAAGCAACAAGCTCCAGGTGTTTTAGGTACGGAAATGATCAAATGGAATTTCACTAAGTTTTTAGTGAATAAGCAAGGTCAGGTCATCAAGCGCTTTGCTCCCACCACTGAACCCGCTGAAATCGAATCTGAAATTCAAAACTTATTAAATTGAGTGAAGTTTTTCTGTTTATTTTCAACTTACGGATGATAGTGACGATTAAATTCAAATAATTTGTTATCTGTTTTTAAATCAAAAATTTCGTAACAGACTAAACAGGAATCCGAGGCTTGCGCCGCTTTACTATGATTGTAATTGGGATTGGGATTGGCATTCATGACCTTCGTTTGATCTTCAGGGACTGAAATCAATGTGATCGTCATTTTCGTTCTGGATTGTGGATTCATTTGAAAAGCGTGACGAAATACCTTTGTAGATACACTAGTACAATTAGTTGAAACTGTTTTCAATTTTTTCTTGTTAATAGGATTTTCTTTGGTTGTCGGTAGTGTCGTTAACGCTAATTGAGCCGCACTTGATGAAATTGGGTCGCTAAATAAACTTTGTCCCTCTATCCACACATTAGATTGTAAAAAAAATTCCTGCGGCAACATTTGATCTTGTGATAACTTTTGCAAATCTTGGTAGATTTTTTTTTCTAGAGTGGAATATTTTTGGCTAGGATCTGCCGTGGAAAATATATTGACTGACACCCAATCCGTGAACTCTGAAAAAACATTCGGTACTGGGTTCGACATCTGCGAGGCTAACATCAGCAAACTACCGCAAATCATAATGGCAATTAAAAATAGTTTTCTCAAACGCTGTTTCTCACTGTTGCTTATACCAATTCCAATAATTAATTGCCCGAGGCGCAAGCTTGAAGCTGTATTGCAATACGGCGAAAGCGCAGCAACGACGGACAATTATTTAGTGGAATTGGTATAATTAGGTTTTAGTCGCGATCAAGGCCGCTACTGACAAAGTGACAGTAGCGACTCCTGTTTTATTGTTTTTTAGCTTTTTTAGAAACCTTCGGTGTTAACTCCTCTTCAGGAGTCACTTCCAACTCTTCCGCCGCATCTTCAGCTGTTTTTTCTGTCATTAACAACTTACCAATGCCGTTCGCAGCTAAAATTTTCTTTCTAAGTTCCTCTGTCGTAGCAGGATGCTCTTTCAAGTACTGCTTAGCTGCGTCTCGGCCTTGCCCCATGCGCTCACCGTTAATACTAAACCAAGCTCCGGATTTTTCCACCAAATTAGCCGTGACTGCTAAATCTAAAATATCTCCCTCGGCAGAAATACCTTCGCCATACATTAAGTCAAATTCCACTTTGGTAAATGGAGGTGCCATCTTGTTTTTCACTACTTTAACAGCAGTGCGAGAACCGGTTACCTCTTCACCATTTTTAATGGCTCCCACGCGACGCACATCTAAACGCACAGACGCGTAAAACTTTAAGGCGTTACCACCCGTCGTTGTTTCTGGATTTCCAAACATCACACCAATTTTCATACGAATTTGATTGATGAAAATAACCAACGTCTTTGAACGATTGATCGCCGCCGTTAATTTTCGTAGCGCCTGAGACATCAAACGCGCCTGCAAGCCCATATGACTATCGCCCATCTCGCCTTCGATTTCAGCTCGCGGAACTAAAGCCGCCACCGAATCCACAACCAACACATCAATCGCTCCAGAACGCACCAAAGTTTCTGTGATTTCCAAAGCTTGCTCGCCCGTATCTGGCTGAGAAATCAAAAGATCTTCAATATTCACACCTAATTTTTTAGCGTAATTAACGTCCAATGCATGTTCCGCATCGACAAAGGCCACGACGCCACCTTTTTTTTGTGCCTGGGCAATCACCGACAACGCAATCGTTGTTTTACCAGAAGACTCAGGTCCAAAAACCTCAACAATTCTTCCACGCGGAAGTCCACCAATTCCCAAAGCCACATCCAAGCTTAATGAACCTGTGCTGATCACTTCGATATCTTTATATAAAGAATCCTCAGTCCCCAAGCGCATAATCGAACCTTTACCAAATTGTTTTTCAATTGTTGATAAAGCCAGATCTAAGGCTTTGGATTTTTCAGCATGTATTTTCTCTGCTGCTGCACTCATATTTGTAGGCATATTTGTCGCCATCTTTTCCTCTTTTTCTGCGAAAAAACATCGCACGTTACGGTTAATAAACCCACACACTTAAGAAAACTGTAGTCGGTTTTTGAATTTAATCACCACTTTTTTTTCAGAGCTTCAGCGCGGCAAAGCCTGATGAGCACTGCATCTCCTTCGTTTTAAAAGTAATTCTATAGGGATATCAAAAAATAGGCATAGATATAATGACCTTAATTAACACAAAAAACGACGAACTGATGTCCGCCGCCATATTTAGTTTCCAAAAACGGAAAAAAATGAATTATCTAAATTTATTAATCCAGCCGAAAGTAAGTTAACGTTCTTACTTTCGGCCGGGTTAATATTTATGGATAAATTTTAGACAGAACATTCATCCAATCTGTAGCACGAGCAAATTCTAAGTTGGAATAACGATCTTTGAGCGGCTCCCAATCTTGCCGCGTTGGAAACCAAATCGCAGCCCCATGCGCCGCTCGGTAGCTTCGACTGACTTTATTGGCAACCACAAATTGACCCAATTGAGCTTGAACCACCTGCAAACTATTCAACGACAAAGTTTTATCTTTGGATAACCTTAATAAAAAATCACCAAAATCGATATAGTCTGAGTAAAAAAATGCTTGCGTATTCGCGGCAATAGTCTGCACACTTGTCATTTTTTCCTGATTCAATTGCTGCAACTCGGTCGATAGCTCACGAATAGCTTCTAACAATGATGGCATTTGTTTCAAATCAAATGCAGACAACGTCACTTCGCCAACCCCAAAAACACCATCGCTATAGGCTTTCAAATATTCAGAACTCAATAACTGAACAACTTCCTTTGTGGACATTGCTGGCCTATCCATCCATACTTGTAAGAAATAACGATAAGGCCATCCATCCGACGGCTCTAACTCTTCAGATCCAACAAAATACTCGACGGAATTTGACATTTCACCGGCGACTTCCAAACTTGCCATTAAGCATGCATCACTGCCGTAAATATCCACTTTCTTCCCTATAATGTCAGAAGCTGCAGACATAGCTAAACCTAACTGCTCTGTGGTGATCTTATTGCCAGTATAATCATCGTTCGAAATATCTTGTGCAGAAAATTGTTGCATCTTCCATCCGTTACCATGATTCCAAACATTAATAAAATATCGCTTCGCAGGATAATGTTCATGCGTCCAGCGCACAAAATCAATTAAACTATGGTAATCCCCCATATCAACACGAGGTAATTCCTCAACAATAGGCGAGGTAATACGTGAAGTATCCGAAGATTTTTCAACTAACAAACGGCGAGTTTTTGGATAACGCTTAGAAGCCCACTGCACAACCACATTAATTTGTTCAGAGGAACCTACATACTCCATTGATTTTATATTTAGACCTCCAAAAAAATCCAGACTATTGTGACCATTCATAAAGATCATAAAAGTCCACTCTTTTAAAGGCTCCTGCGAGGATCGCGGCTGCAACTGAGACCGTTGTTGTGAATGTAGAACAGAACTTATATGCGCGCTAGCAAAACTAACGTAAATACAAACACTGTAAGTAATAAAACAATATCTAAAAATAGATGGCAACAATTTGATGAGCGGATCTAAGTTCACGTAATTCCTCCGGTCTATCAAGAATATTATGAAATGACTAAAACACTAAATAATCAGTACTTAACTTGACCATTTCTAGATATCACTAATGTCTATTAACTCGACTAAACTCTGAAGATAAATGATTATGACTGCCGTAAAAAAAATTAATACTAATTCCAATATTAATTATTCACGGTTTGCAGAAAAAGCTCTAAGGCCGCAACGACAGTTTGTTGTTGAATATGAGCTCGGTCCCCTTGAAAGAAAAACTTTTGCACCTGTTTTCGTTGTGGTGTTTGCACAGCGATAAACACCGTTCCCACTGGTTTTTCAACACTGCCACCCGTTGGCCCAGCAATTCCCGTGATGGCAATGGAGCAATCTGATGCTAATGACTGAGAAGCCCCATGCGCCATCTCTTGTGCCACCATTTGGCTGACAGCCCCAAAAGACTCTAGCGACAATGGACTTACATTTAATAAGCGCACCTTGACTGAGTTGGCGTAACTGACCACAGCTCCCAAATAGACATCAGAGACGCCAGAAATTTTTGTCAGCTCACTGGATAACAAGCCTCCCGTGCAGCTTTCCGCAAAACCAATTGTCCACTTCCGAGATCGCAATTCGCGCACAAATAATTTCAATTTCCCCTCGAATGGAGATTCACCAGTGGCAACTGGTTGCGACAAATGACTAGAGTCCGACATATTGCATTCCCAACCAAGCTGTCTTTACGTAAATGATTTGTAAAATCAGATTCGCAATCATACCTGCGGCAATATCATCCGCCATCACACCAGCTCCGCCTGGCATCTTCTGATCTAAAAAGCCAATAGGAAAAGGTTTAAAAATATCTAATATACGAAACAAGGCAAAGCCCAACAAAATCGACTGCCAGGTCCAAGGTAACCAAGTCATTGTGATCAACATACCAACAAACTCATCAATGACGATTTCCGAGCTATCATGGGTGCCTGATTTTTTTTCATAAACTTCACTGGCCCAAATTCCAATTGGTGCTAACAACACCACAATCGCCATATAAATGAGTGGCCCCGATTTAGATAAACCCCATGCGATCGGTAGGGTTACTAGTGAGGCCAACGTGCCCGAACCTTTTGGCACTTTACCTATGCCAAACATAGTAGCTAATAAACTCAACCATTGAATATGAAAAAAATTCGACATAATTGTTTGCCCTTCATTAAAAAAAATTACCTTACAATATTTGAAAATACGATTTTTACCAAGACTGATTATTGAATACATTGCTTTCATTTTTCATCGCTTTTTAAATGCATAACGTCATCGACGTCCTATGTTGAGTGGTGATTTTCATAAATCTAGACCATTGTCTTATGCGAACCGTCTAATTTGGAGTTTTTATTCGACTTAGTAATTGCTCTAAGTGCATTCTTGGGCAATGATTTTGCTAGATAAAACACAAGTGAGAAATAAGGGGGACTTATGGGGAATTTATCCACTTGGTGGCACGTTAAGTTATGTAGAATGAACAAATTAGGTAGGTTGAAATGGAGTCATTTATCGGAGAAGATTTTGGTTATGAGCACTACTTTGTTATTAAACTCAATTAGTTGGTCAAATCCTATTGGTTATCAATGTCACGAAGATCTGAATCAATACCTAGACAAGCAAGTGCAGCGTCTAGAGTCGACTTACAGAAAACTAGACCCAGATAACTTCCAATCGATTTTACCCGAGAATCGCCCTCAGTTTATTCCCGGCAACCCCAATCATCCTGAAAACAACAATAAAGTTGTTTTGTTGATTCACGGATTCATGGGAACTCCCCAAGAGATGTTGCGAGTGGCAAACCCTCTTATTGAAAAAGGTTTTTCTGCTTACCTAGGTTTAATTCCCGGCTTTGCAGGTACTGCTAAAATAGCCAATCAATACTCTTATAAGGTTTGGCAAAAATGGCTTAGCATTGAGATGGAACAGTTAAAATCTTGTTTTGATCAAATTTACTTGGTGGGTTTTTCTACGGGTGGTTTGTTAATACATGATTACTTAATGACTCATGATGATTTAACGAAAATCAAAGGGGCTTCATTACTGTCACCGTATTTTGAGACCAGTGGAATATTTAATACTGTTGTCCAAAAAACAGCCTCAACGATATTAAGCGAATTTAGCACCGAACTAGTTTACAAATTATTTGGTTTTCCAGAAGTGGAAGTCATGTTGAAGCGGCCGCAAAACTACTTACAAAGCGTGCCTCTTAAGACCACTCAAGAAATTGTGGCCTTAGGTAAAATCAATCAAAGATACAAAGCGGAAAAACCACTCCCTGTACCAAATATGACTTTGGTTAGTGACAACGATCAGCTCATTGATATCGATGTGGCCAACAAAGTGACTTACAAAAATTTTATCACTCGTTATTGGGATGACTATGGTTCCAGCCGCTTCTTTTCGCGAGAAAAACGCGTTCCTCATCATATCATGTGTCCCGAGGTCAGTCCCGTTGCGGACACCGTTCGCAACAAAGTCGATCAATTTGTAACTGAGCTTTCGACAATGTAAACAGACAAGCAAACAAACCTGTAAACAAATATGACAATCCTGAAAAAAAAATAGGAATTTAACGATTTCTATTTTTTTTGCTACAGAATTCCAAATTCCATTGGAATTCGCACTCCCATTCAAGGATAATACGACCCGATTCACAAGCTCATAAGTACTGAAAAGGGTTTTACATTCTATGAAAAATTTAATTAAAAAATTCCAAATTAAAGATCCATTTTCATTAAAATTTTCATCAAAAAAACTTCTTGGAACTGTTTTGACTTTGACTATCATCGGAGTCAGTTTTGCGTTCTTGCCATTGAAAGCCTGCGCGGCTGGCACAAGCTTGTCGGATCGCTTTTGGTCGCTGATTGGCAATCCAACCATAAAACCCAATGAGCCAGCCATACCGGAAGCTACAGAGCCACCTCCCGCCAACGCCTGCGAAGAAGCCGCAAACATGACGAACCAGTTTATCTCGAACGAGGTCGTATTACCGACAAAACTAAAAATCGATAGTATTTTAATTTCTAAATCAGGTAAGAAATTATGGATCAAATCAGACGGAGACTTTATCCGCGCCTATGATATTGCTTTGGGATTTAACCCCAAAGGCCACAAATTTCGTGAAGGCGATGGACGCACGCCAGAAGGACGTTACTATATTAGTCGAAAAAAAACCTCTGGCGAGTATTATCCTAGTTTGCAAATCAGTTATCCGAATCGTAAGGACTTGCTACGAAGCAAAGAAGCTGGTTACGATGCGGGTGGCGATATTTTGATTCACGGCTTACCCAAAGATCCCAATAAGTACAGTTTCGTTTCCAATATTCATCCTTATGTCAATTGGACTCAGGGTTGCGTGGCAGTTAATGACACAGAAATCGAAGAAATTTTTTCTTTGGTTCCAGAAAAAACCATTGTTGATATTTGTCCATAACTAAATTTCCTTGTCGCTGGATTTAGTTCGGCTAAGATAACCTCAACATGGCTAATACCGATATACGTTTACTGATATTTGATTTAGGCGGAGTACTTATTCATCTTGAGTTTGATCGCCTACTAACTCGATGGGGAATTCCCCATGAGCTCAGAGCCGAGTTCAATAAAAATTTTATGAACTGGCACGTACATCATGACTTTGAAAAAGGACTAATATCGGAAGCTGAGTTCTTCACTGCATTAAAAAAATACTTACGAAATTCTATAAACTCATCCCTAGAGATACAACTGGAACAAGAATTAATAGATAGTTGGAATTCTTTATTAGGAGCCCCAGTCACAGGAGCCTCTGAGTTGATTCAGCAAGTCTTGCCCTCCACTCAGGTTCACCTACTGAGTAATACCAATCAAACTCACATTCAATATTGCAATGATCACAATTATCCATTTTTACAAGATTTGCACCACTGTTGGTTTAGTTATGATCTTGGTGCTCGTAAACCCAATTTAGATATCTACGAACTTGTCACAAAAAAAACGCAAATACCTGAATCTCAAATTCTATTTATTGATGACAATTTAGAAAATGTAGCCACTGCAAAAAAGCATGGGTGGCACTCAGAACAAGGAGCTCCCTCTGTTGTCAGATTAGAGGAAATCCTAAAAAAATACCACCTCGTTTATTAAACAGAGGTGGTCAGTAAATCTTAAAAATGACTCCCAATCAGGAAGTAAAACAAAAATGAGACTACGATTTGTGCTCAGTTTTTTGCTGATTATTTTGTGTCTGTGCTGACTCTTGTTGGCTGTTCGTCTGCGAACCTGCTACGCGCTGAGGCTCTTGATTCGCCTTACGAGGCTCGTCTTTTTTTTCGTAGTATTCCGCATCGATTTGATTCATACCATCTTTGAAACCACGAATGGCTTTACCTAACGACTGACCCAAAGCTGGCAACCGACTAGGTCCAAAAAATAACAACAAGATTATTCCAAGAACTAAAATATGCGATAAACTGAACTCACCCACACAACACCTCGTTTTTTAAAATCACTTTTGCTGTTTTTGCTACTAAATTAATGACATGTCAAGATAGAAGCTTTTCGCCACCGATTTTCACTTCTGTCTTCTGAAACCAGCTTCGTGTTTTATTGTAACACAAATTAACCTTGAATATGCCATACATTGAGACAATCGTGTTAAAATCTAACATAATACAATAACTCCAGCGAGTTATTTGCACTTAAGCGATATTTGGATTGCCAACGCACAGACCAATTGTTCGTCAATTCAAGGGAAAATCCACTTCGAACCCACCACTCTGAACTATTTCGAAACAATAAAGGTGTCCAATTTTTTGCGACTTGAAAATGAATAGCACCGGCACCGGGCTGCTGATAGATCCACAGGGTTTCAGGCCCAACTCCCCAATTGGATTGCCCTCGTATTAAAACATGCCCTCGCAATCGGTTGGCTATAATATCTTTTCCATAGCCAAGTGCGCCCCCTAGAGCGGCAATGTCCTCTTGCAAAACTTGCAAATCCCAAGTCAATGGCTGATCAAAGGCGTCCACCGATTTGGAACTGAATATTGACAGCCATTGACCCGTGATTTGCAACCTCGAGGCTGGTTCTTGAAGCGACAACAATTGATTACTATTTTGTGAACTATCCAAATGATCCTTTCGATAATCAATGCGATAACTTAGCTTTAGATTCAAAATTTCCATTGCAGAAAAAGGCGCCGTCAATGGCATATTATCCAAATCATCGAACAACAAGGGACGAAACCCTAAATGAAAGTCTTTACCTGGCTCGGCTCCAAATAAGAATCGATAACCAAATCGTTGAATCGGAAAAGGATTCTCCTCAAGCCTTGTGAGCTGAGGTGGCAACATCTGGATTTCTTCATTTGTGGAGAGCGATCTTGTAGCTATTTCTTTCGAAGACGCAAACGCTATTGGACGGTATTGCTTCGGCTCACTCAAGGCTTTTAATGTCCAATACAATTGCCCCGCCTGTAACTCCCTTAAGGACATCTCTGTCAAATTAAGGGATTGACTGAAAGGCGCATTAACTAAATGCTGAGCCTCTTCGAGACTTAATTGCAACTTCATTTTACGCCATTGTGTTTCCAATGAAGGACGAACGATGGGATCCTCTAGTAGCTGCAGCCTATACAGACGGTCGACAACTTCCATGGGTAAGACAAAAAACTCATTCGCTTTTATCAAATGAACAGGAGCAAAAACTTCTTGCAATAGTTTTAATATAAAAGACGCGCAGTTTTGATTAAAAAAATAGTAATCATAATACTGTCCATCCACTTCCAGTAAATATTGTACTAAAAACTTCACTTGTTGTGGGGTCATCTTCAAACGAAATTCCCAGATGTCGCGTCCCTCTAAATGAGTGTAGTCCTTAATCATCTGGTGAAAGGGCACTAGATTATAGGTCCCTTGAAAATAACCCAACAACCCGTACCAAGCGTATAAGGCTCCGGTGATATCACCGGTTCTGGCGGCAAAATTCACTCCGTAATCCAACAATCCCGTGCGAGTTTTATTTTTATTCGAATTTAGTTTTAAAAAAACGTGACCAAAACTAGAGGGGGCATTACCCAAATCAGCGGCGGCAAAAATCAATGAAACTGATTCAACATCAATGTCCTGCATCCATTTTTGCTTTTGTTCCGTGGTCATCTTCGGTCGATTGGCTGGCCTGAGTTCCGCCGCCCCCACAATGGAACTACTAGCGGCGGAAAAAACACTAACGCTGACGGCAAAGGTCAACAGCAACAAAAACGTCTTCATAAAAAAGAAAATAGCCTCGATGTCGAAGCTATTTTCTAAAAGCACAAGACGCTTTTTTACAAAGAGATTATTGCGTAACAGGGGCCGCCACATTTTCAATCTTTTGCTCGGCGGTCATGACTCCGCATAATTGACCCACTTGTTTATTTTTTATCATTTCTGCTTGTAAGTTTTGAATCATACTTTGAGGAGTTACATCCAAATCCGTATAAATATTTTCGTAAGACTTTTGCGTCATCTGCGCAAAAGCGGATTTCGCTTCGGCCGTTTTACAACCGGATAGGCTGGCTAGAGTTTCTAATTTTTCCCCCTGTCCTACGGCCATTTCGCGACTGAGATCATCCTGATTCACTTCCACAAAATATTGAATTTCTTTATCGTTGGATACCAAACCACTGGAAGAGCAACCTGAAGTCCCAGAAGTAATACCTAAAGGTTGGGTAAAGAAAAAACTGTTGGTTGTCATTGACAGCAACTGTAATCCTTTTGAGTTTTTTTGAATAATAACACTACCTAAACCACAACCGGAATCGCCAGCTTGTGTTTTTGGTGTCGCCAATAACACAGCCATGGCAGTCACGATCAATGATGATATCACAGTCGATCCGTGAAAGGCATTAGATAATACGGTTTTGCTTGAAGAACTAATTTCTGATTTCATAAAGCTTCCTCCTTGAAGTTGTTTTAGGATGGCTGGTATAAATAAACTTGTCACTCATTTTATCCATCACCTATTAGTAAATATATACTTAATAGTACCGTCGCCAGAAAGGGCCCTTTGGAGTTGTGAAAAAGAAATTTTCTTACCACGTCGATGCGACATCAAAAATGACCGAGTACCTGTCCCGGCGTGACCACTCGGAAAAAGAACTTCGTACGAAATTATCCAAATTTTATTCAGCCGAAGAAATACAAATAGCCATCGAATATGGAAAATCCAGAAAATGGATTCCCGATACCCCTGAAGAAAAATTAGAATTTTCAAAAAAAGTCGCGGACACTTTGCGAAGACGAGGCAAAGGCATCAACTATATCAATAAATATTTAAAAGAGAAAGGTCTTCCCAGTATTACTTCCGATGCAGAAACAGAGCTAAATAAAGCTGTCGAATTAATTCGCTTGAAGTTTCAAAAACAAATACCCGCAATCACAAATACGGAACAGACACGTGAAGTCTATCATGAAAAAGCAAAAATAAAGGCAAAAGCGATTCGCTTTTTACTCAGTCGTGGTTACTCCCCCAGTCAGGCCACTAAAGCCGTGCAATTAGCTTTTGCTTCTTTCTTGACTGAGTTCTTGACTGAGTTTTAACTAGCTAGGATATTTATTTTCAAAATTGATTCTAACAAGGCGGCAAATATGGCAGCAAATTCTAATAATTCTTCTTCGCATACAACTTCAAACTCAACATCCAATTCACCTTCGAACTTAATGACCAGTCAGAAGGTGCGGCAAACATTTATTGATTATTTTAAAATGCAAGGCCACCAAGATGTGTATTCCTCATCGTTGATTCCTGAAAATGATCCTACACTTTTATTTACTAATGCGGGGATGAATCAATTTAAAAATTGTTTTCTAGGTTTAGAGCATCGTGATTACGTTCGCGCCGTTAGTGTACAAAAATGTGTGCGTGCTGGTGGTAAACATAATGATTTAGACAATGTGGGTTTTACAGCCAGACATCATACTTTTTTTGAAATGTTAGGAAATTTTTCTTTTGGCGATTATTTTAAAAAAGACGCCATTCACTATGCCTGGGAATTATTGACTAAGCACTACGGTATTCCCAAAGATAAATTATACATCACCGTTCACTTATCAGACGACGAAGCTGCTGATATCTGGCACAAGCAAGAAGGCGTTCCCAAGGATCGCATTTTTCGTTTAGATCAGGATAATTTTTGGCGCATGGGCGACACCGGGCCTTGCGGCCCTAGTACCGAAATTTTTTATGACCACGGTGAAAAAGCAGGATTTGAAAAAGATCCTTTCAAGGGTATTGTCAAAGGCGAAGATCGTTTTGTAGAAATTTGGAATCTTGTTTTCATGCAGTATTTTGAAAAATCTCCGGGTGAGTTAATTCCATTACCAAAACCTTCCGTGGATACAGGTTCTGGGGTTGAGCGCGTAACTGCGGCTTTGCAGGGTAAGCTTAGCAATTATGATACTGATTTATTTTTCCCAGTGATCTCTCGCATTGCTCAGCTTAGTCAAAAGGAACATCTATTACCTATTATTGAAAAACTGAATGCAGAAGGTGTGCACTCCAAAGTGGACCAAGCCGTTCGCGAAGAAATTGCAGCCATGCGAGTGATGGCGGATCATTTGCGTTCGACTTCACATTTGTTAGCCGATGGAGCGCTGCCTTCCAATGAAGGTCGCGGTTATGTTTTACGTCGTATTCTTCGTCGTGCCATTCGATTTAATCAGAAGATATCTGGTGGCGAGGCGTTCTTGCACAAATTAGCAGAGCAATACATTCAAATGATGGCACCTGTGTACTCTGAATTGTCACAGCGGAAGGAACATATCATCAGTACGATTCGTGACGAACAAGATCGCTTCCTGCAAACATTAGGTACGGGCACGGAAATACTCAACCAAGCTTTAGATAAATTAGCGACACATCAACAAAAAGAATTACCTGGTGAGGTCGTATTTAAATTATATGACACCTTTGGATTTCCCGTCGATTTAACGCGATTAATGGCGGCTGAAAAAGGCTTCGCTGTTAATGAAACTAATTTCGAAAAGGCCATGCTCGAAGCCAAAGAAAAAGCGAAATCCAGTTGGAAAGGGAAAGGCATTGAATCCGATCAAGCGCACTTAGTGTCTTTAGCTCAAACGGTTGTGGATCAAAAAAAACAAACTCAATTTGTGGGCTATGAAAATTTAAATTTCAATTCGCAAGTTGTGGCTTTATCCAATGGTACCAAAATAGTTGAACAGTTACAGGTCGGCGATAAGGGATTATTGATTCTAGAGCAAACTCCTTTTTATGCGGAAAGTGGTGGACAAGCCGGTGACCATGGTTTTATTCGATCACTAACAGGATCCATCCCCACTAGTAAAAACACAACATCGACTTCAGATCTTGAAATCAAAGTTTTAGATTGTACGAAAAACTTAGATGTTTTTATTCATCAAATCGAAGTGGTTAAGGGAACTGTAAAAACAAATGACAAAGTTCAATGTTTGGTGCCAAGACAATTGCGACGAAGGACTGCTGCCAATCACTCAGCCACACATTTATTGCATGCAGCTTTACGACAAGTATTGGGAACACATGTGACACAAGCAGGACAAATGGTGGATGATCAAAAAATTCGTTTTGACTATACTCACAACAAAGCATTGTCCGCAGCTGAATTACAGCAAATCGAAGATTTGGTAAATGCACAAGTCTCTGAGGGGCAAACAGTTGAGTGTAAAATCATGTCGCATAAGGAAGCTTTGCAAATGGGGGCTATGGCTTTATTTGGTGAAAAATATGGAGACCAAGTACGAGTGTTAAAAATGGGAGATTTTTCGACCGAGCTTTGCGGTGGAACTCACGTACAGAATACAGCAGAAATTCGTGTGTTTAAAATTGTTTCTGAATCCGGTGTCAGCAGTGGTGTTCGACGTGTGGAGGCCTTAACTGGCGATCAGGCCTTAATGTACTTACTTAAGAACGAAGAAGAAAATCAATCTGCTAGAGGCCTGATTGGCCTTGACGGCAATTGGCAACATTATTTGGACACTAATGACAAAACAAAAACCGTTTCTGCCTGGGTACAATCGAAAAAAGAAGAAATTAAATCTTTGGAACGCGAGATTAAGAAATTAAAGGGTGCCAGCATTCCTATTGATGACATGATCAAATCTGCTTCGAAGTTTAAATCTACAGCGGGAGAATATCCATTAGTCATGAGCAAAGTGGATATCGAAGATCGTGATTTATTAGCGCAAGTCGCTGATCAATTAAAAAATAAATTAGGCACAGGTGTTGTCATTTTATTAGGTAAGGGTGAAGCCTCACATCCATTGATTGTTTCCGTCAGCAAGGAGTTAAATCCTAAAATTTCTGCTGGTAACTTACTAAAGGAAGTGGCTTTGCAATTAGGTGGCAAAGGTGGTGGTCGTCCCGATTTTGCTCAAGGGGCTGTTCCTCAATTAGATCCTTGGGACAAAGCTATCGAAAAAGCCAAGTCATTACTTAGCTAAAAATTTTGACGATATCGTCATTAAGTACTGAAAATATTACTGTCAAAATGTACGACATATAAAAAAAACAACTTACAAAACTACGAAGCATAATCAATAGTTGCGAAAGTTCATTCGCAGGGCCAACTTTGACAGTGACGATTTTTGGTTTTAATTATTGCTTAAAAGATGATTCATAATTAGTTTTCCACCAATTTTGATTACGATTTCGAATTAGCACAGGGGGGGGGAATTAATAATGCGCTCTAAGAAAAATTATAATTTGTATTTCAAATTTAGCTTTATCTGCACTTTGTTTTTATACTTGGCGGCATGTCAGCCAAAAACAGAAGTGACAAAAGAAATCGTGCAAGTCCCAGTTGAAAAGCAAGCGGATTCTAAGATTGAAAATTCTTTTTCGACCGATGGTGATTTAAAATTTAATAAGCAAAATATTATCTCTATTGAAAAATCAGCATTAGGTAAAATATTTTTATTTGCTCCTGCCATAGTGACCTCAGCACCGAAACCAATGTTAGAATACATTCAAGCCAAAACCGTCAGTTTTGAGAAAAATGGCGATCAGGTTGTAGTTTATGAACAAAATATGCAGACGATCTATGATGTTTTGCCTGTGAATCAAGTTTTACAAAGCTTTCCCATTGTTGACGAAAATGATAGTAAAATATATCCTGACTACAATTTCCCAGTGCAACTTTTTTCCATCATCACCTCATAGGGGGTAAGCCAGTCAAGGCATTTCATTGGTCTATTGTTAATTTCAAATTCTATTTTTTGTAACTGTCTATTGGTTAGT
>JBPOJH010000055.1:0-12116 GCA_052033755.1 Bdellovibrionota bacterium | reverse complement strand
TTTCCTTTTTCAATTAATGAAATACACTTAATTACACCAAGTAATTCCAAATCTGATATACTCTTCGAGAGCGCATATGAATTACTGCTTGTATACTCATTTCTAAGTAGACTATTTAACGAGCTCTCCATTGTTTGCAAATCTTGAATATTTATAAATCGAAATACTATAAAAATAAATCCGAAGAAAAAACAAAATAGATAATTAAGGATATTATTCTTAATTATATATTCTAGTGACTTATTAATCTTACTAATTTTCAATATAAAAACCTTTCGATAGGACCTAAATGCCATGAATTCCAGCCAGATAAAATCGTTCTTGCAATAAAATATGAGTTACTCTCTAATCCTATTGATTTATGCATAAGTACTTTAGGGATAGGCCAATCAGTTATTTTAGCTTTTGAAATATCATTTAAGGCCAAATTCGAATTATTAGAAAAAAATCTAATCTTATTTTCAGGAAACCGATTTATGGGATTATTGTTTTTAACTAACAGTAAGTGGCGTACGCTTTCAAGAAGAGCATGTTGCCAAATATTATTTTCAATTTGAGCTGAAGATCCTGGATAAATTCCATTCCCTTTCAAGCCCATTGTTTGAACTACTCTAATTTTAAAATTAATATCTGTTAAATTTACAACTACTTCTTTTTCGAAAAATAATACTCTATCAAAATATGACGCAAAAAAATTTGAGACTTCGTCTAGCTCAGAATTTATTTCACTTAATGGAACTTCGCGAATATAATAGCCATCATCGATCCACTTGGACATAACCCAACGCTCTGTGGCCTCAGCAATTGATCTATGAATTGTGTTAGGTCTGTCAAATCCAGCTGCAAAACCACAAGCTGTAGGAATAATATCAAGGCCCCAATTTTCGTTATCATTGTTTTGTTCTGTTTTGATTTTATGATAAAAAGTACGTTCTAAAAATTCTGAGATTGCAATTTTTCTTGACATATTGAGGTTGCTGCCAAAGCCTGCTGATACAGGATTTTGATTGTCATCTAACACGGTAGAGTGCCAAAACTCAGATTTATTACCCTTAAAAAAAAGTGATTCTTCAATTGTAAAATTATTACTTTTCAATGATTTAACAATTTCATTAATCATCACCGCTCCATTTCAAGTTGATCAAAACGAATGACATTGAGTGCGGGACTTATCGAATTCACTTTAATAGTTGGTCCTAAATACATTTCATTCCCGAAATGACTAATGGGCACAATAGCAGAGTCGTCATCAACCAATTTTAAAAAGCTGGTTTGAAATTCAATATCTGAAATTTTATCGTTTTGATATTCGCTAATTAATCTACATATATTCAGTTCGGGATCGGGCAAATTGGATCCTATGATTGAGCAAAACAAAACATCTATTTCCCAGGCGTCAGCCGCACCCCCGACAGATGTTCCTCTCATGCGCAGATCGTATTCTTGAGACCGAACATTTTTCCATGAAGGGTCATTGTTTGCAAACTTATATGAAATTCTGGCTTCTTCTAAGGATTTTTTCAAAACTTTCCACGCAGGATATTTAAAGGACTTCTCTTCAGGTTCAACTCCTTCAATTACTAAAGTGTAAGTTGGAGTTGTCATATTAATTGTACCTTTGAGCTCCTCCTTGGAATATTTTTTATGTGATTTAGTTCCAATCGCGTAAAATGAATCGCCTTTTATTTGATTTCCAAAAGTTTCTGGTAACAAAGCCTCTCGGTTTTTTGAAATTAAAGACTTAAAAGCGATTCTATTTTCTTTTTTTGAAAAATAGCCTTTCTCTAAATTACCTAATAGAACTGATAACAAATATTCCGGCACTAGTTTATATTTAGATACAAATTCGGGTGTGTTTGGTAACTGATAGTAAGAATCAATAATAAGATTTTCGGATGGAGATGCGTTCGTTGGAATTTCGTGTTGAATGTTGATTTTCCTCGGAGCGTTTGGTTTTGCAAGCATTTCCCACTCTGGACGTAATGATAATTGATATTTGCTTCCTATTTGTATATCTGAAATACGATATGGTCCAGAAGATATAAATTTTGATTTATCTTTCCACGTACCATCTTTGTTTAAATTATCTTCGCAAATATACCCATATGGAGCAAATGAAAGCGTTTGCACTAGCCCATCACGCAACGGAACATCGAATACGAACGATAATTTATTATCTTCTACAACAATACCAGCTAAATCTTTTTTATCAGTTCTAAAGTCACTATATCCTTTTAATTTTATTAAGACCGGTGGTTCTCCTGTTTTAGAGCTAGCTAAAATACTTCTCTCTAAACTTTTTTTGAAAGAACTAGCTGTAATTTTCTCACCATTTTCACAAGTCATTCCTTTTTTAAGAAAAAAGCTCCATACATAAGGTGACTCTTTAATCCATTTTTCAGCCAACCTGGGCTCATACCGACCATGGTTAGAATAAAAAACTAAATTCCCAATCAGGGGCTGCACCACTACAGCTGAATCGTAATATTCAGCTTCCCAAAGATCAAGAGTGATGGGGTGATCTGATTTTCGTAGAATATAATTTAAATTTAAAGAGTCCATATGATTAATCTTTAAAATCTTTATTCCCCACGCCGCAAGCAAGATCACGAGGAACAACAATGCTAACTTGGTCCAACGTTTCAAATTTAATATTATTTCATTCATTTTCAGCACTCACTTTTAAAAAATCGTTAGCGTTCTAGTTTAATCCTTTATTATAGTAAAATATAGAACGCACTATATGTTCATCATATCCTGAACTGACTAGATTATTTGTGGAAATTAATACTGATTCATCTGCTTTTCCTGATTGTGAACTAACAACAATTGCACCAGCAACTACCACTTTTGAATATTTCATTTTTTGCTCCTTATATAAAATTTAATACTTTATGAAAATAAAGTTGTGAATCTATACTATGAGTTCAATAAAAACTCTATTCATTTTTATTGTTTTCATAAATCAAAATTAAATGTTGAGATTATATTCGAAACTTTGGTGTCAATGATTTGAACACTAAAGAATTATTTTCATTAATAGCATCAGTAATATATTCTTAAAGTGATTAATATAGAATTCTGACACTAACCATTTTCGATCTTATATTTTTTATTGAATATAAAAATATATAAAGTACACATTTGTTGAATAGCTACACATTAAATAGTTACTACACGTCTATTACCCAGGTCCCCCCGCTGATTATTACATTAAATAATAATATTTCTGAAGATCAGCTTTCGACGGCTCCTGTATAGGCAAGGCCGTTGCGAATATTATCTGATAAGGATTGGTGCTCAGGGGTGGCGATCATGGACTGGGCTTCTTGCCACGAGTAGGGCTTCCATAACGAAAAATAATCTTTTTTAAATGATAGTATTTTTTGGATTTTATCCTGAATTAAATTTTTTAATAAACTACCATCTTGTATGGCTTTGCGAATGGCAGCTAAAGCAATGACGGGTGATTCAGGCTCATTACAGTATAACAGCATATCCACACCCGCACGAAGAGCTTGTACAGGTATAAATTCTTTCGAATATTTTTTTGTCATGGCCTTCATATCCATATCGTCACTTATGATAATACCTTTGTATCGCAGTTGATTTTGCAAAATTTCTTTCAAAAATATTTCCGACAAAGTGGCGGGCCACTGCGGATCGATATTCTTAAATAGAATGTGCGATGTCATAATAAAATCAATTCTAGATTTTATCGCCTTCTTAAAGGGTATTAATTCAAAACTTTCCAAACGCGCTAAATCAGCCTCTTCAATCGGTAAATCCTCGTGGCTATCAAGTAACGTATTGCCATGACCAGGAAAATGTTTGGCACATGGTATGACTCCAGACTTCATAAAACCACGGATGACACCGCTAATGTGTTTGGCGACCATTTCTGGATCATTGGAAATAGCTCGATCACCAATCACTGTATTTTTTGAATTAGAAAAAACATCAGCACAGGGAGCAAAATCTAAATGAATACCTACCGCATTTAGTTCTCGACCCATACAGTAAGACATTTGAAAAGATGTATTCGGAGAATCAATATCACCTAATTTTTTAGCTGGTGGCCACAAAGTAAACGGCGCTTTTAGTCTGGCCACTCGACCGCCTTCTTGATCGACGCTAATCAATATTGGCGTCTGCTGTGGACTTTGTTGACTGAGTTCATAAATTTCTGAACACAATTGATGGGCTTGCTGAGGGTCCTTGATATTTCGACCCATCAAAATAATGCCGCCAATGTCATTTTCAGAAATAAATTTTTTTTCAGAATCAGATAATGAAGTCCCAGCGATTCCGATCGTCAACAATTGTCCAATACGCATTCTTACTTTCCACCTTTCAAGTGCATTCCTTGCCCCGGTTTTACTCCATACCCTTTCATATTAGGTCCTGGTTGATTCGGTGTCGGCTCGGTTGTCGAGGTCGCTGATTCTTCAATTCCAGATGTGTCTGTGTTGGAATCAGTAACTTCAGAATTTGTTGTGCCTACTTTGGTTGTCGAATCTTTTGTAGTAGTAGGATTTTTGTTCGTAGTTTTTTTTGTGGATTCTGCTAACGTATTTTTCTTTCCAGTTGGAACTCCACCAAAAAATGCAGACAGTACGGCAGAAGACCTTCCAAATTTTTGTGTGGCCTCACTAGGATCAGTGACTAATTCGACCGTTAAAGCTAACTCGGGAACTTTTGTGATTAACATTTCACCTTTAGGAGTCAAGTTCACTAAAAACTTTTGCTTCTTAGATTCGGGTTCGCGAATATCGTTAATGACTTTCAAAGTTTCAATGCCCTTGTAGTTTTCTTTTTCTTTGACGACAGCTGAGCCTTTCATTAAATCACCATCTTCTTCCGTGATAGCGATATAATCATAATTTGTATTCGGGCTAAGACCTGAGGGGCTTTTTAAAATTACATAAGCCAAAAAACTACTAAAGAAAGTACCGGCAGGAAGATCTTTTGAGACATTGACACTTTTACCATTTTCAACGACTTTTGCAGTTAATTTGTTTTTACTAACTTTACCATCGATGGTTTTAACAGATTTTTTTTTGCCACCAGTTACAGAAGTATATTGATACGAGATAGGCTTAAAATCTTTATCAGCAATCGCTTTAGTGGATTCTGTGACCTCACCACCAAGGGAATTGGTTTTTAAATAACTATAGAAAACGTATTGATTCTTTTTTTTAAGAAATTCATACTTTTGTATACTGTAGCCAATGGAAACGCCACCAGAAGTAATTTTCGAATAACCTTCGAATAAAACCTCCGCGCGCGCGTAATTGGAAATCAGGGCCAACCCAATTCCGATAAATAAACTTAAGGCATAGGGCCAGTATTTTTTAAAATTGCGTTTCATAGACACGTCCTTTGTCTGTTGATAATTATCCTTACAGGTATTATCAATTTTCTTTATGAATACTGTCAAAGAGTTATCTGTTTTTGTATCTCTAAAACGCCTGTTGCTCATTCCTATTTTTATGATGCATATTGGATTTAAAACCGTCCACAAACATGAACAGGGTCTAGTTAAAAAGTGTTCCAAAGATTTTTTTGAATAGAAAAAGTTCGTTACATCTAAGGGGATATCGGGCAGTTTGTAATCTTTGTTTACGGCGATGGTCTAGTCTAGACAGGTGTCGAACTATTGGAGATTGTGCGAATAATTATTCTAATAGAAAATAGAATACAAATGTTTGAAATTAGTAACGAAAGAAAAAACAATTCGAACTCAGGGCAGATATCGATTTTTGCGGCATTGATTTTCCAAGTGCTATTTGTTTTTTTTGCGATGATGGTCAATGTCGGATTATTGGTGCACCATAAAATCAATTTGCAGAACTCGGTAGATTTAGCTGCTTATTATGCGGCCGGCAAGCAAGCAGAAATGTTGAATGCGGTTTCGCATGTGAATTATCAATTGCATCAGTCATTTAAGCTGTTGATGTTTCGGTATCATCAACTGGGAATGTCGGGAATGAGTAAAGCGTCTGATAATACTAATCATCCCTATACAGCTCCGGGGAATGTGTTTTTGCCATCTAGTAATAACGACACCACGATTGGCTCTGATACGGGAATACCGACTGGTATCGACACTGCATTTTGTTTGGCCTATCCTCCAATGAGTCACGTGAACTCGGATGAAAACTACTGCAAAAGAAAAGCTGATCAATTTAAAATTACGTTGCCAGGTAAGCCAGATGTGCCGACGGGATTGGGTGATATTTTTTTGGGTTTTGCTAGAGCCTTGAATGCCAGCTCACAAAAACTACGTGAAATTGCGACGCATGGATGTAAGCAGGTAACAGCAATTAATTGGATGGTATTGGCGCGTTTTATATATACTTACAAGATGGATATCGCCAATCGAAAAAAATTATTAATTGCTTTAGCCAGAGCTGCTAGTGGTGAAAATGTCGAAGGCGTTAAAGATTTTTATGATATCGAGGGCGAGTCCGTTCGCAAAGGTGCGTTTAAAACATTATACAAAAATCTAACGTTTCCGTCGCAAGAAAGTATCGGCACCAAATACAAAGAAAGCGATCTAAGCAATAGCGGCGATAATTTTGTGAAGTTCGATTTGTACAATGGCTTGGGAGAAGAGCATTGCGGGTTGGGGCCAGATCCTGATGGGCCGCCAAAGTGGTTGTCGGAAATATTTACGTATTATCCTATGTTGTTTTACGATGGCGAGTGCGAAACCTCTGGTGGACAAGAGCAAGTTAGCTTCAAGCCAGGTTTGTTAAATCAGTTTTCTGCTGTGAATAGTTCTTCTAATGTTGTGCAGATTTTTGGACAACAGGCTGTTGATGAAATGGGTCCTTTCATTGTTGAAGGTGTGGCTAACACTTATAATAAACTTCAATACAAAGCTTCTTTAGGGTTCGAAAAAAATCCTTGGTGTATGGCTTATGTGGGAGTGACGGCCAAGGTGACTCCGAAAATTCCTTTTTCACCCTTGGGTGATGTAACGATGACCGCTCGCTCATTTGCAAAACCATTCGGCGGGCGAGTGGGACCGTGGTATGGCAGTAAGTGGTTTCCGGGTGATAATAAATCCAAGTTTGATCCCGCAAACTTAACGGACCCTTCGTCGCCATTTCGAGTGGATGGTAATCAGGATTTAGGTGCTCTAGATTCTACTTTGATTGCTCCCTATCAAGGGCGCAGTCATGCGCGATACATTGGGGATCGTGTGGGTGTGCGCTCGAATATCACGATGGCGCAGATGTCAGCGGCGATTCACAAGTCGGCGGTTGTGGATGGCGGTGTGGATATCGATGGTTGGTCGCATGCCTTGGGAAATTCTTTGTTCACTGCCGCTGGGCAAACTGGCGATTATTTGCATTGGAATAAGGATACGAATAAAGAAACCTATATGCGCAAGTTGGAGTTACTAAGTGTAGTGCCAGATGATTTTGATCGGACTTATTATTCGATTGATCCTGATTTTTATCGCAACTATTTAGTCAAAATTAAAAATGCTAACTATTATAAAAACAAGTTGGAAGGAACCTACTTATTTCGAGGAGATTTAGGTTCTAGAATGAATGATCCCAATTTAGAAGACTATAGTGTTCGAAAACAAATTACAGATGCTAGGTCTAATTTTGCGACTCCGCCCCCTGATTTGCAGACGAAGTTAATATATTTGGCGCAGAGTTTTGGTTCACTGTTGACGTCGTGGCAGTCGGAGAATCCTGAAAATTACTTGACGGTAGACCCAAACCGCTTTGCTCAGTGTAATGCGAATCACAAGCCATTAACAGAGGATGAATTAAAAGATCCCAACAAAACAACACCAGGCTCTTGCAAGCAGGGTGGTCGCGTGGGTTATTCAGTCAAAATCGTCGATGGAAAAAGTCTGCAAGAAAATCAACTCATGTTAGGCGGACAAGACGTCACCGGCGAGCTATTAAACAAACCCCCCACCAACTTCTAATTCAACGTCGTAAATAGGAAAATGGATTACACTTCCACTTCAACGTAATACCTATGTAGATTAGATCTAATTCGATTCAATTCGGTATGTACAATTTACCTGTAAAAAAACTAACAGGCGCAAAAATGAGCCATATAAAATACTATCCGAATGGGTTTAGAGCGTAGCTTGCTCAGACTATACAATCAATTTAACAAGTTTGATGTTCACACTTAGAACGAAAGCAAAACTTAGCGAATAATTATGAATACAAAAAAAATTTCTATTATTAAGATCGAAATTGAAACATTTGATGGCCTTATGATCGATTGTTCATTAAGTCTACCTGACCAGTTCGATTTAATTGCTGTTTTGGTTCATGGCAGTTTTAATCAAGATAAAGACGGAAATCTAGATGGAAAGTCAAAGTGGATGTTTCCAAACGAATTACCTAAAAGAAATTTATTTATCGATATTGAAAACAGGCTATTAACAAACGGTGTTGCCGCTTTAAGATATGATAAACGATCATCTGGACATAGCCAAGGTGTCTATGAAGATACTGACATGGCTACATTAGCGAAAGATTTAAATTCCATTATTAGTTATCTTAAAGGAATGTATTTTCATCCTGTAATTGTAATTGGCCACAGCGAGGGCTCTCAAACTGCAACATATTGCCAACATCTATTTAAATCTGCAGATGCGCTCATTCTTCAAGGTGCAAATTACGCTTCTTTAGAGGAAATGCTAGAACATCAAAAAGACAAAGCAGCGAAAATATTTTTAGAGGCTAATTCTGATTCTGAAGTATTTAGATCTTATCCCTATTTAACTGCTTTATACAAAAACATGTATGACCCTCAATTTTTATCAATCGTAACTGGTAGTAACGTAGTAAAATCCACTGTGTCTTTTGCAAATTGGACTCATTTGACAAACATCAAAAAGTACAGACAGTATGGTACTTTAAAAATCGAAGAAATGATTCAAAATATAAATATTCCTATAGAGATTATACATGGCACTGAAGACGCCAACTGTAATATCGATTTTTTAAAACGGATTCAAAGTAAGTTATTATTATATAGCAATATAAACTCTCAAATTATTGAGAATCTAGATCATAGCTTTCGACGAGCAAGTATATCTACTCCGCTTACAATCGCAATGAATTTGCCAATAGACGAACAGTACTTTATCGCATTAGAGAAAAGCCTCGACCGGATTAGATTAAATCTATCATCGAATATAGTAATAAAGCCATCAAGCACAGGTGACTATGACCTTATGGTAAATGAAATTTATGGAGAAACTTCGAAGAATAAAAATTCTGTTAATTTACCACCTGGATTCGAACTTGATAAAGCACATTTATTAAATCAAAATCCACAAACAACTCCATTTTTTTGGTCGATATATTTGGGCAGTAATTTTGTAGGTAGTGCGTACCATATTTTCATGCCACGATGTAATACTTCTTGTTTCGCATTAGGTATCTCGGAAAAATTTAGAGGAAACCAAATTGGTACTTTGGCAACTAAAAAATTGATAAGTTTAATATTTAAAATTACGTCTTCACATCGAATTGAAACAGGAGCTGCAGCTGAAAATTTACCATCGAACAAAGTTCTAAAAAAATGTGGATTTACAAAAGAAGGAGTGTCAAGGCAAGCTGTTGTGGTAGAGGGCGTCGCAGTTGATCAAGTACTTTGGGGGCTTTTGCGAGATGAGATGAATAATGAGAAATAGATCGCTATTGTACTTCGTTCTATTTTCGTTTTTTGATAGTTTACAGCCGGTGCTTGTAATAAGCTCATTTTTTTTAATGAATATTGGCATATCTAATAATGAAATTTTCATGTTGAAAGCAATTTTTTTTATTGCAGCATTAGTTTTTGATATACCAAGTGGAATCGCTATTGATCAGATTGGCCCGAAGGCTACATTAATTTTTGCAAAACTATGTGAAGCATTTGGAGTTGTCGTAATGCTAATTACTAAGTCTTGGTATCTGCTGTCGTTTGCAATGATTTTATTTGGAATAAGTATCGCATGTGTTTCTGGAGCCCGAGCTGCTATGAGTAAGATTTTGGAAGATAGTATTGGGATCCAGCATCAGAAGTCATTAGCTTATGCTAACTTTTCTATGCTAACTGCATTTTCACTCACGTTGGTAATGACGGGATTTGGTAGTACGTATCTCGGAGAAAAAGTATTACTTATTCTTCAGGTAGTAGCGTGCATATTGACCATAATTGCTTTAAGAAAAATATATCCAAACAATTTAAGCAATAAAAGCATCAATACAAAAAATAAAATATTACATTTTAAAATACCTCCACCAAAAGTTTTGCCATCAATACTTCAGCTTTCGATTTACATTGCTACTGTAAAGGTATTTGTAGAAATTTTGCCAATACTACTTCAACATTTAAATATTAATTCAGTTTATATAGGATTCGTACTAGCAATAATAGCATTACTTATGGCTATATTAAGCTGGATTGTAGGTAATAATTTAAGTATTTTTAAAAGATTTCTTAATGAAAGTTCAATCTTTTTAATTGTCACATCTTCAATATTCATCTTTATTTTCGAAAATAATTATTCTCTTTTATTAGGTCTAATTTTATTTATTATGGCACGTACCTTTGGCGATATACTTTTACCTAGTAAAGTACTTACGAATTCCGAAAATGACAATAATGGAACTAACTTGTCTATAGCAAATACTATCAGTACTTTATTAGCTGCTAGTTTGGCTTTTGTATTTTCATTTGTTAACAATATTCACGACATGTTTTTAATATTATTTTTAGTACCATTAGTTGGTTATCTATATTTTAAATTGAAGGTTAAATATGTTTAGTTTAAAAGTTTTATTTATTTTTTTAATAAACGTTGTAAGTTATTCTTTTGCTTCTTCAGAATTAAAGATTTGTGGTCCTGTTAACATGCAATTGAATAGTTCTACAATTAAATTCGATTCATTAAATGAAATGCGATTATTTCTACGAAATGCCAGTCAACTTGATCGAATTAATATTGAAATTCCATTCACTTTGACACCAGAGTTTTGCGACTCAATTGTTGATGCTGGTATATACTTGGGCCGAGTTTATGATTCTGATATAACTTCTATAAATGACAAATATATAGGATCAACAGGATCTAAAGTAAGTAAATCATTTCAAGCCACCATTTTAGAACGTGTTTACGGCATTCCTAAAGATAATTTAAATTGCAACGGAATTAATCTATTAAAGATGGAGATTAATAGATTAATTCCAGGACGAATTGGTCCAATCGAGCAATGTTTTGTGTTTACTAAATTAGATGAGGCGACATCAAAAGCTGAATTGTCAAAGTTTTTAAAGGTTGATAGCTTCAAGCACTTTGCATTTATCTTTCTTGCGCTAGCCCCACTGTTCTTAACTATTTTTATAGGCGATACAAGAGGTATTATCTTTCGAAAGTTTGGAAGCTTCCTTGTACTTAGCGGTATATTTTCTTTATCTTTGAGCGGGTATTTCCATACATTTATTGCGAATAATGAAGTTATGTTTAAAATCAATGCTTCAATCGTAAGTTTATTCTTGTTTTCACTGTTTGATTTAGTAATTACTAGGTGGAAATTTAGCTTTGAAAAAATTAATAAGTTACTATTATTTCTCAGCTTGTCGATTATAAATTTCTCACCGACAATAGCTTTTTCAAATAGAATATACTCCCTTACGCTAGTTTTTTACAATGTGCTGCTATTGTCAGTATTAGTTTATTTAATTCGTAGAGTGTTTTTAAATGACAAAAGTATAACTCAAAAAATTCAATGGTTCGCTTTTCTAATTTTGACTGTCGGTATTAGTTTTGACATTGGTAGATTTTTTCAACTTCATAGTTTGCCAAATATGTCACCCTGGTTTGTAGTAGCAGGTACGATTGTTATAGGATCCACCTTCATGTTTGATGTAAAAGATATGTTTGAAAAAGCTCATGAGCTAGAACGAAATAAGAAAAATATTGAAATAGGTAAGTTGTCGTCACAAGTAGCTCACGATATCCGTTCCCCCTTAGCAGCACTTAATATGATAACTCGATCACTTCAGGATATTCCAGAAGACAAGCGGTTGATGATCCGCAATTCAATTCAAAGAATAAACGATATTGCAAATGATTT
>JBPOJH010000153.1:0-4673 GCA_052033755.1 Bdellovibrionota bacterium | reverse complement strand
GCCAACGAACAACCATAGCCTCTGCGAAGCAGGAATCATCAAGATTTGAGGTTACGTATGCAAGTGCGTAATCCGCTTGATGCTCCCACTTATTTCCACAAGGAAAAAGTGGCGAGAGGTTCACATTTGAACGATTTTCAACCACAGCAACCCCCACAACTACGAAATGTGTATAAACACATATTAATTTGTAAAGTCAATATGATTTGATGAATTAGCGAAACATATCTAAGTAAGTAAAATTGTTCATTTTGCTTATCTAACAACCACGATAAATAGATTAAATTTGTAGCATTTTGATTTAATATCAAATGTAATTACGTATGTATACATATGTAATTACATTTGATATTTTGTTAAAAGTTTGTTAATTTCATAAATATTCAAATATAATCGTATAGTTAGTAATATTTCTTGATCTGATGGGTTTTCCGAGTCGATCGCTGAATTTATGGCTAAAAATTTGATTTACGTCGTGACAAATATGTCGTACAAATAGTTATGGTTTTCATTGATTATTGCGGACTAAAAATTCAGCTAACCGAATCTGTCTGGATAGAGCACATAAAGTCAGCACATCCAGAAATTGCAGAAAATGACTTGGCGAGCACTCTTTCGGAGCCAGATGAAGTTTGGGTTAGTCAAAAAAGAAAAGACGTCGAGCTTTATTACAAGAAAAAGATCAGTTCATCGCAAGAAAAGAATCGATATTGGTTGGTTGTGGTAAAAAAAATACCTACTGGCAATTTTGTATCATCTGCAATGACAAAATCTACTGTAGTTGGATCGACACTGATTTTTAAAAAAATGTGAGGTTTTATGAATATCTACTATGACAAAGACATTGATTACGCGGAAATCTTTTTCGAGAAGGCAGAAAACTACGGCGAAGATATTGCTGAAGGCATTGTCGTTTTTAAAAACAAAAACACACATGAAGTTATTGGTTATGCTTTTGAAGAGGCTTCAAAAGCTGTCTTTCAATTTCAAGATCTTTCTACAAAAACGAAGGTGGCATTTCTTTTAAAAATGACACGAGAAATTCATGGATACACTCAGGAGCAAATCACAAAAAAACTGGATGGAATATCAGGTCGTCAGTATCAGAGGGCTGAAGCTGGAGAAAATATTTCCTTAGATATTATTGATTACATCAGGTCCGCATTACCAGAAGCAGACTTTTCTAAGATTTTTGAAGTTCATCCAAAAAAAGTTAGTTAAAGAATTCGCAACCAGAGCGGCTTTTAAAAGCCGCTTAATGTTTTAATTGTATTATATTTTATTCCCAATTAAATTCACTTCCGATACTCTCCATTAAATCCTAATAGTGGGTATGTAATAAATGGAAAAAATGTGAGTCCCAAAGCATATATAATTCCTTTGCTGAATTTTTCGCTCAGTTTTATGTGTAAATAAACAACTACAAAAAAATTAACTACTGGAATGATTAACAAAAATATTAGCCATGGCGACAGGCCCGCAATTGGAAATAGGAACCAGAAATTTAAGACAGGAATAAACGCCCAAACAATCGAACGCTCAGCTTTTGAATAAATTTTTACTACCCCTATTATCGGAATTATAAAAAACAAAAGTATAATTAAAAACAATACCATATTAATCATCTCCTTTTATAAAACTTAATTATTTTCTTTTCGGTAAATATTTTTTTATCTCAATCTAAAACCTACATTAAATTTTTATAAATCTATCCACTTTATCCTCAAAACCTAGCCAAAACCACGTTATACCAAATTGCTTTCACATTACCTAAATCAAATTTGAGTGATTTTTAAATCTTCGGAAGATACTTACCTAATCCTTCGTCTGGCTTTGCATGCAAATAAATTTGAGTTGTTGAAAGACTCGCATGTCCAAGACGTGCTTGCACTAAATGAATTGGAGCGCCACCATCTAAACTCATGGTTGCACAAGTATGACGGAACCAATGAGGACTCGGATTTGGATTTACTTTTGCTCTTTTGGCAGCTGCTTTTACAGCTCGCCAAATCGCAAAGGTTGATAATTTACGAAATTGATTTTTTTCATCGTTAAATAAATAACTACTTTGTTTTAGATCATTCAAGGAAATATAGTTTTGAATTTCACTCCATAAATCTTCATCAATTGGAGCTTGTCTGATTTTAGTTCCTTTACCCTTAATGTTTAAAATCACTCCGTCTTTAAAAAAAGAAAAATCACTGACTAAAATTTGGGTTGCTTCTTCATTCCTTAATCCAAGGTAAAATAGCATTTTTATTAATAATAGATCCCTTGGTCTTTTAGTTTTTAATAACATTTGCTGAATTTGGTCTAGATACATGATTTTTTGATGAACATTGTTTTGAATACGATAGTTTTTTAACCCTTGAGTGGGGTCGAGATCTATTTTTTTTCTTTTCACTGCAAACTGAAATAATGACGACAAGGCGTTTTGATAAAGATTTAAAGTGGACGCTTTTACTTTGCGATTTTCAGCATCTTTTAAAAAAGTAATAACATGAGCGTGAGTTGTTTGAGAAATTGAAATTTTCGTATGGTATTCAAAAAAAGAACGAATAACTTTGATATACGTTTTTTTAGTTCGTTCTGCTTTCCCAATAAGCCACCCTGCGATTAAAATGGTGTCGTGCATTTTTGGGTCAAATTCTTGTAAAAAAGATGGGTTTTTAGTTTGAATTTCCATGTCACCTTAACCTTCCGTTGTTAAGCTATTTTTAATCCTAAAAAAATATCTCCATTGCACCGAAATATTGAGAGCCAAGTTTAAAAGACTTACTCGATTAGATCGTTCTTTCTTGCAAGAGAGAGTCTAGATTAGGCTCTCTCAACAGAAAGCCTTAAACCCATTGCCTTTAATACGGCTGTCAGTGTTCCCAAAGTGGGGTTGCCGTCTTTGCCAAGGGCTTTGTAAAGCGTAGATGGCTGGATTTTTGATTTTTTAGCCAATTTCTCAACGGACATATCAAGTGATTCAGAAACCGAACGGATCGCCTCAACTATAGCTTCAGGCATATCAGCATTTTCTTCTAACGAAGCACGTAGATATTCAAAGGCCTCATCTGGGTCATTTTTGAATCGTTCTTGCTTCAATTGAGACCAAGTTCGTAATTTAGGTTTTTTTCTTGTTCCCATATCTACTCCTATAATCGGCCAAGTATTCTTTAGCCTTTTCAATGTCGTCAGACTGTCGGCTTTTATCTCCGCCGGAAATAAGAAGGATAATTTCTTTTCCGATTTCGGCGTAATAAACCCTAAAGGCTGGCGACTTCAATTTAAGTTCAAAGAGACCCTCTTTAAGGGCTTTAGAGTTACCAAAGTTTCCCTGTTCTAAGCGGTCAATACGCGCTTCTACCTTTCCCCTAACGGAGCCATCAAGTGAATCCAGCCAATCATTGAACGGTTCCTTCCCTGATGTTGTTGCATAGATGTGTATTCTTATCGGCTGGCTCATGTCTCCACTATAGTGGAGAATCGATTTTTGAGCAAGTATTGTTTTTCGTCTGTTCTTAGACATAACGGTCTCCTAGGGCTTAAATTTGTCTTAGAGCGACTTAATTACCCTCTGTAATACTTTGGCCCCATATATGTCTGGTTGGTTCATTTTAAGACAAAATCTGTATAAATGATATGTTTTTGTATACATTTACTTATCAATATTTGGACCAGATTGAAACACTTGTAAAATAACCCGGGCTAAACGCAAAAAAGTACGGAAACCCCATTGATATCATCCATTTATTAGTATATACTATGGGATATACGGAGGCGCCTTGTGAAAAAAACAACTCTTTTTAAAAGTGGAAACAGTCAAGCGATGAGAATTCCTAAAGAATTTAGATTTACTGGTGACAATGTCTATATAGAAAAATTTGGCCCTATTGCTATCGTTGTGGATAGTAATGATCCTTGGGCAGCTCTTAAAATTGCTCATTTTATGATTAGTGACGACTTTTTTAAAGATGGTCGGCAACAAAGTAATCAACAAATTCGCCCAGAAATTGAAAGACTTTTTAAGTAATGAAATACCTTCTTGATACAAACATTATAATTTATTTAATCAAAGGCCAAGAGCCACTAACTTCAAACATTCAAAGGCATAATCCAAATGAGGTTGCAGTTTCTGGTTTTACTGAGGCCGAGTTGCGATTTGGAATAGAAAACTCAAAAGAAGAAAATAGACTAAAAAATGAAGGCGCCACCAATCTAATCCTTTCTTTATTTACACGGCTTTATCACGATGAACGAGTCTCTGATAGGTACGGATCTATAAAAGCACATATTATTAAAAATAAAATTTATACACCGAGGCTTGAAATTGACTTGTTTATTGCGGCAACTGCTTTGGCCTATGATTTAACCCTCATTACAAATAATAAAAAAGATTTTGAAAGTATTCCTAACCTGAAAATTGAAGATTGGTCAGTATGATTTACTAGAGGCGGTGCCATCATCCGGCTATCAACAAGGTGTCGTGCATTTTGGGGGGTCAAATTCTTGTAAAAAGGTAGGGTTTTTAGCTTGAACTTCCATTTTTAAATATTGAACGACAAAATAGGATATGTAGGTAGGCGATCAGGTACAATTCCCTGACCGCCCCCATTAAAACCGGACTCGCAGATTTCCCGCATCCGGCTTCCTCGCTGATACTTAACTGATTTTGTGACCAGTAG
>JBPOJH010000014.1:0-2011 GCA_052033755.1 Bdellovibrionota bacterium | reverse complement strand
TGAAAATGTTTTGATCGATAGCCAAACTGTAGCCAAGTTGTAGCCAAACCCTGTGATGGGGTGTGATCCGATGTGATGTCAGATCAAATTAAATCGATAGAGAGCCATTGAGTTTTGTTTTTTGATTTCAGTTAGATACGTTTTATCGGCATTTAAGCCTACGAGTAAATTGGCGTCCCCAAGGGGATTCGAACCCCTGCATCCTCCGTGAAAGGGAGGTGTCCTAGGCCTCTAGACGATGGGGACCTGGGAACGAAAAAAAAATGGTGATTCGCGATGGATTCGAACCATCGACCCCTTCATTAAAAGTGAAGTGCTCTACCGGCTGAGCTAGCGAATCACACTATCGATTCAATGTCGACGAGGTGACATTCTTCTTGGATTTTCACTAAAGAGTCAATAACAAAAATTTAATTTGTTACCTTTTTTTTAAAGAATATTGAAATCTTGCTATCATATTTTGCAAATAATTTTTAAAATTTTTATCCGGCTAATTATTACTTACAAGTCAGCAATAATTTCTTTTTATCCGCCTGAATATTCAACAAAATTTGACTCCCCTTCAACATCACAACTTTACTGGTGCTCTCGGACTCCAAGGGATGTCCATCCGAAGTCTCTCGACACTCAAATTTCATTTTCTTACCTTCAGCAAACTCGACATGTACGTCCTCACCCACTGCTAGCTTTTGCAACTGAACCTCGCTCATATGACGAAGCTTTCCCATTTCATAAGACAAAGCATCCGAGCACTCAAAAGATGACAACGCAACCTCTACCGAATCTGACTTGGCCCTTGGCCGCACAACTGCAACAAAAGATCCTTTAAACAAAGTCATCCCGTCGCGAAATACACTTAAATCCATAGTCTTCGCCTTCGGTCCACAATGCACAGCTAGCTCCATTTTTTTGCTGGCCGACGTACTATCCGATGAGTTTTCCTCTAAATATAAATCAACAGAGGCCCTATCAGTTCCCGATAATCGTTTTAAATCTATATTGGTATTTTTAAAATCGCTAAAATAACCAAACTCTTTCAGCATTTTTTTACG
This sequence comes from Bdellovibrionota bacterium, assembly GCA_052033755.1. Lineage (GTDB taxonomy): Bacteria > Bdellovibrionota > Bdellovibrionia > Bdellovibrionales > Bdellovibrionaceae > JBPOJH01. Next base: position 959 of record JBPOJH010000014.1, on the reverse strand, counting down.
ATCTTCTTCCTTCTTTGCTGCTTTCACATCACTAGCTTCCGCGCCACTGCTACCACCTGCAGGCGCGCCACTTTGCGCGTTAAACGGAACCCCTTGCTGTGCCCCCGGCACCTTCGACAAATCAACATTACGACAGTCTCGTTGAAAGGCCTCTTCCCTTAAAGACCGTGCACAACCCTTATTCCGAACTTCGTCCCTTAAGCCCACACAGTAAGTTTCTAACGAGTTAAAATCCTGACGGTCTGTCGAGCATCCATTCACTTCATAGTTATACGACCGTACGGCTGTTTCTTGCTTATCTTCCTTTGACCCCTGACAAGCGGCCATCGCCAAACTTAACGTGATCACAGAAAAAAAATAATTCTGATGGGATAAAAGTTTACTAGGTTTTTTCGTGTTAGACTCGTTCATGGCAGAGCTCCTTTGTCTGTTTTCACAAAGGCTGGATTGAGTTAGCCAGCTGTCAAAAAGATCAACACTGACCGTACACAAATCCAAGCACTTAGTATTCGTTTTTAATTCACGAACACTAGCAGTGCAGTCTTAATACCAACTATCGATTAATAACACATCAATTCAGGCTTAGCTGATACCTTTTTAATAATGAATGATCGGTTCAAATCTGGCCGTGCAGATGGCGCTGTTGTCATAACCACAACGTTCTTGCCAGCAGTTTTAAAAACTCGGACCGACAAATTATAGACAATGCCACGACCCTTCATAAATACTTTTAAAACTCGATCGTTGGCAACATAACCAGAACCGGTTGCGATCGGTTTACAAGCTGTTGGATCAATCTGATAAATCGTCACTAACGACTGATCATCAAAACTAGCCTTTACTTGAAATACAAAATTATTATCACAATCATCACTATTCACAGATTGCCATACACCTTGCAAATTTCTCCATTGGTAAATCAATGAGTCTTCCAATGGCCAAATAATTCCACCGCCACC
>JBPOJH010000160.1:0-22751 GCA_052033755.1 Bdellovibrionota bacterium | reverse complement strand
GCTAATGGCGTGCGCTATTTGACTCACGGGGTGATCGAATTAGATACGAAAGTCGAATTAGTCTATCGCTTAGCAGAACTGGGTGCGGCCATTCACGAACTGCTTCAACGATATCGCCCCTCGGAATTGGCCATCGAAAATGTTTTTATGGGGAAGAATGCCGACAGTGCCTTTAAATTAGGACAAGCTCGCGGTGTGATTATTTATGAATGTGTAAAAGCGGGTTTAAGTGTCGGGCAGTATGCTCCACGCGAGGTAAAAAAAGGCGTGACGGGTTCTGGTTCCGCTGAAAAAGAAGACGTCTTTCATGTGCTTCAGCGTGCGATGGGCGTGCAGCTATCTAAGGCTGCGCTGGATGCCTCGGATGCCTTGGCCATCGCTTTCCACCATGCAGCACAATTGCGGACAAAAACTCGAGTTCTCTCTCGCCTTTCTAGCGTAGATATGTAAAAGTTTTTTGTTTCCACGAAGATGGAAATGGAGGTCATAATGATAGCTTTTCTAAGAGGTCAAGTCTTGGCCGTGCAATCGGAATCCGCGATCATCGACGTGCATGGTGTGGGTTATGAAATTCAGGGCAATCTAGAAACTTTGGGTTACTTGCAAGAATTTGTAGGAGCTCCGAAGGAAGTGCATTTATGGATTCATACTCATGTGCGCGAGGATGCTTTTTTGTTATTTGGTTTTTTAACCTCGCAGGATAAAGATTTTTTTCTTTCTTTGTTAAAAGTAAATGGCGTTGGTCCAAAGATGGCGATGAATATCATGTCAGGGGCTAACACGGAGCAAGTGGTGACGATGATTGAAAACGAAGACGTCAAAGCTTTATCAAAACTGCCCAAAGTCGGAAAAAAAACAGCGGAGCAAATGATTTTAACCTTAAAAGGTAAATTGGTTTTAGCGGGGCCTCGCAAGACGGCTGAAAAATCAGCGACGGACAGAGCTTATGAGCAGTTGTCTTCGGCGCTGTTAAATTTAGGTTTTAGAAATGTGGACGTGGATGAAGCTATTTCTAAATTGCCAAAAGATTTAAGTTTAGAAGAAGGCATTCGACAAAGTTTATCGTTGTTAACGAATTTATAAAAATTTTGTAAAAGGATTTTGAGTATGGCAAGAATCATTGAAGCACAGTCTTTTGAAGGCGAAAAAACTTGGGAAAATAATTTACGTCCCTCTACATTCGAGGAGTTCCCTGGACAAGACTCGGTGAAGGAAAAACTAAAAGTATTCGTGCAAGCGGCTAAGGGGCGCGGTGAGCCTTTGGATCATATTTTATTATCAGGGCCTCCGGGGTTGGGTAAGACGACTTTAGCAAAAATTATTGCGCATGAATTGGGTGCGGATTGTAAAATGACTTCGGCGCCGGCCTTAGATAAAAAGGGTGAGCTAGCGGCTTTGCTGACAAGTTTGAAACCGTTTTCCGTTTTATTTATTGATGAGATTCATCGTTTGCCAACGATCGTGGAAGAGTATTTGTACACGGCGATGGAGGATTACTACATTGATATCGTGACGGGCGAGGGCTTGGGGGCGCGTAGTATGAAATTTCAATTAGTGCCATTTACTTTGGTGGGGGCGACGACGCGTGCGGGATTGTTGAATGCTCCCTTTCGAGATCGTTTTGGTATTGTGGAGCGTTTGCAGTTTTATGATCGTAAGGATTTGGCTGTGATCTTGAAACGTTCAGCTGGTTTATTGGGAGTGGAATCTGATGCGGAAGGGATTTCAGAAATCGCGGGACGCAGTCGAGGCACGCCACGTATCGCGAATCGTTTGCTGAAGCGTGTGCGCGATTATGCGCAGGTGTTAGGTAAGGGGAAGATCAACAAAGAATTGGCTCAGTATGCATTGGATCAGTTGGGTGTGGATCGTTTGGGTTTGGATGGAATGGATCGTCGAATTTTAGAATTGATCGGTAAAAAATTTAATGGTGGTCCGGTGGGGATTGAAACAATCTCGGCCGCATTAAGTGAAGAAAGTGACACTTTGGAAGAGGTGTACGAGCCATTTTTAATTCAAGAGGGTTTGTTGCAAAAGACGCAGCGTGGACGCATGATCACGGATTTGGCGAAGAAGCATTTAGATATGGGCGAACTGTCTGTGGCGGCATTGGCCTCGGCGGATTCGACTGTACCATCGATTGAATTATAAAAGCAGAATTGGTATTAGTTAGTAAGTAGTAAGTAAGCTAGCTAGCTGCTTAGATAGATAGATAGATAGATAGATAGATAGATAGATAGATAGATAGATAGATAGAAAGATAGATAGATAGATAGATAGATAGTGTGTGTGGGGAAAGGTTATTCAAATGAGTGGTGTTCGAAAGATCATTCATGTGGATATGGATTGTTTTTATGTAGCTGTGGAGGCCAAGTTTAACCCACGATTGCGCGGTCGTCCTGTGGCCGTTGGTGGACCTCCCAATTCACGATCTGTATTATGTACGGCCAATTACGAAGCTAGAAAATTTGGTGTGCGAGCCGCGATCTCCAGTGCGCAGGCCGTGCGTTTGTGTCCACAGTTGATATTAGTGCCACCTGATTTTTCTAAATATAAAAAAGAAAGCGAAGCCATTCATAAAATTTTTCGTGATTATACGGATCTGGTTGAACCCTTGTCGCTGGATGAGGCTTATCTGGATGTTACGGATTCTGAAAAATGTTCCAATCGTGCCAGTCTGATGGCCAAAGAAATTCAACAACGTATTCGCAAAGAAACGCAGTTGTCAGCCTCTGTGGGGGTGGCGCCGAATAAGTTTTTAGCCAAGGTGGCCTCGGATTATAAAAAACCGTCGGGGTATTTTGTGATTCAGCCTCATGAGGTCAGTGATTTTGTTGTCAGTCTGCCTGTGGGGTATTTGTTTGGCGTCGGTAAGGTGACGGGACTGAAAATGAAGGAGCTTCAAATTGAAACTTGTGGGGATTTGCAAAAATGGGATCTATTGCAAATGAAACGGCAATTTGGTTCCTGGGCTATGGATTTATATAAAATGTGTCGAGGTCAAGATGATCGCCCTGTGGTCAGTGAGTGGGAACGTAAATCTTTTAGTGTCGAAGAAACCTTCGCACGTGATTTGACAGAGTGGCCGCAGATATCCGACAAGGGCAAAGAATTATTTCTTGATTTACAAAAACGTTTGCAGAAAGAAAATCTAGAAAATCGAATTGATCATTTGTTTATTAAAATGAAATATTATGATTTTAAATCCTCAACACATGAAAACAAACGACTCAATATTTTATCTGAAGAAAACATTTTACAGTTACTTCACACGCAGTGGCAAAAGCGCAGCGCCGCCGTTCGTTTACTAGGGGTCGGCGTCAGATTAAAATCACAAGCCGAAGATTCATCACAACAAATCGAATTGTTTTGAAAGAAGCTCTAGTCCAGATCAGAACTTAATTGAAGTCGCATCTATTGCTTTTGAAATTGATATTGAAGTCTTGTTTAGAGTATTCGGCAAGTTGACATATTTAAGGTATCGAAATAGAATGTTCTCTTAAGAGACAGAAATTCTTAAATGTAATTAGTTAAAAGAAAGTGAGAGTTAGCTTTATGAAGCACGACCGCAAAATTAAAGCAATAATAACCGCAATAACCGGTGTTCGTGTCATAGTTAGCCAAGAATCTTTGATCCATGCAATGGAAGAACATTTTTCAATGCTTCCAGAGGATATTTTACTTGAACTTGTAGAACGAATTTTAAAAGACCCGTCAGAAGTGTACAGTGAATCTGGACGTGATGAGAAACAATTTGATTTTTTTTACAGACTTGAAAATGGAAAGTATATAGTCGCTGTTGTAAAAACTATTATAGAGGGGTCCTATCTTTCAAGTATGTACCCAACAGGAAAAAAGCCTCGCGCAAAACATAAAAAATTTAAAAAGGTGCGACTATGGAAAAAGAAAAAATTTCTCACAGAATAATAGGAAATTCTGGTCCGCTGATGATTTCGTGGACAGATAAACCAAAAGGTGACGCCGTTGAGGACTTAAGCGGAAATGGAGTTGGTTTTTTTTCAAAAGACGGTGAAATTTTAGCCTGTGAATTTGATGATGTTAAAAGAACAGATCATCAAACTTTGCAATTTGAAAATTACACAGTTGAGATTCATGTTCGAAATGGAAAAGTGACTTACAAAATGGTCCATATTGAAAAGAAACCTGTTAAAAAAAAGAAAAAAAAAGTCGCTTAAAAATCTAATACCGAAGACTCCTCACAGCAAATCGAATTGTTTTGAACAAAAAAAATCTGAGTCAGATTGTAGCTTATCTGACCAAGATTTTTAGCAAAATAAAATCTAACCAGCATTTGAATTTAATTTTATGAATGGGTAAGGCATTAATCTTTTTACTATCCCAAAAAGAAACTCGTGATTTTTTATTTCGAATGAGCATCATAAAGTTCAGTCCACGTGCTTTCATCAGTTGAAGTTGAAATCTTGAATGGGAGAGAATAAAGCTGGCGTAGTCTTCTGGCCGGAAGCTTGCTTTTAAAGAGTGATAGTAATCATCAATAAATAAATCTAATGAAGATCTTGTTTTTAGATCGCTTACAAATAGCTGCACGATTTCTAAATTGGTTGGGCGAATCAGGTCTGCAATGTATATGGCACCATCACTTTTCACTAGTCTTGATGCTTGATTGAAAAAGCGGAGCAAATGGTTTTCCGTTGGAAGGTGATGGGTGGCCATGGTGCTTATAACTACATCTGCTTTTATGTTCTGTCCTAATGTCGTCAATGTAGTAACATCATCTTGTATGAAAGAGATATTTTTTAAGTTCTTTTGTTTTACTTCCAGTTGCGCAATATCTAACATCGCTTTTGATAGATCAATGCCAATAAACGTTGTCTCCGTAAATATTTCAGCTGCTTTGATTAATAAATTTGCCGTTCCACAACATAGATCAATCACAGTGTCGTGGGGTTGGATCAGTCTGGCAAGATGGCAAAGATGATAGGTGTGAACTCCGTCCATAACCCCACCCCATTTATTGGCTTCATTGTACTGTAGAGCTTGATGAGCTTGCTCCATGGTCATGTTAGGTTCCAGAGTTCTATTTAACTCATCTAGTGTATTCAATTTGTTCGTCTTGAATATCTTTATTAAGTCTAACATAAGGCCTCCCTATACATTTAGTATGAAATAAAGAGGGTCTAATTGAAGTCTATAAATTTTGTCCGATAAGCGTAATTTATCTAGTAGAATTAATAGCTTTGAAGTGTTGTTTCGAATTGATACATTGGAATTTGGATATTTGTGAGAAAGAGGTGTGAATACAGCTCTAAAAAAACTGAAGCTTTTGAATGTCGATATAGTAACTGCACATAACATCGAAACTAGAATAGGTAGAGCCACCTTCGTAGCGTCGAAATTCTCCGGTGCAATCATAATATTTTAATTCAGGTATAGCACCATTGCGGATGCTGCAATTATGTTTATTCACGATTAACTCGTATGGGAAAAACTGATAGGTGTTCTTGTTTTCATTTTTAATCATTTGATCTATGGTCAGCGATCCAAGGTGTTTACCATTTGCATTTTGCAAGAACAAAAAGTAATTAAAATTTTCGAAATTAAAATTTATTCTGAACATAAAAACATCGGTAAAGAATGATCGTGTTTGACTGGAATAGCAGCGTGCGGATGTGGTTGAAGATAGAATGAAATCGTATTGGATAGCTTTGACGTATAGTTCACCATTGATGCTAATGTGAGTATCGTCAATAAAAACAAATGGCACGGTTAGATCAATGATGGATCCACATTTGTGTTCCTCGTTAACAACTAGTTTGGCTTGTCCCTGATTGTTAATGTAAGCCATTTTTTGAGGTAAAGTTACGCCCTCGCAGTTAATATTAGAATTCTGTAGTATAAATAATCCCAGTAACTTTCCATCATAACCAGAGCCATTACCAGTTCCTCCGCCAGCTTCGGTTATTGCATTGTGAGTCGTGGCGGTCTCGGATAATATATTTGATTCGCCTAATTCTGCTGTTGTTGTTTTCTTATTTAATAAGTCAACATCTAGGTTCAGTTGTCTGTTAGTACAATTACTGAAAAATAGATTCAGAAATGAAATAAGTAAAATAGCTAGTGCAGAAGATCGAATTTTTAATTTCTGACTGTAATTCATAAATCTCCGATGGTTAGAAGCCTTATCGACAGATATTTGTATACTCTTGATGGTAGAGCCGTATCAGAACGAGAAAACGACTAACTTATTTGGTTAAAATCCTGGCTTAGATTTTAAGTGTTCTGAAGTCCATTAATGAGTTAAATAATCTTGCGCTAGTACCGAATGATTAACTGTGAGATCTTCTAAGAAATACCAACATTCAACTGATCCTAACCTTGATAACTTATTTACAGCGGTAGATTTGGCTATTAAAAATTCCGATTTTTCACAAGCGCGTATTATCATAAAAAAAATAAATATTGCCAAACTTCCCAGAAATAAATTGATTGATTACTGTCAAGTCTGCAGAAGATTGGGACTGCCTGCGCGAATATTAAAATGTTTACAATCAGTGATCAGAAACCCTTTAATCTCGGCCAGTGAAATGGAACAAGCTTTGTACGCGGTCGGGTTGTATTTATCTGGAGCGTATAAAGAAGCTGAGCAGATATTCGAAGAGTTACTTAAGAATACTCAGAGTGTAAATAATGAGATTTATTTTCTAAGTGCATTATGTCAGATGCGGCAGTGGAAATATCAGTCTGCTTTGACTTTGTTATCGAGATATCAAAAAAAGCTTAAGCCTGACGAATATTCCTATGTTGTTTGCAAACTGAATATTGCGGCCTGTTTGCAGGCCCTTGGTCGCTCTGAACTGGCTTTGAAAGAGCTGTCTGTCCCGCTACAATGTAGGAATTTTGAATTACTTAATTTACATGCACAGGAACTACATGCGCAGATTCTTTTTTCGCAAGGTAGGTATGAAATCAGCATAGAACAAATTAAGCAGATTTTATTAAAAACAAATCAAAGCCATTTTATTCTAAATTGCACAAAGTGGCAATTGTTAAGTCAAATCCACATTCTATTACATAAATGTAATTGTCAAAATAATAGGAATGGCAGTGTGTGGGAACTTAATTTGCAAGAACTTATGAATGAAAATGTAGATTTATTTGATGGCGTATTGCAATTTAAAAAAGCTTGCGTGGAAGCTGATCTAATGGAGCATATTCGTGATTTTGATTTTCATCTGGCATTTGCGATCAAAGATCAGCGGGCAATTTGTCAGTTGTGGCAATTGACTCACTCGGCATCTTATAAAAACCGCATTGTCAATCGATCGATGGTCGTGTTTCGATCTTCTGTCAAAAAACTTCAAACAATTTCATTTGGTCCAATTTATTCTTTACAAGAACACAGAACTGAAAATAGCGCGGCGAGGAAAGTTGAATCTGAAGTTGTAACTTTTCAAATACAAAAAGGTGTTTTTTTATTTAATGGCGAACAAAAACTAAAACTATCCGGGATGTTACTTAAAATATTTAAAGTACTAATTTCAGATGCGTATCGTGGCTTTCAAATTGGAGAAATTTTTAAGCTTATTTACCCTGGTGAGTACTACGATGTAAATACGTCACCCAAGCGAGTTATGAGTATAGTTTCTCGTTTGAATCAAAGACTTAGTATTTTAAAATCTGTTCAGATTGTTCGGCGAAATAATCGCTTGCAGATCAGTAGCAGTTTGAATTTGACGCTAGATTTTACTCGAATGAAAAGTCACAGTGAATTTCTGGATTGGATTTGTAAGTTAAATTTAACACAATTTAGAATTGAAGAATTGTGCGCCCAATCAAAGTTAAGTCGAAAAACGATTTTGCGAAGACTGGCGATTGAGATTCGGAATCGTCATATCCAAAAATTGAAACCTGGTTATTATAAACTACTTTTAAAGTGAATAACTCCACCAATCTTTGGCGCGTTCGATGGCCAGGCTGTAGTGACCTTCTTTGGGATAGGGAATATAGACAGAGTCATTCACTCGGTGTTGCATGCGAATGGACATTTCTGCTGGCACGATGAAATCTTCGGTGCCGTGATGAAATTCGATTCCCGCTGGAAGTTGCGCATAATTTAATTTCCAGGGGCGAGTATAAATCTGCATATCACGTAAAGGGCCACGCGCTCCTTGAGCAAAGGCCTCTAATAAAGATTGATTCAAAGTTGCCAGATGGTCGCCTGTGTTTAAACATTCGATATCGCGTTTGGCGGCTTTAAATAAAAAGCGCATCAGTTGTGAGCGCTGTGGAGTCGTTGATTTGGATTTTCGATGCAGGGGAAGTACCGGTTCAAATTGGGTTAAAAACTTTTTTACCACCCAGTTCACAGAAGCAGTTGGCAAGTGGGGGATGTTCCTCATGGTCAGAATGGATTTTTTCGGCATCAGTTGCGCTAATTCTTGTTCGGCCAGTTGACCTAATCCACAAATTATCTTTTTCTTTTCGATTTGTTGTTGGAATAAAGACATTGTCGCTAAAGCATAGGGAGCACCACCGCTGATGCCGACAACAGAAAACTTTTTCAGATTAAATTCAGTCATTAGTGTTTCAATAATGCCACGAACATCTAATAAATGACGATCCTCTTGCCAATCCGATCGACCATAACCGGGGCGATCAAAGGCAAAGACTTCTAGGTCATGGGTATCAACAATCGGTTCCATCACTTGTCCCTGAATGCTCGATCCCGGAAAGCCATGAAAAAAAACAACTTTATTTTTCCCATGACCATACTTGCGAACAAAAATCTTTTTTCCTGCAGGGCCGATTAAATACTTTTCCATGATAAGGGCCTTTCTACTTTTGCTTTCTTCTATACGTGATTAGATATACTGAATAATTTTTGTTTAAAGAGTTTTATATAGTGAGTCTTGGTCATTTAGTTTTGCTAAAGTGACTTAATTTTACCAAAATAATTTAGCTGTACCATAGACTCAGAGCTAGTTTTTTATTTTTTTCAATGTGACGCATTTTCTCGCTGTCTTTAAGGCCATCAAAACTCCAAAGTTGATGGGAATGAATCGAGCGAATCAAAAAATCAAAAAGAACTAAATGACGACGCAAAATTCTTTTCACGCGATGAGGCTTCATCGGATTAAAAGGCCCCAGCGAAGAAAACAATTGCGAAGGATTTTTTTTCACCCACATCCATGAACCCATTTCTAGGGCTAGGGGCAGATAGGTACCTTGAGGATGCTGTACTTGATATTGATCATAGATATAATCCCACAGATCACCGTGGGTCGTGTAGTTTTTAGATTGCGGTTCCACTTGATAGATATGATTGGGAAAAGTGCGCTCTAAATTTTCGAACAAAGCGTACATCTGTGCTAAATGTGGAAATGGTTTTTTAGTTTTTGCATAAGGAAACCAAAGGCGATCTTTAATACCAAAACCCGAATGAAAATCGATCGAGATCACATGTTGGCTAGGAAATAAAAATCTTTTTGCCAATTGAATCAAGGCTTCAGATTCAGGTTGTAGGGCTTCGCCACGATACCAGGGTAAGCGGGAACTAATGTGATGGCCACCAACTAAAAAAGTGGGATCTTCATCCGCGTTGATGGGAGCATTTCTCATTAAGTCGACACCATTGGGATTACTTCTAGTTTTTTTTAAAATACCGATGGGATTGACAAAGGGTAAAAAAATAATTCGAAATTCCTGCAGAGATTTGATTAGCTGCTGATCCCACAACAGTAACTCACCAAAAGATTTCAATAAGGCCAAGACGACTTGCGAACCAATGCGTTCTAGGCCATGCACACCTCCAACTAACAACAGAGTCGGTGCCGTTGGTTGCTTGTTTCCAAATACTAAACTAAGTAAAGGGAATTGATATTCCATCATCGCTGTCGATTTGTGATCCAGAGTTGTAGACGATTGTGATGTGTTTTTTTTGTAACTAATAGAATCTCCTAAATGGATCAGTTGTCCCAAAGGGGCTAGATCGTTAATGCGATCTAGCCAGTAATTCCATTCGGGAAATTTTTTTTCTAGGTCGTCATAACTGGGTGATAGGATTCCAAGTTGTGAACGTAGGTCTGCGGCTGAGTAGTGTTGTAGCGTCTCCATAGAGCTCTATTTAAGTTTTCCCTGGGTAGCGCCGTCAAGAAATCAATGCACTTAAACTCTTTGTCATAAGCGGGCTCACCACAAATAACAGCGCCAGCTTTGAAATATGCTCGGCACAAAGAGGGAATCAGGGATTCAACTTCTGTTAATTCCGATTCTGAAAAAAGGAAATTGTTTTTGGTTATGTCGCCTTGAGAAGGTGTATGAAAGTATTTATTTTCAGATAGTTGTGCAGTGGCCTTCATCCATAAATTTAAGTCGGGCATTGTGAAATTAAAATTTGGCGCACAAGAGTACTCTTCACTTAAATGATTATGGGCTTCGAAATATCTATATATCAAAGCAGCTTGTCGGGGGCTTTCCGTTTTAATGGAGGCACAACCAAATAAGATTTTTGAATCTGTGGCTTGCATGTATTGTGCAATTCCGCGCCATAGTAAATTAATCACCAGACCATTTCTAAAGTCACGATGAATGCAGGCTCTACCAAGTTCCAGTTTAGTGCCTTTCAGTTCCATAATTTTACGAATGTTAAACTCTTGTGCGGAGTAAAATTGATTGGAAAAAGCAGAGCAATTCAGTCGATAAGTGCCAACGATTTGATTTGTTTTTTTATCGACAATAATCAGATGGTCACAGATAAAATCAAACTCGTCCACATCAATACCTTTGGGTTTGCTTTTGCCAATCATTTCACGATGAAACACTTGATAACGTAATTTAAGAGCTTCGATCAATTCATCGACAGTGGTGATTGTTTTTAAAACATAATGTCCCTTGTCTAGATGAATGTTTATTTTCTGTCTAAACTTATGAACTTTATTTTTACGAATTTTATAAAAATCAAACACGCTGTCCCCCTTTGTATTTATTTTAAGCCTAGCAAATAAATTCATCTTGCAATGTCAGGCTTGTGTTGGGTAACGGACAGGATTTAATTCTCAAAAAAATTCAGATAGTCACGTTCATTAGTATGTTTAAGTAATAACAAAACCAATAATTAGTGGACATGGTATAAACATGACTTAGGGCTGGTTGTTTTTACCGAAGCCTCCATTTTTCTGGATAGACAAAATTAGTACCTTCAAGGTCCTCTATATATCCCACTAAATTTTTTGGCATCAGAACGGCCTCTTTGCGATGATACAGCGGTATAATCGACAACTCTAAATAAACATAGGATTCTATTTTTTTAAGAATTTGAGTGCGTTTTTTGGAATTCCATTCTTGATCAAATTCGACTAGCAATTGATCGACGGCTTTGTTTTTCCATTGCGAACTATTCTGACCAGCATAGGAATTTTCTTTGTTTGGAATAGATATAGAATGAAATGAACTTTTCAATGAGCTATCTGGGGTCACTGACGTGCCAAACATGGCGATTCCAAAATCACCATGTGGTACAGATTGTCCTAAGAAGACTCGTGGTGGTTGATTTTTGATGATGCACTCAATACCTATTTTTTTAAAGCTAGCACAAATATAGACTTGTATGTTTTCCATTAGGCTTAGGCCGGCCGAGGTTCTAAAGTTGATCTTTAGCTCTGTTCCATTTTTTTCACGAATATTTTTCGCATTTAATTTCCAACCGGCGGCTTCTAGTATTTCCCTAGATTTCTTTAGCGAAAATTCTGATTTTCTTTGTGTAAAGGCCCAGTTTTTTTGTGATAGCAGTGTATGAGCAGGATCAAGTTTTTTATTAAAAAAAGATTGCGAGATTTCTTCTTTATCGATGGCATGATGAATGGATTTACGGACTTCGATATTTTTCAAAATAGGATCTTCTAAGTTGAACACAAGGACTTGCGTTAAGGGGGAACTGTTAAATTCGACTTTATATGTGGTATTGGATTTTTCTGCATTCTGAGCCAAATTTAAAGCCATATCTGGTGGAAAAGCCACTTTTGATATCATATCGATGGCTCCGGATTCTAATTGCACTTTCAAGGCTTTTGAGTCCGGAATATATTTCAAGATGACTTTTTTTATTTTTGCTTTTTCTCCCCAATAGTCTGGATTAGCTACAAAGATGATATGACTTCCTAAAGTAAATTCTTTGACCAGGTAGGGGCCGTTGTACAAACCAGGATTAGTGGGGTCTTTGACGTAGGATGAATTTTGATCATAGGCTTCTTTTTGATTTTTCCATTGGGAAAATATTTTATTTTCTAAGTGAGAGGGCAGCAGTGCGGGTAAGTCTCGATCATAGGTCCAGCTATCAGTGGTGTAGGTGACTTCACATTTTTTATTATTGTTGGCGGACCATTCTATTTTTTCAATTTTATCATAACTACTGCGATCCGAAGTTGAGACATTATCATTCATGCCCACTTGCCAACCTAGCTTCCAGTCAGTGCAAGTGATGGGGGTGCCATCGCCCCAGGTGGCATTTTTTTTCAGTGTCCATATTGCGATTACTTTTTTTTGTGGATGGGAAGTAATGACTTTGACAAGTCCGTTGGATTTAGTTGGAATTTGTTCTGCGACTTCGGGAACTGGCTGGCCATCGGCAAATCGATTAGTGACGGATCGTAATACAAAATGCGAAAACGCAGCCACTGAGGCCAAGTTATTATTTATGGGATTAAAGGCGCCGAACTCTTGAACGACGCCGATGGTAAGGCTATCTTTGGTGTCGGTAGTCGTCGGTGACGTAGGGGCAGATGCAGATGCAGAAGAAGATGAAGATGAGGCAGAAGCAGAAGCAGAAGCAGAAGCAGAGGTATTGTTATTGGTACCAGTATTGGTAGCTGCATTTACCAAAGCGAATCTGAAATTGAAAAGTTGATCTTTCGCCAGCAAGATTTCCAGTGGCAAAGAAAAGGTAAATAAGACGACAAATAGGAATGATAGTGATGCTTTAACCATTTAAAAGAAAATTCCTATGCCAAAAATACTTTCCCAATTGTCTTTTAATTTTAAGGCGGTCCCTTTGATTGCAAATCCAGAGTGGCCAGTGTTGAGTTGCGCATAAACTCCTTGTCCCGTGCGAATATCTTGCAAGTCTTTGTCTGTTTCTTTGGGAGTTAAGTTATAACTGACGCTTTCGATACCTGTAGTTAAATAGGAGATGGCATTGTATTGATGGTTTATTAGGGCCCATCGCCAACCGATACCCAAACCACTAAAGGATAATCCATCCGAGAAATTACTTTCTAGATTAATGGCAACACGGTCTTTAAAATTTAAATCCAATTGTGCTTGATTAAAATCAGGTGAGCGATCCAAACGTTTAAGATAACTGTGAACACTGTACCAAATATATAAATCAGCAGAGAACAGGGCTTGCTCCCAATTTAAAGCGTCAGTGGAGTCTGCAAATTGGTTCACAAAGTTTTCACTGATGGGACTTGCGGTGGCAAAGGCAAAATCGTTATAAAGATTAGTGACAAGGCCCACGACCTCACCTTCTGCATTTAATAAAGGACCACCGGAGTTGCCTGGGCGAACACGAAGATCTGTGGCCACTTGTTCTTCGCTGACTTTAGAGACGATGCCCTTTGATAAGAAAAAAGTATCTTCGTGCTTGTTGACGGATGGAAAGTCTTTTAATTGGCTGGAGCCATAGCCAGGATGGCCGACAGTATAAACATCTTCGCCTTCGCGCAGACAAGAAAGATCTGCGATAAATTTTAAAGGTTCACGAAAAATGGCGGGGCTTAATGAATTAGAAGGTGAATTTTTATTTTCGATTGGAATGTTGATTTTTAATAAGGCTAAGTCAGTGGTTCGATCAAGGGCGATCACCGTGACGGGTATTTTATTATTTTGGTCTTCGATGAAGGCGACAGCAAAAGAGCGAAAATCACGAGCGCAATGTGCAGCAGTTAGCAATATTTGTGGTCTCACTAAAAAAGCAGAACAAACACCACCATCAGAAAAAAACACCGCGATGGACGGAAGCACTTTTCTATACAACTCGGCCGCCGATAACTGGCTTGATGTCGGCATCTGCATTGGCATCTGCTTTGTATGTGACTCTACATTCGGCTCTGTGTTTTGCTTTGCATTCGCAGATGGCGCCACCAACGCAATGATGATTGCAGTAAAGAAATGTCTACAAGTAATCGTGTGATTTGTATTTAGATGTTTTTTCATATTTAGGATCGTAATTCAGTTTTTAAATATGGACAACGATTAAGGCTATAAATGAAAAAACATGCTATAGATTCGATGTCGTTAAGACTTCGTTTGACAGTCTTTGTTGAAATAGAATACTTTCATTTGCAAGATGAAATCCAAACAGTGGCGACAAGCCGAAGCGCATTTATCGAGTACTAGAACTCCTTCGCCACACTCACCAATATGTCATCCACACAAATCGCCGAATAATTATCATTAGGAAGTGTTAATGTGGTGCCACTACTTTCAATATCTTTGTAAATTAATTGTCGATACAAAGCCGAGTAGTAAAACCCTGCACCCATAGCAAATTGAAAACCAGCTCCCCAGCCTGTTCCTTTGAATTTATCATTTTTTCGAAATAAATTTTCTGATTTATCATCGGAATAAGTGACGGTGTTGACGACATAAGGATAATATTCACCGATCAAACCAAAGGCCCCGGCATCTAAACTAAAAGTACCTCCTGCTAGAACTCGATACGATTCCTGTCGATAGGTGGCATCATGAGTGACTCCATTTTGTTTACTTTCATAAGAATTTACACCGGATGTCTCATCCATGGATAAAGAACCGATGTTCATGCCTCCATAAAGTTGGAAACTGGCATAACTACTAAGTGGTATAAATAGAAGTATTAGAAATATATTCAGCAAAAGTTCCTCGCTTTGGATTATTGATGACGGCTAATTTTATTGTTCTTTCGAGATGCAACTTAAAGTGTAAATATACCTATATCTTTTGTCAGTGCCCAAATAGCTTACAATGAACTTGGTCGAGTTACAGTGTTGAGTTTATTTTAAACAGAAACTTTGAAAATGCTTTCCCTTTCGAGTGTGATTTCTGACATAGTGAATTTTATTTTTGATTTCACAGGAGTTTTTCTTGACCAAATCATTCACTCTGCCATAGGATGACCACCTTAGTTAAACAATTGTTAACTAAAGCTATCGCGGGGTGGAGCAGCCTGGTAGCTCGTCGGGCTCATAACCCGAAGGTCGTCGGTTCAAATCCGGCCCCCGCAACCATGAAAGCCTTGGGTCAAAAACCCAGGGCTTTCGCCATTTTAGAGCTAAAAAATCAGGTTCTTCTCATTTAACTGCAGGTAGCTTCAAAAAATCTTAGTAAGACAAGCACTTAGCACTCTTAATCGATAATTTTTAAAGCTCTTATACCCGAAAGCCCTTCTCTGGACAAGCTTTCCTGTTCCGTTCATTCTTTCCGTAAATGCATTTGTATATCCAAAAGCAAAATAAGCCAGGATTTCTAATCGCCATCGTTTCAGAGTTTCTCCTACTTTTTGTACCGCTACATTATGGGAACTTTTAAATCGGTGTAAAAGTTTATGCAAAGCCTTTGCAGCTCTAGCTACTCCTTTGATGCGATAAAACTCGTAGAGCATTTCTTTGCAACGATACAGCTCATTGAGGTGCGAATGATTTTTTAAATATTGATCAATTTCACAACGAAGAAAATAATCTAATTTCGTGCGATTACATAAAAGTTTTCGCCGGATCTTTAATTCCTTTCTATGACCATGAATGCTAGCGCCCTCTTTCATAATATGAGGGGAAAACAATCTTAACACGTGAAATTTATCGGCAATAATTTTTGCATTGGGAAAAAACTTTTTGATAAAACTTTTATAAGATCCAGACATATCGATAACGACGATTTTTACTTTTTCGCGTCCTGGGATGTGTTGGATTTGCTGGATTAAAGAATCATGATCTTTTCCTTGTGCCACTTCAAAGGCTCGCTTGTTTTTTAAGTCCGTAAACATCGTCACAAATTCAGTCACTCCTTTTTTTCGACGAAAAAAGTGCTCATCAATACCCAAGACTTCAGGCCATTGTTGTTGCAAGCGTTCGCGAAGTTTAACCTCTTGCTGTTCATAGTAAGCCTCATAGGCAAAACCATTAGAGACCCCGTAATAGCGACAGACTGTGGTTAGATCCGTCATCTTCCCACAGGCCTGGGCTATGAACTTACGAAAGCGCTGGGTGGTTCTGCGTCGATGTAAAACTCCTTCCACAGATTCTGTAAAAGTTTTTTTACAAGCTTTGCAATACAAGCGATGCTTATGAATTTTTAACCATAAATTGTTATGACGAATGGGTTCTTCCTTCACTGTCGTTGTGCATTTACCAGCTTTAATAATTTGTGAAGAAAAACAGTGGATACATTGAGTCTGGGTATTGATCTTTTTAACCTCCCAGACGTGACCACGAGCAATGCTTTTCATAGAAATTAATTTTAAGTTGTGGCCTAATAAAAATGAGTTTAAATGTGGATTGAGCATAGTCCGTCCTTTTTCTAAAAATTTTTTGTGGTAAAAAAATCTTATCGAATAAGGGGGCTATACTCATCTCCTCTTGACTCGTTGCCTTATGCAGTTATTTGGGGAGAACCAAAAATCAAAAACAGTTTCGGGTTCTGAATGTAGAATTTAAATGGTTCTACGGTTCTACCTGATGATATTGGTTGCTTCATTAGACTTGGATATTATTACGGATTAAGGAGATCTGAAACCCTTGGCTTTGAATTAAACGACCTCTCCAGAAGCCATCTAAATGTAAAAAGACAATTAGTGAATATGAGTAATGGTAGCCCAATTTATGCTCCACTTAAAAATAAACTTTTTCGAAAAACTCCACACTGGTTCGCAGAAAAAGAGACAACTTATTTACTTATTGAGGATTCATTAAATAAAAAAATACATCCAGATACTCTTGGAACCAAATTCGCCTCATTTATGGAGATAATGAAGATGGATTATAGTCTTCATGATTTAAGGCGAACATTCATTACAAAAGCTCTAGATTTAAATAAAGTAACACCTATGACTGTAATGATGGCTGTTGGTCATGGGCATTTGGATGTAACAATGAGGTATATTAGGGATAATAGACAGCTTGACGATGAAGTTTACGTCCCCAAACACAAAAAAGAGTGACATCCCCATATGTGAACCTCTCACCATCTTTTGTTTTCACAAATTATCTCCGCTTTTTCTTGGACCATAATAGAAGTCATCTTTTTTAACTTTAAAGATTGGATACTCGCCAGTTACATACTCTTCCCTTGAGTCAGGACAATGAACTAATAAATAATTACATATTAACTGTAATATCTGCCCTTGATTCATTTTATGTTCATTTTTAATTTCTTGTATAAGCACAGAGTAATCATTAGATATATCCCCAAAAGGGCGCATATCATTTTTATCTTTAGTCTGTCTCAAAAAACATTTACTAATAACTTTCCAGCCAGAACTCAGGGCGAAGCGGTTCAAGTTTATAAAAAATTAGACCCATCGTTTTTAGATCTAATCAAAGAATCTACTTGTTCTAGTTGTCCGTTGATTTTGTCGCCGCCCCTTTTCACTCTAATCAGACTTTTGTTTAGAATTAAGATTACTAAAAAAATATTGTTGTAGTAATAGATATTTTTAGTAATCTGATTGGATCAACAAAAAAGGAGTTTTGAATGAGAAGATTTATAATTATATTTTTTTTTACTTTCGGACATTTAGTTTGGGCGCAAGAAAATCCAACAGATACCCCAACAGAAAAAAAAGAAACCGTTTCTGAGCATTGGCGTTTTGGTTTGGGAGGTTCACTAAGTCTCTCTTCCAAATTAAAATTTGATACAGTTACAACGACCGGGGCAGTAGGAAATTTAGTAGCTGACCTCGATTATTCCAACGAACTTTCAATTGAAATTGAAGCAAGAAAACTCAATCAAATGAACTGGGGTTTCATTGGCGGTCTTACATATGATGCAGAAAGAAAACTTACTGGCGGCTCAGTGACAGGATCTGGATTTAGTGTTGCTGTAAATAGTGGTGACCCCTCAAAGATTCAAGCAACTATTATATATGGAAATGCTGTTTATAGATGGAATCAGTTTTACTTACCTTTTGGTTTAAATGTGAGTAGTATAAAATTCACACCCTCATCCTCATATAGAGGGTCGTCATCAGTGGATGGCGGTCTAGGCGGGCAGCTTGGAGTGGGATATTATATAAATAATAATTTTGTTACAGAAGCATACAGTCGAGTAGTTGCAGTAAAGTTGCGTTCAACAACATCGAGTTCAACAACTGATTATGGTACAGGATTTCTATCTAATTTTATGCTAACTGGTAAATACATTTTCTAGTAAGAATTGATTTCTTCGAAAAAACAATTTTATTTTTTTTAACTATAATCTCCATATTTACTATATATGGAGGTTTTATGGTTAAATTTATTCTATCTATAAAAATGCTTATACTTATGTTTTTGTTGGTTTCGTGTTCATCCAGTAAAGATTCACCAGCTAGCGAAGCCACTACAACTACCACTACTCCAGTCATAACTTGTCTGTCGACTGAATATTTAAATTCTGGAGCATGTGAAGCAGATACTTTTACGGCGACATATACAAATAACAATATATTAACGGCCTGTGATGGAACACAAAATTTAACTCAATCCCTTGTTTCTTGCGTGGGAAATAACAATGGAAATAATATTAGTTCTCAGTGTGCTGCTGAAGTGTTCCATAAAATATTAAAATCAGGCCTGAGAGTGGAGCAGTGTCGATTACAAACAGCAGATCTCCTAACTCGATATTTAACAATTATGAGCATTATCGCATGGCGAATTTATTGGCTCACTCTTATTGCTCGGACCAATTCAGATTTACCATGTACTGCTTTTGTAGCTGATGAAGAATGGAAGGTTCTCTATTCAAAAGTCAAAAAAACAAAATCCTTCCCATAGAGGCCACCACGCATAGGTGAAATTGTTAAATGGATTGCAGGCCTCGGTGGATTTTTAGGACGAAAAGGAGAAATCAGACTTCTAAATCATACATCTTTATGTTTTTAACCAACCTATGTTCCAAAAGGTCCGCGTGGTCCAGCTGAACGAGTGGGTTAAATGGTTTTTTCAATGTGGATTTGTCAAAAGCTTCCACTAAATTTCCAAGCCTTGCGGCAGTGGTGTATTTATGCGTGGACCTTTCAAGTCGTAAAATCTTTTTTTGCCATGAAATGGACACTAACAAAGAATCCGCATATGGAAAATCAATTCAATATCAAATCACTTTATGGGTGATAATTATTAACTCGATAATTCGCTCTGAAACACAAACGGATCAAGGTTATTGGTAATTGTACTTGGTTTAATCCACCCATGTTTGGATATGCAGCCATACTTTTTTAGCAATCGCTTAATTCCTTTTTAAGCTTAGAGTACACCAGCGTATCTTTTAGTTGGCTATGCTCAAACACATCATCTCGTAAAGTACCCTCATATTTGTAACCTAGTCTTTTCGGTATAACCAGGCTTCTCTCATTACCTTTAGTACATCGAATCTCGATTTTATTAAACCCTGATTGAAATAGATAATTCTCCATGGTTTGGACAGCTTTTGTTATTAGGCCTTTTCCTTCAAAGGGACCTATTATCCAATAACCAAGCTCGACTTTGCCTGTTATCCAATTTATACGCATGACTCCTATGTTTCCGATAAATTGGTCCGTTTCTTTCAGATATATACTGAAGTCAAAAGATGCCATCTTTTGCCAATTTTCATGAGTTAGTTGGATATACTTTTTTTGATCCTCAGCAGTTTTAATAAAAGGAACCCAGGGAAGGAATTCAAAAAGGCGCTTTCGATCGCGATCAATGGCCGCAAACATTTCATCCGCTTTTTCTAACTTGTGTTTAGATAAATAAAAGTTGTCAGAGGTGATCGTTTCATCAAATTTGAATTTATTCAGGGGTAAAGTCATACTTACTCCTTTTCTTCTACAATCAGCATTTTCCCAAATAGTAAAAGCAATATAGCAACAATAATTGGGAGAATTCCAAAACTCATAAAAACCACGCTGCCTGAAGTCTCATGATAAATCTTGCCAATAATTAGAGCCAAAAAATAGCCAACAAGGCATTCTAAACTTGATTGAAGTGAAAAAATAGTGGCCGCGTATCTGTTTGGTACAAGATTCGTGGTAAAAATCGAAGTTGAAACAATGCTTATCCCAAACATAACTTCAAATATTAGCATTGAAGCAACGATAATTAGTATATTTGATGATAAGCCGACAGTTATCGCGCTTCCGCCAAAAATAAGTAGAGCAATTCCCAAAACATAATAGAGATTAAATACCTTTAAATATCTGCCAAACAAATATGAACCGAGCGCGGCCATAATCATAAAAAGGATAAATAACCCAGGGAGAAACTGCTCATCTACGCCCTTCTCAGTTAAATATGGTTGCCAACTAATAATAAAAGCCAAAAAACAACAAAGCCACAGTGTTTTTGCAATTGATAAAATGATCAATGCCCGATTATTAAAGAACATTTTTATGCCCGTTAAGAGGATTTGATGCATTTTTTTCTCGGAATCACCATAGTTATCTTGAGTAAACAGCTTGAGTACTACTCCAAAGACTATCATCGTAAATCCACCAACATAAAATACAAAATCCGAATTCACGTATTTTATTAAACCAAATGCAACAACGCTCGCTATTGCTGAAGCCACCCACCCAGCTGTCTTTCCATATGAAAGGCCAAGTTTTAGGTCTTCACTATTTGAACCTATATCACTTTTAAACCAAGCAATCCCTGCGCCGCTTGCGAACGCAACACCCGCACCAATTAATCCACTTGTGACATGAATCATTACAACCCCATCAATGTCGTTAATAAAAGGGATAAGAATCAAACCTATCCCATATAAAACAAATCCCACAAATAAAGAAAATATTCGGCCAAACTTGTCAGCTAATGCCCCACTGGGCAAGTCGAGTATTGAGGTAGCTAATCCCATACTGCCAAAAAAGCTACCGACAAGCGTCATTGTAAGTCCAGAGTCTTTTAAATATGTGCTAAGTATACCGCCATGAATTTTGTCACCAAAGCCATAAATACTGAGAATTGCAACATAGACAAAAATAGAATTAAGTGCCTTCATTATTTATCTCCTTAGGATTTGGATTATTACCAATGGCCAAAATATAAAGTGGAATCATCTCGCCAGAGTTGGAATAAATTAGGTTGCCGAACAGGTAGTCATCGAAGGCGCCGAGGGCGCAGCTCGATAGTCCCATCTTTTGTGATTCCATAATCATAAGTTGACACATGTGACCTGCTTCTAAATAGATGAGACGATATGAGCGTAAGCCATATTTTTCAAGATAGGGTTTAATGTCGGCATACAATAGAGCTAACCATGGTGTACCCGACAATTGGTTGTAAACCAGTCTTTGCACCGATTCCTTCGGGATTGACTCCTGGTTTTTTATCAGGCCCCTTTTACCACTTGGGAAATACCAGTCGCCGTTTTGATAATTAACGAATTCGATTTTTACACTTTGCATGTTACCAGCAGAAGGGACTTCGCTACGTCCTTCGCTGTCGATGCCATATATGCTTAAACAAAATTGCTCTAATTGCCCAATTGTCATTGGGCATTCTGAGAATTCACGTATGCTAGGGTTACGATTTATGACCTTAACTGGAACCTTATTATTTGAAGGAATTTTTACGTTTCCCCGCATTACTGGGCCAAAAGAATCCCATGAAGTTACTTTTTGAAAATGATGAATGTATTGTAATTCTGATTTATTCAAAAAATCACCTCCCAGATAAAAGAGACTTATATTTATCTAACCGAACTCTTTCTTCTTGTGTTAAATCTAAAATGGCCTCCATATAAGGGTAATTTGAGTATGTGAAATCTACTGAAACAGGCGACCAAGATGAGTAAACAAAAATATTTGCTTTATTCCAGAATATATTTTTAATTTCTATATACGATGGATCGTAGTGCATTATCAGACCAGGTAAATTAAAAGTCTCAAATGTAATTAAATTTTCTTTCATTTCCGAATCAAAGAATTCTAGATCTTTAATGTCGACCAAATTGTTATTTGAAGCTCTACTAGAATACATTGTTATCGAATTATATATGGCACTTTCAACAGCCTCCAAGAGACTTACTCCGGCCCCACTACCCACAGCACCTAAGCCTTCGCCATTAAAAACAAGCGCCATGACAACAGGGCAGGAGATATCTAAGGTACAAACGTATATTCTTAGCGAAAAATCCGCCTCGTTAAGCTTCTCAGAAAGAGTGGGTATAACATCGGAAGGTACCTGAAAAAAACTATTTTTTATAAGTGACCGTACAACCTTTCAATTACCCACAAGTTTGAGTCCAATTTCGACTCCTATTTGAATTTCGCTTAGGCGCTGCATTCCCCGCCAAATAACAGTATTGCCGGGCGGAGGATCTGACGATCTGGCCAGGTAACCTCCGATCTTTGCAATTTTTAGAAGGTACTTGGATAAATTGTTTTTTGTCGGGCGTGAGTCCGGCTTCAAGTGATTCAATATTTTCATTTCCACTTCGCTCAATACCAATTGTGCTGGCAAAGTGGAGCCTTCCCGATTGAGCATAGTCATCCAGAAAACTCTCCAAGAAATAATACAATTGATTGCTATCATTTTGCATAAAGCATCAGCAGTACG
>JBPOJH010000106.1:0-10971 GCA_052033755.1 Bdellovibrionota bacterium | reverse complement strand
CACTCACTCACTCACTCACTCACTCACTCATTCAGATTGGTATATTTCATCTATCGCACCCAGATTAAAAGATAACTGTTACAATAGATAGATGTTATTATTTTGAACAAAGTGACAAAATTTGAGTGAAGTTTTTATCTAAATCTTAGGGCCGTTGTGAGCGACTGAGTTGATAAGCCTTAGGACTTAATCCTACAATTTTAATAAAAGCCTTACGGAAGCTACTAGAATCTTGGTAACCATATTTATGCGATAATTCCTCGATACTGATGGCTGATCTTTCCAGCTCTATTTTGGCGGCATCCATTCGAATTTTAATAATCCAATCTTTGGGGGATTGCCCCAGGTAAGATTTTATTTTTCGATTTAATGTTCGAACGCTATAACCGAATTGTTTGGCTAAATCTTTTACCTGTATCGGCTCAAAAATATGGGATTGTAACCATTTTTCGATTTGTACGATTTCATTCGGGGTTTGTGACCACGGGGTTAGTACAGAAGATTGCGCCAGTAAATACTGATGAGTTTCAAACGATAAATATTGTTTTAAGCGAGTTGTCAGTTTGGGGCCCCATAACTCTTCAATCCAAAATAAAATCATTTCAAAACTAGTAAAAGCCGTAGCACAGCTCCAGATATTTCTATCTTTGATGATCGGTAATGTTGTGTTGAATTGCACGTGTGGAAAATGCTTTTGCGCCTCTTCTTTAAACCACCACTTCACTGTTGATTTGTAGGTAGATTTATAAGTAGATTTGTAGGTGGACTTGAAGCTAGATTTCAGGTCTAAATTGTAAGTAGATTTTTGTACGTTTTTATTTTCAGATTTATTGTTAGGTGACAACGCTGATGATTGAGCAGTTATTGAAGTCGTTGAAAGGGCATTTAGGGTAGCAAGCAAAATAGTTGAAGTGCAGCAGACCATGACAGGTTTGTTTTTCTTGAGTTGTTTTTTTATGATATGATTCAACTTGGGCAGTGACGGTTCTTTTTGAAAGTAATCCGTTAATTCTTGGAATTGAAAAACAGACACCCCAGGAATTAAAATTAAATCTGCATCTATACTTGTAGGAATTCTTTTTATAATGTAGCCAGGAGTGGTGTATTTGATTTTTTGAGGCGAACTAGCATAAAGTTCAATTTGAAAATAGGGCATTGCGTTTTTAAAGCCATGCAATATATTGGCCCAATTAAGAATATCAAGTGCACCGAACAGGCCACTAAGTATGGTTTCTGGAAATAAAATAAAGGCCACTTTAACTGGGCGCAAGGCCGTAGGTTTAGTTTTACTTAGGTTCATCTTTTGTGTTTTGCTACTTTTTATCGGACGGATTGTTTTTGTCTTCATAAACCTCTACAATGCTTTCTATAACCGAATTATGGCATCTGTCCTATTATAACCGAAAATAGGCTAATTAGCCACTGTCTATTTTCGGCAATTTCAGGCAAAATAAGAACATATGGAAAAATTAAACTTAGAAAAGGTCATACAAAAAAGCTTAAAAACGGTTTCGTTTTTTTCCAAGGATCTAGAGGCGTACTTGGCTCATCATTTGTGGTTTATGCCTACGAAATCAAAATTTTTAAGCGACAAAGAAATCGTGTTGTTGCATCAAGCACAGGTTCATTCCTCTTTATTTGGTGTGCAGGTGTATTCCTGGATGCCGGCACAAAAAACAACCACACCTCCGCCGGCTATATTATTTATTCACGGGTGGGGTGGGCGTTGGGGGCAATTTCGAGAATGGATTCCATTATTATTAGAAAAAGGTTTTCAAGTGATTGCCTTTGATGGCCCTTCGCATGGTTATAATCCAGGTCTAAAAACGAATTTATTCGAATGGTCGCAAGTGACATTAGATATTTTTAAGAAATTTCCAAATATCAATCAAGCCGTAACTCACTCTTTTGGTTCGACAGTACTTATGCATGCCTTACTGAAGCAACCACAATTGCATGATGTTGTTTTTGTGGCACCACCAGCTAGATTAGATTTATTATTTGAACGATTTCAGGAAAGATTATCGATTTCAGATAAGGCCATGAGACTTCATCAAGAAAAATTTTATCGAAAATTTCAAGACAAAGATGTGAAACGGTTGGGGTCTAATTTTATGTTGATTCAACAACTGAAAATAAATGGTATTATTATTCATGACGAAGATGATTTAGAAGTGCCGCACACGGAAGGACAAATGTTGCAAGAATTCTGGTCGCAGCAAGCCGGCTCGCATATAAGTCTGCATACGACCAAGGGGCTGGGGCATAATCGGATCTTGCGCTCGTCGGAATGTATTCAATATGCGATTGATTTTTTATTTCGTGACAAGAAAACTGAAGTATTTTGATTGCTGAACGGCTTTGAATTCTGTATTCTTCTTTCATTATGAAATCCAAAGAAGATAATAGTAATAATAGCAGTAATAATACATACACTGCACTTGTCACTGGTGCTAGTAGCGGTATAGGTGCTGCGACCGCGAAGCAGTTGGCCTTTGCAGGATTTGATTTAATTTTATTGGCAAGGCGGAAAGATCGTTTGCTGTCATTAAAAGAACAAATTCTTCATGAGTTATCGCAAGCCTCTAAAAAAATTGTTCAAATTGAATTAGTCAGTTTGGACTTAACAGAACGAACAGCTTTACAGACTTGGTTGCAAGACCTTATCAAGCAAGGTGGTCTGAATCATTTAAAGGTACTTGTTAATAATGCGGGGCTGGCCAAGGGCGTAGAAAAAATCGCGCAAGCACAGATGTCAGATTGGGATTTGATGTTAGAAACCAACGTTAGAGCACTGATGTATTTATCTAGGAACTGCGCAGATGCAATTATTAAAAACAAAGGTCATATTTTGAATATTGGATCGGTGGCTGGTCGTTGGGTTTATCCGGGTGGTGCTGTCTATTGCGCAACCAAGTTTGCCGTCAGAGCCTTTTCAGAGGGCTTGCGACAGGATTTGTTAGGTACGGGCGTACGTGTAACCAATATTGAACCAGGTATGGTGGAAACCGAATTTTCTGATGTTCGATTTAACAACGATAAAAGCAAAGCCAAAGAGGTCTATAAAAATATGCGACCGTTAACACCGAACGATTTGGCGAATACAATCTTATGGTGCGTGCAGCAACCTCAGCATGTGAATATTCAAGAGTTAGTGGTCTTCCCAACAGATCAAGCGGCTGTTGGACAAGTGTACCGACACACCACTTAACTTTTTGTTTTCATAGTTTTCATTTACTGGTTGGGATTATTTACTTAGAAATGAATTTTGAATGGATTGACGTAGTTTTTCTAGGTCCGTTTTATTGCGTATATTACCAATGGGAATATTAATTAATTTTTCGGCGTCGACGTCTTGATCATAAGATGACATCAGCCACATAACAGCTAAAACAGCCGTACGTCGATTGGCATCGATGAATAGATGTTCTAAGACCATCTGAGAATATAAATATGTAGCGGCATCTAATAAATCTTTATTTCCAGCCATTAGCTGTGCATTGCCGATAATTTCACGAGCTTTTTGTAGGGGATTAGTAACCAATAAAAAATGGTGAATATCGCCAGTTGGTAATTGCACTTGCGTGGATTCTGTTCGCCAAGGGTCGTTTTTAGTACCAGTCAGTTGCTGATTCAGTCGTACTAGTTCGCTGGTTGATAAGATTTTTAAGCCTTTGGATTCGTTGCGCACATAGGCCAGTGCATGTTGAAATCGTTCTTCTTCTAGTTGAGCTTTCAAAAAATTTTGTGGCGGCATAAAAAAAGCATACAACATGAGTGCTGGCAGGGGCAATCATCATCACAAAACCCAGACCTTGCCATAAGTGAATTAAGAATTTGGAAGTGCGGAATCTAATTATCGACTATTCTCAGGATCCCATTTTAAAAGATATTTTGTACGATCATCGACCCCATTTTTTTGAATAAATGCCTCTGGTAGATGTGACATTAGTAAATACAGTTGGTTGTCGTTTGTGGGATAATAGCGTTCCACATCTCCATAGGGGTAATAGCGATTACTTAATAACTGCAAAGGCTCGTTGGGCTGATTTAAA
Source organism: Bdellovibrionota bacterium (assembly GCA_052033755.1). Taxonomy (GTDB): domain Bacteria; phylum Bdellovibrionota; class Bdellovibrionia; order Bdellovibrionales; family Bdellovibrionaceae; genus JBPOJH01. The sequence goes on along the minus strand of JBPOJH010000106.1, from coordinate 6,916 downwards.
TTCAAGCTGTACAATTTAAATTTATTATTCGCCTCAGGAGCCGCTTGAAATAGTATATAATTATCCGGAGTTTTAATCAAATTACCATAAAACAATAAGGGATATTGTACTTTGCTAAGATAGAGTTGATGGAACCTTTGTTCATCAAAATAAATTTTTGCTTCTGGATAGGCTTTACTTTGAACCGTCGAATTTACTGGCAAGGTTGTAAAGTCAAAAACAATCGGACTTAGCGATCTGTCTTCGTTCGGTTGCCAGTACATCATGAATTGATTTTTAAAATCAAACATCGGAGGAATTTTTAATTCCTGAAAGAAAATCATTGGTGCTAAGGGCGATGTTTTTTCTGTCGATAGGTCAAGTACTTGAAGATAATTATTCAGGCCTTGATAAACTAAGGCCTGTCTGGTGATGGGAATAATACCAATATTATAATCCCAGCTGGCTGCCGCCACATTTTTTTGCAAAATCGACGTTTCAGCTAAGATTTTAGTTTCATTGGTAACAAAATTATATTTAACAATTTTATGAGAAGCAGAATCAGAAACGATGGTTGTGATCCAGTCGCCATTTAACTGTGTGGAGGCTGATGCGGATTTTACGAACGGACTTAAATGCGTCTGAGTGCCAAATTTTTTTCCGATCTCTAGCATTTTAAATTCCGTTGTTTTAAAATCATACAAAGCTAAATCATCATACAAATTCCTAAACTGCATGTATAAGTACTTATGATCAGATGACCAAGTGACTTTCTCGCCCAAGGCCACTCGAATCAAGGCCTTCGAGTTCTTAAAATCCACATCCTTTAAATCAAAATCTAATAACTTATCTTTACCCGGAAGAACTATGGGCTCTGGGATGTACTGCTGCGATAATGGAAAGTGTAAATTTTCTCCCGTGGCATAGAACATTGTTCCCGTACTGCTGACCGAAGAAATCACTCGAGAATAATACCAGGGACCTAATAAAGAAAATCCGAAATCAGTGACTTGTTCCTTCGGGTCTGATTGATACACAACAGATGCCTGATCCACACTGTAAGTCATAAATCGATTCACACCAATGGATGAAGCATGGGTTCGAAGGTTCACCAAGTCATTTTCTTGTGATACCTTGAATGATCTTACGACTTCGTCTTTTAAAAAGTGTAAAGACAAGGGTTGTGAAATTTTAGTGATCGGATCAAAATTAAATAACGACAAATGAGTATAGGGCAGATCTAGCAAGCCAAAGAAGAATGATTTTTTGGGATTGGAGTACGTCAACCCTTCAAGAGGACCACTCAGCAGTGGCTTTGCTGGCCAGATGGCGCCGTCATAATAGCCTGCTAAACGGCAACTCATATTTTGTGTCCATTTTTTTTCATCCAACAACATATTTAAATTTGCTTCGAAGGTGCCGGCCTGTGAATTACGAATAAAACTTGTTTTTACCTGAAGATCCATTGCGGGATGAATATAGGTTTGACTAAATTTATCTTCTTGAAAACTGACGGGGAAGGCTTCTACTGAAGAGTAAACATTACGTACAAAATCAAAAATATATATTTGTGCAAAGACTTGATTGGTCACTAAATCTTTCACTAATAACAAATCCAGATTGAGTGCTTCTTGGTGGTCATCTACTGAATGGCACCAGCCTTGAGGTTGACGATCTTTTAAAATATTTTTTGCAAAATCTTTGTCGATAAATAAGCCATCTGCAACACTGCCAAAGAATTTGTTTTTTGAAAATTCGATAACCTCATCGGTCAGTCGTCGTGGTTTTATTTGGCAATCGATTGGACTAGTAGTTTGTACTGTCGGTTGGCCTGTGATGGGATCTAAACTCATTTTTTCAAACTCGGCTGAGGGCGTATTACCATTTTTCTGACAGCGAGCGATGTTGGGTATTAATCGAATGTACTCACCTGTGGGTTTACCTTCGTAACCACTGCCGTTGCCTGAGATGCCACCGCCGCCACTATCAGCTTTGGCAATTAGCGAAGGGCCTGCTAGATCCGCTATGAATTTATTGTTGATCTGACAGTTTTGGAAAGCGACGAATACGACCAAGACGGTCAATATTAAGAAAGTTTTCTTTGTGGTCGGTGATTTCCCCATGCTTTACGTATCGGTTAAAAAGAACAAAGTCATAATCATATTTTAAAGAATTGGTTCAATATAAGACAGTTTTTTTACTGACAGGTTTGTGTATGAATATTGAATAGGGTTGGGCCAATAAGATAAATCATTTTGCGTAGACTGTCCCAAGTTGGGACAGTCTTAGTTTAGATCATTGATTATTTACGTTGGATTAATTCATAGTTTGAACAGCGAAATCAAAAGCTGACATGTGTTGTTCGTTTTTCATGTTAGCTGATTTTTCTAAAACTAAAAATGTATGCATCTTGGTGTCTTTTACCCAAGTGTTGACGTTAGAAAAGTTTTTAGCAATGGCTGGTAATCCTTTTGGCCCCATTACTAATTGATGGTGCTCCTTCATGCTAATTTCGCCAAAAAGTTCAGACATGATGATATCACGACTGCCGATTAAGACGCTAATTTCCCAATGAGATAAATAATTAAAAACGGTTGGAAGACCTTCCGTGACAAGGCCATTATTTTTTTCTATTTTTAGATGGATTTTTCCAAAAGAATCTTGAAAATCGTTGAACATCTTTTGAGGAAACTTATCCCAAAACTGATTGCCAAAATGTAAACCTGGTGAGTCCGCGATCACCACACGTCTAGTTTGAGGTTGAAGATAGGGGTCAAAACTAGCTGTGTGAATAAAAGCACCGATAGCTCCTGCAGATGCTCCCCATAATGTCACTTCCTCTAATTGGTTCCATGAAACATAATTATTTTCAGTCAAAAACTTTAATGCTAATTGAATATTTTGATAACCATAATGATATGTCTTGATGTCACCAATGTAGTTGGCAACATGGTGACCAGCATACACATCACCTGTGCAGTAGGGAAAGTGAATCAATGAGTGATTCGCAAATGGGGAAAAGTGTTTGGGCTCATCGCTTGTTAGCATGGAAAAGGAAGGAAGTTCAGGAATTGGATAAATCCAAGTGCGAAGATTCGGTCCATAGCAGGTGCTAGCGCTCCAACAGGCTCCACCAGGAGTAAATTCAAATACGAATTTGCGATCGGATTTTTTATCAAAAAGGATTTCATAATCTCTACCATCGCCACATTTAGCACCCGGAATTTTGAGTGTTACCCAGTCGTGTGCTGATGCCGACCATGAAGAAGTTAGTAAAGAACAGAAAACTAGAGTAAATAATAATATGTTGTTTATTCTCATATTAGATATATTGCTCTATGCAGATAAAAAGTCGAGTGAAAACTCAACAGGTGAAAAAAAATAGTCCATACCGATGGCGTGAGCCAGTCAAGTGGCCAGTTTAATTAGCCACTTCAACCAGTAGGTTCAACCATTTGTAGCAAATAAAATTTTATTCGTTACTGCTGGATGGCGGGCGGTTTAATCGGCGTTGACTACAATTCCCAGTGCTTTTGCTGTTTTACAAAATTAATAGCAATGAGTCAGTTGAACCGTCGAAGAAGTTCCACTGTAATCCACCAAAGTCGCAGTGCCATCACTATTAAAAGTTAATGTCTCTGTTTTTCCTACTAAAGCACTACCCAAAGTAGTAGTGCTTACATTGGTGCCAGCTGCAAAACTGGTTGAGATCGAACCACTCACAGGGACGCAAGATGTATTATTGTAAACGACATTACTAAATGTAGATGTTGCAACTACTTTGACTTTATTATGATAAACAGTCAACGAACCGCTAACGGTTCTTGTTGTGTCGACTTCTGAAATGGTAACACTTCCTACAACGGAGTGATCAAATCCACCACTAACATAAACTCGTTGTTTAACTGCAGCGGCTGTTCTGGCTCCAGATCCATTGAAGGTCACAGTCGATCCGTATCCGCTACCGATGTTTGCAGTGATGGTTTGATTATCAAAGTTAGCTAGATTCGAAGTTTGATGATCGATAGTTACGATGGTCCCATTTGCTGAAGTGCGAGTGGCGGTTCCTGGGACTCCCGCGCTGGATACAAATTGTCGTCGAATGGAAACGCCACTTCCTGGTGAAGGAAAAGTACCGCAACTGATCGCTGTGCCGCTGGATAGTGAAACCTCCAGTGTGCCACTCCATGTGGCTGTAGAGGTGCCATAGGAGCAACTACTAAATGTTAAGTCGACAGAGTTGCTAGCGTTCGTGCAGCCAGAACCATTGGCGGTTGTTATTTTAGGACATGTTGTTGCAGCGAATGCGGATGGTAATAATGCGGATATCAACGGTGATGAGGGGGACAATTCAGGCGAGTGCAACGCCATTTTACCGTTCGTATCACTGCCTGCAATCGCACCTCCGACAGAGCTAGCGGCTGCGCCACTAGTGGAGGAATCCTCGGATGCAGTGGTCGTCGTATCGTCTGTACTTTTTTTATTACAGCTAATGAATGCAAGTCCAAATACAAGAGTTGTACTTAGTAAAATATTTTTTTTCATTTTGTAACTCCATGATGATTTTTTGTTAAAGCTAAGTTTGAAATGGAATGACTACTTCTCGGCAAAAAATATTTTTTAGATAAGAGGGGATTTAGCGCATCGACATACATGTGCATTACAAATGTGATTTTAGTTGAACCGCTTTCATTTGTTTGGACGTTTGTCTAGAGTTGCCGTGACTCCAGCCAGGTGGGCCAAAAACATAACCTAACCAATGGGCGCGTTTAGAGGGATCTTTTATATCGTGTAGGATGGATTTCCATTCGTGAAACGCGACGATAAGTAAATTATGAGTGTGAATATTTGTGGTTAATCCGTAGTTAACGGGATCGGATTTATCCTCGGCAGTGAATGTACCAAACCAACGATCCCAAATAATAAAAATACCGCCATAGTTACAATCCAAGTAGCGCACATTAGAGCCGTGATGGGCTCGGTGGTGCGAGGGAGTATTTAATATTGTTTCTAGACCAAATGGCAGCTTATCGATTAACTCCGTATGAATCCAATATTGATAAAGCAAGCTGATCGATTTTTGCAATAGTATATATCTAGGGTCGAAACCGATCCAAGATAAAGGTAACCACAATACCCAGATAAAAACAAAATTACCAGACCAATGTTGCCGCAGAGCTGTAGATAAATTATATTTTTCTGAAGAGTGGTGATTCACGTGAGCCGCCCACCAGATGCGACTTTCGTGACTGATTCGATGGAACCAATAATAAATAAAATCGTCGCAGAGGACAAGGGCTAGTAAAACAAACGGTGTCATCGTGAACTCTAGGACACGATGTTGATAAGCTTCCAAAGTGCACCACCAAATAATCCCACTAAATATAAAACTGAAAAATAAATTACCTAATCCCATTCCGATGGAAGTCATCGCGTCTTTTAAATCATACTTATTTTTGCCAATTAAAAAATACTCTCCAATTAGGCTGAAAACAAAAATAGGAATAAATAATAGTACAGGATCTGTGAATGGTCTCATGATGAATATAATAATAAGATTATTCAAGTAAATCAGCAGAAAAATGATGAACAAAATCAGGTATAATCTCTTTATTATTTTTTCTACATAAGATAAAATGAAGCAGCATGCGAAATGCTCGTAAGTTCACTACGGACCGTAAGAACAACATCAGCCTTAACAGAAAGATCTTAGATGACGGATACAAAAAACAAAACAAAATCAAAGGATCTACGATTCGATAAATCCTTGCTAGTGAAGGTGATTATTCTAGAGATTCAAAAAAATTTGCAGCAATTGGCTGATACCGAAAAAAGCATTCGTGAAGAGACCACACATGAGGAATCTAAACCCGAAAACGAGTATGATACTCGCGCCATCGAGTCAGGTTATTTGGCAAAAGCTCACTCCAAAAGATTACTCGAGTTAAATGAGACTCTGGCAGCGATACGATTTTTGGAAATAAAATCATTTACGGATCAAGATCCCATCGCCGCATCGGCATTAGTGAAAATCAATGTAGCAGGAACGCCGGGTTGGTATTTTTACTTGCCATCCGGAGGTGGGCTAGTGATTGATTTTTCTGGACAGCGTATTCAACTAATCACTCCAGCAAGCCCATTGGGAGAAGCCTTACAGGACTTGATGGTTGGTGATTTTGCCGTGGTAGAAAAAATTTCAACTAAGGGAGTTGTTTCGACCAAAGAATATGAAATTCTAGAGATTCAATAACGTGCTATTTCGTGGTGGTCGAGTCATCTTGTTGATCATGCGATTAGCCTCGACTTCGTCAATTAAAACAAAGCGTTTCACCTCTTCGTTATAAGTATACACATCTGCTCTGGCGATATCAAACCACCATCCAGATACAGTCAGTTCGCCCTCCTCAATGCGCTTTTTGACAGCTGGATATGATTTCACATTTTCAATTTGTAGCAAAACATTTAATTGTGATAACTGATTGGTTTGACTTAATTTTGGATCTAAGGTGACGCCGGATTTTAATTGTTGAAAGGCTGGGTCACCGTGACGCAACCAATTTTTCAAATTCGGTGCGGTTACGTTATCGCGTCCTTCGACAATAGCGCGCATCGCTCCACACTCGGAATGTCCGCAGACAACAATATTAGCGACTTTTAAGTTTAAGACTGAAAACTCGATGGCGGCAGCTTCAGACTCATCACTAAATGAAATGCCTTTTTTATCAGAGGGAGGAATTAAATTACCCACATTTCGTAATACGAATAAATCGCCAGGGTCTGTCGAAGCGAAGGTGTTCGGAACCACACGACTATCTGAACAAGCTATGAATAAGGCATCAGGAGATTGGCCGATGGCTAATTTTCCAAATAGTTCTCGGTAACTTTCCTGAACATTCTTACGAAACTCAACTATTCCTTGAATCAGTTTTTTCATTTG
>JBPOJH010000066.1:0-35044 GCA_052033755.1 Bdellovibrionota bacterium | reverse complement strand
GGGTTCTTTAGAACCCTTTCTTTGCTGTAGTGGAAATCTACTGAAACTAATCTAAGCCGACAGTTTATCCATATCAATTTTGACAACTTGTGCCTTGGCGATGGCTACGCGCGATAGCTGTTCGTACACAACTACAAAACGCTTTGCCTTTGGCTCAAGCTTATTAAATGCAAAAAGTCTAATGTCCTTCTCGGTTGTCCAACTCATACCCGTAGCTAGATTCTTAGCTCGCTCCCATTTTAAAACGGCTGGGTGAGTGACATCAAAACGCTCTGCAAATTGCTCAAGAGTCATTTCAGAATATAACCTGATAAAGCGTACTTCATTACCAGATAGGCGGCTATTCTTTAAAACCAATGTTTCAAGGACAAGAGCTTGAAGTTCCTTTTGATTGATGTTCGGTACCCACTCGCCCCTAACCTCAATCATTGGAACATTTAGAAGAGTGACTGGAAATCCAAACCCATGGTCTTGATAAATTTTTTGAATTTTCTTTTTCATATTCATCCTTATCGATCTAGATCAATAGTAGTTACAACAAAAACATTTGGCGCAACAAAAGCGATCACTATCCGTAAGTTTCTTCCATCTATAGTTTTACCTTTAATGGCATAATCCCAAGATGAAAACCTTTCGTTATACTGATCCTTCTGAACATCGTGATGCCCGTTCTTTAAAACGAATTCAACTTCAAGTCTTACTATTCCCCTTTCAAGCATTCGTTCATTCGCATGATCAGAATACAAGATCAGCCCCCTAGTAACTGATTCAGAAGTTTTATATAAGATGTTTTTAACCTTGGGTCGCCTTGTCATAAGACATATTGTAACTGAGTTACAGTATTTTATCAATAGATTTTTCTATATCGTACTAATTAAAACTATATCGATAGAAATACTGGGAATAGTGTATTTATAAACTAAATCAGCTTAACGGTTTTTAAACCCTTATTTCCGGATAGATTGCGATCTGTACATGGAGTACAGGTAAATTCCGGCGCCGGCCCAGATAAATGAAAAGGCGATTAATTTTTCTTGATTGAAATCTTCGTGGAATAACAACAAGCCATTTAAGAATTGCAAAGTGGGAGCAATAAACTGACAAAAACCTAAGGTCGATAAGGGTAAACGTTTAGCTGCTTCGGTGAACCACCATAAGGGCATTGCTGTCACGACTCCGCCACCAACCAACAGGCCAATATTTAAACCCGAAGTCTGCATCCAAGACCGATCTTCGATAAACACATAGGCCAAAGCAGGAATTAATAAAAAATAGGTCTCTACCAAAGTGGCTTGCAATCCGGTGATGGTCATTTTTTTTCGTAACACACCATAAAAGGCGAAGGTAAATGACAAACTTAGCGCAATCCAAGGCAAGCCCCCGGTGCTAATCACTAAATACGAAACACCCAAAGCGGCAAAAGATACGGCTAACTTCTGCAAGTTGTTTAAGTGTTCTTTGAATAGAACAAAACCAAAAACAATATTCAGCAAAGGATTTAAAAAATATCCCAGACTGGATTCAATCACATGATTATTTTGAACAGCATAAATATAAATTAGCCAATTCGCACCAATCAGTAAAGAACCCAACAATAACCTCAAAAAATGCAATCGCCTCACAAGTATATTTTTTAATTCAGGACCCTGACGCAAAAAAAAAATACAACTACTTAAAAAGATCGAAGCCCAAACCACGCGATGGGACATAATAGATAAAGAACTGATTCCACTAATCCATTTCCAGTATACGGGAACAAACCCCCACGCGCCAAACGCAGCAATAGCGTATAGTAAACCCACTCGATGTTGTTTGATGATGTCAGGATCTTTATTTGTGTTCTGCATAGATATACACAGTATTTACTTTGGAATCGAAAGGCAAGCGCGCACAATAGGCTGTCTAGAATCAATAGACTTGTTTTGCTCAACACTTATTTGAAATGCGAACTGTTCCTGTTGGCAAAATTTTCTGATTAAATGCAAACCCAAGCCATGCCCCTGTTCTCCAGAGCTTCCATAAGTCGAACCATTCGCTTGTTGCTCAAAAATTTTTCTTTGCAAAGGATCGATTGCAACGACTTGATTGATGGTCTGAATGATCAACTGGTTGCCGGCATCAGTAAGGTCAACAATAATTCTTCCATGAGCTGGGCAAAATTTAATCGCATTGCCAATGATATTCGCCAATATGTGGTTCACTAAAGTAATTGGATTTACATTGACCTTGGCATTGCAGTCGTCGGGGATATTAATTTCTACTTTTAATTCTTTTCTTCGAATTTGATCTTGAAAAACTAAAGGGATTGTTTTGATGATCTCTGCTATATCCAACTGCTCTTGAGGTATTTTTTGACTGACAGAAAATGCCGCCCGCAGACTTTTTAAATTAGAGATCATTTTTTGTATACGCGTAAGTGCAGAACTAGCAGACTCCATATATTTTGAATTTGGCGTTTTATCTGATTGCGCGTCGATATTCATTTGCAAAATTGTAATCGAATTATTGAAGTCGTGGATGACTGTGGATAACAACATAGACCATTGCTCTTGAAGACGTCGCTGTTCAAGTGTGGTTTCAGAAATTTTGGCGGTATATTTTTTTAGTTGATGAGAATAAATCCCATGTATTAACAATGAAATTAAAACTGTAAATATACCAGAAATCCAAACACTGTTCATGACTAAATCATTTTTGTACAATACGGGAAAAGGCTCCCACATATACACAACAAAAGAGGCTGCACCCAAACCTAATATTAAATACAACGAGGCAATCCAGCGCTGTTTTTCCTTCAGAGTAAAAAATGAAATCGTAATCAACGAAGGAATGTATAAGACATCTACCAAATAATCCCACGAGCAAAATAGACGTTCTATAACCATGACAGTAAACAGGTAATAAATAAAAATAGGTGCAATTAAATCTACACTCCATTTATACAAAGCAATCAGACTAAGTGCCGCAGGAATCAGGATAGGCCCGGCGACAAAGGGAACCAAATCATAACGTTGAATACGAATGTAATTCGCGACAAGGACCACAGAAATAATAACAGTTAAAAGCAACATAGTTTGAAAAACTATGCGCCTGCGTTTGACTTCCTCTTCAGCAAAAAAAGTAACATCCATAAGACCCCCATTCTAGAGTCTGTATTCACAAATAGACAAGAAAAGTCTGATAAATATATTTTTGTTTTTAATTTGATGAGTGTTTTGTTGCTTTTGCAAGATTGATTATTTCTATTGCGAAAGCAGGTTGAAAAATGATTGCGGATAAATCTTAAAGATTTTGGATACAAAAATAGAGTAAAAATTCGCAATACTGCGCTGTTTTAAGTTGCCATCAAACAGAAAATTGAAGAAATCATTAAGAATGTCATCACAGGAAAGCACTCACACACAATTCATGACTCGCGCCATACAATTATCACAAGCCAATATTGATCGTGGTACGGGAGGTCCCTTTGGGGCTGTCATCGTTAAGAATAATCAAATTGTCGGTGAGGGGTGGAACAAAGTGACGTCTAATAACGATCCAACAGCTCATGCAGAGGTTGAAGCCATTCGAGCGGCCTGTGCCAGCCTTAAGAATTTTGACCTATCAGGTTGTGTGATCTATACCAGTTGTGAGCCATGTCCCATGTGTTTGGCGGCCATTTATTGGGCGCGAATTGAAACTATTTATTATGCTAATACCAAAAATGATGCCGCTCACATTCAGTTCGATGATGATTTTATATATCAGGAAATTCCTAAACCTGCTCAGCAACGAAAAATTCCAATGAAACAAATTTTGCGTGATCAAGCCTTAGTCGTCTTTAACAATTGGGCGAATAAAACGGACAAAATTCCTTATTGAGTTTTTTGTCCGAATATCGTTCTTGAATTATTCTTCTTTTGCAAAACACGGGTTGTATAGATTTTGAATAGCTGCCTCACGCGCCTAAGGAGGTCACTATGTTTTCACTACAACTGAATATAAACAAATTACTCATTCCAACTGCCATTTACTCTTTGATGTGGATGCAGTTGGGCTGCGAGGTTAGATCAAAGGAAGAAGCCAACGCACCCGTTGCTACAGCTGCACCTAACGAGTCTGCACACGATTCGAAACCGACCCCAGCGGAACAACCAAAAGCACTAACGACGGAGGACGGATTAGCGACCTTATCGGTGATTCCCGAAGCCGAACCCAATCAGTACTCTGTGAGCATTCTATTTAAAAACGAATTACTAAATTTGTATCAGAACAATCCCAAATTAATTCAAGTCATTCGCTCCGAGATTAACGGAGCCGACGCGCAAATCTTACAAATGAATGGAACTGGAATTTTAGACACCAAAGTCAAAGTGAATACTGATTATGAATATAAAATTGTGACTTATGAAAAAGGGGTTGCTGAAGAGCTTGAAAAACTAAAGGCACATATTCCCAAAGATTATGTATTTTCGGGTGTAAAAACACAGCTGCATGACATGAATATGGGAGAGACCGCCTATGGAAGAGTCTTTTTTAAGAACGGTGCCAAATTAATTTCTTCTGGTTTTGGAATTAAAATCTTCGCTGATCAAATTGTTTCAGAAAATGGTCAGATCACTGGTTATTCGGAAGAAATGAAAGGACAAGCCTTGTCCACTCAGCGTAATGGTGAAAATGGTCAGTTTATCGAAATTAAAGCGAATAGTATCGTCGGGCAATTGCAGTTTGATTTGGATGGCATGCCGGGCTCTTATGGAATTCCGGGAGCTCCACCAACCGATACCATGCGTGGTTCGCAGGGTTCTCCTGGATATATTTCTCGTTTAGGTTTTGTGGATACACCTACAAAAATTTGCGGCAATTTACAAAGCGTATACAGAGGAGAAGCTGGTGGCCAAGGCGCACCGGGGAACAATGGTGGTGCGGGATTCTCTGGTGGGAGCTCGATTGGTCTAAGGTTAATGGTAAAAAACCTGTCGACTGAAAACTGGCAGATTCGATCTAGAAGACCCGGCCCTGGGGGCTTTGGTGGAATGGGTGGTGCTGGAGGCCTAGGTGGCGAGGGTGGCCCAGGAATTCGCTTGTATTATCATGATGTATTATCATCTGGTAAAAACCCGTTTATAGATTACAATGGAGATTACTCAATTAACTTCATTAGCACACGGATAGACAGAAATTCCCCACTCGCCAATGAAGACATCGAGTGCTTTAAAAAATCTGCGAAGGGCATGGATGGAGCGCGTGGCGATACGGGCATTCAAGGCCCCAAAGGTTCAGATGGCAGTCTTAGCCCTGTCTGTATTAATGAAAATTGTTTCTAACTTGGCGATTGTTAACGGGGCTGTTGAGTTTGTTGGCCTTAGCCAAATGGAGACAAACGTGACTAGACAAGAAAAATAATGCTTAATTTTTCAGCCATAAAAATTGCACGAATGGGGATTGGTGGTTCATCAGATCCCCTTTTTGCATTTGACATTCAAAGCAATTATCTATAACTATTCCAGTCTACGTTAAAAAAATAAATCTATAAATTTATATTTTTAATTCCAAGTTTAAGTTCTATTGCAGTCGGGGAGTAGCGCAGTTTGGTAGCGCATCTGGTTTGGGACCAGAGGGTCGCAGGTTCAAATCCTGTCTCCCCGACCAACTTTTCCTATCTGGAAAAATTGGTAAGACCGGAAAATTCCAAGAATCCACTAAACCTAAACACAAAAGCTAAAACAATTTTTAAAAAAAGCGAGCGTATTCGACCTTCAGGCAGCGATTGGAGATAACTTTGATGCCAGCGGCGGCAGCCTTCGTTTCAGCTTCTGGATGAGTAATTCCTAATTGTAGCCATAAAACTTCAACGCCACCCATGGCAATGATCTCATCAACAATAGCTGGAATCTTTTCGGACCTCTGAAAAACATCAACAAAACGTAAATGATCCTTAGGTAACTGTGATAGACTTTGAAAAATGGGAAAACCTGCAATCTGTTTTTCAGTGGGATAAATTCCGACAATGTCGTAACCCTTCGAGGCCATATATACGGGAACATATTGACTGGGTTTGTTTTCGTCCTTACTTAAGCCATATACAGTTAGTTTTTTGTACTTAGCTAAAATGTCTTTAATTTCAGAATCAGTCACGTTCATAAGTTGTCCTTTTCTTTAAAAGTAAATGTCTAAGACAATTGTTATTATCTACTTAGGTCCAGTTAAGTGATGCCACTTTCTAGCCGTAAAGTCCAGATATGCAGAGTCTTATTGGTGAAAAAGCAAAAATATTTTTAGAACACGTGTTTGCTGAGCTAGAAAAAAATCAAGTTCAGATCAAGCCCCACTGGGATATAGATCATCTATGCTATCGAGTCGAAACGATTGAAAGATATTTTGTTTTAAAAAAAGAATTTAGTAAAATTAGCACGCTGTTAACAGAAAGCATTGTCAACGGTAGACCCATAGCTACTTTTAAACTAGATCGACCCCTGCATTTCAGACAATGGCAAATCGATATTATCGAATTACCAGCTCCCAAGTCTGGAAAAATTGTCACAGAAGGATTTGAGCACATTGAAGTTGTTGTTGATGAAAGCCTTGAGTATCTTTCCAATCAGTACAATCACATCAAGCAAGACAAAAATGGATTGGTGAAAAATTTTAATAAAGAACTTGAGCTATGCTTAGGCGCAAGTAACATTAAATTTCATAATCTGAGTTTAGAGTCAGTTGTTAAGTTAGAGCTTAACAGCACGGTTTGGAAGTCCATTCAATATTCAATGGCTTTAGATGTATTGAAAGCCTATAAGCCTTTGATCGCTGGCACTTTTCCACTAGGTATTGCTAATCTTAAATCGGATGTTGATCTGATTATTCAGACGAATGATTTTCAACAAGTCATCGAGTTGGCTTCTGCTAGATGGGGACAAAATGGTGGATTTGTTTTTTACAAGATGAAAATAGATGAGCAAGATTCATTGGTTGTTAATTTTACTTATGACAACGTGGCGTTTGAAGTTTTTGCTCAAAACATTGAGCCCGTTAAGCAAAAAGCCTATCAGCATTTTCTGATCGAAGAAAAATTATTAAAATACAAAGGACCAGAGTTCAAAGAAAAAATTCTTAGAATTCGTTCAAAGGGCACAAAAACAGAACCAGCTTTTGCTCAGGCTTTAAATCTGGACGGCAATCCCTATGAACAATTACTTAAGCTACAAACTAAAAGCATCAAAGATTTATAAAAAATCAACATTGTTTGATTGTTTAATTTACCAAAAGTTCTTTCAAATTTAATTTGTAGAAACAAACTGACTTAGGACTTTGGCAAAATCTGCTTCGACTCTTTTGGCAGTTTCTGTCACCTCATCATGTGATAATTTATGTTTTGAAATTCCTGCTGCTAAATTTGTAATACAACTTAAAGCGACTACACGTAAACCCATGTGGTTGGCCGCGATGGATTCAGGAACCGTGCTCATGCCAACGGCTGTACAGCCGATCAATTTTAAATAGCGTACTTCGGACGGAGTTTCATAAGTAGGTCCACTTAAGCCGCCGTACACGCCTTTGTGATAACGAACATTCATGGATTTAAAAATCCCCTCTAGCTTGGTCACTAATTTTTTATCATAAGCCTCAGTCATATCGGGAAAGCGTGGGCCAATTTCTTTGATATTTGGTCCCATCAAAGGATTTGTTCCCATCAAGTTGATGTGATCTTCAATAATCATAAAATCACCAGCTTGCATGCCATCTCCCAAACCACCTGCAGAGTTAGTCAAGATCAATACTTGAATTCCCAACATGGCCAATACTCGAGTGGGAAAAACAACGGCATCCATCGAGTGCCCCTCGTAATAATGAATACGTCCCTGGCACGCCACGATGGGTTTACCATTAACGGTTCCAAAAATTAAATTTCCATTATGTCCCTCGACTGTTGGCGCATAAAAATTGGGTATTTCTGAAAATGGAATTACCAATTCGGCTTTAATTTCTTTGACGAAGGCCCCCAAGCCAGATCCTAGAATAATTCCGATTTCGGGTTTAATTGTAGTTTTCGCTTTTAGAAAACTAACAGTGTCTTGTAATTTTTTAATCATCTCTGACGGTGTTTTCATTTTATTATCTCCAATTATCTATGCTAATACTTTTGCTATTAAATTTTCTGTTGGAACTTTTTCTTCGGAATACTCAACAGAAGATAACAATAATTTTTTGGCTTCAGCAAACAAACTAGCATCTTTGCCATACAAAGTAAAAATCTTATCACCACTGCGAATTTGTGAGCCAATCTTGACGTGAAAGGCAATGCCTGCAGTTGGTTCGATTATATCCGCAGCAGTAGCTCGGCCTGCTTTTAACATAATACCAGCGATGCCGATTTTTTCCGTATTCATTTTAGAAATATATCCCGACTTATCCGCCAAGATATCCACACTATTTAAGGCGTTTGGTAGCGAATTTAATTCACCACCATGTACTGCGCACAAATCTAAAAATTTTTGATAAGCAGAACCATCCACCAAAGTCGAATTTGCTTTGGCCAAGCAATCGCTTAAACTATTTGAGTAACCACCCACTAATAACATATGGGCCGCCAACTGCACAGATAGTTCTTTAGTTTCTAAAAAGTAAGGATCATCTTGTGAAAGTTTCGAATTCTTTAAAATTTCCACGCACTCAAAAACCTCTAATGAATTACCTGCATATCGACCCAATGGTTGATTCATATTAGTCAGAAGTGCCATTACTTTTTTTCCGTAACCTTTTGCAATCGCCATTAATCGTAATGCCAATTGCTCAGCGTCTTCGACAGTTTTCATAAAAGCTCCACTGCCAAATTTGACATCCAGAACAAGTCCGTCGATGCCTTCAGCTAATTTTTTTGACATGATACTAGCACAGATCAACGGCATGCTTTCGACGGTGGCAGTGACATCTCGAAGCGCATAGATTTTTTTATCTGCAGGGCAAATGTCTTTTGTTTGCCCAATGAAACAAATTCCGTGTTCGGCGATGGCATGTTTAAATTGTTCTAAATTTAATTGCGTATTAAATCCTGGAATACTTTCTAATTTATCTAAAGTTCCACCCGTATGACCCAAGCCTCGACCAGAAATCATCGGAACAGATAATCCACAGGCAGCAACGATAGGACCTAAAATTAAACTAGTTTTGTCACCCACGCCGCCGGTACTGTGTTTGTCGACTTTAAAATTTTTTACGTTAGAAAACTCAATCACAGTTCCAGAAAACAACATACTTTTCGTTAGCGCTAAGGTTTCGACATCTGTCATACCTTTAAAGTAAATTGCCATCAACATTGCGGACATTTGATAATCCGGAATCAATCCTTTGGTATAACCATTAATAAAAAATTCGATCTCTTCTGCGGACAAGCCGAAACCATTTCGCTTTTTCTTGATCAACTCAGAGGGCAAAAAACTGACTTCTGCCATCTAGTATCCCCCCATAGTTTCTTGACCCTTAACTATTTGTACTCCGCTGCTTGTTCCTAATCGGGTAGCTCCAGCATGAATGAGTTTCCATGCAGAGGCTTCGTCTTTAATTCCACCGCTGGCTTTGACTTCAATGTTGGGACCCACAACAGATTTCATAAGTTGTACATCCGTCGCCGAGGCCGCTCCGCCGCTGAAACCCGTACAAGTTTTTACGAAATGCGCGCCAGCTTCGACGGCCAGTTGGCAAGCGATCTTCTTTTCTTCCTCTGTTAGCAAAGCAGTTTCAATGATGACTTTTAATTTTGAGGGGCCGCAGGCTTTAACAACGGACTGGATATCATTGCGGACATAGTTGTAATCTTTGAATTTTAAGTGACCGATGGAAATAACCATGTCGACCTCGGCTGCGCCATTTTTAACAACCCACTCTGTTTCGAAGGATTTTGCATCGCTGGACATTGCGCCTAAGGGAAATCCGATAACGGCTACGGGCAAGACCGTGGATCCGGCAAGAATTTTTTTTACCATTGGGATATGAGTTGAATTCACACAGACTCCAAAAAAATTATGAACCAAGGCCTCTTCGCATAAAATTTGAATTTGCTGAGGTGTTGCCTCTGGTTTCAGTAATGTATGATCAATGTATCGATTTAAATTTATGCTCATGAGTATTATCCTGTTCGTTTTATTTGTGATGAAGATAGAATTCAGTTTACAAGAAATCTGAAATATCCAACAATGAAAACAGTTAACCGAATCCCAATGGAAAAGTAAATAGAAAGTATTTGCTAATATTAGCAGACGGCTCTACTTTTAAAAATTAAAGCAGCACTGATTGCAATAATGAAAGCAATGATGAACGTAATGAAAAAAGAAATGACGAGCGTAATTATGAATAAAAGTAAATTTCAAACAAATTTCCAAGCCAGCGTAGTGAAGATTATTTTCGTTTCCATTTTCTGCGTCGCAATTTCATTTTCTCACTTAAGCTATGGGCAATCTAATTCTGAAGCTTCGCGCTCACCATTCAGGAAGGGCTTGGCTACTGTGATGTTTGCCGGCCTAGGGGGGGCAGTTTTAGGATTGAGCACCCTAAGTTTTTATGGTCAACCACAAGAGCATATTGGTAATATTTGGTTGGGTTTGGGAATTGGTTTATTTGCTGGAGCTGGCTATGTGATGGTGCAAAATACGCCGACAAATTCTTATTCTTTTGAGCAAGAGTGGCGACAGCAAAGTGAAGGTGATTTCGACAAAGCAATTGCTAGTAATTCGCTGGATTACAAGCATCGTATTTCATGGATGAGCCATCAAGTTAGTGGCAGCAGTCGCACGCGTTCTGATGGCCCTTTGAATCAGCCCATCTTTCAATGGGCGACAAGTTTTTAATGAAACAGTGAATCGCTGATCAATCAGGTAGGTGCAGATTTTCTTAAACTGCTTTCTTGACCTCTGGATTACTTTGACCGCCATCATCGACGTCTTTACCAAGAAAAGAAAACGCGTCTGCTTTGTGTATAAGACCCTTTTTTAATAAGTCTTCGATATATTTTTCGAACAGTATCATTCCAAATTTTTGTCCCGTTTGAATTTGCGAAGGTATTTGGTGAATTTTATTTTCTCGAATTAAATTTCCAATGGCCTTTGTGCACTTCATAATTTCATAAGCAGCAACACGACCTTGTCCATCTCGTCTAGCAAATAGGGTTTGGGCAATAACTCCACGTAAGGACTCGGCTAACATAGTTCGAATTTGTTGCTGTTGTCCCTCGGGAAAAACATCGATAATACGATCGATTGTCTTGGCTGCTGAGTTGGTGTGTAGAGTTGCAAATACTAAGTGTCCAGTTTCGGCGGCTGTTAAAGCTAACGCTATTGTTTCTAAATCACGAAGCTCGCCGACCAACAAAATATCTGGATCTTCGCGAAGTGCGGATTTAAGTGCGTTCGCAAAAGATTTAGTATGTACGCCAACTTCACGTTGATTGATCAATGCCTTAATATTCTGATGCACGAATTCGATAGGATCTTCGACAGTCAATATGTGCGAGTCCTTAGTCATGTTGATATGATGTATGAGCGCTGCCAGCGTTGTCGATTTCCCAGAGCCAGTGGGGCCTGTTACTAATATTAAGCCACGATCGCAATCAATTAGTTCCAACAAAGTACTTGGCAGGTTAAGTTCCTGCGGAGTTTTAATTTTTTCAGGGATGATACGAAAGACAGCCGCTAATCCCTTTCGTTGCATAAAGACATTACAGCGGAAGCGTCCTAAGCCAGATACTGTATAGGCAAAATCCAACTCCCATTTTTCGATAAAAGTTTTCTTTTGCTTTTCGGTTAAAATTTCAAATACCAGTCCCTGAACATCTTGATTGGAAAGATCTTTGTAGTTCATTGGAACCATGTTGCCATGCAGTCGCAAATACGGCGGAGCCCCAGAAGTAATGTGCAGGTCGGAAGCATTTTGATCCACCATGTACTTAAACAACTCATCAATAATTGCCATCATTCACCTCGGTAATCTTATCGGCAGGATTTATTTTCTTCTAAGAAGACCAAGGTCTATGTTAGATGTTTAATATTAAAAATATGTGAGGGGGCCGAATGGCTGCAGAAATTTTGATTAACATGAGACCTCAAGAAACGCGCGTCGCCTATGTTGAGGCTGGCGTATTGACGGATCTGAAGGTGGAAAGAAAGACCTCTCCCACCTTGGTCGGGTCCATTCACCGTGGTAAGGTTTTGCGGGTACTGCCGGGAATGCAGGCTGCTTTTGTTGATATTGGTTTAGATAAGGCAGCCTTTTTGTACGTTGGAGATATTCGAGAAAATTTTGAAGAAAGTTTTGGCGACTACGACAAGGATGAGCGTTCGGTGATTGTGGACGAGGAACAAGAAAGCTTTGCCAGCCAAATCAAGACGCCGATTCAGGACCTCATCAGCGAAGGTCAGCATTTAATGGTACAGGTGGCTAAAGATCCGATTGGAACTAAAGGAGCTCGAATTACTACGCATATTTCTTTGCCTGGCCGATTCGTGGTGTACTTGCCGACAGTAAAGCACGTTGGAATATCGCGCCGCATCGAGGCAGAGGCAGAGCGAGAACGCCTAAAGCAGCTTGTTATAAATATTAATCCCTCGGGAGGGGTTATAGTCAGAACTGCGGGAGACGGTGCTTCGGAAGATAGTTTTAGGAACGACATTGAATATTTAGATCGATTGGGTAAGGAAATTTTTAAGACTTACGAAAAGAAAAAAGGCGTTGGTTTGATTCACCAGGAAATGGATGTTGAATTGCGGGCGTTGCGTGATTTGATGAATGAAAACGTGGCCTGTGTTTGGGTGGATGATGCCGAGGCTCACAAAAAAATTGTTAAATTTGTTGGGCAACTAATGCCCAAATACAAGCAAAACATCGTATATTACGAAGCCAAAAAACCATTGTTTGATATGTACGAGATAGATTTAGAGATCTCCAGGTCAATGGATCGAAAAATTTGGTTAAAATCAGGTGGTTACATTGTTATTGATGAGGCCGAAGCCTTGGTCGTCGTGGACGTGAACACGGGAAAGTACGTTGGTAAAAAAGACCTAGAAGAAACCATTTTAAAAACAAACTTAGAAGCGGTTAAAGAAATTCCCCATCAACTAAGGATTCGAAATTGTGGAGGAATTATAATTATCGACTTCATAGATATGGAAAAAGAATCGCATCGTGAAATGGTTTTAAAGCAACTTGAGGAAGAGTTGCAAAAAGACCGCGCCAGAACCAATGTTATTTCCATGTCGCCATTGGGCTTAGTAGAAATGACAAGGAAGCGCATACGCCCAAGCTTGATTAAAACCCTGTGTGAGCCGTGCTCATATTGTGAAGGCAAGGGTTATAACAAAACCAAATCGACGATTGCGAACGAGTTATTCCGAGAAATTGAGCGTGACTATGTGACCATGGGCGGTGGCGGCGCGAATGGGAAAAAGTCGAATATCGTGGTCCATTGTCACTCGGAAGTAGTGGATTGGATTTATGAAGTTGAGGGGGAAACGCTGGCATTTATTGAAAAAAAGATAGAGCAGCCAGTCGCTTTTAAGATTGAGCCGTCTTACCATGTTGAACAATATGAGATATTTTATATCTGACGTTGACATTTGCGTGACGAGGTGGCATCTACTGATGGCTTCAAACATCCGTGGAGGTAATAATGTACGCCATAATTAAAACAGGCGGTAAGCAATACAAAGTTCAGCCTGGGCAATCTGTTCGCGTAGAAAAAATTGAACAAGCTTTGGGTTCTGAATTTGATTTAACTGAAGTTCTTTTGGTTGGTGGTGAAAACCCAGTTATAGGACAACCAACAGTAAAAGACGCTAAAGTCACTGTAGTGGTTACTAAGCAAGCTAAAGACAAAAAAGTTTTAGTTTTCAAAAAGAAACGTCGTCAGGGTTACAGAAAGATGCGTGGACACAGACAAGACTTTACAGAATTGTTTGTTAAATCTATCACTGTTGCTGGTAAAACAGCTAAAGCTCAAAACGAACCAATCGTTGTTGACGTAGAAAAACAGCGTGAGCAAAAACAATTAGCAAAAATTGCTCAAAAAAATGAAGTTAGACAAAGCAAAGAATTGAAAGAGCAAAAGAAAATTGCTAAAAAGGTTACAAAGAAAGTAGCTAAGAAAAAAGTTGCTAAAAAAGTAACTAAAAAAGCAGCTGCCAAAAAGGTAACTAAAAAAGCGACAAAAAAAGTTGCTAAAAAAGACTAATTGGTAATTTTAATAAATAACTGCTGATGCAGCGTCAGACAATTTATAAATAGGTTGTCGGTTGGCTTGGCAGTTTGGTTGATTATTTAACAGATATATTTAACTGATTTAATTAAATGGAGAAGAAATATGGCAAGTAAGAAGGCCGGTGGTTCGACCAAGAACGGACGCGATTCGCAAAGTAAAAGATTAGGTGTTAAACGCTTTGGTGGACAAAATGTTTTGCCGGGTACAATTTTAGTGCGCCAACGTGGAACAAAATTTCATGTAGGTAACAATGTTGGTATCGGTAGAGATCACACCATTTATTCTTTAATTGAAGGTCTTGTGAAGTTTGAATTTGCACGTGGTGGAAAACGCAAAATCAGCGTTTACCCAAAAGCGGCGTAAATAAAATTCCAGACTTAAGGGTTTGGTTTTCAGATCTTGTGCTATTAAATTCTAAATACTTAGGGTGTGGCATTAAGACTAAAATTAAAGTTAACAAAAAGGGAGCTGATCTGGCTCCTTTTTTTGTGTGTGCAGTTCGTGTAACTTTGAATTGCATGATGGGACAAAGGAATTATGAAGTTTATTGATGAAGTTAAAATATCAATAGCATCGGGTAAGGGTGGAGCGGGTGCAATCAGTTTTCGTCGTGAGGCGATGACTCCGCGAGGAGGCCCAGATGGTGGTGATGGCGGCAAGGGCGGCGACCTTATTTTAAAAACCACAAGAAATATTAACTCGCTAGTCGATTTTCGTATGAATAAAAGGTACCCAGCACAAGATGGTGAAGCAGGTGGTGGCAAGAACTGCTCAGGAGCTGCTGGAAAAGACATGATTTTAATGGTTCCACCAGGAACGATTGTTCGAGATGAAAACGGTGTTGTTTTGGTGGATATGACTGGAATTGACAAATACATATTATTGAAGGGTGGCCGAGGCGGCAAAGGTAACACTTTTTTCAAAAATAGCGTCAATCAAGCCCCTGAAAAAGCGCAACCAGGTGAGCCTGGCATTTCAATGGACGTATACTTAGAGTTAAAACTTATCGCAGATGTTGGGATTATTGGATTTCCTAATGCTGGAAAATCCACCTTAATTTCTAGAATCTCTGCAGCTAAACCCAAAATTGCGGATTATCCCTTTACAACTTTGACTCCTAATTTAGGGGTAGTAAAAGCCGCAGAGTTTAAAAATTTTGTTATAGCGGATATTCCTGGTTTAGTGCGAGGGGCTCATCAAGGAGTCGGATTGGGGATTCAATTTTTACGACATATTGAGCGCACTCGATTATTTGTTCATATGATAGATGTTTCGGGTATGTCGGCGGGTTCTCCAGAGCAAGACTATGCGGATATAAACTATGAACTAAAAAAATATGATGAAATGAATTGTGATAAAGAGGGGTTTTTCCCTTTAACAAGTCGACCACAATTAGTGGTCTTTAATAAAATTGATGCACTTTCTGAGTCGGATTTAGAAAGAAAAATAAATGAATTTAAAAAAGTTACGGGAGTTAAGCCTCTGACAATTTCAGCCGTAACTGGAAAAAACATTGAGAACCTGATTTTGGAAATTAGTTCTTTTGTATTTGAAAAGGAAGAAAACGCATGAAGATAGGTATATTTGGAGGATCATTTAATCCCCCTCACAATGGTCACGTAAACTCAATTCAGACTGTATTGAAAAAAGCGGGTATGGATAAAATTTATGTAGTTCCCGCATTTCAAAATCCATTGAAAAAAACTGTTGAAGGTCCAACGCCTGAACAGCGCCTAGAAATGACCAATCTTGTTGTCAGTGAATTAGGACCACAATTTGTTGTTGATGATCAGGAGATTGTTCGTGGAGGCAAAAGCTACACGATAGATACAATTCGTAACATTAAAAAGAATCATCCGAAAGATGAATTGTTTCTAATTATCGGAGTTGATAAATGGTCGGAGCTTCCAGAGTGGAAGTCGGCCACCGATTTATTTAAAGAAGTAAATATTATTGTAACAACTCGACCTGGTTTTGATTTGCCTACCAACTTAGATGAATTTCCTGGAATCATTCGTGACTTAGTTGTCGAACATGACTTTAATTTCGTGGAGTTAAAAACTGGAAAAAGCATTCAGTTCTTAAAATTGAAAGATATTGGTGTTTCCGGTACAGAACTGCGTAAGTCGCTTAGAGCAGGTCGCAATGTTGAAAAAGTATTGCCTTTAAGTATTGAATCCTATGTACGTGAACACAAATTATATAAACGATTGACGGACAAAGTGAGTGACTATGAAAAGTTCACCCATTTTTGTGCTCAGCAATTGCATGATCGTAAGGGAATTAACATTCGTGCATTTGATCTAAGAAAGTTAAGCGCAGTTACCGAGTTTACTTTGATAGCCTCAGGAACATCAACCAGACATACCGTATCTATGGCAGAGAACCTAGCAACTGCTGTCAAGGAAGAGTTTGGTATTCATCCACTTAGCTATGAGGGCACTGACGAAGGACGTTGGGTTGTGCTTGATTACGGCTCATTAATGGTTCATTTATTTTATGACTTTGTCCGACAGGAATATGCACTAGAGCGCTTGTGGAAAGATGGGTCAGAGATACAACTGAACTCTAAGTAGAATATCTATCTGTGAAATTTTTAATAATATCTCCAAGCAACAGCCAAACAAAGTGGGCCGATTTGGGAGCGAACGACTATCTGGACCGTATTTCCCATTTTGTAAAAATTGAAGTTCCCGAGTTAAGCTCGGGAAAAGTATCCCGAGATCGCAATCTGGACAAAATTGAACAAGAATCCGAAATAATATTGAAGCTTATTACTAGCGATGATCTTGTTGTTTTATTGGACGAAAAGGGTCGCAATTGGGATTCGCTGGAGTGGTCGGATCAAATTAAAAAAATGCTTTTATCTGGAAAAAAACGCGTTGTATTTGTCATCGGTGGTGCCTTTGGTGTTAGTGAGCGTATAAAAACTAGGGCCAACTTAAAAGTTTCTTTCGGAGCGGCCGTATTGAATCATCATTTAATAAAAATAGTTTTATTAGAGCAAATCTATCGCGGTTTTACGATTATAAATAACCTTCCCTATCACAATAAATAAACTAATCGCTGGCGCGGGTATAATAATTGCTGTCTTGTTATTAGATGAATAACAATGATCTAAATAGTAAGACGAACCTATCATGTATTAAAAATCCTTTGAGTTACTACCAAGAATTTAAAAAGGTGTATGATGGGTACCAAAAAAGTTGGAATAATCTGATACATCGGTCATTTCGAGTTTGTGCCAGATGTGGTCACCCTCGAGTACGGGATTTATTTTTTTGTGCGGTTTGTGAAAAAAACTTTCTAGACTCTGCAGCTCTAAGATCAGAAAAAATTTGGGAAGAAAAATCCAAACTAACCTATTTGTTTGAATGGGAGCAGGACATGCATCCTATGTTGAATTATTTTTTAATTTTACTAAAAGGCGGACTTTATCCTGAAGCCTTTGCCAGCGTTGTCGAGCATTTTCTGCACTTACAGCCTGATATAAAAAAATTTTCTATGCCATCCGAAAGAAGCAAATACTTCATAGTTCCCTCACCAGGCCGATGTGAATTTGTAGAGGATCACGCTAGCGTATTAGCTAAGGCTTTTGCGGATAAGTTGAATATTAAGCTTATAAAACCATTGCATCGACAGATCGGAGCAAGAAGATCTGCGCAAAAGCAGAAATCAAAGCAAGAGCGACTGGAGGTAAAGATGACCTTGGATGAAAAATTTACACAACAGGAAATCAGTAGTAAGCGTATTATTTTTGTTGATGATATTTATACTACTGGCGCTACAGCTCATGCTGCCTACTTGGCCTTAGGAAGACCGAAACAGTTCGAGGTTTGGACCATTGCCAGACGAAATATAAGCTTTTAGATTTTCGTTCCTCGAATTGAACAGCAGTTTTCTTGCGCCAGATCCGAGAGAATGGTATACAGCTGCATGCGAAAAAATTATAATTTTAATATAAAAGCCGTCCTGTTGGGTTTGTTTGTTTTATGTCAGTTTTTATTGGTAGTTCAAACACGCGCAAAAACATCAGATAACAAAAGTACTTTAGAAGAAGTCTCTAAGAAATATCGTGACGCCAAATTGGTCGAAATGCCCGTCACTAAAACAATAAAGTCAGAAGTCCTTGGAAAAGAATCTATATTTGACGGTAAGATTTTTTTATCCGCTGGCAAGTTTCGTTGGGATGTCGACAAACCCGAAAAGTCGTCGATCATTTTTGACGGCAAGTTTTTATGGAATATTCAGTTTCCAAAAACAGATAAAGAGAACATTCAGATTTCACAAGCCAAAGTTGATAAGCGTAATAAATCACAAATGTTGGTTGGTGTATTATTAGGATCAGGCTCTATCAATAATCGAGTGAAGGTCATTTCTGAAAAAGTAAATGGTGAATTTATTGATATCGATGCAGTTCCCTTGGGAACCGACGTGAATATTAAAAGTCTAAAAATTAAAATTGATGCCAATAAAAAAATCATCGCTGAAATTTCTTACCTGGATGATTTAGAAAACCTTATTATTTTAAAATTTAATGATTCTGTTTTTAAAAAAGAAGCGATGAAAAGTTTATTTAACTACACTCCTCCGAAGGGTGCGAAGGTAACAAAGATATGAAAAACGTACACTTTATTAGTTTAGGTTGTCCCAAAAATTTAGTTGATAGTGAGATCATGGCTGGCACTCTGATGAAAGATGGCTATGGAGTTGTGGGTGATGCAGAGGGCGCAGAAACAGTTATTATAAATACTTGTGGTTTTGTGGAAGACTCAAAGCAAGAATCTATTCAACGTATTTTAGAGATGGCACAATTAAAAGAAGAGGGCAAGATCAAGCGACTGGTCGTTGCTGGTTGCTTAACACAGCGATATAAAGATGAATTAGTGAACGAACTTCCTGAGGCAGATTTATTTGTAGGATCTGGAGAATTTCAAAATATTTCCAAAATTTTAAAAAGCCATGAAAGTGGAGAAAAAAAGAAAACATTTTTTAATTTGCCAACCTACTTACAGGAAGAAACTACTCCCCGAGTTAATTCACAACCAAAACATCGCGCTTATTTAAAAATTTCGGAAGGCTGCTTGAAACGATGTGCCTTTTGTGCCATTCCGTTAATTCGTGGAAATTTACAATCTAGGACAATGACTAATGTAATTAACGAGGCCAAACTTCTAGTCGCTGGTGGAGTAAAAGAGTTAATTATCATATCGCATGATTTTACCGATTATGGGTGGGATTTAAGAAGAAAAGACTCGTCCGCTAAAGAAAGCCCTGTCGAATTATTACGAGAGCTTTCTAAATTAGATGGAGTCGAGTGGGTGCGCTTATTGTATTTGTATCCAGATGGCATTACTCCTGAAATGATTGAATTAATAAAAAATAATAAAAAACTTGTTAAGTATTTTGATATGCCATTACAGCATGTAAATGATGAAATGCTAAAATCAATGAATCGCAAGATGACTCGTAAAGAAATTGAAGAGGCCTTGAATTTAATTCGCAAAGAAATTCCAGATGCAGTTATACGAACGCAATTTATCGTGGGCTACCCTGGTGAAACAGAAGAACAGTTTCAAGAGTTAATGTCCTTTATCGAAGAACAAAAATTTGATCGCGTAGGTTGTTTTAAATATTCACCAGAAGAAAATACTCCCGGTGGTAAGCGAACGGATCAAATCGATGAAGAAACTAAAGAAGACAGATTTAATCAAGTGATGGCATTACAGCAAGAAATTTCCAGAGAAAAACATCGTGAATTTATTGGTAAAACTTTAGATGTTTTGGTCGAAGGTCTTAGCGAAGAAACGGACTTGTTGCTACAGGGAAGAACCTCACAACAAGCACCTGAAATTGATGGCGTCGTATTAATAAATGATGGTGTCGCTAATCCTGGTGATATTGTTAAGGTTAGAATCACTGATAGTATGGAATACGACTTGATCGGAGAAATTGTTTCATGAGTCGCAGCTTGTGGTGCATAAAGTTTGAAGGGTCTGTATCGTTTTTTAGATTTTTTCAAGTTATAGACGATTATAACATTGAAATCATTGAAACTACTCCGCTAGGAATACATACAGTGGCTGTTTTTTTTGCGCCCACTGGTTTTACAGATGACATTCGTCGTCTGCTAAATTCAGCTACAGAAGCTTTGGAAATTATAAATCCTCATGATGATTTAATCTCGGGCTATTTAAATGTTAAAAATAGCGAAATTAAAAACAGTGTTTATGTATATGAAACCGATTTTCTAGGAGCGGCACTGCAAGTTACAAATGAGGCCTTAGTAATGGGTTTAGAGTTGATTGAAATCCGCCATCCAAGAGTTGAAAACGGCAAAACATTAGTTTTGTTGAATGGTCAAATCGAAATCATTCATCAGCTTATCGAGCAAACAAAGAGTCGAATAAATTTGAATAATGATAATTCGGAACTGATTGAAAAACCCAGTCAATGTATAAAAAGTTTTTATAATTTTTGACCGCATCGATCAGATAGTTGATCAAATTTTTTTGCCCACTCTTGATTTTTCATGACTCGAATAATATTCGTGGCTTTACGAACCGCTGGCAAGGCTGTTCTATCAAGAGTGCAAGCTTTTTCAAACGCCTCAAAAGCCTGTTGAAATTTTTGAATCTCAACACCCATCGCGCCCACACCTAGTTGTGCAGTAAGAGATTTAGGTTCTGATTTGGAAGCGGTTAAGTAAAGTGAATACGCCGAGATATAGTCTTTTTTTTCTTCTTTTATCTGTGCGTAGCTGATATTGACTTGAGCGTGATTGGGAAATCTTTTTATTAATTCATCAAATTTAGTAACTGCCTTTTCAATGTCGCCTCTGTATTTGTAACTTTGGTACAGAAAAATATAATTAGCAGGCTCATTGGGTAATAGTGATATGCCCTTACTGCAATACTTGTCTGTTAACTCATATAGGCCATCTAAAGTTGATAGCTCACAAAGCTTAGAGATATAATCAGATTTTTCACCGACATTGGTAATGAGGTCCTGATACAACAAGCGAAGCTCATAACGATTTTTTCGTTTTTCGTATAGCTTGATCAATCCTTTATAAGCAGGTACAAATTTTTTATTAATTTCTAATGCTTCTTTGAACGTTAACAAAGCCTCTTTGTCTTTATTTAATTTGAATTGCTCTTGGCCTATAAAAGTTTTTACTTCGACGTCCTTACTGTTCAAAGACAAAGCGGCAGTTAAAACCTTAATCGAACTTTGAAAATTACCCAAATCGCTATACGCGCGCGCTAATCGAATAAGATCTTCGCGAGTTAGTTTTTCAATCTGCGGCCCCAGTAGCTGAATAGTTTTTTCAGCGGCTTTGGTGCTTTCTGTGTTACTAGGCGAACTGGTTGCGTTTGAATTGGCCGCCATAATTAAGCGTATGTCCCAAACTGAGACAATCATCGATAAAAGTATTAAATAAAAA
This sequence comes from Bdellovibrionota bacterium, assembly GCA_052033755.1. Lineage (GTDB taxonomy): Bacteria > Bdellovibrionota > Bdellovibrionia > Bdellovibrionales > Bdellovibrionaceae > JBPOJH01. The sequence continues at coordinate 13,376 of JBPOJH010000066.1, read as the reverse complement.
AGGAATTTACGTCGATAGAATATCATAAAGTATATAATTATTAGATAGATAAAACCCTAGACTCGCAAGTGGAATGAATATGGTAATACTTAAAAATTCTAAAGGTCAGGCTTTAGTAGAGTACACGCTTATTCTATTGGTAGTGATTGCGGTGTTAATAGCATTTCAAAAGGTATTTTTTGCTCCCTTCAGGGATTCTACTTCTGAATATCTTGTAGGGGCTTACTATGACTGTGCCTTAGACGTAGGTGAGTTGCCCGGTTCTCCGGGGCTGGATGAATGTTTTCAAAAAAATACGGGAATTGATCCCAGTAAATTCAAAAGTAAAAGTGGCACTTCTAGTAGTAGTAATTCTAACAATTCAAACAGCAACAGCAGCAACGGATCCAATAGATCAAAATCTGGCAAAGGTAATCAATCAAATTTGGCAGGTCGTAATCAATATAACAATAAAAATGGTTCCAATAGTGGTAGTGGTTCGTCTGCGAATTCAGCCATGGGTAAGCGACTGGGAGCAAAAGATTTTAAATATGCGCCGTCCTCGGCAGATCAAATTTCTGGTGAGTCTGTTGAGGCCGGAGGTGGCCGCAGGGATCGTTCGCGCACCTTTGTTGTTGGCCGTGTAAATAATAATTTTGGCTCTGGAAATGATCGTCGTATAGCCGCCAAGGGGATATCTGGCGAGTTGAAAAGAAAGCTAGAAGAACAAAGCAAAAAAGAAAAAGGACTAGCTCTTAAAAAGGGCAGTGAAGATGAAGCGAATGTGTTAGCTAAGGCCAAAAAGTTTCCTGCAACTAGAAAGATAGCCAAGCAAGAAGATATTATAAAGGAAGAACCCTTTACCTTTGGTCGACTGATTCGAATAGCCTTCATCATCATGATATTAATGGCCATCATATTATTCTTAATTGGCCAGGCCTCACAAATTTCGAAAAGTATGGAAAAGTAATTTTTCGTATTTGCTTGTAATAAATTCATGTATAAACTTTTGACTTGATTAGTTTACATCTGTGAGTGACAAAAACCGTCACAAGGAAAATAGATGGCGAATTTATTTGAAATTAACAGTCGAAGAGTTTTTTCCAATACTGAAGCTAACGAGCTATTGCCTGTGATTTATCGAATCACTGAAGAAGCTCAAAAAACTGTACGGAATTATGTTAATCAACTAAAAGCATTGCCAGACAAGAACTCACCAAAGGCTTTGCAAATCGAAGCCGAAATTAATGTGATTGTTGAAAAATGGAACAGCAAAATTCAAAGGTTGGGTGGTAAACCTAAAGGTCTTTGGTTGGCTGATTTTGATAATGGCAGCGGCTATTTTTGCTGGAAATATCCTGAAACTGAAATTGGATTTTTTCATGGATATCGCGAGGGATTTTCAGGTAGAATACCTTTGAGTTTATTGAAGGATTCAAAAGATGAAAATAGCCTTAGCCCAAATTAATACTATTCTTGGTGATTTTAACTTTAATACACAATTAATCAAAGAACACATTTTAAAGGCGGCAAATGATTCCGTCGATATTTTAGTGTTTCCAGAGGCCACGCTGTTTGGTTATCACCCTTTTGATTTACTTGAAAGACAAAAACTGGTTGAAGATCAACTTAAGAAAATCACTGAGATAAATAAAATTGTTCCCACCGGAATGTTAATAGTATTCGGTGCTTTTACAAAAAACCCTCACCCCAAGGGAAAGCGCTTTTATAATAGCGCGATTGTTTTAGAATCTAAAAAGAAGCCAAAAATTTTAAATAAAACTTTGCTACCAACTGGAGATGTATTTGATGAAGCAAGATTTATTGAATGTGGCGATATTTCAAAAAACATTATTCGTTTTCAAAAAAAGAAAATTTTAATTTCGATTTGTGAAGATATATGGGCATGGCCAGACTCCAAAGGACGCAGTCCCTATCTGGTCAATCCAATCAATACTATCAAAGAAAAAAAACTGGATTTAATTATTAATATAAGTGCAAGCCCCTATTTCCCTGGAAAAATAGAACAACGATTTGTGCTTGTGAAAAAAACAGCTCAGCGTTTTAAGGCCCCAATGGTGTATTGCAATTTAGTCGGTGGTCAGGACGAAATTATTTTTGACGGACATAGTTTTGGCGTTAACTCCAAGGGGCAACTGCAGTTTTTAATGAAAAAATTTGAAGAAGATTATTTTAGTGCAGAAGTCGATTTGGATTTCGGGCATAGAATTTTATTGAAGAAGCAGCCTACAAAAATAAAAATAGCAAAGTTACAAAAAATTTTATTAAAGACAGATCGGCAAAAAACTGAATTAGAAAAAGCGACTGAAATTAGATCTGCATTAGTTTTGGGAATCAAAGATTTTTGTCGCAAGGTCGGTTTAACTAAGGTGCATTTAGGATTAAGTGGTGGAATTGATTCCGCCGTAGTAGCCGCTTTAGCAGTAGAGGCTGTAGGAAAAGAAAATGTGTTGGGCATCGCCTTGCCCGGTCCCTTCAGTGATCAAATAAGTTTAAACCTAGCCAAGCAATTGGCGAAAAACTTGGATATAGCATTTCAGGAATTCAGTATTGTGCCTGCGTATGAATTATTATCGCAGCAAGCTCAGCATCAGTTCCAGTTAGAGGCCTTCGGATTAACACATGAAAACCTGCAGGCACGTTTGCGCGGATTAACTTTGATGATTATTTCCAATCAAAAAAATTCCTTGTTGTTGTCTACAAGTAATAAATCAGAATATGCCACAGGTTATTCCACATTATATGGTGATATGTGTGGAGGGTTAGCTCCGATTGGGGATTTATTGAAGCGGCAAGTGTATCAACTGGCAGAGTTATATAACAAAACTGAACAATTAATTCCTGAGATGATCATTGCCAGGCCCCCAACAGCGGAATTGCGTCCGAATCAAAAAGATCAAGACAGCCTACCACCTTATGATGAATTAGATGCCAGCGTAGAATCCATTGTTTCTAAAGGACGCGACCTCAAAAATTCAACTGATGAGTGGGTATTTAAATCGATGCAAAGAAGCGAATTTAAACGATGGCAAGCTCCACCGATTTTAAAGGTATCTAGTCATTCATTCGGAAGAGGGCGTCGCTTTCCTGTTTCAAATCGCTCTGTTGAAAAATTATAAGAGACTAAAAAGATCCATCTGTTTGGGTTGTCTTTTGATTTGCGGGAAACGCAGTTCTGGCTTACCCGTTAAAGCTACCAAGTTTTCAAAATTCGGTGGTTGTCCGTTAATAGATATTCTTTTTATTAATTCAAAAAATAATTTACCAGCATAGGTCGCATCTTCTTCCGCACGGTGAAAATCAGTGGTTGGAATTTTTAGATGTTGCACTAGTGTGCCTAATTTATAATTAGCTAATCCTGGAAAAACTTTTCGTGATATCGACAAAGTATCGATGACTAAACCCTTTGGTGCTGATGTCTCGAATCGTTTAATATCAGCGATTAAAAATTGAGTATCAAATGGAGCATTGTGAGCAATCATTAAATCCTCACCACAGAAATCGGCAAAGCTGGGAAGAAGATCTTCGATTTTTGCTTTTCCACGAACCATATCATCGGTAATCCCGTTAACCTTCGAGGCGCCCGGAGGAATAGGTCGCAACGGGTCCACTAGCGTCGAGTATACGGCCTCGACCTCACCATTTAGGAAGCGAACCGCTCCGATTTCAACAATCTGGTCTACGCCAGGTACAGTTCCAGTAGTCTCTAAGTCAAATGCTATGAATTTCATATATTTCTTGATACAAAATTGTCATGAGCCTTTCAAGTAATGACATCATCGAAATAGAAATTATTTTTAAAAAAACAGGCCAATCAATATGGCGATCGTTTAAAACGAATAAAACCGTTTTAGAAAATTTATTGGCCTTTAAATACGATATCAGTCATTCCTGCGGAGGAATGGGAACCTGCGGAACTTGCCATATTTTTGTTGACCCGAACTTTCAAGTTCCCAAAAGTCCTCAAGAATTAGAAATTGGGGAAGATCGTGGCTTTGCTAATAATGAAAGACTGGCTTGTCAAATTTACCCAACTTTAGGAATGAAGATTTATTTGATGAAAAAAGGATTCGAGTAAATCCATGTTATCCATCGCTTACCCTCTGGGAATGGAAAAGTAGGACTGACTCGTACTTGTACTCGGTAATTACCCTTAGCCTTAATGTCGTAATCTAGCTCCATACTATTACTGGTATAAACACGCTCTCCATCTTTGATAAGTACTATTTCGAAAAAATATTTTGGTTGATTACCTAATGAGACATGTAAGTTTAAATTTTTTTTATACTTAATTTTTGATCCCATTTTGATGATATCATCTTTATCTTTGATGTACGCAACAAAACCCTTGGGATCAGCCAATAGATCAACGCTGGTATAGAACTGTCCACTACGCAAAGCTTGTATGATACGTTCACGATCTTTTTGGTACTGGCCCGTTAATTCCGAATTTAACAAGACATGATTTGTTGCTATCTCGAAATTGCGTTGGTAAGAGGGAAATTTAATCAATGCGCCAGGCATGGGAACTGCGCGGGCAGAGGCATCTGCTCCAGCAAAGCCCCAAGTCGGGCGTTGTTCATTGAGTTGATCCCACAAAACTGTTTCCTGTGTGGGTTCGCTGAAGAGTCGCAAAAACGCATATTTTGAATTAAAGGGATATATGATCAAACTAAAAAAAACATTGAGTTTTGATTTAAGCCAAGATTTTTGCGAAATAGCTTTTGGGTTCAGTATTTCAACGCCATCAAGGCCTGTGGGGTAGGGACCAGTCCATGAAGCATCTGGCATATAGGGATGCGCTAAAATAATCAGGGATTCTTTCGCCTTGTCATAGTTTTGAGATAAATAATCCGTTAACTTCAATTGTCGTTCAGACTCATTCATTTGTTCTAAGTGACTTCGATCATTCAATACTAAAAGACGCGCATCTAAAAAATTATATTCAGCAGCATCGACAACCATCAAATCACCAAAATAGGAATTCAAATATTCATATGTTGTTGATTTATTGATTTCAGTAAAAAATAGAAAATCTAAATTCGCTAATTTGGCTTCGTTAATAACTTCAAATGGAGACGAAGATCCATTGGATAAATCAGAGCGAACGTTGATTACACCGCGATAATCATAAAACAAGCGATTGCCGGAATTTGTAAGTAATTGCTGTGAGGGTAAAGACTTTGTTGTTATTTCAATATCGTGTTGAGATATATAAATTCCGTAAAACAAAAAAGTAACAAAGAATGTAGTGATAAAGATTAATATTTTCATTTTCTTTGGAACTCCAGAACTTCAAATTCGGAATTAATTGTTTCTATTATTTCTAAATTAAATGCCTGAACCAGCCAGTCGGGTATATCTGCGTCTTTGTCTCGTAACAAATAAAATTTATCAGGTAATTGAAAAGAATCCTGAATGGTATCAAAAAAGTCAAAGCGATTGAACCCACGCAATTTATAAAATGGTTTCTTAGTTAAATACCACAGTGTAGAGCTCATTTGATAAGTGCCACCATAAAGTGGCTGATATTTATCGACAGTTGGAATCAATACTTGATATTTAAATGGTTCGCGTAGTTTATCCGTATTAATATTTAGAAAATTATAATTATATTGAAAAAACACCAGTAGATATAATGCAATCCAAGCGGAAATAGTTCGGGCTGCTGGTTTTAAATTTGTAGCTGCAATAAAAAATAATGTATAAATTGAAAAATAACCCACATCCGGCCAATTTGCTTCTACAACACCACGGTAAGAAGTAAGTCCAAAAAATAAAATCGGACCAAAACCCAAATAGTAATGTAAACGATCGTGATCCCTCATCTTGGCACGCAAGGCAACAATAGCAGGAATCGGAAATATCGCAGCGAATTGTCCCAGAAAATATGTAATGGTCCATTCGGGCTTCCAGTGTGTGCGCCCCAAACCATGCTTAAACTGAAAGGCAAAGGATTGAAATCCGTTAGCGACATTCCACAGAATTACCGGTGATGAAAAGAATAGACCAAAAACAATAGTCCAAATGATTTTTTTAAAATCTATTAATGCCCATTTTTTTTCTATTGTTAAAAATAAAATGCAAAATAATGGAAACAAAACGATGTGGTACTTAGAACAAAACCCAAGTCCCAGTGACATCCCTAATAAGGAGTATAAAAGGGCTGAATTATTTTTTAGAATTCTTAAAAATAAATACGTGGATAGACTCCAAAAGAAAATCACAGGAAGATCGGGTGTTAAAATTAATGATCCTAAACCTAAAATCGGCGAGAAAAAAATAAATAGAAAAAACACTGATAGGTTCTTAATTTTATCTTTCAATATAAGAGCCCAAATCAAAAGACTACTGTGAGCTAAGACAATCGCAGGTAAACGAACAAGATGCCCCCATCCTTCAAATAGATGTCCTACATAAAACAACCATGAAATGAAGGGGGGATGGTCAAAATAACTTAACTGCATATTGTTGGACCAAACCCAATAATAGGCTTCGTCAGAACTAAGCGGTAAGAAATAACTGACCAACAGCTTAACCAGCAAAAGCACTAACCATGTTGTTAGTATTTTTTTATTGGATGAAGACTGTATATTTGAAGTCATTAAAATTTAAGCTTCAAAGGTTTTCCAATCACCCCTTGAACTCCGCGATCTTTTCCATTAACGACAACACTGACAGCTCCACCATCGCTAATTTCTAGCTCTATGCCAGTTTTACTTTTAAAAATGTGGACCTGATCGGCCTCTAATTCGACAGTTTGCCATTGTCCAGGAGAGGTTGCGTACCGAATTGTAACTTTGTTTAAGGCTTCAATGATGACCTCAACGGATTTTTGCGCCAATGTCGTTGTTGTAGTTGAACTATTAACGGTGGATGATTCTGCTGTAGTTGCTACTGCCATAGTCGTAGTTGTCGACTTCGGTTTTAATGTTGTAGTTGTGATCGGTGTGGCTTTTTTGATAGTAGTGCTAGTTGTATTGACGGTTGTTGTGGTCACGACACTTGGATTATTAGAGACGGCACTTGATCCAGAATTAGCAGGCAAGGTTGTTGTTGTCACAGAGGTACTTAATGCCTGAGAATTATTAGCAGGGATCAAAGTTGTAGTTGTTAATACAACCACTCCGCTTTCGATATCTGTTCCAGCTGTCTCTTTTTCTTTTTGATACTTGTTTGTTTGATTGATAATTAAAGCAATAAATACCAACAACCCTATACCTAAAAAAAGCATTAATAAATTATCAACAGATTTTTTCGAATCCACAGGTTTTAGTTCTTCGTGGGAATTATTTGTGGAAGTCGTTTTTGAATTTGCGTTAGTCGTTGGTGCACCAGTTGTTGTTGCGGCAGTCGAGACTGAAGCATTAGTTGTTGTATTGACATCGTCTGAATTTGGAACAACTGGAACCTCAGGTTTTGTCGTTCCAAATTCACTTGAAAAAATCTCTAATACTTCCTCGACATTAAGCTTTAGATATTGCGCATAGCTGCGAATAAAGCCACGCAAGAAAGTTTTTGCAGGTAACTGTGTGGTATCGCCATCTTCAATAGCCTTTAAGATTTTTGGATTAATTTTTAATGACAATCCGATCTCGTGTAAGGACAAGCCCTTTTTTTCGCGTTCTGTTCGTAATAATTCTCCAACTTTTTTCATTACATGTTCCTATTTTTGAATAACTTCCAACATGGATTTTGCTTTGTCAGCATAGGTTCCAAATGGATACATTTTGATAATTTCGTCTAGTCTTGATTTAGCTATCTCTACATTGCCAAGTTGATAATATGATAAAGCAGAATAATAATTAGGTTCATCAAATTGACTTTTTTTACAGTAACCGATGGCTTTGTCTAAGGTGTCAGTGGCTTTGGAAAAATCTTTTAATTCGTAATAATTTCTTCCCAAGAATGAATATGCTAAGCAATTATCACGTTTGTAGTTTAATGATTTTTGTAATTGTTCAATAGATTTGTCGTATTTTTCTAATTTAAAAAAAGCAATACCTAAATTCATTACTGGTTTTTCTGGATTGATATAAGTTAAATCATTAGCTGCGGATTCCAGATACGGAATTGATTCTTGAATTTTACCTGTTTCAATCATGACACGCCCAAGATTATTTTTGGCATCTGTATAATCTGGTTTTAAGCGAATGGATTTTTTTAAATGCACTTCAGCTAATTGAACTTGACCACGAAAATAGTAAGCCAAACCTAAATTGTTTTGAATAATGGGATCTTCATCATCCAACTTTTCAGCCATTAGTAATTCGTTTAAAGCTTGTGGGTATTCTGCATTCATTAAATGAGTAGTGCCGATTTTTAAATGAAATTGGGCTTTTTCGTTGTCCTCAGAACGAAAGGTCGTACACGATGTCAATGTGAGGGCAAAAATAATGACTAGCCATTTGATTCGAATCATGCCCCCATTATTCTTAAGAAGTGACTATTTAGTCAATCACTATAGTCGATCAGTTCCATTCGCTGATTGGATAACAATTTCTATCTTTAGCAAAGCGGTTCACTTTATGTGCGAAAAAGTTATTATGAATGAATTCTCTTCAGCTCGACCATTGTTTCTATGTGGTCCGTTTGTGGGAACATGTCAAAGGCCTGTAGTCTAGTCAATTGCCAAGCAGAATTATATTCCAACAAACGTTGTAGATCTCGGCGTAAAGCTGCTGGATCGCAACTTATATAGACGATCTTTGAAATGTTCGAACTAGCTAGTGATTTTAGGATGTATTCGGAAGCACCGGCTCTAGGTGGGTCCAACAGTACCACCGCACCAGTTGGCGGGGTATGACGCCTTAAGAAAACTTCGACGTCTGCACAGAAAAACTGTAATTGCTCAAAGTCGATTCCATTTTCAGATAATTTTTTTTGAGCCTCAGCAACGGAACTTTCAGACAATTCGACTCCAACAATGGATGTTGGTGTTTGCTTGTTAGCTTTCAGTAGCTGCAACAAAGGAAAACTAAAATTGCCGTTACCGCAATACAGATCCCAGTATTTTGGTTGGGAATCAGGATTCGAGTTGTCCGTCATCCACTTTAATGCAAGTTGAGTTAAATTTTCATTTTGCAGCGAATTCACTTGCGAAAAATTGAGTTCCTCTTCATTGCGAGTATCTTGTTGGCGTAGTTCTATTACTTTTAATGGTGGCGAGTTTTGTTGTATTAAACTTTTTCGCAAAGGTACAATTTTTTGTGCCACGGTTTCTTCGGCGATTAAGCAATCCTGAATATTCACAATTTGATGGGTGCCTCGCTGGTGATAACCCAGATTTGGGGCTGAGAATTTAAGTTGGATGCGATTTCGATATCTGAATTCTTTGGGACTTGGAATAATGTCAAAAACTTTAGTCTGAGTATTAATAACTGGCCTTAACTGCTCTAAAATTATATTTTGTTTTTGTCGGAGTTGCTCTTGGTATTTTAAATGTTGCCAATTACAACCGCCGCAAATTTGATAGTATTCGCATGGAGGAGTTTGACGATGCTCAGAGGCTTTGACGATTTCAACAATTTCGGCCTCGTAAAAGTTTTTCTTTTTAACGGTGATTTTAACACGCAACTCATCCCCGGGGGCAGCATAGCGAACGAATACAACAGCGCCTTTCGCTCCGTCGGTATCATTCAGTCGGGCCAGTCCCGCTCCACCGAAAATCATTTTTTCGATTTTAACCAAGATAACGTCTTCGACATTTATTGAGTCTTTTTTTTCAGATATCATATTTAGTTCCTGTCTGATGTTATACCAAGTTCATTAAAAAAAAGCCCCAACACAATCGTTGAGGCGTTTTCAGTTTATGAAGTCTATTAGAACCTAAATAGAAATTATAAATTTACGAATTCGTGCTTATCAAAGAAAATAGCTAATTCGCGTTTTGCAGATTCAACACTGTCTGAACCATGAACCGCATTTTCACCCATTGAATCACCGTGCTTAGCGCGGATAGTTCCTGGATTTGCTTTTTTAGGATCAGTTGCACCCATTAATTCACGATTTTTTAGTACAGCACCTTCGCCTACCAAAGCCATTAACAACACAGGACCAGAAGTCATAAAACTTACTAGTTCACCGAAAAATGGACGCTCTTTGTGTTCAGCATAAAATAACTCGCATTTATCTTTAGAGATAACTGCTAATTTAGCTGCAGCTACATGTAAGCCATTTTGTTCAAAATGATTGATGATATCGCCAATAGCATGTTTTTTAACTGCGTTTGGCTTGATGATTGAAAATGTAACTTCTTTTGCCATATTTACTCCTTTTATGGGTTTTAAGATCGCTTCCAAATAATATGGGACTGGAAATACCCAGTCCCACATCAGAAATCAACGACATTTATTTTAAACTGGTATTATACCAAATCCAGTTACAAAGTAGACCAAGGCGCGACGGAAGAAGACGCGGAGGCCTGCTACCCGCAGGCCGCACAAGGCGACTGACCGAGCAACGAAGGTATACGAAGTAAATGGATTTGGTCTTACTTCAATTGGCTTTTTAGTGTCTTGCCTAAGTCCGCCGGACTGCGAGCGATCTTACAACCAGCGGCCTCTAAGGCTGCAAATTTAGCTTCTGCAGTTCCTTTACCGCCACTGATGATCGCACCAGCATGACCCATACGACGTCCCGGAGGCGCAGAGGCTCCAGCAATAAATACTGTCACTGGCTTTTTGAATTCCTTCTTGATGTACTCAGCAGCTTCCTCTTCGGCTGATCCACCAATTTCACCGATCATGATAACGGCATCCGTGTCCTTATCGGCGTTAAATAATTTCAAAACATCGATAAAGTTAGTTCCATTTACAGGATCTCCACCAATACCCACGCAAGTAGATTGCCCCAATCCAACAGCTGTTAACTGGTGAACTGCTTCATACGTCAAAGTACCTGATCTTGAAAGAACGCCAATGCGGCCTGGCTTGTGAATATGACCTGGCATAATTCCAATTTTACATTGTCCTGGAGTGATCACGCCTGGGCAGTTCGGACCTATTAAGCGAGTCTTTTTGCCTTGCATGAATCTTTTTACCTTTACCATATCTAAAACAGGAATTCCCTCGGTGATACAAATGACTAAATCCAAGTCTGCATCAACAGCTTCCATAATCGAGTCCGCAGCAAATGGCGGTGGTACGAAAATCATAGAGACATTACATCCTGTAGCTTTCTTAGCTTCCTTAACTGTGTTAAATACAGGAAGATTTAAGTGCTTAGTGCCACCTTTACCCGGAGTCACGCCACCAACAAATTGGCTACCATAAGCCAAACATTGTTCAGTGTGAAATGATCCTTGAGATCCAGTGATACCTTGAGTGATAACGCGAGTATCTTTATTAATTAAAATAGCCATTAGTGTCCTCCTCTAACTGCTTTTACAACCTTTTGGGCCGCATCAGTTAAATCGTCCGCAGGAATAATATTTAATCCGCTTTCTTTTAACATTTTTTTACCAAGTTCTACGTTTGTTCCTTCCAAGCGAACAACTAACGGAACCTTCAAACCCACTTCCTTAGAGGCTGCAATCACACCATCTGCGATCACATCACACTTCATGATTCCGCCAAATATATTCACCAAAATGGCTTTAACGTTGGGATCACGTAGAATAATTTTAAATGCATGAGTGACTTTTTCTTTGTTAGCACCACCGCCAACATCTAAGAAATTAGCAGGAGCTTCTCCGTGCAATTTGATGATATCTAAAGTGGACATCGCCAAACCAGCACCGTTCACCAAGCAACCAATCGTTCCATCTAATTTAATAAAAGCTAGATCAAATTTGGAAGCTTCGATTTCCGCTGGATCTTCTTCGGCTAAATCACGATAGGCGACGATTTCTTTTTGTCGGTATAAAGCATTGCTGTCGAAATTCATTTTTGCATCTAATGCTAAAACATCACCCTCTTTGGTTAATACCAAAGGATTGATTTCAGCAATTGAGCAATCACATTCAACAAATGCTTTGTACAATCCCATCATAAACGAAACAGCTTTGTTTAAGCTGTCAGCGGGAATACCAATGGCAAAGCCCAATTCACGAGCTTGAAATGGAATCAAGCCAGTCGCTGGATCGATGTCTACTTTCACAATCGCTTCTGGTTTGTGAGCGGCAACTTCTTCGATATCCATGCCACCTTCCGAAGAGGCCATCATCGCAACTCGACCAGTAGCACGGTCTACCAAGCAGGCCACATAATATTCCTTGGCAATATTACAACCTTGCTCGACATAAACTTTTTGCACCAAGCGGCCTTCTGGACCAGTTTGGTGGGTGATCAAAGTCATACCGATCATTTTTGAAGAAATATCTTTTACTTCATCCATTGTTTTTGCCAACTTAACACCGCCACCTTTACCGCGACCACCAGCGTGGATTTGAGATTTAATCACCCAAATATTTCCACCTAGCTCTTGCGCAGCCTTTACGGCCTCATCAGCGGTAAACGCAATCTTTCCCTTCAGAGTAGCGACTCCGTATTTTCTTAAGACCTCTTTGGCCTGATATTCATGAATATTCATTCGAATTCCTTTGTTAATGAATTAATTGTTTAAATTAATATTGAAGCTTTGCTAAAGCATCTACAAGTTCGCGAACAGCACCAGCAGATTTTTCTAGACCAGCACGTTCTGTGTCGTTCAATTTTAATTCAACAACAGAGTCCACACCTTTGCCATTTAGCTTACACAATACGCCGATAAATAAACCCTTCATGCCGTATTCACCATTCAACTCAACTGCGCATGGTAAAATTCTGTTTTGGTCTTTAAGGATAGCTTCTGCCATTTGTACTGCAGATGCCGAAGGTGCATAATAAGCAGAACCAGTTTGTAACAACTTGACGATTTCGGCTCCACCGTTAACAGCACGGTTAACTAAAGCATCAATTTTTTCTTGAGGTAACATTTCAGTTAAAGGAACTCCGCCGATAGAACAGTGTCTTGGCATTGGTACCATCGTGTCGCCATGTCCACCCAAAGTGAAACCAAACACGTCTTTGACAGAAACGTTACATGCTTCCGCAACAAAACTACGGAAACGAGCTGAGTCTAAAACTCCAGCCATACCAATCACGCGCTCGCGTGGAAATCCCAAAACTTGTTTGGCAACAGTACACATTGCATCTAACGGATTAGAAACGATTATTACTACTGAGTTTGGTGCGTAAGTTTTGATTCCTTCGCAACAAGCTTTTACGATTTTAGCATTTGTTGCTAATAAATCATCGCGGCTCATTCCTGGTTTTCTTGGAAGGCCAGCCGTAACAATAACAACATCAGAATCAGCAATGTCTTTGTAATCAGAAGTACCATTTACGCGCGCATCAAATAATTCAACTGGAGAAGCTTCGAACAAATCTAAAGCT
>JBPOJH010000122.1:0-5493 GCA_052033755.1 Bdellovibrionota bacterium | reverse complement strand
GTTAAAAACACTTGCTCTGGTTGATTTAATTCCGACAGACTTAATTGATCCGTATTTGATATTTGAAGAACCTCTTTAAATTGCTCATTCATTTTAATGATTTTTTCATTTTCAAGAAGACCCATACCACCAGGAAATTTTTCAAAAATAGTATTTAACTCTTCTTTTTTTTGAAAATTCATATACCAAGCTTCAAATATTTTTCTCTGTTGCCCAAGGATATAGACAAAAAATAAACTAATTATTAATATCGGAATCAGATCCGTTCGCCAACTGGAATACTTTAAAACAAATGGCGTGATCATCGATATAATTAATGGTGTAACAAAAATCACCACTGCACTTCGACTGAGTGAAAGGCTAAACACTGCGGACGAGGCAAACCACAAACGAAACGTATTCACAAATAAAAATGCGATAACAGCTATGGTATTACCTGTAGTCCATTAACCATTAAAATACTCATAACTGGCGGCCAGTGAAAATAAAAAATACTGAGCCATTGCTGCGAATCGCGAACGTGCCATTAACTCTGCGGTAAGTTCAGTTTTATAATTCAACATGTCTGACTTATCGGCCCATATGCAGAAACATTTGATACACCTAGAGCTAGACTTTAGCACTGATTGCTTATTGTTTTCCAACAATCTACCCCCTACAAAGAATCATCAACTTATAAAATATTTGCATAAATAATGACACCTATGAATTTTAGTAGTTAATGTCGACAGGTATTCGAAGTATTGACGGAACAGAAAATTGCATTACAGAAGGCTCACTACTTGCGATCTTAGTTCAGCAGAATGACAACTAAATCTTGCTTAGCAAATCTTTGCTAGGCATTAACTCCGCGTGCTGCGTATTATTGTTTGCACTTTCAAATAATTACTCTATCATTTTTCTTTATCTATTTTATTTGTGATTCCGTCGGAGGGAGTTCATGCAGACACTATTGCCAAAAGAAATCATCAATGGACATAATTTTATCGGTGGAAAGTGGGTCGAAGGTTTAGCAGGATCGATTTCTGTGTTATCGCCATACAATAACCATCAAATCGGCCAAGTCAGTATTCCCTCGACAGAACAGATAGACTTAGCCATTCAAGTTGCCTCTACCGCCCAAGTCACGTGGGGTAAGACTCCGGCGAAAGAGCGCGCTAAAGTTCTTTTTAATTTAAGAACTATTTTACTACGCGATATGGATTCGATAGCACATTTAAAAAGTGCCGAATGCGGGAAGACCTTTGCCGAAGCCAAAGCTGGATTAATGAAAGGCATCGAAGTTCTAGAGTTTGCATTGTCGATTCAAAATTTAGATTTAGGTGGAAAAGTCGAAGTCTCTAGAGGTGTGACTTGTGAATACAAACGTGAACCTTTAGGTGTTGTCGCCAATATTACTCCGTTTAATTTTCCAGCCATGGTGCCCATGTGGACTATTCCCATTGCGCTAGCTTTAGGAAATTCCTATATTTGGAAACCTTCTGACAAAACTCCGCTGACAGCCATCAAAATCGCAAACGCATTAAAAGAAGCCGGTTTGCCTGATGGGGTATTCACGGTCTTACACGGCGGTGAAATGACTGTGAATGCCATTATCGATCATCCTTTAGTAAAAGCCATTGGCTTTGTGGGTTCGACAAAAATTGCAAAAACTGTTTATCAGCATGGTACCCATTTAGGAAAAAGAGTCCTAGCCTTAGGCGGAGCCAAAAATCATATCATCTTATTGCCTGATGCCAATCCCGAATTAAGTGGTATCGGAATTTCAGATTCTTTCACGGGTTGCGCCGGTCAACGTTGTATGGCCGCCTCTGTGTTGTTAGCCGTTGGCAATGTGGAAGCGCATATTGAAAAAATAATCGCGCGAGCTTCTTCATTGAATTTAGGCGAAGATATGGGTGCCTTGATCACCAAAGAACAAAAACAATTTTTAGTGGCTGCGATTGAGCGCGCAGAGAAATCTGGTGCAAAAATATTATTAGATGGTCGTAAAACCCCCGCACCTGCTGGTTCAATGGCTGGCTTATCTGCTGGCAATTGGTTAGGTCCAACGGTTTTGGACATGGTTCAAACAGGTACCGAGGCCGCTACTAATGAATTATTTGGCCCCATCTTAAGTATCATTCGCTGTAAGGATATTTCTGAAGCTTTAAGAATAGAAAACTCAATTCCTTATGGAAATGCTTGCAGTGTGTTTACATCCAATGGCGCCTTGGCGGATCGAGTGATCAATGAAGCCTCAACAGGAATGGTGGGTGTTAATGTCGGTGTCCCCGTTCCAAGAGAGCCCTTTTCATTCGGCGGCATTAACGCTTCTAAATTTGGTCAAGGGGATATCACCGGCCACCAAAGTTTAGATCTGTGGTCGAATACAAAAAAAATCACGACAAAATGGGAAATACAAAGTGATTCAAATTGGATGTCTTAATCTACTGCCTGAACAAGTATATTAAACTGTCAATTTGAACTTAAATAAATATAAAAAAATGAAATTTAAAGTGGAACTATCGACTTATTATTTTTAAATGATTCGATGATACCGACGATGATGTTGCTAATTAGAAAAAAGGAGTTTTCGTGCAAATCGATATTAAAAAGCGATCCAACCATGTTATCTTAGCTTCGCATTCGAATTTAAAATACAAAGAAACACTACCTATTCATTGGGGTGCGGCGACAGCGATGGAGCGCGGCCCTGTCGTGGCCTCAAACACCAATGCGAAAGCTCGTAATGCCATAGGCACTCACAGCGGAAGCTATGCCGTATATCGAGCCCTATCCATTGCCAGCGGTAAATTTGACTCCCTTCATAAGCCCGACTTACATAACACACAAAGCCCCGTTAAAATTGGTCCCTACCCGCAGTGGAGTGATCCATTAAAAATGGTCTCTGTGGATCCTTGGGGATTAGATCCAAAAGAAAACTTTAAGGCGTTGTTCGAGCAAGGCTATGATATTCGCCCCACCATTGCAGTCACTCAGGCGCATTTACAAATTCCTGAAATTAGCGAAGCCATCAAAGCTGGTCGCTTAAAACCAGATGGACATATTGTTAAAGACAACTTGGATGTACGTGTGACGAAAGTGGCCATCGATCCAGTTTGGTATTTACCCGGAATTGCTCAACGCCTGAAAGTGGATGAAGGTGATTTGCGTCGGATTTTATTTCAGGAAACGGGTGGTATGTATCCTGAATTTATCACTCGTCCCGATTTAAAAGTTTGGCTACCACCGATCGGAAGCTCAACCGCCTATATTTTTGGTGATGCAAAAGATTTAGCAAATTCGAATATTGAACTGACGTGCCGAGTGCATGATGAGTGCAATGGTTCCGATGTATTTGGCTCTGACATTTGTACGTGTCGTCCCTATTTGATGTATGGAATCGAAGATGCGGCTCGCACCGCCCAGCGAGGAGGCGTAGGAATTATCGTGTACTATCGCAAAGAAGGTCGTGCATTGGGTGAGGTCACTAAGTTTTTAGTCTACAATGCTAGAAAGCGACAAGCCGGCGGTGACACCGCTGCCACTTATTTTCAAAGAACCGAATGTGTTGCTGGAACTGAAGACGCCAGATTTCAAGAATTCATGCCAGATTGTTTGCATTTTTTCGGAATTAAGAAAATTCACAACCTACATTCGATGAGCAATATGAAATACGATGCCATCGTCAACAGTGGCATTGAAGTCATCAATCGCATTTCCATACCAGATGATTTAATCCCCAAAGATGCGCAAGTAGAAATGGAAGCCAAAAAAGCAGCTGGATACTTTTCCAAAGAAGAAAAAAAATCTAAAGCTGAGTTATTAAAAGTCAAAGGGCGAGATATTGATGAAAAAAAATAATACCAATCAAAACCTGGAATTAACAGTGGATGAAATTAATTTTATTTTATCCCCCAAGGCCATTCGTGATCGCGCTGAAAAAATATTTCAACTAGCGAAATCGGGTCAAACCGCTTTTCAGTATCATCCTGAAAAATTTCAGTCCACGGTGGATTATGTTTTACAAGTGATACACAAAAACTATCCAGATTTGAATATTCCCTTTCATTCACGATGGGGACACTTTCGTGCTGGAAAAGTGGATCGAGCAGCTCAGCTGGATCAAAAAATAAAGTCTGAGACAGCGTTAGAAAAAGCTCGCATCAAATTAGATCTCGTTATCACTTCCGTATTGTTAGATGCTGGAGCTGGAGCCGAGTGGAAGTATTTCGAAGACAGTTCGAAAAAATATTTTCAAAGATCTGAAGGTTTAGGTGTGGCTAGTTATTATATGTTTTGCTCGGGCATTATGAGTGAGGATCGTAAAACTTGCCAGGCCGACCAACTGGGACTTCGAATGGTTCAAGTGGATGACCTAAAAAAATATTTTCAGGTCACAAAGGAAAATCCTTTGGTAGGCGTCGAAGGTCGTGTGCAGTTATTAAATAATTTATCAAAGGCCATGGACAACAAAACTATTTTTCCAAAAGGGCGCCCTGGAAGTATTATCGATTACTTGTCAGAAAAATATGGTCAGCAAATACCGGCCACAGGTGTTTTGCGAGCCGTGCTTGATGGATTGGGAAGTATCTGGCCAGGACGACTGATTGCCAATGGCGTGAATCTGGGTGATGTTTGGAAATACAATGGTTGGGGCCAACAAGCCTTGACAAAACCTGTTGATGCATTAGTTCCTATCCATAAATTATCGCAGTGGATGACGTACTCGTTAATTGAACCCATCATTGAAGCTGGATTTGAAGTCACTTGTGTTGACCAACTGACAGGATTGGCGGAGTACCGCAATGGTGGTCTATTGTTGGATGCAGGACTAATTTCGTTTAGGAATTCCGAAGAAGCCTTCGAATCTTGGACACCTGATTCTGATTTAATCATCGAGTGGCGGGCCTTAACAGTTTACTTGTTGGATCAAATTGGTCAAGCCGTGCAAAAATCATTAGGTAAAAATGCTCAAGAATTTCCTTTAGCAAAAGTGCTGGAGGGAGGAACTTGGTGGGCCGGTCGGTTTTTAGCTCAAGAAAAACGCCCGGGTGGAACTCCCCCACTTAAGATCATCAGCGATGGCACAGTATTTTAGTTTTTTATAGAAAGAGGTAGAGTCATGAAACAGACATCGGTGCAGGTGATCGACCATCCATTGTTAAAACATAAATTAGGTTATTTGCGAGACAAAATGACAAGCTCATCTGAGTTTCGAGATTTGATGAAAGAGATCAGTCGAATTTTAGCTCACGAAGTGATGCGCGATTGGAAAGACATGCGCACGGTGGAAATCGAAACACCTATCGCAAAAACCCAAGTGGAGCGGATTCAGAACGCCCCCGTCGTGGTTTCTATTATGCGTGCTGGTAATGGGATGTTAGATGCGGTGTTGTCGATGATTCCCTTTGCTTCAGTTGGTTTCATAGGAATTTACCGTGATAAATTTATTCATAACACCGTTGAGTATTATTTTAAAATGCCAGTCGATATCAAAGGAAAAATGAC
>JBPOJH010000107.1:0-6426 GCA_052033755.1 Bdellovibrionota bacterium | reverse complement strand
GATTTAGCGCGACCATAAGACAAATCTAAATTGAAATCCACTGCCTTACGATCATCTGGTGACAAGGTTTCCGGATCTACAAACTTACCCTTGTAGGTCGGTGAAGCAAATCCCACAATTTCTACCGAAGCAATTTTTTCCGCTAACTTACTGTCATCAAATAAACCCGATGCATATGACGGTAGTGCTTTTTCTAATATACTTCGCATTTGTGTATTTAGATCTGTTTTGCCAGTATCAAAATAATGATCACCAAAATCTAAGGTCACATCTCCATTATTGGGATCAACTTCGGCTTTTACTCCTGCATTTTTTAAGTTTTTAGCAATTTCACGAGCCAAGTTTTTCTTAGCATCAGCAATGGCTTTTAATTTCGCAACTTCACCTGCTTTTTCTTGATACCTACCCTCTAAACCTGCCATTTTGGATGCATACTCTTTTTCTTTTGCTGACAATTGTCCCTTCAGACTACCAAGCTTTCCTTCAAATTCTGCTTTTTTACCTTCGAACTCAGCTTCTTTTCCCTCTAACTCACCCTTCAAGGCCTCTGCCTCTTTCGCTTTTGCGGCTACTAAATATTTTGTATTTTCTAGATCTTTTTTTGTCTTTGAGGCTTGAGCACTTAAATCCGCCAACTGCTCTTCCATGGTTTGCTTCTGCTTCGCCAAATTTTTTAACTGATTACGACTTTCTTCTTTCAACTTAGCAGCTTGCTTTTCAAATGCCTTTTTCGTGATTTCTTGACTTTGATAGGACTCTTGTAGCTCTTGCATTTTTTCATCCAAGCTCTTCTGATAATTCGCGATTTGTTTTTCTTTCTTATTTAGCTCAGACCTTTTTTGAGAAACCGTTGTTTCTAGATCTTTAATTTCTTCCTTATTTTCTTCGATGATGTCATCACGGTGCTTGATTCTAGAATTAGCCACCATATTGGCATTAATAATATTACGAATCACTTGTTGATATTTATTCAAAGCTTTTTCTTTTTTCTCGTTCTCTAGCGCTTGCTGACGAAGTGAATCTTTTTCGTTTTTGGCCTCGTCCTGCAACAAGTTCAACTTATCCATTAACTCAGTATAAGTCTCTTGCTCAGCCTGCGAAGCTTCTTTCTGCAAATACTCATCCTTTAATGCATTATACACCTTTATCTGCTGTTGCAGGTCCTCTACCTTTTGGGTCAAATGCTGATTGGTCTGCATCTGCTCCATCACCGAGGCCCCCATTCGCAGATTGGAAACTGCAAAAAAGGTCAAAAAGATTAAAGATAAGTTGGCGAATAGATCCGTGTAAGAACCCCATTCGTAGCCACCTTCACCATGATTTTGTTTTTTTCTATATGCTAATCCCATGCAATTATGCTAACGGCATAGTTAAAGAAATTCTGAAGACTAGCCAAAGACTTTCAGACGATAGTCCATTCAACAAATACTAAAAACTAGTTTTTCGAGCTAAATAGCTTGACTAACGTCTTGTTATTATTTTCTGTAGCAATACTTAGAGCCGTATCACCAATTTTGTTTTTTTTGCTTTTCAACTGTGGAGCAATTTTCAAAATCGTTTGCGCAACAAGACCCAAATCCTTGCGATTAGTTCCTGCTAAAACGGTCAACACCGTGTTTTCAATGTCCTTAGATACTAGATCAACATTTTTCACTTTCTTTAAAATTTTGGTAATAAACTTCACTGGTGCTTCTTCAAAAATATAAAACAAAATATTTTCGTTATTATTATTGATGCAGTCGACATCTACCCACTGACGATCGATTAATTTTTCTGCCAGTGAGTATTTTCTGGCTTCAACCAAATAAAATAAAATACTTTTGTCCGAATCATCCTTACATGTCAGCAAGGGGCGTTCTTGATTTAGTCGCTGTAGAATTTTTGCATCAGATTCACTAGCTAAGCTATCTAAAAATCGAATGCACTTTTTATTGAACTCATCTTTGTCTGCATTTGCTTTGTCTGCGTTAACAGGAACCGCTGCCGACGATGCTGATATGGACTTGTATGTGGTCGTATTCGTAACTTCCGTCGTTCCTAATACTTGGTCATTTGTGACACGACTGTTGCCTTGGGACGACAACATCGTCCCAACAGCAATAAACATAATTCCAAATGTCACTTCAAACCAAATTCGATTCATAGACTTATCTTACCTTTTATAATACCGGTCATCGTCTAGTGTTGCTAATACACTTGTTGCTGATGACTATGGATTACTTGAAAGCTTAATCTGTGATTTGCTATTTCTTGGCATTACTTCATACATTTTTGATCCAGCATCAAAAGGTCTAAACGTCGGTGATTTGTACTTGATGGCCTTCGGTCCACCGTTGTCACTAAATAGCTCTGCTACGACTTTGTTGCGCGCCGCTCGAGCCGAAGCCATTGCCGCCGACTGAAAAAATGCACCAAAGTATATATCACCGTCTTTGGTTTTTAACTCTCCAGCATAAGTGATGGCGTTCCGTAATGTTCCCGTCTTTGTAATCACCGCGCCAGCCTTACTAGAACCATTATACAATCCAAAGGTCGTTCCTTGATCAATTCCGCCGACCATCATTACATCTTTTAAATCATAATTTTCTGTTTTAAGTTTTACTTTCATCGAAGCTATTACTTCTACCATTAGCGCACAAGTAGCCGTACCATCGAAACGTCCATTTTTGTCCTCCGTGTACAAACCAGAACCTACAGCTATATTCACATCATGCATATCTGCTTTATACTTTTCAGCCATAAATTTTTTAAATTCACTAGCTCCACCTAAAGCTAAAAACATAACATCAGCTGGATAGTTCATAGAAAATTTATTAATTTGCTTCATGTAGTCTTTAATGGGAGCCCCTTTACTAATGAATATTTTTTTATTGGACGAATCTGGTACCATTGCCTTCAAACGATCTGATGCAAACTCCACCGAACCAACTTTGAAACGCAGCTCTTTGTAAGGAATCAGCGACATTCCTACTTCGGCAGCTGATTTAACTGCTTTTTCGTAATTTTGTATTCGCTCTTTGGACCAATTTGCCACGTTCAAAATATCCATCAAAACTTGCGCCTTCTTTTGATCCGAAATCCCCTGTCGCTCCATCACTTCTGAATGGTAAAAATCAGGATTTTCCACTGGTAAAAAAATCATAAAATCTTTTGAGAATTTCAATTTTGAAAACTCATATATACCACGCTGGTTCAGTTCGGAAATTAGATTGTACATGCGACGACTTCCAAAAAAAGGATCTAACTGATTGGCGATAAATGCTTCATGAGTAGCCGTATCGTACTCAATCACTGTCGACATGCGGTAATCAGGCCCCCACTTTTGTATGGCCCAATTCGTTGTCAATAATTTAGTTGTTGATGCTAAACGCACAGGAGTATCTTTGTTAATCCCTACTATCTTGTTACTTTCTTTTTTCATATAACAGAATGAGTGTTCATCTTTTTTAACTGGCAATACAGATCGCAATATTTTTCCATAAGTTGCGGCATCGAAATCCGATGAGGAGGGTGTCTTAGACTCACTCGCAAATGCAGATGTCCATGTCGTCGAACAGACCATGGTCGTACTCATTACTAGGGATAATACCGTATTTTTAGAAAAAGTTCTCATGCTTATCTTCACCTTCGTTATTATTGGCGCTTTGGTTAGTGTTACAGGATTGGTTGAAACGTCGAGTGAATATAACGGAGATATAAAAAATTCGAAACTGTCAGGATTCTGTACAGTTTTTTTTACAAAAAAAACGGGGCTGCTTACACAGCCCCGTCGATAGTGACTGGGGAACCACCAAACCCACTCACCACCTAAAGGATCACCTTCTGGAGGAACATCCATGTTCCTTATACACTTATTAGACGCAATCCCTAGATGGTTGGGTTAATGCCAATTCAAATAAATAATTCACCTGCGTTGCTATTAGTTTGCCGCCGCTATTACGGCGCCGTGCTTTCGAAGTATTACAATACGACTTCAAGCTTGCGCCTTGGGTAATTATATATTTGAATTGGCAAATCTATTCGGCTAGATTTTTTAATTCTCGACGTAAAATTTTACCAACGTTGGACTTTGGTAGGGTTTCTTTAAAGATGACCTTTTTAGGCACCTTGTATGAAGTCAAGGAACTGCGACACCACTGGATCACCTGAGTCTCAGTCAAACTTGGATCCTTACGAACCACAAATAATTTAACGATCTGACCCGAATTCACATCATCCTCGCCAATAGCGGCCGCCTCTATCACCATAGGATGAGTGCATATGACATCTTCTACCTCATTAGGGTAAACATTAAAACCTGAAACCAAAATCATATCCTTTTTACGATCGACAATTTTTACGTAGCCCTGTTCGTTCATATATCCCAAATCACCCGTCTTAAAAAAACCATCTTTCGAAAAGGCCAACTTGGTCTCTTCGGGCTTATTCCAATATCCACGCATAACCTGTGGACCTCGAATACAAATTTCTCCCACTTGATTGAATGGTAAATTATTTTCTTCATCATCTTTGATGGCGACATCTGTATTCGGTATCGGCAACCCCACATAACCATTAAAAGCTTTTTCCGAAGCTGGATTGATACAAGCTGCCGGCGAAGTTTCAGTTAAGCCATAAGCCTCAAGCAGCAAACAACCAGTTCTTTGCTGCCACTCGTCTGCGACATTTTTTTGAACGGCCATACCGCCACCCAAAGTGATTTTCAATTTTGTAAAATCAACTTCATGAAATCGATCCTGCATTAATAGTGCTCGAAACAGGGTATTTACTCCCGTAATCACAGTAAATTTCCATTTCTTAAGTTCTGTAATAAAACTATTAAAATCGCGTGGGTTAGTAATTAGAACATTGCAAGTCCCCCATGAAAAAAAAGCAAACGCATTCGCCGTCAAAGAAAATATATGATACAAGGGCAATGCTGTGATGATGATTTCTTTTCCTTTTTCGATGCGACCATGATCCACCCACATTTTTGCTTGCGATAAATTGGCAACAATATTTCCGTGTGTTAACTCAGCCCCTTTGGATACCCCTGTCGTACCGCCGGTGTATTGCAAAAAGGCCAAGGAATTTAATGTGACCTTCAAAGGTTTAATGTAACCGTGGTCCTCTTTTAGGGTTTGCACAAAAGGAACAAAATTAATTTTTTTATCTTTACGTCCCTGATAGTTTGGCACCATTTTTTTTACATATTTAATCACCGCATTCACAATCAGTGATTTAGGAAATCCAAGCAGATCTCCCACACCCGTAACCCAAATATTTTCTAGCTGAGAAGCATAAGAAATTTCATTCAGCAA
The DNA here is from genome assembly GCA_052033755.1 of Bdellovibrionota bacterium. Lineage (GTDB taxonomy): Bacteria > Bdellovibrionota > Bdellovibrionia > Bdellovibrionales > Bdellovibrionaceae > JBPOJH01. The sequence goes on along the minus strand of JBPOJH010000107.1, from coordinate 1,126 downwards.
GTGGGCTGCATTTTCAAAAATAACAATGGCTTTGCAACCAGAGTCTGTCAGTTGATAATTCAATTCACGAGCCGTGTAGATTGGATTGATGTTTACCACCACAAGTCCGGCACGCAAACTGCCATACAAAGCCACTGCATATTGCAAAATATTAGGCATCATAATCGCGATGCGATCGCCGGGTTTTAATTGCGTATGCCCCTGGACATAGGAAGCAAAGTTCCGACTGAGTTCCTCTATTTTCGCAAAACTGAGCGTCTTACCCATACAGGAATAACACGGATTGGATGTGAACTCTTTGAAGGTTTCCTCCATAAGTTCAATCAATGAGGGGTATGTACCAATGGAGATCTCAGGGGCGACCTTGGGATCATAGGAATTTAGCCAAGGTCGTTTTACTGTGCCTTCGCTACTGCTAGTAGTTTGTATTGGGTTTAGCGCTGATAAAGTTTCGTTTTGCGATGAAGTTTCATTTTTATTAGACATGTTGGTATTGTGTCGAAAAATAATGAAAAATACCAAGAAAAAATTAGATTGTTTTTCTAAAAACTTATTCTTAAACTATGGCTACCCTTCATAATTTTAAAATTAGCTTACTATAAGCGCAAGTGGCGGAATTGGTATACGCGCACGTTTGAGGGGCGTGTTCCGAAAGGATTGAGGGTTCGAGTCCCTCCTTGCGCACCAGAGTTATTTCGAACTGCCCCTAAGTTTTATCGTAACATGTCTTTTGGAACAGATATAGTAATTAACTGTGTTACCTGACTTGGATTAAAATTGTTGTCACTGACTAAAACAAATGTGATCTCTTCCGAGTTCAACTTTGGACCAAATGCAATTCCTTCAATATTATCCATCTTTCTAAATCCAGGAGCTAATTTATTTGCAATTTCATCAAATTCAATCAAAGTTCTTTGACGAAAGTATTTCCCGCTTTCTGAAGTATTTAAATATACTAACACAAAACGTCCGATGACTTTACGATTTTTAGCGTCCCACGCTCGCTCAATTACTATTAGTTTTTCATCACCAATGGAAAGCATGGCAGAAACGCCACCAGTTCCAATTGAAAGAATATCATTAGACAATTTATAATTTCCGACAAACTGAACATCTTGAAACTCAA
>JBPOJH010000075.1:0-9047 GCA_052033755.1 Bdellovibrionota bacterium | reverse complement strand
CTAAAAGAGAAAATGCGTTTGAATATTTGCTTATTCATATTAAATTCCTGATTTAATTTAATATTTTTCATAAAAAAACTCCTCAATACATGAATAGTATTATTTGAACCATCAGCTATACTTCAATAAATGCGCCATGATGGTATTGGCGCATTTATTGGGTTTATTATTTATTCACAACTCTAACGTCGATATCATAGATGGCTTGTAAGCGTTCTTTCACGAACATCAAGTCTTTGACTTCTTGGCTGTAATAAGACGAATCCGTCAATGCCATTAAGTAATTTTCACAAGTCTTGATTCCGGCAATCAACGCGACGGCTTTGTCTTGTGTGAAAACGCTTTTCTTTGCTAAGCGGCCTTTGGCAGAAGCTCCTAAGTAAATAGCTCCTTTATTTAAAGCGGAAATACAAATTTTTCCTTTACCATCAAAACTTGAAATTTTGTGATTTAAGCTGCGAACAGCATCTTCAACAAGGTTAGCTAATTTATATTCGCTAGTGGTATTTTGTAATTCCTCGGAAGCATCAGAGTATTCATCCTGATAATCATATCCGTAATTGCCATCTTCATAAGAATCCTTGGTGAAAATACTAAAACTAGCGACTTTGACTTTACCATTGAATAACATGGAAACTTCTTTGCCATGTTTGTTAAATGGAATACGGAAGTGAGGATCTGTGCAGGGGATGGTGCCTTTGCCAACGGATTTGCCATCGACCACTAATTCATAAACACGATAATTGTTTCTAGAGCAATCCCAACCGGTCCCCTCGGCATTGAATGAAAATGATTCGATCTTGACTGATCTAGTGAACGAAAATCGCAAAGGATTATTTTCATTGTAATCGAACCAGTGATTTACGGGTACTTGCACTTCTGAAGCAAGTGCCAGGCCCTGACCTGCAAAAAAGGCGGCCACAGTTAAAGCGGTGGTTATTAATAGTTTAGTTGTCATTTTGTTCTCCTTGTAGGGGGTTGTTATTTTTTTGGTGATCGAATTAATTTTCAATGACCATAATTTTTGTTGTGTTTGTGTAATTACTTTTAAAGTAGTTATTGAAAATTCAACACAGACACTTACTGAAACTAACAGTTGTTTGTAAGTGTAAGAATCCGAAGAGTTTTTTTGAGGGTATGAAAAATATTTTGACAGTGAAGGAGCTGGCCAAGTGACTGTAAAGCCATTTAATCAAGCCAAAGCCCACGTGGCGCAATTCCACATGGCGCGATTATGGCGTGATTTGGATAGCTTCTATTTCATTCGCTTCCATTGGAAAGTCGATTGAGTTCTAAATGGCAAACATTGACTTATTTTCAATATTGAATTATATTTCTTCAAACAACAGAAAGATGGATGTTTTTATGGATCAGGCTTCTAAAAGTCCAACAAAAGAAAAGCAAAGCAGCTTGGTTACAGCCAATGAAATGTTTAAAGATGCATTTTTATTTAAAAAAATGCGCTTTTCTTCTCTATACCCTGAATTATCAGAACCTGAATTACACAAAATGACGACAGACTATTTCAAAAGTCTATCCAAAAAAGGAAAAATTTAGTGGGGCCACTGGATGTCCTAAGAGAAGTCACTCAAAGATTTGAAAAAATTGGAGTGAATTATTTTTTAGTAGGTTCACTTGGGGCCATGTATTATAGTCGACCTCGATTTACAAATGATATTGATTTAGTAGTACAAATTCAACCAATACAAATTAAAATTTTTATAGAGCAATTTCCTCTTGATGATTACTACTGTCCTCCTTTTGAAATTATTCGCGACGAAGTTTTAAGAATGGGCTCTTTTAATCTAATTCATCATCATACTGGAATTAAAATTGATATTGTTTTACAAAAAAATACTCCGTTTTACCATTCTGAATTTCAACGCAGAAAAAAAGTAAAAATCGTGCCAGACTTTGAAGCTTATATTGCAACCCCTGAAGATATAATATTAAAAAAATTAGATTTTTATCGCGAAGGTGGCTCAGAAAAACATTTATCTGATATTCGCGAAATAGTAGCTGAAACGTCATTAGACTACGATTATCTTAATCAGTGGGCCAAAGTATTAGGCCTTACGACTGAATTATCTAAGATTTAATAAAATAGTATTAAAATTATCGAAGGAATAAGAATGGCTTTTTTTGGAATTACGATAGAAAAAATTGGGAAAATTTGGAAACATCCTAAGGCTGACAAAATGGAATTAGCTGCTTGTGAAGGGTTGGGATTTCAGTTTTGTGTGGGCAAGGATCAATTTCAGATAGGCCAACAGGTTTTATATTTTCCCATCGATACGATTTTGCCAGAAGAGTTCAAGTTAAAAATGGGTATTCGCGCCCCTGGTCGCATTAAAACCGTTCAATTGCGTGGTGAGTATAGTCAGGGTTTTGTGTTCCCACTCAATAAGTCGATAGAAGTTTTTGAAGTTGATTTTACCAAGTTATCATCGCCGGAAATTACTTTGTATTTCAAAGCTACAAAGTATGAACTTCCACAAAAGTTCACCACCGTTGGTGATTTGCTACCATTACCCGAGGGGCAAGGTGTTTACGATATTGAAAATGTAGATCGTTACGTAAATATTTATCAATCCTTATTGGATAAGGAATGTTATATAACGGAAAAGTTAGAGGGAACGAATATTTCTATCTCTAGAAAACAGGGCGTGATTTACGTGTGTCAGCGAGCGAATTCAATCCAAGAAAAAGACGGTGTTGCAAACGCTTACTGGGAGGCGGCTCGTAGATCTGGACTGATTGAAAAACTGGATCAGATTTCCAAGGGCGACATTGTGTTGATGGGCGAGTTGATTGGTCCATCGATACAAAATAATATTTATAAATTAACCAGCACGAAAATTTTATTATTTGATATTAAGATCGATGGACGTTGGGTAGCTTCACCCAATTTTTTTCAAATTTGTAAAGATTTAGAAATAGAGACCACTCCTTTGATTGCACACGGGATCTTAAAGGATATTCTGAATGGTCAAAGCATCCAGACTTATGCCGACGGTTTTAGTATGTTATTTAATACTTTGCGCGAGGGTATTATCATCCGACCAGCGGTGGAGGAATACGACCCTGTTCTTCGACGTGTGATTCTGAAACGCCATAGCTTAAGGTATCAAGCTCAGCAAGATTAAATGAGCAGGCCTATCTTTGGGGATATTGTCCATACGATTTACCAATGTTCCCAATAACGGGAACTTTGGCGTTGATTTACCCCCCTTGGATTAATCTAGAGCGTGATGCTGTTATTTTTCGAATAGTCAATAAACACTAAGATTGCCCTGTAGATTTAGTTTATAGTCAATGATTCTGTAAGTATCCGATATGATTAAATAATATTTATTTTTTAGAGGCCATCAGTTGGGAGTTTAAATCAGAATATGACGACAGTATCGTCAAAATCTTATTAATTTAGACGATACTGTCGTCATATTTAGATAAAATTTGACGAAATTAGAAAAATAAGCGATAATTAAACCATGTCGAATAATAAATTGGATCGTTATTTAAATTTAAAAGAGTTATTAAAATCTAAAAGTGTTTTTTTGCTAGGTCCTAGGCAAACTGGAAAATCTACTTTAATTCGTCAGCAATTAAAGGGAGTCAAAAACTATAATCTTTTATTAAAAGATATTTTTAGTAAATTAAATTTTGATCCAACCTGTATTCGGAAAGAGCTAAAGCCAGAAGATAAGCTTATTGTAATCGATGAGATTCAAAAAATTCCATCCTTGTTAGACGAGGTTCAATATTTAATCGAAGAAAAGAATGTTAGATTTTTACTGACAGGATCAAGTGCAAGAAAATTAAAAAAATATGGAACCAATCTTTTGGGTGGACGAGCCCGTTTGCAAAGCTTTTATCCCTTTACCTATTTTGAACTGCAGGAACAATTCGATTTAGAAAAAATGGCAAATAGGGGAATGTTGCCAAGTATTTATTTTTCAGATGATCCTGAAGCGGATTTGAATTCTTATGTGGCATTGTATTTACAGCAAGAAATAGCCAACGAAGGAGTGACTCGCAACTTACCCGCATTTTCAAGATTCTTGGAAGTAGCCGCCTTGGGAAATGCTGAACAAGTGGATTTTACAGCGATATCTAATGATGCTCAAGTCAAGCGAACGACTGTTCACGAGTACTTTCAAATTTTGCAAGACACTTTAGTGGCGGATGAATTACCAACATGGAAGCAAACCGTAAAAAGAAAACCAATAGCTACATCCAAATATTATTTTTTTGATTGGGGCATCGTAAAGCAATTGCAAAAATTAGGGGAAATTAAAATTGGTTCTCCTCAATTTGGCAAAGCCTTTGAGTCTTTTATTTATCAAGAGTTAAAGGCTTTTTGTTCTTACAATAAAAAAAAAGATCTTCATTATTGGCGGTCCAACAGTCAATATGAAGTCGATTTTATTTTAAACAATCAAATAGCGGTTGAAGTGAAAGCTAAAAAAAATATTTCCAAATCCGATATCGATGGAATCATCAAACTATCCGAAGAAAATCTATTGGAAAAATATTTCGTAATCTATCTTGGTGATTCCGATTATCAATTCCCCAAGCATGAGCACATTCAAATCATAAACTATAAAAAATTTTTAGATTTGTTGTGGGCCAGAAAATTAATTTAAAAAATTACGCCAGTACTTACTTTCATGAAGTGCTTTCGAAAAATCCATTTTAAAATTTTCTAATCCAGGATGTAATTTGTTTGTTGGATTTTTTGGTATCGTTCCAAAGTTTGTGGGATTAATTTCCCAAGATTTTCAAACTGTCACGATTTGTTTGGGGTAATATAATCAATAGGGAAAATGAATTCCATAACTTCTATGTAAAATGAATGGTGGATAAATTTACATTTTGTAAAGATCACAAGTCCTAATTAAAAATTATAGCGTTAATAGTCGAATTTGCTTAGGTATTTTATACTTTTATTGAAACTAACAGTTATTCTTAAGTGTCAGAATGCGCAGAGTTTTAAATAGGAGTGAAGAATATTATGGCGTGATTTTGACATCCATCAAACCAATGGCTTGCAGTCCTTGTTCCCAGGGCAAGTAGCGGATATTGTTTTCGATTCTTGCGATGGGATCTTGACTTAACACAAAAGCTTCGGCATTAGGGAAGTCACGTACTAATTTAAGAAAACCTGTATGGCCTTCCAAATTCAGTAGATGGATTTCTTGGGCAGATTTAATTTCAATCAAAGCTGTGGGAAGTCCTGGGCGGTCGATGATTAAATCAATTTCGACGCCATCCTGTGTGCGCAGGTAACTTATATTCCATTGTAATTTTTTATATGCAATCAAGCGACGTACTTCATTTATAAAAAACTGCTCAAACAGATCTCCATACTCAAAGGATTGTTCTAACAACGGCAAAGCTAAAGTTCGTCGCAAAGTTCTTTGTACGCCGGTATCGAAATAATAAAATTTTGAATTTTGCCTTTGTCGTCGTCTTATTGAGTTGTGATAAGGCGGCAGCAAAAATCCAATCAAAGTATCTTCCAAAATATCGAAATAATTTTGTACTGTGCTGGTCTCGACACCGATGTCTCTGGCAATTTTACTGTTATTAATTATTTTCGCGTTGCTTTGACTAGCGACCTCTAAAAAATAGCGAAATGGTTTTACATTACGGACAATTTGTTCTGATACTATTTCCTCGCGAAAATAGGTATCAACATAACTTAATAGGAAATCTTTTTTATCGTCTTCTGATAATGAAAATACTTTTGGTAAAGCTCCCCATTTTAAAATATCATTGATTTTAAACGCCGGACCAAGTTCTGAATGTGTTAAGGGGTGAGCCGTGTAAGTAAAAGCTCGACCCGCTAATAGATTAGCGCCATTCTTTTTTAGTTTACGAGCGCTAGATCCTGTTAACGCGAAATTCCACTTTTCGCTTTCGATACAATCATGGACAACATTTAAAAGTTCTGGAACTTTTTGAACTTCATCAATGACTATGAATGGTGGTGAGGGATTTGATTTTTGTTGTCCTTGGGTTGTTAGATACTCTTTGATAATTGATTTCAACAGCTCAGGTTTTGTGCTTAAGCGACGTTCCAGATCTGAATTTAATAAGTTAATCCACAGATAGTCAGATTCAGGCAGCTTCTGCTTTAAAAAAGTCGACTTCCCTGTTCCTCTGGGGCCAAACAAGAAAAAGCTGTTATTTTTCGAATAGTTAATCAACCTATTGAACATACACTAAGATTGTCCTGTAAATTTAGTTTATAGTCAATGATTTTGTAAATATATGATATTATTAAATAATATCGACTAGTTTAAGACTATCAGTTGGGGATTTAAATTAACGAATAAGGTCATTATCCATTGAAATAGCGCCAGGGCCCTGGCACTATTTTTATTTAAGTAGATCACTTTAGTTTTGGTAGATAGGATTTAGACACTATAGAAGTAAAAAATAAATATCAAAATCAATACAATGGCATTTGTGTAATTTGTCATTAACTTTTTGGCGCGGTTATGGCGCGATTTTACTATTCATTAAACCAACCAGAACGGCCAAAAAATTAATTTTGATTCTTTAATGATTTTTGGAACGCCCCCATACAGAACAATTCCATACGGGCAATTATGCTTTTGGATAAAATTACTAATTATGGACGTATCAATCGATGCCGAACGAAAGCTATATTTTACCTCCAAGGGGATAATTCTATTTCCGACCGTAAAAACAAAATCCACTTCGCCTTGAATGTATCGAATTCTTTCTTCATTTTCAATGATGAATGGCTTGTAATAGTGTAGCTCGCCTTTTAATGGATAATTGTAGATCAAATTAGATAATCGAGCATGAATATACCCTTCAAGTGCTGGGCCAATTCGCTTATCAAATTCCAAATCGCCTGTTAAGTAAGTTACTATACCAGGATCAATAAATGAAAAAATAGAAAGATACGAAGTTCTGTTTGATCCTAATAAAATAGGCTTTCTTTTGACTAAATATCCATGATTGATAAGATCATCAATAACAGTATTGATGGCATCTCTTTTTCTAAGCCTGGTTTTCTCTAATATATTTTTGTATGCGAATTCTTGTCCGCTCAGCTTTGCCATTTCAGCCCTGGTAAATTCGGCGACTGTGTTATTTTCAACGGACATTAATTCAAAACCTCGTTCGACGGTTAATCGAATCTCAGTCAGTTTTTCATTTAAATTCTTAGAGTGGATGGTTAAGGGTAATCCTCCAGTTAAAAAATAAGAATGAATCGTTTTTTCAAATTCATCGGTTAAAGTTAATTTTAAACTATCAATATCTGAATAATTTTTGTATTCAAAAAGAATTTTTTCAAAATAAAATGTAGCTTTTTTTCCATGAATATTGCTTGTGGATGTTTGCTTAGTTGATTGATGTTGAAAAAGTTCTTTTAAGCTAATGGGCAATAACATTAATTGTTCGGCTCTACGCTGTAGTCTTTTTTTGGCTACAGTGGATAGGAATGCAGGGTTCGATCCAGAAACGATAAACGAATACCTTCCTTTATCAAAGGCAATTTTAAGAGAATCAAATACTTCTTCACATTTTTGAATTTCATCTACAAAAATAATGGCTTTATCACTTGTTTTAGAAGAAACTAGATCGTAAACGTATTTCGAATCTTCCAGTATTCTTCGCCGGAAGACAGAGTCATCACCATTAAATGAAAAAACATTTACTTCATTTTTATTTATTTTCTTCAGATCGTTTAATACTTGTTCTATTAAAGTGCTTTTACCACAGCCAACGATTCCCGTTACAATAAACCCCTTTGGTAGCCCTCCCTGTAAATAATTATTCAAGGGCTTGATTAAATTGTCTTGTAGATCTCTGGGGATATAATCCATACGTTTTACCAATGTTCCATATATTAGGAACATTGTCAACACCAAAGTTCCTAATATATGGAACATTGGTGTTGAGTTATACCTGTCGGCTTAGTCTGGGTCGTGAATCAGACTTTGTTGATCAAGGCTTGATATACATTTGCTTTAGTAGTTCTGAAAGGGATTTATAATCTTCGATATCCTCGTATGAAAAATAAAAAACGACAACTATTTCATCAAAAATAATCAAAATTAGACGATGACAAAGATTTGTACATCGTCAAAAGTCCGACATTTTCAGAATGAATTATCAAGTATAGCTTAGATTCAAGAACACAATCTAGGGTATTGGGATTTGTATTGCTTTTCTATCCGCTTATGTGGGTCGTTTCTTCGATGGTGGTCAAACATACTATTGGATTCACAATTTCAAAGACCTCCAAGATTAGGGGGCTTTTAAAAAGTTAACAGTTGCATACATTTTTTTTAAACAAATTTGACCTGTGGAAATAAATAGCAAATATAATCCAAAATGACGTTCTAAAAATCATAGCAACAAGTGTTTTAAGTTCATACAATTGCCCTTGGAAAATATGATTCAATAAATACGCAAGCACAAATGCACTAGATACCGCAATTGCTAAAGAAAGCTTTTTAACACAAGTTTTCATTTTAAAAATGGAAATACTTGCAACAAGGTAAAAAAAGCCCGCAATAAAATTAAACCATAATACAAGAGGAACGATATTTCCTCTTGTAGCAATTCCACTTTCTGTAAATAAAGATCTTCCTCCAGATAGAATCGTCATTAAGCCGAAAATCAAAAAAACCAATCCTATCCAAACATTCTTTTTTTTTAAATTCATATATCCCTCTTTTCAGGTTGCTATTCATCAAATTCATACTTTAACTGACAGTATTCTTCGATTTACTTAAAAAGTAACCCAACATGAACACACTTGCGGTCATACAAATAGCACCGATAAGAACAAAGACTGGAGAGGCTGACAACAAGAGTTCTAATAAGATACCAACGGGCATCAACAATCCTAGAATAGCTAACCAAGACACAAGTTGTTTTTGCTTAAAACTTATATCTAACTTAAACAGCAGATATCCAATGACGATATTCAAGAATGCAAAAAGATTACCATGCACATGGGCCAATCTAGCCTCAAAGTGTTTTCCATTGCCATAGGC
>JBPOJH010000071.1:0-16395 GCA_052033755.1 Bdellovibrionota bacterium | reverse complement strand
AGATTTAGATTTAGATTTAGATTTAGATTTAGATTTAGATTTAGATTTAGATTTAGATTTAGATTTAGATTTAGATTTAGATTTAGATTTAGATTTAGATTTAGATTTAGATTTAGATTTAGATAGGCTATCTTCTTTGGATGTGATAGATAGATTTTACTTACCTACTTGTTGGTAGATAATATTTGTATCAAATGAAGCTGTATTAACTACATAAAACTGAAGCAAGAAAATTTTGAAATGCACTTGGTACAAGTACAAGTACAACTACAACTACAACTATTTTTATATTTACAGTTATTGTATTTATTTTTTGTACTTACATTTTCAATGCAGCTGTATGATCTATACTCGACACTGTCTAGTAGACATTTGACTGTCTAACCGCCATTTGGCAGTGAAGTCAGATATTATCAACACAGATCTAGATCTAGTCTTGGGTATCAAAGACCAGGCCCACATGCGAAATCCACCCGCACTAAGTCTGTATTTTCTAGATGGAAGTAAGGGAAAAAATCTAAGAAAATAAAAAATTAGACCTTAGTAGCGTTGATCTTTTGACTGGGACGTCGATCAGTTAAGCGTGAATGATGACATAGAAGTGATCTTCACAGTCGTAGAAAAAAATACACGGAGGTTCAACATGCAAACAAGGAGATAGAAAATGGGAATGAGAGTATCCACAAACATTGGTGCGATTAACGCACAAAGAAACCTAATCTCGAGTCAACGAGCTATGGGTAAGTCGATGTCACAATTAGCAAGTGGCAGTCGAATCAATATCGCAGCTGACGATGCTGCAGGACTTGCGATCAGTGAACGATTCAAGTCGTCAATCAGATCCGCTCGACAAGCAAATAGAAATGCGAACGACGGAATCTCAATGGTGCAAACGGCTGAGGGTGGTTTATCCGAAATCAGTAACATCGTAACTCGATTAAGAGAGTTAGGTGTACAAGCCTCTTCAGATACCGTAGGACAAGTAGAACGAGGATTCCTTGATAAAGAGGTTCAACAGTTGAAATCAGAAGTTCAACGTATCGCGAACGTTACTACTTGGGGCACAACAAAATTATTAGATGGCTCTTCACCAACTTTCGATTATCAAGTTGGAATATATAATAACAGCGAAGAAGATAGAATTTCATTCGAAGCTTCAGAAAATGTTGCGACATTAGATGCACTGAATTTAGCCGATTTAGATTATACATCTAAAGAGGGTGCTCAAGAAGCATTAAGCAAACTAGATGAAGCGCAAACAAATGTGAACGGTATGCGCGCAAATCTTGGAGCTCTTCAAAATCGATTAACTTCGACTATCGATAACTTAGCAGTTTCCGAAGAAAACATGAGTGCTGCGAATTCACGAGTTCGTGATACTGATGTGGCTCTAGCTTCTTCAGAAATGACAAGAAATAATATTTTATTACAGGCTTCTACGTCAACTTTGGCGCAAGCGAATCAAGTTAATCAGCTTGCATTGAAGTTAATAGGTTAATCTACGGCCAGCATTGATAGCTAGTCAGGTTTACCGCTTATTCCCAGCCCGGTGGCGGGGTTAAGACTGTTGCCGGGCCCATTTTAATCAACTGAAATGGGCCGCTTGTCAGCAACTTGATTTTAGTATTTATTAGTAGAGCCTTTGGATTTATTCGCATCAATATGCTTTAAGGCTTTATTCGATAGCTTTGAAGTTTTTAAAAGACGGCGATTTCTTTGTTCGATGGCTTTGCCTTTATAACCTTTTTTCTCGGCGATTTCTTCCGGAATATCAGCCATGAAAACTCGGTCCTTAGCAACGTCATTCAAATACACAAATTCGCCTCGTTCTAATGAACCCAATCGAAGTCGGCCAATGCTGACCCGTTGTAACTTCATCACATCAAAACCAATTTTTTCAAACATCAAACGAATCTGACGGTTTTTACCTTCCGTGATTACGATTTTTAACCATTCGTATTTATCACTGCGGCCTTTTTTAATTTTTTCGATGGATCTTGCAGATACTCGACCAGCCCCTTCAAGAGTGACTCCACGTTTAAGTTTTTCAAGATGTTCCGGTGTGGGTTCGCCATTCACTTTCACCAAATAAGTCTTAGTGACTTCGGATTTGGGATTCATGATCTTATTCGCCCAATCCCCATCATTCGTTAATAGCAATAACCCTTCCGAGTCCCAATCCAAACGACCTACAGGAAATACACGCGCAGGCACTTTTTTTAGAAAATGTTTCACGGTCGGTCGATCTAAAGGATCATCCATCGTGGTCAACACGCCTTTAGGTTTGTGGAACATTAAGTAAAGATTTTCAAACTTGGTTTTTAACGGTTTGCCATTCACTGTGATGCGATCTTTGTTGGGATCGACTTTCACTCCCAATTCATACACTTTTTTGCCATTCACCATGACCGAGCCCTCTTCGATCAAACGATCCGCTCCTCGGCGACTGGTTAAACCACTGTCGGCAATGACTTTATTCAAGCGATGAAGTGAATCGGTTTTGGACTCATATTTGTATTCAGGTACAGTATCAAATCGTGAATTCGTTTTTAAGGCCATTTTTGAATCCTTTTTCTTTAAGAGTATGTTCTAGGTCTCTTATCAAAAGGGATAGCATCTTGTCATCTTCAAAGACATACTCTAGGGCATTTTGAGCTAATGCCAATATATCACTGACTTGCTCAATAGCTTGTTGATCACCAATTCGAATCAGTTGGTTGATACGCTCTAACTGTTGAGTGATTTCTAGGTAAAAGGGATCCGTATTTTTGTTAATGAAATTTTTTTCAATGCGCTTCAGACCTAAAAACAATTTTGGCAACTGCACCAAAGTCTGGCCCTTCAGATCAGAAAAACGCTGAAAAGTAGCGCCTCGAACTAAAAAGCCATGGGTGCCTTGCTCTTCATCGATATGAAAATGACAATTCACTGTCGGAGCGACCTCTAATTGATGTTTCACATTAACGACAAGGTCTAGGTTTTTTGTATAGCTCAGTTGATGGATGGGACGTAATGGTTGAACATGTCCCTTGCGTATAATGAACTTGCGATGAAATCCCAAAACTTTTAACCCCGAATCCAAACGGTTGTTTTCAGGGTTTAAGATGATGGCCAAAATCATTTTGGTTTTGTCAGTCAGCAGTCGCAATTTCTCTTGTCCCACCAATTGCGGTTCCAAATAAGACTGAATGCAATCCAGGGCTTCTTGGTCCGATTCGATTTGCACCAATGGAAGATCCTCAATCCAGCGAATATCAGTTAACGACCACTCTAAGGTATGATCTTGTTCAAGAGTTTCGATACAAGTGCGAATTTCCTCGCACAGACTGGCTTTGCCTTGCACCCAATTGGGGAAATCCATGCAGTGAAACAGAAATTGCTCGATCTGTATTGGTAAAAGTTCTGCTTGCGGATCTTGAAAAAAACTGAGGTAATTGAATAAGGCCATACGTACTGGCGATATCTTGGGATTAATCTGTTGTAAAACTTGAATGAAATCGCCGACTTTGACCATACTTTAACGATAAGGAGTGTTGTTTATATGAGTCAAATGCAAAAAGAACTGAATCCAGAATTATTTGGGGATGTCATGTATTCGCAGCAGTCTCCAAAGACCAAAGTGCTTGATACTTACAAACTGGCGAATGAATCGTTGGTGAATGAGCAGCACTATCTGAACCTAAAAGGGCAGGTTCTGTCGATGGCAGAAACCATCGCTAAATTGGTTTCGCAACTAGACGAGTTGCAAAGAACCAGTCATCATCGCTTGGACCGAATGCAGCAAAATATTTCTAAGCTAGAAAGCAATGATCAGATTTTGGCGCAAGACACGACTCAAAAATTGAATCAGGTGTATAATCGCCTGGGTGAGCGCAAAAGCATGGACCTAAAAATTCAAGAAATGGTCGATCGCCATAACAGTGTGATTCGTACTTATGAAGTTCGCTTGAATCAGCTGCAAAAACTGCTGGCTGAAAAAGAGGCGCAGATATTGGCCTCGCAATCTTTGATGAATGAATTAAAGATGGAGCTGTCTAGGATGAAAAGACTATAATACTTCAGTTTCAGGCAGTGATTGTGGCTGTGACTGCTGACTGGCATTGGATCGTATAAAAAAAATGTCCTTGTAACTTAGATACAAGACGCCCCAATACATTGGGGTTAATAAAATAAAGCCAAAGCCAAAAGTGAAAATCATCACAGGCAGACTGATAAGTAATAACCAAAACAAAGCCGAACTCATGGAAAGTACATTTTTAAAATTAGCTTTAAGGCTAAGCCCCAGCGCTTCCGAGATCGATAATTTTTCAAAAACAACCAGAATTGGCGCATATATCATCGCTCCAATAACGAATATAAATCCTATCGAAAAAATAAGAATGGCAAGGATGATGGCAACGATTAAGTCACCGCCAAGACTAGCAAATAATTCTTGGGAATTTTGTCCTTGAGGATTCGAAAATATGAGTTTGACTAAACTAACTCCGCCCACAAAAATAATGGGTGTGATGGACATGCAAAAAACAAAAAACAACATCGCAAAAACGATCAGCCCTAAAAAAATAATTTCCTTCGTATTTGTATTAAATGCAGAAAAGGCAGTTTGAATTTCTAGCTTTTCGCCGGCCTCTGTTTTCTTGCAGGATAAATAAATGCCAGCAATGAAGCCCATTTGAAAGATAAAACTAATGGCCACGGAAAAGGTCATGCTAGTCAAAGCAATCGAAATAAAATTAAAAATCAAACTAAGGATGATCCATATCGGCCAGTTTCTTTGATACAAAGGCCAAGAATTAAATACCCAGTTTTTACCTTGCATGGCAGAGCAAGTCAGGATTTGCATGTCACCAGAGCGTGTTGATTGCATAGTGTTTGGCTGTTCATTCATGGGGTTATCACTTTCTTTAGTCGTTCAACAAATAATGTCGGTTCTTCAAAAGCAGTCAAGGTCGATTTTTGGAGCCATTCACCTTGCGCATTGAAAAATAAAATAGTTGGTAAACCACGAATGGAATATTTATTTTTTAACTCGGTCAATTCCGGACTGTCCGCAGTGGCATCAAATTTAATCAGAACGAAATTGTTGGCCAAGACTTGAACGCGTGGATCGGTGAAGGTTTCAGATTCCAGTTCTTTACAGGCCGCACACCAATCTGCAAAAAAATCAATAAGGATGGGTTTTCCACTTTTCAATGCTTGTTCGAAATAATTCTTTTCATATTTTTGCCAAGGCAATGTGGATTGCGCTTTGATTTCTACGGATGAACGCTCTTGAAAGGCGGGACGTAAATCAAACATGCCGACGATGATAAAAAATGAGCCGACTAAGACTCCACTTTGCATAAAGCCTTTTCGTAAGCGCAACCAATGGGTTAAATGATGGTTGGCTGCAAATGCACCATAAGTGGACGCCAACACCACCAAGCCCAAACCTAAAATAATATCCCAAACTCTTTGTGGGACCAACAAGGACAAGTAATAATAAAAAACTCCTAACATCATCACGCCAAAAACAAATTTAATTCCATCCATCCAAGGCCCCGAGCGTGGTAGTTTTTTTGTTAGATGACTAAAGATACCTAGAAAAATAAATAGCTGGCCCATACCCAATGCATAAACAAATAAAAGTCCAAATCCCAAAGGTACACTTTGAATACGAGCGACAAAAGTTAGAATGCTAACTAGGACAGGTCCTACACAAGGGCTGGCGACAACGCCGGCCAGTAAGCCAGAAATAAATGCGCCCAAGTAACCATGATATTGAACTTTGGATAAAAAGCGATTGCGAATGACATCGGGTATGTCCAATGTAAACACATCAAACATACTTAGCGACATGACAAAAAATACAAAACACATAAATCCCAAGACAATGGGGTGAGACATATAGGAACCAAATAAAGCTCCACTTAACGCCGCTAAAACGCCAAGTACCGAGTAGGTTGTGGCCATGCCTAAAACATAAATATGGCTCACTAAGATATGTTGCCATCGTGTTCTTGCATGAGCTTCCTTACCTAATACCGCTAGCGTGATGGGAATCATCGGAAATACACAAGGGGTAAAACTAGTTAGTACGCCAAATAAGAACACGAATAAAAAAGTAAGGAACCATCCTCGCTGCATGACCTCTTCAAAACTCAGTTGATAAAAAGATAATGAATTTTTTAAATCCTTGGTCATAGATTCGTTGGTGCTAGCTAAAGCTAGAGACAAGGGGATGGTGATGATTTTTTCTTTGGGAAACAAGCAATAACTATCAGTACAAGCTTGGTATCGTAATTTTAATACCAAAGAATTCATATCTGAGGTTAATTTTTTGGGAGCTTCAAGCGGGGCTGTTAAAATAGATTTTTCAAAAATGACTCGTTTGGTTTTTTTACTAAATTTGTCGTATGTGTCTTTAGTGGGACTTATATTCAATTGCCCCACATTGAAGCCTTCCGGAGACTCGACGCTTAGACGAAACTGATCTACATAGGCTTTATATCCGATTGGCAAATTTAACATCAATTTCAATTCTGTAATTTGCGAGGATTCTAATTGTGGATGACTTAAGTAGGCCTCAACAGTCAGTGGATTTTTTTCGTCAGCATCTGCGGCTAAACTAGAAACAGGTTTTAGTAACAAAACAAAAACAGCCATTATTGCCAGTAAAAAGCCAAATACGGTCGTTCGTCTTGTTGGATTTGTAGGGGATAGGTATGGATAGGAATTGAACTTCATGAATGGTTACTCCGATTGGATCTTAGTCTATCGAATAATAAAATAAAAATCCAGACTTCAGTCAGGATTTATGTCAAAACCCTCTATTCTCAATACTGAACGACCGATAGCGAAACTGATGGTAAACTAGAAAAAAATCAATACGAGGGATACTCTATGGGATTTGTAGGAATTATAGTCGTTTTCGGTATGGTGTTTGGTGGGTATATTATCCACGGCGGAAAAATGGGAATTATTTTTCACTCGGCACCGACAGAGTTAATGATCATCTTGGGCGCAGCCTTGGGTGGGTATATTGTTGCCAACCCCATGAAGACAATCAAAATGGGTTTTAAACTGGGTCTAAAAGCTATGACGGCCAAAGGTCCGCAAAAAAAGGACTACACCGAGCTTTTGCAAATGTTATTTCAGTTATTTCAATTGTTTCGTAAAGATGGTCCTCAGGCAGTGGAAAAGCACATTGAAAATCCCGAAAAATCAGAAATTTTTTCAGCTTATCCAAGCTTTATTCACAACCATCATGCCGTGCACTTTTTGTGTGACACGATGAAGATCACCTTGTCAGCAGATTTGTCTCCCTATGATGTCGATGACTTATTAGATGGAGATATCAAAGCGATTCACGGTGAAGAGCACCTTGCTCAACATGCGATTCAAGCGGTCAGTGATGGTATTCCGGGGCTAGGAATCGTTGCGGCGGTTTTGGGTATCGTGATCACGATGGGAAAATTAAGTGAAGGTACAGAGGCCATCGGAGCTTCGGTTGCGGGCGCTCTAGTTGGAACGATGCTAGGAGTGTTTTTGGCCTACGGATTAGTGGGCCCAACAGCAACTAAAGTATTAAACGATTTAGAATTAGAGGGGCGATATTTGTCGGTCATCAAAGCGGCAATGGTGGCTTTGCAAAGGGGAGCTCCTCCTTTGGTTTGTGTCGAGTACGCTCGACGTACAATTCAACCCGAAGAAAGACCGTCGTTTGAAGAAATGGATAAGGCAACTAAGGAAATTAAAAAAGCGGCGTAAGAAAGGACTAACTCAAAGTGGCTGAAAAAAAAGGGACAACGATTGTCATAAAAAAAATTTACAATGTGGCCGGTGGTCACGGGGGCTCCTGGAAGGTGGCCTTGGCGGATTTTATGACCGCTTTGATGTGTTTTTTCTTGGTTATGTGGTTGTTAAGTCAAAGTGCTGAAACCAAAAAAGCCGTCAGCGATTATTTTTCTACGCCATCAATAATTGAATATAATTTTTCTAATTTCGGTGTGGAAATCACCTTAGAAAAATTGTTTTTAGATTTAGTGAATGAACCACTCAAAGCCTTTCAACAATTTATGGAGCCTATCGATGGAACTCCTAATTTAGTAGACCAAGGATCGGCAAAAGTCGTAACGGCCTATATTGCCGATCAAATGCAAGATGTGGCAAAAAACGTCAGTATGTCCGCGGATGGTTTTGAATTCGATATCATCGATAAAGAATTATTTATTTCTGGAACAAGTGAACCCAATCCAAACTTTATTACCGCGATGGAAAAACTAAGAAAGATTACGACTGGATTAGAAGATGCCAATGTGACAGTCTCTTCGTTTATATTTAATCAATCCGTATCAGGTAGCGATAGCAATTTGGCAAAAAAAATAGCTCTTGAACGTATGGACATTGTTACTAAAAAAATTCAATCCGGTTTAGAAAGTCCAACCGTAGATGTCCAAGGTAATTATAAAGTGGAAAATAAAAAAGACTTCGTCGAAGGGCAAACGCAGCGTCCTCCTGGTTTGATACGACTAAAAGTAAAACAGAAAGAAAAAAAATCAGATGGAACAAAATTCCGACCATTAGAAAATGTTTTTGGTGATCCAGCCAAGGACCTAAACGTCTATGAAAATTTTGTAAAACAAATAGCTGAAAAGAAAAAAAAGGACACCCAAGAATAATCGACTATTAACTGAGGAATAAATGAGAATATTTAAAAAAGTTTTATTCTACAAAGAGCATTATTGGCAATTTCTAGTTGTTGCTCTGTCTTTCTATTTTTTAGGGCAGTTCAGTCATAAAATTCAAGCCATAGCTAATGTGGCTTCGCCTATTTGGCCAGCCAGCGGAGTTGCGATTGGTTTTTTATTAATCTATTCGAGAAAGTTATTTCCAGCAGTATTTCTAGGTTGCGTATTGTTAGAAATGGATACAGGTTTACCGCTTTGGAGTATTCTTACTATCGCGTTTGGAAATTCACTCGAATGTTTTGTTGGTGCAACAATTTTGCGTAAGGTAGTAAAAAGAAAAGGAATTTTTTTTGTTAAGGGTGAAATGTCAGGGATTGTTATTTCTTCGTTTGTTGGTGCCTTAATTAGTGCTCTAATTGGTGTTGCTGCATTATACTTTAGTGGTGCCATTAGTGGTCATCAAATAGAGTTAACTTTTATGACTTGGTTTTTAGGTGATTTTGTCGGGATTTTGGTTTGTGTGCCGATTTTTGTTGAAACTCAAAGGTTACCGTCATTCTTTAAAGAATTAAAAAAAGATCTTTTAGCAAATAAAACTAATACAGCGATACTCGCAATATTTACCTTTCTATATTGGTATTTCGTTTATTATGTTCGTATCGGTAATGGTGCCGGATTTCTTATTTTACCGATTTGTTATTTTTTAGTAGCAAAGTTCTCAAGCTTAATTCAGCGATTGTATCTGTTGGTGTGTCTAACAGTGATTATCATTCTTACTGCATTAGCCGATCCGAATAAAGTTTTAGGATCCGTCGGCGAGGCCATGATCACAGTTAATATAATTGCAACTGCAATAATATTAACTGTATTAGGCTTGAATCGCTTAAAATTAGAGAATCAATTACAGAAACTACTTAGTGTTGTTTTTAGTGGATGGGTAATCGTTTCTTTATTATTTGTATTACTAATTAAATCAAAATTTGCTGTCGAGAAAGAAACTTGGGATAATTTAACAAGGGAAAGTATTAACAGCATTAATGTTCGATTTAATTCGTACGTAGACGCATTGGTGGGTGGTGTTGGTTTAGTTAAAGCACACCCTGATTTGACTAATAAAGAATGGCGGACTTATGTCAAAAACATCAACCTGCTAAATAGGTATCCTGGAATAAATGGAATTGGAATCATTTATCCAATTTCTGTCGATGATAAAGATAGGTTTGCTCAAAAACATCAAAAAAAGTTAGTCTTCAATTTCCCTATTCATCCTGTCAGTAATATTAAAGAAGAAGACAAAGTACTAGGTCGCAAAGAATTATTTATTATAAGTCATATTGAACCGTACAAAGTAAATCAGCCAGCATTAGGTCTTGATGTGGGATCAGAAAAAAAACGACGAGCAGCTGCAGAAAAGTCACGTGATACTGGTGAGCCAGTAGTAACGGAACTTATTCAACTTGTACAAGACACAGAAAAAACGCCCGGTTTTTTGTTATTTGTCCCATTTTATAAAGAAAGTTTAGTAGAAGACAGCGTAGAGTGGCGACGTATTAATTTACTAGGTTGGGTCTATGCTCCGTTTATTATGAATCGATTTTTAAATGGAGTCTTAGGTGCCAATAGCAATGTTTTGGACTTAATTGTTTTTGATGGCACTCAAGCCGATATAAATCGAGTTGCTTTTTCTTCGCTACCTATAAAGAACCAAGCAGATTTAGATAAAATTAACAGATTTCAAAAAACTAAAACTAGTAATTTAAAACTTGGAGGTCGTGACTATACAGTTATTATTACACCGAATAAAAATTACGCTCCACCAACAGATTATATGGTAGGAATCGTTGGATTAATTGGATTACTACTTGTGTTAGCAATTGCGTTTATGTTTTCAAGTACTTTAAGTGTACGTCAGCGCGCCGAAAAATTGGCGAATGAGAAAACCAAAGAATTATCGACCAAAGAAGCCATTTGGCGGACGATCATGGAAAGTGCACCCGTGGGAATTTTCCAGACAGATTTGATTGGTAATTGTGTATATGCTAATACGAAGTGGTGTCAAATTACTGGATTGGATTTTCAAGATTTAATATTGAAAAAATGGGAATCTATCATCTATGTCGATGATCTGGTAAAGGTGAATCAGTTGTTGGATATGTCGCAACATCAAAAGCAATCGATTGAATTTAGACTAAGAAATTCCAAAGGAGAAATGATCTGGATTGAAGGTGTTAGCTCGTTAATCGTGAATGATCAGGGTAAAGGTACTGGGTTTGTGATGATACTGATGGACGTCACTGAAAAAATTAGTCAAATACAAATCATAGAAGCTGAAAGACTTAAGTTAATTCAAACTAGTAAAATGGCATCTTTAGGTGTTATGGCTGGCGGAGTCGCTCATGAAATTAATAATCCGCTGGCAATAATAATGGGAAAAGCCGAGCGATTGCTAAAATCAGATGCACAAGATTTAACGCCAGAGTTTGTTATGCAGAATGTAACTAAAATTGAACAAATGACAGCTCGTATTGCTAAAATCATTAAGGGATTACGTTCATTTTCAAGAAATTCAGAAAAAGATCCTTATACTGAGGTCCCATTACAAGCCGTTGTGGATGATACTTTGGAGTTTTGCCGTGAAAGATTTAAAAACCATCAGGTGAAGTTGGTTGTGGAAGGCCCATTAGATTTAAAAATTTCAGCTAGACCTGCAGAGTTGTCACAGGTCTTATTAAACTTGATGAATAATGCTTTTGATGCCATTCATGAGCTTCCAGAAAAGTGGGTCAAAGTGATTGTCGAAGAAAAAGCAGAATGGGTTCGCATACAAATAATTGATAGCGGTCATGGAATACCTAAAAATGTAGCCGATCGATTAATGGAACCATTTTTTACGACGAAACCAGTTGGTAAAGGGACGGGATTAGGTCTTAGCATTTCCAAAGGAATTATTGAAGATCATCATGGTCGATTTTGGATTAATCATGAACATGTGAACACTTGCTTCGTTATTGAAATACCTAAACCAAAGCCTAGTACAGTTATCAAAATTGCGTAATTTGCCTAGTAATCGCAATAATATTATATGATTCGTTTTCATGCTGCTATAGCCTTTCTGGCCAAATTTATATTTACAATCATTGGTTCAGAATAAATATTACTTATAGAATTCATAATAAGTCTTGGGTTGTTTAACTTGGACTAGACGTTATCCTATCTAGGCTATTTCAAACATTTTTTCATGGAGGGAAGAAAGAATGAAACTTATCCTATTACTATTTGCAGTCACTGTTGGTCTTATCGGTTTTTACAAACCAGCCAACTCAAACTCGAACAAACTATTCTGGATCAAAGTAACGGCAAAAGATAAATTTGCTCGTAGCGTGATTGTGAATACAGGGGCTTCTGTTGAAATTGTGAGAGATGGTTTTGTTGTCGCAGTTGGTGGTGATGCGGAACTAAATCGTTTAGAGAAATTAGGATGGGTGGAATCCTACCATGAAATCAATGACGCTTTAGATTTTCCTGCAGAAGATCAGGTCTATCATAATTATTCAGAACTAGTGACGGAACTTAATAATATTCATAATGAGTTTCCCGATGTCACCAGCTTGTATAGCATTGGTAAATCGATTGAGGGGCGTGATATCTTAGCGTTAAGAATTTCTTCTAATTTAGATAAGGCCAGCCAAAAACCTGGTATCATTTTTATGGGTGGTCACCATGCGCGTGAACATCTTAGTGTCGAGACTCCTTTGCTACTAGTAAAGCGATTATTAAGCGAGTACAAAAATCAAAATGCAATGGCGATGAACATCATTGAATATCGTGACCTACATATTATTCCAGCTGTGAATCCAGATGGTATGGAATACGATATAGCTGCTAACAAATATAAGTATTGGAGAAAAAATCGCGCTAAAAATAAAAACGGCACCTATGGTGTCGACTTAAATCGCAACTACAGTTATCAGTGGGGCACTGGTGGCTCCAGTCAAGATCAAGGTAGTGATATTTATATGGGACCAAAGCCTTTTAGCGAACCCGAAACACAAGCGATTAAAAACTATGTAGAAAAAAACACGAATTTGTCCATCTTGTTAAGCTTTCATACTTTTTCAAAATTGATTTTATATCCATGGGGACATAAATACGATGCTGTCACAGATGCTAAAGATCGCGCGGTTTTCGAAACCATGGGACGTAAAATGGCTAGCTGGAATGGTTATGAACCTCAACAAGCTTCGTCCTTATACATTGCCAGTGGAGATACTTGTGACTGGGCTTATGGAGAACACAAAATATTTGCTTTCACTTTTGAGCTAGATCCAGCAAATGATGGTTGGGGTGGTGCTGGCTTTTATCCGGGAGCAGGAATTATTTCTGAAGTCGTCGATAAAAATTATCAACCCTTTTTATATTTGATAGGCCTTGCGGATAATCCATACCGTGCTATCCAAAAAGGTCCATTAGGGGCAAGTTACTAATATTATTTTTACTTGCTTCGTATACCTTCGTTGTCTTCGTCGTCAGCTTGTGCGAAGTCCAAGGAGGACGCCTCCGCGCTTCCTCCTAGCCGCCTTGGTCTACTTTGCAATTAAAAATAATAAAACTACCGAGTTCTAGAAAAATCAAATCGGTCATTATGTGTTTTTTGAACTTCGGCTAATTTATATTTAGGTATTGAAACAACCGCACCTTTAGGTAGCGGTTGTTTGTTTTTTCTGCCATCGGACGTGATATGAGGATTAAAAACTTGGGCTTTCATATCGTCGTTATCAAATAGTACCAACAGATCTTTGTACATCAACGGCTTTAAAAGTGACAGTTCGATGGCTTCCAGTGGTTGTGACCAAATCAGCGTTCCAAAATATTGAGGGGCTTTACTTTCCACCTCTAGTGCAGCCAAAAAACTGGGGTAAAAATTTCTAGAAGCAAAACCTAATCTTTTTTTACTGGTGACATTTTTGATGAGCTCGACGATGTCCCGAGTTTTATTTTTTTGAGTGAGCTTATGAACGCCATGCGGGCCATGATTATATCCCGTAATAGCCAAAGGCCAATCCTGCAGTAAAGTGTAATTAAATTTTAAAATTTTTGCAGCGGTTTCTGTCGCCACAATCGGATGATTTCGTAAATCGACGGCGGTGCTCTTTTTTTGATATGGTCGCATTGTGTATTTCATAATTTGCCACAAGCCACTGGCGCCAACTTTAGATCTAGCTAAAACATTAAAACTACTTTCGACAAATACTAATCGTGTTAATTCGATAGGAAGACCATTGTCTTTAAATACTTTTTCAAAATCTTCTAAATAGCGTCCTGAAAAATAAATGGCTTGCACCATGCGATCGCGCTGCCCCAATTGAAATCTTAAACGTCCGCGTCCCAAAGCTTCTTTCGCTTCTTGATTGGGTTTTCCCAATTTTTCAAAGTAATCCCAAACTTTTTTTTCGTCGTTATTTAATAAAGAAGCGTCTTTAGTTTTTGAGATGCGAGTTAAAATATCTTTGACTCGTTCTTTAGAGGACTTAATCATTTTCTTTTTTAGTTTTTCTTTTTGCACTGCGGATAGGTCGGCACGCATGGATATCGGTGTAAAATCAAGCGTCTCATAAATTAAGTCAACATAGACTGAATCATGAATCAAACCTTGGTCTGTTGTGTACTTACTATAAATATCGATCCAGAACTGCACGGGAATTTCTAGTCCTTTCGGAGTTTGGAAATCTTCTTTTTTGTACCCTAAGGCCCCTGTTTGATCCGCAAACTGAGGGGCTCGCCATGGACGATCCAATGGCCCTTTGGTCGGCAGATTTTCTGGGGTTACTAACTCAGAATCTTCGCTGTTATCTGCAGTTGCTTCAGAATTATTTTCGCTATTTGTTTCGCTGGTGCCTTCGGCTACATTTTCACTATTACTGGTGTTTTTGACTTCGGCTTTGTCGTTGTTCAAGTTGGCCTTAGAATCAGTGACCTCTGTCGTTGCACGCAATGAAGTGCACACCAATGTAGACAATATCAACATAGAAACAAATTTTGGTCTGAATTGTAATTGCATTTTTAACACCACTTTTTAAATAAATTATTCCACTAGTTTTAAACAAATTTTATCAAAGGTTTCTCGCACGTGGGCTTCATCTTTTTTACCGTTAAACATCATCACAAAACTGACAATGCGTCCATCGGGGCGCCCAGCGTATCCAGCCAAGGATACAACATTGGTTAGATAACCAGTTTTAGCTCGTACCCAACGCTCAGCCACAGAGCCTTTCATGCGTTTTTTCAGCGTACCATCAATGCCTGCGATTGGTAATGAAGAAGAAAACTCTGGAAAATATTTCAATTGAGTTTTTTCATAATTGACGACTTTCCACATAGCTTTAGCAGTGATTTGGTTTTCACGATTCAATCCTGATGGATTGGTTAGCACATATTCACTAGAACTAATTCCAAGTCTGTTTAAATATTTGTGAATTTGCGACATGCCTTTTTCTATAGAGCCTGGAGGATCAGTTTGCGCCGCCAAATTTTTTGTCAACATTTCGGCCACATAGTTATTTGAAAATTTATTCATATCAGCCAAGATGTGCTCGATGGGTTTACTTTCAGACTCTGCAACTAATTTTGCAGTGGCCGGTAATTTTGCATTGATAACTTTGCCAGTAACTTGAATTCCTCGTTGAGCCAAAAAAGCTTTTAAATTAGAACCCGCCCAGATGTCGGGTTTCGTCACATTTTTAAATACCGTGACCTCGTTGGAATTTTTACTGATTGAACCACTGACTTTGATATCATCGCCTTCGAACTTACTGCTTTCATCGCGATCAATTGCAACTTCAGTTTTGGCCGAAGTCGTTTCAACTTTACCCAATAAGCGAATATAATCGTTGATAGGATCCACAAAAACTTTGGCAGGTGTACCGACCTTTTCACCTGGGCGAATAAAAACATTCACGCTATTCCAATTAAAAGACATCGCCGAGGTTGGTGCATCATAGGCGCGATCTACGCGTTCTTTTTGTCTAGAAGGATCAAAACGTAAGGCATCAAATAACGAATCATCTACCCAAATATCACCTTCAATTTTTTGTATTTCTTCACGGGTAAAGGCGTTGACTAAATACCACATGGATTCAGATACGAACGAGGGATCACCACCGCCTTTTAGAATCAAATTTCCTTTTAAGGTTTTATTTTTTCCCTCACCTGAAAGTTCACCATTTGTCCATAATTGTGTTTTTAATTTGGTACCAGGAGGAAAAGCTTCCAAAACGGCAGCGGCAGTGATGATTTTGGTGATCGAAGCGGGAAGTTTTTTTGCCGATTCGTTCAATTTATAGATGATAGTTGGATCAGCTTCACTGCCAATATTATAGTAGTCGGCATCATTGCCGTTGGAAGATTTTCCATTCAGTAAAGTATTGGTCGCAATATAAATACCAAGGTCTTCTTTTGGAATACCAGAAATTTTTATTATTTTTTCGATTTCAGCTTGAGATGATGAATAACTTTGTATGCTAAACAATGAGAATAAAATTAACATTAAAAATGACATTTTATTTCGCAAGTCTATTTTATTTAGTAATTGATTAATGTAGCTATGGTCGTAATTGTTTTGCTTCTGTAAAAAGTGTCTCATAGACTATCCATGATACAAAACTGGGGTAAAAATGCTAGCTTCATCTGACGGAAATGCAAATACATCTGAAAAAAGAAAATCCAAGAT
>JBPOJH010000067.1:0-8209 GCA_052033755.1 Bdellovibrionota bacterium | reverse complement strand
AAGAGTCTAAGAAAGAGTATGATCTTTCGGTAATAGCAATTCCCGATAAGGTTGGAGGTTTCTTTAGTCAACTTAAGGTGATCATTAAAAGTGAAGTTGCAAAACTTTCACCAGAATACAGAACTGCTGTAGTTTCAAATGTTTCTGGTCTATCTTTTTATACTGAGTAAGGTTTTGGAATGTAATTACCATCCCTTATCAAAGAACAATTAGAAAAATATTGCCAACATATTTTACGAGGAGACGACTTTAAGGAAACTTTTTTTATGATAGCCGCTTAGGTTATTAGAAAATCGACCTGATGTCAGTATTAAATTATTAAGCCACAGACTTACCAAAAATTATCTTTAATTAGAAAAAGGAAATCAATATGAATACAATTCAAAAAAAAGTAAAAATCAATTTACAAAAAATGGCAACAATTGGAATCACAATAATTTGTTCTCAAATCACTAGTTTGAAGTCACATGCGTTCAGGGAAGAAATTATTTTGCCTCAGCGAGCAGTTCAAGATATTACTTGTGTAAGCACGAAACATCAACTTTACAGTAAATGTGAAAATCTTCGTGCTAATTATGAAAATAAATTAACTGAATATCGCAATTACGATTCAACACTTTCATCCGCACGTGCAGACTCAAATCAAAAGTACAACGTACTAAAAAGGTTTGAAAATCCTTTAGAATCACTAGATCAACTACGATACAAATTAGAAAATGTAGCAAACATTGCAGGTCAACTGGACAGCACAATTAATAATTTAAGTTTTCAAACTGAAAACAACCCATTATTCAAACTGATCGACGTCCTTGAAAATAGTGGGCGACCAGAAGCTATTAATTTGGCTAATTCACTTAGATCACTACAAACTAGTTACAGAGATCCAGTCTCGCAGGCCCTTCGATTATCAGGCGCTGCTGGTTTAGCTGGCGCACTCAAAATGGTGTCTACTTCTTTAAATCCAATTATTTCTGAATTACGTAATAATTATGCGACAGCAAGTGCTGAGTATCGAAACTCTAAACGCAACTTGGATAGCGTTCAGAACTGGAGTGACCATTTATACAATAAAGTTGAGGAATATCGCAACTTACTTAACGATGCAGTAGATGCTTACAATAACTGGAGATGTTAAAATGAGATTTTATTTAATCACAATTATTTTTTTAATTTCGCAATTTGTGTTTTCTAAAGAAGTTAAACCGATATTAAATAAACTTTCGTCATCTATGGAGTCATTAAAATCACTGCATCTGGATACCTCTGTACTTACTAGTTTAGCGCCAATAATTATTCGAGATTGCGCTGCCAATAAAATGACAAACCAACATATTCTAATTGAATGTAATCAACGCTATGTAGATTTGCTATTTGATTCTAAAGAACTATTAAAGACTAGTGGCAAGTTAAATCAAAATATTCAATCTTTACCCTCTGAATTGAAAAAAGCTCAGGAAAAAATGCAAACATATTTAAAACGCATAGAATTGATTTTATATCGTATGGAATTATTTGCCGATAAAGGTGCAACCAAAATGATGGAATTACATACTCGCTTATTAAACGAATCATATGATCGATCCTATCGTAATGGGAAAGACAAAGGAACTATTGATAATTTTTGTTTGGGTTTTAATAATCGCATTCAAAGCACTTCAAATGCAGTTAGTTTATTAGCAAGTTTCGGCAGTGATTTTGGCTATATTTATCAACAATCAAAGGAACTCGAAACATTAAAGTTTATTGCAGAGGAATTACAACCCTATTGTTCACCACGAATCAACCCAAGTGATGCTGATACGGTAAGGCAGCAAATATCAAAAAATTTAACATCGACAGAGTTTGAAAAATATAAAAAGCAAAAGTGCCAATCTGGAAATTGGTCGGCAGATCGTGCTTGTTTAAATCTGAAGTTAGATAGTTTTTCGGCTTCCTATTTGATGTATTATCCTAAAATGGGTGGTCGACAATGAGATCACTTAGACTAATTACTGCTTTAATATTTATAATTCAAACGAGCTGTTATTCACCGTCTACAATTGCAGCTGGTAGCAAAACAGATGCTGGGAAAGAAAAAAGTACATCTAACACAAGAGAATCTAAAACTAACTCACCTTCTGGAAAAAAAACAAACAAAGAAGTGATTGAAAAAAATAGTAATAATGAAAATTCAGAACTCAAAGAATCCCCAAAATCAAATGGTCCTTCCTTAAAATTAAATAACGGAAAATCTGTTTCTGTTAATGGGTATGGCCATGTTCCTTATAGTTCATCACCTAAAGTTGGAACTGTGGTGTCACATAACGGTCGAAGTTATTTTTATACTGGATTAAAAGGGCGTGACTCAACAGGCAGAGAAAGACTTTATTTCGAAGAAGTTATGACAAAAGGCGAAGCTGGAGAAAAATGGTCTCAGTCATTCAGTCAGGGAAAAGAAAAAAACAAAAATTCAAGATTTTCAGAATGGGGATATTCAAAAGCTAATAACAACAAAAACAATGGCCAAGGCTCTTCCATTTTAGACCACAGAAATGATGGGAAATCTGAAAATGGAAACAGAAATGGAAGTCTAAGTAAAAATAGTGATGGAACTGGTACAGAAAATTCAGAGGATAAGGCAAAAACAAGAATATGGCACAATGATTTTTCTGGTTATGATCATGATCCTTATTTTCAAAAACGCTCTAATGAAAAAGAACAAATTGATACCGAAATCATTACCACCGCAATTGATCAAGTCGAAGCTGATTTACGCGAAAATGAAAACGAAATATCTAAAAGCGAAACTGAGACACCAAGTTTAACAAATATAAATCAATATATAAATGAATTATCAAAGGTACAATTTGGTGAAAATAATAATATTTCTCCTATTGAAGTTATAAACCAAACAATCAATTCACATCAAGGTGATCATAACGGAATGCCAGCTAGTGTTGGTTGGTCTGTTCCAGATGAGGCCCCTTACCGCAGCGGTAAGGCCAACAAACTTAATATAATTCGTGACAAGCTGAGAGAAAGTCGTCCAAAAACTCCACAACAATATGTAGCCAAAGAAATAGGTGAATACACACTTCGTGCAGCAGATAATGAATTTTTAATAGATTCGTATAGTGAAGATGGAGAAATTTTTTTAGAAGTGGGCCTTTTAATGGCCGAAATAGCCACTGATATTTTTGCAGCATCTAGCATAGCAAAAAGTGCATTTATGCTAATGACCAATCGTGGACTAGATGGTCATGAACTTAGTGACTTTGAACGCGCTTTTGAATTATTAAATTTAGCGACATTGGGCTCTGCTGGATTAACCAAAGGGATTGAAAAAATATCACGTGCTATAGAAAAGTTATGGACTATTCTTTCAAAATTTGGAATTTTAGATAAAGTAAAAAAATATTTTTATATTGCCAGATATGGATTAAAAAACCCTCGTTCTGCTCATGTTTATGCGAAACTATATCCTGCTTTTAAAAATTTGCCTATTCGTCTTCATCCGAAAAGAATCAAGGTCGGAACAGGAAATGGTTATGCCCTTGTTGGTCGAGGAATGGATAATATAGGTCAAACAGCAAGTGAACTTCGCAATTTTGGTTATGATGTTTCGACCTTTACAAGTGAAGAAGGACACATTTCGGATTTCGCCCTTAATGAATGGAAAAATGAAATTAAAAAATCGGGAGGTCAAGTGCCTAGTTCCGTTGTACCTGATACAAAATTATTTAAAGAAGATACTAAATGGATCGATAAAGGCCTAGGGGATGGTCGTACTTTTTTAGATATTGGAAACCCGGATAATATAACGACACCAAGTGATTTTTATGAAATGGAAATAAAGAAAATTTTTGGAGGTTTCAGATGACCGAATCGGAATTGAACGAACTAAAAAATAAAATAAAAAAATCAATTAACCAAATTCTAAATAAATACGGATATGAATTCTATTCTGAAGAAATTGTATTACCTGATCCAAACAGTAAAAAAGATCAATTTATACTAATCAAGTTTGTAAATACAGAATTATCCTTAAGAATCTTTTTTAGTTTTTCAAAAAGTTTTACTCCGCTACCTAATCCTGAAACGTATGGAAATCTGCTTTTTCAAATATCTATGTGGGATCATTTGAACAACAAACGGAATGGTTTTTTTATTGATATCTTTTTTGAAAAAAATGGTCTTACCCAATACGTAATTAATCGAAGCTTGAAAGACCAAACCGCAGAGGATTACATCGATGAGTCTATTAACAAATTTCGATTGGCCTGCGATGATGTTTTAAAGGATTTTATTACTGGAAAAAGATTTGAAGAGCATACTTTAGAAGACATTTCAGGACCTGAAGGCTGGAAGGCCTTGCAAAAAGCCCTATACGAACAACAGTCCGAAATAATCTTTGGTAAGCGTAAATCTTTTTGGGAATGTATCACCACGCCCTTTAAAAAATAATTAATAAAGATTATTTAGAAGGTGCCAAAAGATTTACAGTAGAACTTCCAGTATCGGAAGAAGTTGGAATGCAATTACCATCCCTTATCAAAGAACAATTAGAAAAATACTGCCAACATATTTTACGAGGAGAAGACTTTAAGGAAACTTTTTATGATAGCCGCTTAGGTTATTAGAAAATCGACCTGATGTCAGTATTAGTAATGGTACAAGCAAGACACTGGCGCCGGCGGCAACAAAGCAGAAGGATAAGGACGTCCATGATAGTTGTTGTAGGTGCAAAAAATGCCCCAATGGTTCATAAAGACAGATCAGACCAGTTGATACTAATAGCACCATCATTGTCCAATAAAAGCGACGGTGCAGTTGAGGGTAACAAATATCCAAAACATAAAAAGCATTTCCAAATAAAACAATGGCAAAAGCCAAACTGCGCGACAGATTGACCTGCATGTCTGTGTTGGTTGCGTCTGTAGCAATAGAGAAGCTTTGTAAACTCCACCAATAAACAACTAACGCCGTAAGGCT
Organism: Bdellovibrionota bacterium; assembly: GCA_052033755.1. Taxonomy (GTDB): domain Bacteria; phylum Bdellovibrionota; class Bdellovibrionia; order Bdellovibrionales; family Bdellovibrionaceae; genus JBPOJH01. Next base: position 3,238 of record JBPOJH010000067.1, on the reverse strand, counting down.
AATTGCAATCCCCTTCAAGGTTGCACTAAGAACTTGTGAAAGACTTAGTAGGCCGCCTTTGGGATTTTTTGATAATTTTTTTGTTTTTCGATTTTCAAACGTAAATGCTGAAATCGGATGTACAATTAACTCTAGCAAAATAATGTGAATCGGTTGCAACAACGAAGGCCAATTAAAAAACGGTGGCACCAACGCTAACAGTATCACGGGAATATGAAAGGAAATGAGATACGAAAAACTATCTTGCAGGTTTGCAAAAATTTGTCGCCCCTCAAAGACGGCGGCGATGATACCTGCAAAATCATTTTTCATTAAAATCATCTTAGCGGTTGATCGAGCCACATCCGTAGCAGAAACCCCCATGCTGATACCGATGTCGGCTTGGCGAAGTGCGGGAGCATCGTTAATACCATCACCAGTCATGGCCACCACTAGCTGATGTTTTTGCAAGGTTTTAACCATTTCATATTTTTGTTCTGGCAAAACACGCGCAAATAAAGCTCCTTGCAAGTAGGCTTTTTCTTTCTGTTCGTTAGTCATTTTTAATAAATCTTGTCCAGTGAATAAAAAATCATGATCATGACTCAGTCCAATTTGGTTAGCAACCGAGTGCGCTGTTAATAAATGATCGCCAGTTAACATTTTAATCTGAATTCCAGCATGTTGACATTGTTGAATCGCGTCGATGACCGAGCTACGAATAGGATCCGAAAAAATTAAAAATCCCAAAAATTCGAGATCTTTTTCAAAAAACTCGCGAGGCTGTGTTTCCCATGACGTTCCATCAATTAAGGATTTAGAATCTGATTTGGATAAAGCGATTTGCTTTCCTGCTAAACCCAATAATCTTTTTCCCTGAGAAGATAAATTGTTAGTGATTTGCTGAATTTTTTCTAGTTCCACAGTCGTCAAGCGACAATGTTGTGTGACTCCTTCGATTGCTCCCTTCATAGCTACTAAAATCGATTGCGGGTATTGCCACACATGAGTCATGTGCTTACCCTCATTTTCAAAGGGAAAATCAATCACCATCTGTGCTGGTCTACTGGGTGAATATTCTGATGCTGAAAATTCTGTTGCTGGGGTTTCTGATAAGGAAGCGTAATATTTATGAATGGCCACTTCCATTGAATCCACAGCCGGAGTTTCGCACGCAGCTAATGCATAAGTTTTGATTCGGTCTTCCGTATTTTGTTGAGTCTTGATATCCTTAGTGGTTGCTAGCGACTCCGGTGAGTCATGATGATGGCTGAAGCTAGAGGACATCGAAAAAGCGAAAGGCCTTTCCATTTGAAATAATCCTTCAGTTAAAGTGCCAGTCTTGTCGGTGCAAATCACATCCACAGATCCCAGTGATTCCACACTGGGTAGGGATTTAATCAACACTCCTTTTTTGGATAAGCGCCAAGCGCCCATGCTTAAATATAATGTAAACACCAAGGGGAATTCTTCAGGAATGGCGGACATACCCAAGGTTAATGCTGAAATTAAACTGGCTATCCAGTTTTGAGTGTGAAAATATTGAAGAATATATAAAAGAACGGCCATACATATAGCGGCGATGGCAACCCACTGAACGAATTTATCGACAGTTTTTCGTAGTGGACTTTTGGATTCCGAAATGTTTTCAACCAGACCAGCAATTTGCCCCATTTGCGAATGGCGTCCAGTTTTTGTAATGATTCCTATTCCATGTCCTGAAATTACGCTGGTTCCACTTAAGAATATATCATTAACATTTTTTAATATTGGAATGGACTCTCCAGTTAAGGAGGATTCATTGATATTTAAATGAGTTGATTTTAATAATATACCATCTGCGGGAAGAGTCTGTCCTTCTTCGAAAATGAGAACGTCTTTGGGAACTAGTTCATGAATAGAGATTTCTCGCACGCGGCCATCACGATAAACTTTCGCAAACGGAGTCAGTGAGGCCTTCAAGGCTCTTAGGGCCTTATTCGATTGAAGCTCTAATATAACGTCAACAGCAGTAATTGGAATAAAGGCTAAAAACAAAATGAGGGCATCTGTTCTTTCACCCAACATCAAGTATAATCCGGACAAGCAAAGTAACATCAAACCCATTGGATCTAATAAAATTTTTTTAATACTAGTTAAAAAGTCCCACCATTTTGAGGGCACGATTGTATTTGGGCCCCATGTTTTTAATTGTTCTTTGGCTTCGACGGATGTCAGTCCTAGCTGGGGTTGTAGTGTTTGGTTCTTTGTCTGCAAAGGATTGATGTCTGAATTTTTGTTTGGCATCTTCTGTCCTTTGGTTTGGATTAAAAGTGATATACAAATCCAACAGAAGGCATGATCAAAGTTTTTTTATAGGATACATCAGTCGTAGTGGTGCTGATGATTTGTTTCGAGTAACTGCCGGAGTAGTAGTTCAGTTTTACTCCGGCAGAAAAATTTTCAGTTATATCTGGCATATAGCCAAGCTCTACCAATAGGCTTGATCCAGTCCACGTTTCATCAGTCCCGGCGTTATATTTTGCAGTTACAAGCAAGTTATAGGAAAGAGCAAGACTCCAATTTCCCGATTTGGTGAAGTACCATAAAAACTTTGGTCCCATATCTGAACTCGTAAATGTCGTTGTCGTCGTTGCGGCATCGGATGTGGATACACCCATGATATTCCATCCCATAAAGAATCGTTTTGCTCCAGCGGGGCTAAACAGGGCATCAAACACCCAAATTGTTTTCGTCGCAGTGGTCGTGGCCGCGGCTGTCGTTTGCTCGCTGAGGTAAAAAGTATTTAAGCCTAATATGGCTTCGGACTTGGCTGGGATACTAAAGGTGCAAAATCCACAAAAGACAAAAATGAATAATAAGGAAAAGATACATTTATTATTTTTCATAGTGCAAATATCAAAGCTGGTAGTTCCACCAGTGTCAAAGTTTTTGATATGTGTTTAACCAGAATGGTCCTAAATCGTCAGTGCCGTTCCTGTGTTTCAATTTGAGACACACTCCTCAATTTAAACCCATTTGCATCAAATACAGCTTTTAGCGGCCTGGCACAGGGCTTGCCTTAGTATGTTCATAACGAATGATCACTTTCATTTTTTAAATAGAAAAACTCTCAAAGATTGAGAACAAAAAGGATGGACGATATGGGAAATACAAAACAAAAAACAAGCATGCAGATTGCTAGAATCTTTTTAGTCGGAGCAGTAGGTATGGCCTTAATGGCTTGCGGTCAGAAAAAAGACGATGCACCAGCGACAGT
>JBPOJH010000027.1:0-56512 GCA_052033755.1 Bdellovibrionota bacterium | reverse complement strand
GAACAAGCGTTGATCAAGGCAGCACCGCTGATGATGGCCGTTCCATGTTGGTCGTCATGAAATACCGGGATCTTCATTTCTTTTTTCAAACGTTCTTCGATTTCAAAACATTCGGGGGCTTTGATGTCCTCTAGGTTAATACCACCAAAAGTGGGTTCTAAAGTTTTTACTGCTGCAATAAAAACTTCGACATCGTTGGCATTTAATTCAATGTCAAAAACATCGATGCCGGCAAATTGCTTAAATAAAATTCCTTTTCCTTCCATCACGGGCTTCGAAGCTAAGGGGCCAATATTGCCTAAACCTAAAACAGCAGTACCGTTGGAAATCACGGCGACTAAATTTCCCTTCGAAGTATAATCATAAACTGTGCCTGGATCTTTTGCGATCACTTTGCAAGGCACAGCCACTCCGGGGGAGTAAGCCAGGCTGAGTGCTTTTTCGGTGTTGCATACTTTGCTTGGAGAAACGACAATTTTTCCAGGCTTGGGGTATTGGTGATAATCCAAAGCTTCTTTGTTGAAGGATTGCGATTCCTCTGGGGTTTGTTTTTCAGGGGTTTGTTTTTTTTCCTTATCCTTATTTTTTTCTTTTTCTTTATTGTTATTTTTACTCATGTTAATCCTTCTGCTTGAGATCACTTTGTTTTTTAAAAAAATTAAAGTCTTAGCTCAATTCATTTTTGAAGATGAATCAGTCTGTATTTAAAAGTTGTATCGTAAATATTTCGGTTATTTCTAAATCCTTTTCTATATTCTTTTTTGTTTTTTCATTTTTCACTGCGGTCTTGTCTAAATTTTCTTTTGTTGATTCTCTCTTAAATATTCTCAAGAGTTCGAGTCTTTTTGTCACACTTTTTGTTGGGATCTTTTTACAGATTGATGCAAAATGATAAGTACTAAAAACCTGAATTTCATTTGTTGCTAAACAAGAATCTTTACCAGTAAAGTGAAGGTTCATTTATTCGAATAATAAAAAAAGGATGGTAAGCATGTCTGGATCATTGAAAGACGTTGTGATTGTCGAAGGGGTTCGTACTCCTTTTGCCAAATCAGGAACAAAATTAGCAAAAGTGCACCCGGCAGAGTTGGGGAAAGTAGCCATGAAAGAGTTACTTGCAAAAACAAACTTGGATGTGAACCTAGTAGATGAGGTGATCATTGGTAACACCGGTAATCCAGCCGATGCGGTGAATATTTCTAGAGTGGTGGCATTGAACGCCGGCATTCCGCAAAAAACCAGTGCATACACAGTTCATCGTAACTGTGCTTCCGCATTGGAAAGTCTTTCGAATGGTTACGAAAAAATTCGTTCAGGCACCATGGATGTAATCTTAGCAGGTGGAACTGAAAATATGTCACAAATGCCGGTGTTGTTGCCGCAAAAATTCCAAGATATTTTTGGAAAATTATTTGCGGCTAAAGGACCCAGTCAAGCCTTGCCATTATTGTGGGCCTTATTAAAAGCAGATTTAAAACAAATCAAAGCTTTGTTGTCTGGCAATATGAAGGATGAATACTTTCCAGTGATATCTGTGATGTTAGGCTTAACGGATCCATTCAAGGGGATCAACATGGGGCAAACGGCAGAGATCTTGGCGAAAGAGTGGGGGTTGACTCGCGAGATGCAAGACGCTTTTGCGGTGCGATCGCATTTGTTAGCGGTCAAGGCGACCAAAGAAGGCCGTATGAGGGAAGAATTAACTCCATTCATGATTGGACCTGATTACAAAGAAACATTGACGGAAGATTTTGGTCCTCGTGATGGACAAAACATGGAAGCGCTAGGTAAATTAAAACCATTTTTTGATAAAAAAACGGGAACGATTACGCCGGGGAATGCGTGTCCACTAACGGATGGTGCTGCGATGATTTTATTGATGAGTCGCGAAAAGGCTTTATCATTAGGTTACAAACCATTGGCAAAAATCCGTAGTTATGGTTTTGCGGGATTGGAGCCAGAGCGTATGGGATTGGGTCCTGTGTATTCAACTCCGGTGGCGTTAAAGCGTGCGGGATTGACTATGAAAGATATTGGCTTGGTGGAATTGAATGAAGCTTTTTCAGCGCAAGTATTATCTTGCCAGCGCGCATTTGATTCGGATGAGTTTGCGAAAAACAAATTAGGTTTGTCGCAAAAATTAGGAACTATTAGCGACGAAATTTTAAATGTGAACGGTGGAGCGATTGCCTTGGGTCATCCCGTGGGAGCGACAGGAACAAGAATCGTATTAACATTGGCCAAAGAAATGAAACGTCGTCAGGTTCAATTTGGCTTAGCAACATTATGTATTGGTGGTGGTCAGGGCGGTTCCATGATCATCGAAGCGGAGGCGTAATATGAATTCCAATAATTTGAATTTCAAAGATAGTATTAAAATTGTTCCTTATAATGCTCAAGGTGTGGATGCAAAATCGACCTTAGGTTTGTTGTTGCAAGGATTGCCCGAAAAAGCCATTGCCATTGTGGAATTGGATATGGTGGGCGAAAAAGTTAATAAATTTAATACAGCGATGATGGCACGTTTGAAGGAAGTTATCGATGAATTAAAAACCTCTTCTTATAAGGCGGTTATTTTTAAATCGAATAAAAATAAAATTTTTATTGCCGGTGCTGACATTGATGAAATCAAGGTGATGAAGACGAAAGACGAATTTGATAAAGCCGTTGGTGCGGGTCAGTCGATTATTAATGATCTTGAGGATTTGCCTCAGCTGACGATCGCAGCGATCAGTGGTGCCTGTGCCGGTGGTGGTTGTGAGTTTGTGTTGGCGTGTGATTACCGAATCGCTTCTGATGAATCTTCGACTCGCATTGGTTTACCAGAAACCAAATTGGGAATTATTCCTGGTTTTGGTGGTTGTATTCGGTTACCTCGCGTGGTGGGTTTAGCGAATGCGATGGATATCATTTTAAATGGAAAATTAGTCGCGGCCGTGAAGGCTGAAAAAATGGGTCTTGTGGATTTAGCGGTGCATCCAGGAATTTTGATAGAGCAAGCGGTTCGCATGGCAGCAGCTAAAATCAAAGATGGTGCGAAAAAGCGTCGTAAAACTTTTCAACCTAAGGATATGGCTTCTAAATTTATGGAAAGCTTTTTAGGTCGAGGGGTTGTTTTCTCGCAATCGAAAAAAACAGTTTTAAAAATGACTCATGGACATTATCCAGCGCCATTAGCTGCGATCGATGTGATCAAGAAAACTTATTTGTCGACGGATCGAACTGCAGCTATGGCAACAGAGCGCGCAGCATTTTGTGAAATGGCGATCACTTCGGTTTCGAAAAGTTTATTGCATGTGTTTGATTTGACCGAGATGGTTAAAAAACAAACGGGTGTTGTGGGTGTGGAAGTGAAGCCAATGGATGTGAAAAAGATTTCCGTACTTGGTGCCGGAACGATGGGTGGCGGTATTGCTTACTTGGGCGCTGATAAGGGCATTGAGGTTCGATTGAAAGACATCAATTACGATGCGATCGGCAAGGGATTAAAGCATGCTCGCGATTTATGGGCCAAATTGGTGAAGCGTAAATCAATCACCAAATATGAGTTTCAACAAAAGATGGATTTGATTTCAGGCACGACAGATTACAGTGGTTTTGGAACTGTGGATGTGTGTGTGGAAGCGATCGTTGAAGACATGGGAATCAAGCAAAAAGTGATTGGTGAAACGGCGAAGAATATGCGTGAAGACGCGATCATTGCGACGAATACGTCTTCTTTAAGTGTGACGGAAATGGCAAAGGGGCATCCTCGTCCCGAGTTTTTTGCTGGAATGCACTTTTTTAATCCGGTTCACAAAATGCCTTTGATCGAAGTGATTCGTGGAGAAAAAACCAGTGATAAAACGATTGCGACGATTTTCGAATTATCGAAAAAATTAGGTAAAATGCCAGTCGTGGTGAAGGATGGTCCTGGATTTTTAGTGAATCGTTTGTTGTTGCCGTACATGGCAGAAGCAGCCTTTTTAATGCAAGAGGGAATGAGCATCGAAGTTGTGGATCGTGCTTACGTCAAAGAATTCGGTATGCCAATGGGGCCATTTGCTTTGATGGACGAAGTGGGTCTTGATGTTTGTATCAAGGTGCTAAAGATTTTCAAAAAAGCTTTTGGTGAGCGCATTGAAATTGCGGCCAATATGGAAAAATTAGAAAAATCGGGTCGTATGGGTAAAAAGAACGGCAAGGGTTTTTACAAGTACGATGCTTCTGGAAAACGTTTAGAAGTTGATGAAGCCATTTACGCAGAGCTTGGTGTACCACAACCGACCAATCCATTAACGACACAAGAGTGTATCGAACGTGGAATTTTCGCGATGGTGAATGAATGTGCACGGGCTTTGATCGAAGACAAAATCGTGGAGTTACCTGCAGAGGTGGATTTAGCGATGATTATGGGAACTGGTTTTCCGCCATTCCGTGGTGGTTTGTTAAAGCACGCGGATGCTGTGGGATCTAGTTATATAGTGACTCAATTGGATAAGTACGCGGCCAAGGGGGCTAAGCGTTTAACTCCAAGTGCTCCACTAAAACAATTAGCAGCCAGCGGTCAAAAATTTTATCTCACAAATAGTTAGTAAAGCAGGATTAGTGGAGGGCGAACCCTCTGCACTCCTCGAAAAATGGAAAATAAGGCTCCACGACTTACGTTCAGGTTTACAGAACATATGTTCTTGAAATAAGAACATATGTTCTGTATTTTAGAACGTAGGAGGAGTTGATGTTTTCAGCGCTATTCGGTAACTCAACAGCAGAAAAAGTTCTTTTATACATTGCTAATTATGGAGAAGGTCACACCCGGGCAATCGCTACAACCTTTGAATTAAGCACATCTCAGGTTTACCAGCAGCTGATCAGGCTAGAAAAGGAAGGAATTCTTGTTACTAAGCAGGTCGGGCGTACAAAAACGTTTATGGTTAATCCTCGTTTGGCAATCAAGAGACCACTGATGCAATTACTAGAAGAGATTTTGTTGTTAATGTCTGATAAAGAAAAGAAAAAGTATTTCAGGCAGCGAACTCGCCCGCGTAAGACAGGAAAACCTTTGTGAAGATAACCGCAAAATCAACCCGTCTTGAATTGGCAGCGATTATTACTCAGGCGTTAGAAAAAAGTGGTATTCAAGCTGTTCTAGTGGGGGGCGCAGTTGTTTCTATTTACACTGAAAATGAATATGAATCAAAAGACTTAGATTTTATTTCACTTTCTGATCATAAAAAAATAACAAAAGTTATGGAGGAATTAGGTTTTGAACGAGAAGGAAAAAACTTTTTTCACCCATTGACTGAACTGAGCGTAGAGTTTCCGTCTGGACCGATTGGTATTGGAGACAGAGTTCCAATAAAACCAGAAGGAAAAGTCAAAGTTGGCAAAATTTATGTGACTTTGTTATCTCCTACACAGTCTGTGATGGATCGTTTGGCCTGGTTTTATTTTAATAATGACCGACAATGTCTAGATCAGGCAGTCTTGGTGGCAATTAAGCAATCTATAAAAATAAATGAAGTAAAAGAGTGGTCTCGCGAAGAAAAAATGGAAAACAAATTTGAAATTTTTCTACGAACTTTAAAATCCAAAATGGATGAATAAGCCATTAAATATAAAATTTAAGAAAACGAAGTTGGTGATGTCCAACTCCGTTTTATTTATTTTAAAATTATTTATTATCATCAGTTGCTGGGATTTCGCCACCCCAACACCCAAAAGTCATAACAGTTGCAACTGCAGATCCAGGCTTTATAGCCTTTGCTTTTACGGCTTTGGCTGCGGCTTCTTGTAATTCATAAGATGAGGCATCAATGCGGCTAGTTTTTAATCCATACTTTGTGTTTAAGGTCTTCCACTGGGTAGAAAATACGCTGCCAACAAGTGGATTTTCAGAAAGTGAATTTGAAGCCATAAATTTATATTGTTTAGCTCCTGCTGGTCCCATACTCCAACCAGAACCCTTTGAAACTCCGTCTTGAAGTATCAAAAAAGAAAACATGTTCTGACGAACATCGCCCTTGTCAGTTACGGTATTTGTAGCCACATAAGCTTGATAAATATTTGGAATTTGTGTGTCATCAGAATAGAAATTGGGCTGTAGATCAACGTTGACAAGAATTTCTTCTCCGGCTGCGGATTTGATTTTAATTTCCCCAGAGAAATATTCGCGTTGTGATGACTCATCTTCAGATTTCACTTTTTTAAGTATCATCAAGCCTCCGACAGCAGCGTCTTTTTCTGAATCAGTTTTAGTGGTAGCCTGTAGGATTCCAATTGGACAATATATAACTTCCTGTGTTTTTTGTACTTCTGTAGCGTGTGTGGTAAATGCTAATGCTAGAACTAGGCTGGTAGCTAATAATTGTGTGGGTTTCATGTATATTCTCCTTGTTAGTTATATTGTTAGTTTCTGTAACGGTTTTTAATCAACAAATTTGACTTAGTTATCGAAGGTGGCTAGTTTAATGGATATTTTTTGAAAGAACAGATGCAATGATTCTGACAGGGACAATTTTTGTCTGTTGCGTGCTTTTATCTAGTAGATTTGGTTAGTTAAACATTTGTCTAAAATGAAAAACATTCATGGTTGGATGGGCTAGAGGCGATAACCTATATGGTTGTATCTGTATTTCCACCCTAGCTGGCGGGCCGATGGAGATTCTTGAATATGGAAATTCTGGCATTTTAGTCGAGCCACAATCATCGTCTGCCTTGGCGCAAGCGATGCGACAAGTGTTGAAGTCTAGCGGAACGAATGAGCAATTTCGTGCAAAGGCACAGAAATTAGCTCAAGAAAAATACTCGATATCAGCCTTTAACCATGAGATGGAAAAACTTGTGAGACAAAAAATCTCACGATGATTTTTTCAGTATTCATGGAATTTCTATTTTGAAACTCAAATTTGAAGACATTAAAAAATGTTTCCAATTGAATTACGAAAACTTATTTCCACCTTGTCATTCGAAATAAAAAAATTAACAATTAAGCCATTATGAAAACGATTTCTAGTCCTGCCAGTTCGGTTGATTTTTCTTTTTTGGATTTGCCGTCCTTTCGTCAGGTGTATACGGATGCTAGAACTCCTTCCAAAATGCGCTTTTATGTGCGCGGTATGAAGTGTGCCAAGTGTGTTAAAAAAGTGGAAGACATTGCGATGTTGGATACCTTGGGCGCTCGTGTGCAAGTCTTCTTAGGAGAGTCTTTGGTCGAAGTGACTTTGATCGGAGGGGCATCTGGAACACAAAATTCTTTTGCAGAAGTTGCAAAAAAAATCAAAGAACTGGGATATGATCCGATTCCGTTAGAGCCACACTTAGGCAGTCAAGATGAAGCTATTAAGGAAGATCGTGCAGATATCATCCGTTTGGCGGTGATGGCGGCGTGTGCAGGTAACATTATGACGTTTGCTTTCGCCATTTATTTTGGTTTATCCGGTGTTGCGGCTGATATTTTTAATTGGATTTGTTTTGTTTTATATTTACCGGTTTTATTTTACGGAGCCTTACCGTTTTATCAAGGATTTTGGAGATCCATTCGTCAAAAAGAAATGTCGATTGATGGGCCGATGGCTGTGGCCTCTGTTGCGGGTTTTGTATTTTCATTTATCAATTTAGTGCGTGGTCAGGGATCTATTTATTTTGATTCTCTGAGCGGTTTTTTATTTTTGATTTTAGTTTCTAGATATGTACAAAAACGTTTGCAGAAAAAGTTTTTAGTGCCTGTTAGTCACTTCGGCGCCTTCGAAATGAATAAAGCTAGAAAAATATTTGCCACTGAAGCTACTGACTGGAGCTGGAGTCTAAGTCAGGATCTATCCGCAGGGGATCAGATTTTAGTTTTAAAAAATGAAGTGATACCAGTAGATGGTTGGGTGGTTTCAGATTTTGGAGTTCTATCTTTAGCATATTTGACAGGTGAATCAAAACCACAGGTTTTTCAAAAAGGCATGAAGGTCAAAGCAGGTACACAAGTTTTAGAAAATGATGTCGTGTTGCGGGTAGAGGCTACTGGATTAGGGACGCAGTTTGGTCGCTTATTAGAGGGCCTTAAAAGATCCAGTTTAACCAGAGTCAAAGTGCAAGATGTTTCTGATCGAGCGTCACAGTGGTTATTATGGATTGTTTTTTCGTTGGCCTTTGTTTTTTTGATCGGCTACTGGTCGATCAATCCTGTTGCGGCAGTGGAGCGCAGTTTGGCTTTGTTGATTTTGGCCTGCCCCTGTGCCATGGCCTTTGGAACTCCATTGGCATTGGCGTTTAGTTTAAAGAAAGCCATTCGCTTAGGTTTGATTTTAAAATCTGGCGATGTATTTGAAAAAATACTGCAAGTGGAAAATGTATTTTTCGATAAAACAGGAACTTTGACCGAGGGCTCATTGCAAGTGGTCAGAACGATTAATTTACAAGATAAAAATGCGAATTTATCCCAACTGCAAAAACAGTTGTTTTTGGCCTTGGAAAAAATATCGTATCACCCAATCGCATTTGCAATTCGAAAATATTTTACGGATTCAGCTGCCTCTAGTGCGAACGCCAATAACAATACAAACATAAGTGCAGACGGCCAGTCGTTGTCTGTGACCACTATGGCAACTTCCGTTGATAGTAGCTGTAACTCTGAATTCGAAGAGCAAGAATTACCCTTAACTGATCATTATGAGAAGAATGGTGTGGGTGTTTTTGCTACTTTCAGTTCCCAGCAAGGATTTCAAAAATATGGCGTGCAAGCGTTGGCGTCCAATGAAATAGCTGTCGTCAATCAAGTGATAGGCGCACAAAACTCATCTGGATTCAATGAATCCAGACATAAGATGGTGGGTTTGTATTTATGGAATTCAGACTCAGAAGCCTGGGCACTGCAAGCGGCACTACAATTAGAATTACCTTTAGATCCTAGTGCAAAAGCCACGGTGCAGGCTTTTCAAAAAATGGGTAAGAATGTGTATTTAGTTTCTGGGGATGAGAATCGATTAGTGCGCTCATTAGGAGACGAGTTGGGTTTAGATGCTAGTCATGTTTTTGGTGAGATGAACGTGGAGCAAAAATCTGTGATGGTTCAATCCAAAGCGCCAGCAATGATGGTGGGTGATGGCGTGAATGATGCCTTGGCTTTGCGACAAGCACATGTGGGTGTTGCCGTAGTCGGTGGAGTTGAACTAGCCTTAGAAAATGCATCGGTGTTCATGACTCAAAGTGGAGTTGGAGCTTTGATTCAGCTTTATCAAATATCTCAACAAGCTCATCGTTTGATACGCAGAAATTTAACGATCTCTTTAATTTATAATTTAATCGGTGGAACATTAGCGTTAATGGGTTTTGTGAATCCATTTGTCGCAGCTGTATTGATGCCAATTAGTTCTGGATTTATTTTACTATCGAGTTGGTTCGGGGGGCGTGATTGAGTATTTTAATTATGATGATCCCGATTGCTTTAATATTTGCAGGCGCCTTCGTTGGAGCTTTTGTGTGGGCCGCAAGGTCTGGCCAATTTGATGATGTAGAAACTCCGGCCCATCGTATGCTGAATGAAAACGAGACAATGTCCAGTGGGCGAAAAGAAAAATAATAGCAAAGAAACAAGATTAAAAAACATAAAACAACAAAACAGCAAAAGAAAAACAGCAAAAGAACAGGAGAAGACATGAATCATAGCAACGTTGAAGAATTTAAGTTTGATGACAAGATCGTCAAACACTTCATCTTAGCCACTTTGATTTGGGGAGGCGTGGCCTTTCTAGTTGGCCTTATCGCCGCTTTGCAGTTGGCGTGGTGGCCAGCCAATATGGGTCTAGAGTGGATCACTTTTGGACGATTACGTCCTTTACATACGAATGCTGCTATATTTGCGTTTGCAGGGAATGCGATCTTTGCGGGAATCTATCATTCCTCGCAGCGTTTGTTAAAGACCAGAATGTTCAGTGACCTGTTAAGTAAGTTACATTTCTGGGGTTGGCAGTTAATAATTGTTACGGCAGCGATCACATTACCGCTGGGATACTCACAGGGTAAAGAATATGCTGAATTAGAATGGCCGATTGATATTGCGATAACTGTGGTTTGGGTTATTTTTGCTGTGAACTTTTTTGGAACCTTATTTAAGCGTCGTGAAAAACACATGTACGTGGCGATTTGGTTTTATATAGCGACAATTATCACGGTAGCGGTTTTGCACATTGTGAACAGTATTGAAATCCCTGTCAGTTTTCTGAAAAGCTATCCAATCTATGCGGGTATTCAAGATGCAATGGTACAGTGGTGGTACGGTCATAATGCAGTGGCCTTCTTTTTAACAACACCTTTCTTGGGTTTAATGTATTATTATATGCCAAAGGCCGCGAATCGTCCGGTGTATTCATATCGATTATCGATCATTCACTTTTGGGCATTGGTATTTTTATATATCTGGGCTGGTCCACATCACTTGTTGTATACGGCGCTACCTGAATGGGCACAAACATTGGGTATGATTTTCAGTGTGATGTTGTGGGCGCCTAGTTGGGGTGGAATGATCAATGGCTTACTAACACTTCGCGGAGCCTGGGATTTATTAAGAACAGATCCGATTATCAAGTTTCTAGTTACAGCGATTACATTTTATGGAATGACCACCTTCGAAGGACCATTGTTGTCGATTAAATCTGTGAGTGGTCTGGCTCACTACACTGATTGGATTATTGGACATGTGCATGGTGGAGCTTTGGGGTGGAATGGATTCTTGGCATTTGGTATGGCTTATTACTTGATCCCAAGATTATGGAAAACAACTTTGTATAGTGCGAAGTTAGCGACGACTCATTTTTGGTTGGGAACGACGGGTATACTTTTATATTATATTTCCATGTGGGCGGCGGGCATCACTCAAGGGTTGATGTTGCGAGCTGTTGATGCCTCTGGGAAATTAGTATATCCAGATTTTGTGGAAACCGTGACTCGTATAGTTCCATTATATTGGGTGCGATTTTTAGGTGGATTTTTGTTTATCGCCGGTTTTTTGATTATGGCTTATAATATCTATAAAACCATTCAATCGGCTCCTGCGGATCAATCCGAAGTATTAGTTAAAGCTGTAAATCAAATGAAAGTCACAAACAGCGATGATCATGCAGAAGGTGGCCATCGTAAATTAGAAGGAATGGCGACTGTCTTTACAGTATTATCTTTGTTGGCGATTTTGGTTGGTTCAATCATCGAAATTTATCCAACATTGTCGTTACATAAGTATGTACCGCAAACAACCAAAGTAGATCCATACACTCCACTTGAGTTAATGGGTCGTGATATTTATATCAAAGAGGGCTGTTATGTTTGTCACTCGCAAATGATTCGTCCTATGGCGGCTGAGGTTTTACGTTATGGTGAACCTTCGACAGTGGCTGAAAGCATGTATGATCATCCATTCCAATGGGGATCAAAGCGTACTGGACCTGACTTGGCACGAGTGGGTGGGAAATATCCAGATCTTTGGCATTATCGCCATATGGTGGATCCTCGATTGATGTCGCCTAATTCTGTTATGCCATCCTACCCGTGGTTAGTGGAAAAGAACGTCGATTATTTATCGCTTAGAAAAAAATTATCAGTGATGAAAATGATTGGTGTTCCGTACGACGATGAAACAGTTGCTAACGCTGACATTGTTGCTGAAAAGCAAGCGGCGCAGGTGGCGCAAGGATTGGTAGAGCAAGGGGCTCCACAAGGTCTTGAGAAAAAAGAAATTGTGGCTTTGATTGCTTACTTACAAAGTTTAGGCAAGAAAGCACATCAATAATATGAAACAAGAGGGTCTAAAATATTTTACTGACACTCACTTAGTGGGACTAGGTTTGATTATATTTTTTATCTGCTTTATCGGATTTGTATTATGGAGCTACCGTAAGGGTAGCTCTGAAATCTACCATCAGATGGAAAATTTACCTTTAAAGGATGAGGGATAATATGAGTAATAAAGAAATGGATAAGGTTTTAAATCATGATTATGACGGTATTAAGGAGTATGATAATCCTTTGCCAAATTGGTGGTTGGCGACGTTTTATATGACGATCATTTTTGCGTTTGGTTATTATGTTTACTATCAACTTGGTAGTGGAAAAAATTTAGCGCAAGAATTTGCGGATGAAATGCAAAATGTGAAAGTGGTTCAGGAACAAAACAAAGGACCTGAAGTCAACGATACAGATTTGCAAGCCAAATTTGCTGACGCGACTGTAATCGCCGCTGGAAAAGATGTTTATGTGAAGAACTGCTTAGCTTGCCACGGAGATGCGGGACAAGGTTTAGTGGGGCCAAATTTGGCGGATAATTTTTGGTTGCACGGCAAGGGCACTCCGGCTGATATTTTAAATCTTATCAAGACTGGAGTTCTAGACAAAGGGATGCCAGCTTGGGAAGCGACATTAAAAGCAGAAGAGCAAGTGGCCGCGGCGGCATTTGTTTATTCGTTAAAGGGAACAAATCCTCCAGGAGCAAAAGCGCCTCAAGGCGAAGAAGTTAAATAATGCCAAGTTATTTAGTGGGATAGTTATAATAATGAAAAGGGAGATGTAAATATCTCCCTTTTTTTTTATTCAAATGTTAAACTAAGAAAAATTTAATATTCAATTCGATTCGCAAGGAAATAAGTATGGAGAAACAAGAAGGATTAACATCGCTAGATAAAAAAGGTCACCGTATATTTATTATTCCAGCAGAAGTGAAAGGTTTTTTTCGAAAGTGGCGAACGATATCGCAATGGTTGTTGATTGTATTGTTTTTAATTTTGCCTTGGTCGAAAATGAATGGTGTGCAAACGTTATGGCTAGATATTCCGAATCGAAAGTTTGCGATTTTTGGACGAATGTTTTATGCCCATGATGGGCCACTGATATTTTTTATTTTGTTAACGGCTACGATTTCCTTAGCGTTAGCTACGGCGGTTTGGGGACGGATCTGGTGTGGATGGGCGTGTCCTCAAACGGTATTCATCGATGCTATTTATCGACAAATTGAAGTTTGGGTCGAGGGCAAATACATTGAACGTCGAAAATTATTACAAGCACCGATGAGTTTTGCAAAGTTCGCTAAGGTGGGGGTGAAGTGGTTTTTGTTTTTAATAGTTAGTTCGCTTATTTCTCATAGTTTTATTGCTTACTTTACCGGGGCCGAGCAATTAGTGGATATGATTCACGGTGGCCCACAGGAAAATTGGAGCTATTTTTTATTTGTCAGTGTAATGACTGGAATTTTGCTTTTTGATTTTGGATGGTTTCGGGAACAGTTTTGTATCATTGTCTGTCCTTACGGAAAATTTCAATCAGTGTTGATGGATCATCATTCGTATACAGTCTTGTACGATGCAGAACGTGGAGAGCCACGCCGAGGTTCTGTCGTAGCAGCTAATACAGAAATAAGTGGCGCAAACACGACGACGGTGTCTTCAGGAAGTTCACCTGCGAAAACGGGGGATTGTGTGGCCTGTAATCGTTGCGTGCAAGTATGTCCAACGGGAATCGATATTCGCAATGGCGTGCAGTTGGAATGCATCGGCTGTACGGCGTGCATTGATGCCTGTGACGAAATTATGGAAAAAGTGAAAAAGCCAAAAAAGTTAATTCGCTATGCTTCAGTGAAAAATCGTGGATTAAAAATATTTCGACCTCGTGTATTGATTTATTCCTTTATTTTATTGATTGGGGTTTCTGGTATTTTATTTAACTTTTTTAGTCGCTCTAGCTTTATGGTGACGTTACTTAGAGCTAAAGACACTCCTTATCAGGTGGTGAAGGGCCAGCATCCGATCACACAGTCTGAAACCGATATGGTGATTAATCACTTTAAGCTGCATATTCACAATCAGACAGATAAAATTCAGAATTATGAAATCAAACCGTCCGTGGATTTTATACAAGCGGGTGCAAAGATGACTTTGCAAAATCCTTTAGTTGAGGTTGGAGCTAGCCAAGAAAAAATTATTCATTTTTTTGTGATCGTTCCCAAAGCTAATTTTAATCCGAAGGGCGAGTGGTCTTCATCGGTCAGCATTGAAGAAAAAAATGGAATTAGCAAGCAAGCTTCAGAATCAAAGTCTGGCGTTGCAGATCAAGCTACGAATCCTCAAGTTGCAAATCCTCAATCTGGCCAACCAGAAAATGTTCAGGTCAAAAAGTTACAGCTAGTGGGGCCTAACAATTAGAATTTCGAAGAACTGGCCATTTTTTCCTGGGAAAAAATGGCAGTATCTGCAAAATAAGGATCAATCTTTAAAGTCATCAACATTGATTTGGTATTTTTTAATTTTTCGAAGCAATGTATTTTTAGGAATACCGGCTTGAGCTACGGTTTGATTGATCTTGCCCTTGTTGGCGCGAAGAGCCTGCACGACGAAATCTTTCTCGGCTTGTTCTTTGTAAGCTTCATAATCAAGTGTAGCCGTCGTTGTTGAAGATGCATGAACAGAACTTGATTGTGTTTGTGACTGAGTCGTGTTCATAGCTGATTTGTTGATTTGAACAGATTGTCGAATGGATTCGGGAAGGCTTTCAATTTCAATCAATGGTGTGGACTCAACAATAAAAGCGCGCTCGATGCAATTTTCTAGTTCGCGTATGTTACCTGGCCAGCGATATGATTTTAATAACTCAAGTGCATCGGGAGTTATTCCTTGAATAGGACTGTCCATCGTTTTTGCAAAGGACTTGATAAAATGCTGTACCAAGGCTGGAATATCATCTGGTCGCTCGCGTAAGGGCGGCAAAAAAATCGGCATTACACTTAGGCGATAAAATAAATCTTCACGGAAATCGCTATCAGCAATCATTTTTTCTAAATTGCGATTCGTTGCTGCAATGATACGAGCATTGGTTTTTACTTCGCGATTGCTACCCACAGGAGTGAATTTTTTTTCCTGAATCACTCGAAGTAATTTGACTTGCAGGTCGGGTTTTAACTCGCCAATTTCATCTAAAAATAAAGTGCCGTTATTGGCCAATTGGAATTTACCAATTTTGCGTTCAAAAGCTCCTGTGAAGGCCCCTTTTTCGTGACCGAACAACTCGCTTTCCATTAAATTTTCTGGTATGGCGCCACAGTTGATCGCCACAAATTCACCATTTTTTCTGGGCGAGTTGTAATGAATGGCTTTAGCCACTAACTCTTTTCCAGTGCCATTTTCACCACGAATTAACACTGTAGTATCGACTTTACCTAATTTATAAATCAACGAAAACACTTCGCGCATTTTTGCACTGGAGCCGACAAATTCACTATCCACATCGTCATCAAAGATGGGATTGGATAATGCTAAATCACTGACTAGTTCTCTGGCGCTAAGGGCTTTTTTCAGTAATGCAGTTAGTTTATCAGGTTGCACAGGTTTTTCGATATAGTCATAGGCGCCTTCGCGGATCGCAATGATTGCATCTTGCAAGTTACTGTGAGCTGTCATAATCACTACAAACGTGCTTGGATCGTGCTCTTTAATCTGTGATAGGGCCTGCAGGCCATCTAGTTCTGGCATGCGCACATCCATTAAAACTAAGTCAAAATCACCAGACTTTATTTTTTGAACCGCATCTAAACCATTCACGGCCTCGCTAAAATCAAAATGAAAATCATGAAAGGTTTCACTGATGACGGACATGATACCTTTTCTTAGCTCTAACTCATCATCGACAATTAAAACATTCAGTGATTTCATTTAAATATCCCCCTCTACCGGTAATGAAAAATAAACCTTTGTGCCTTTGCCTAATTGGCTTTCTAGGAAAACCTCGCCACCATGCAGTTCTATAAAATATTTCACTAAGTATAATCCCAATCCAGTGCCTTTGGTTTTTAAGTCCTGAGTTTTTCCGCGCACGAACTTACCAAAGACATTTTTAACTTCGTCTGCGCCAATACCCTCACCTTGATCTATAATTTCAATCCAGACTTTATTTTCCACTTCTTTCGAGCGAATGGTGATGACCGTGTTTTCAAAAGAGTACTTTATCGCATTTTCCAATAAATTCAATAAAACCTCGCGAATCAAAGTTTTATCAACCTCCATTGAAAATAAGGGTTCTAGATCTTCAACAAAATTGATTTTTTTTTCTTGCGCTAAGGGGGACAGATTTTTGGTTACTTCCTTGATGATATCATTCACATCAATGATTTCTTTATGCAGTTGGAAATCTCTGGATTCCACCTGCAGTAATTGAATGATGGATCGAATGTATTTATTTAGTTCTTCACTATAGGCTTGCAAGTTGTGAATCTCTGTACGCAACTCTTCGGATTCAGCTTTGTGTTTTAAGCGATTCAGTATAGATTGAATTTTCGCAATGGGAGTTTTTAAATCATGACTGATCAAGGACACAAAATTATTTTTTAATTGCTCCAGTTCCTTTAAATATTCTTTTTCTTTTTGTAATTCATAGTGTTGCTTTTCAAGTCGATTCGCCATGTAACCTACGAATATAATCCAAGTGGTTACGACTTGCACTAAAGGTGCAAATATCGGAGTCCAATAATAAAAACTGTCAAATATCCATAAGGATAAGGATGAACTTAAACCAACCAACCATAACAGCAGAAAAAAAGCCAATCGTTGTGGGTATTGTGTAATGATGATGACGGATAAAATTAATAAAATAAAAAGCAAGCCTCCGTAGATCCAAAAAGAAGATCTTTTGATCCAACGCTGATGCAAGTGAGTATCTAAGGCTTGAGCTGTGATTTCTGCGCGAGTCATATTGCCTAATGGAGTTAAGAAGTTGGTCTGTGTCAAGCCGCTAACGATGACCCACTTACCCTGAAAGGCTGTTGCGCTAATTTGTTGATGTAACAAATCTTCAAAATTATAAGTGGGATAAACGGTTTTTACAGAGCTTCCGTAGCCTCGATAGTTAATGAATGGCTCTGCAGGATAAGAAAAATGCCTTTCCGTTAAGGCCTCGATAAAGTGAGGTAGGCTGGTGTTGTCAGAGGGGACACGACGGATGATGCCATCGCTATCGCGAGCTAATAAATAATGTCCAACATTGCTAGCAACATCATCTGAAAACAAAGGACGATGAATGCCTTCGATGCGCATGGAATCGTAGGCCCAAACGATTTTAGGATCCTGAAATAACTTTTTATCGCTGGCCATTAACTCAGAGCTATTTAAATTTTCATTAAAGCTAAGCAAGACGCCAATCTTTTTTGGATTTTGCTTAAGTACTTCTGCAAATATTTTTCGTAATATCAACGGATCATAATAAAAACTATCGGTGTAATCGGGAAACTCTTTGGCATTAAAAAATCCATATTGTGAACTGCGAATATATGTGGCTAAACTTTGGGGGCGAATATTTAAAAAAACAATATTGGGATCAACAACCTGCGGACCGCGAATTTGAAAACGCCAATCATAAGAACTGATTTCGTCATTGGTTAATGTCAATAAACCGACCATCCAGCAAAACAAGGCTCGCATCCAAAGGCCTTTAAAAGATCGTCTTGCGACCACCCGTAAATTGCGGTGCAGATTGTGGATAATCTTTAGATTTTTCATAGACTTGGGCACCATATCAAACTAGAATCTAAATTCAAGACTTTTTAAATACTTAGGCGTTGTTGGAAGGTTATGAAAATCTATCATTCGTTGAATTCGCTTTCAGATCAATTAGGATCCACTCGGGTGGGATTAACAATCGGAAATTTCGATGGGCTACATCTGGGGCATCAAGGTTTATTGAAAGAATTACAGCAAGTGATGTCGGCCAAAGGTGGACCCTGTGTCGTGATCAGTTTTCAACCTCATCCTTTAGAGGTTTTATACGCCAAAAAATCCATTCGCATGTTTGATTGGAAAGACCAAGAAGAGCAGTTTGCTAAAATGGGAATTCAGTACATGTTGATCGAAGAGTTCACGCCGCAATTGGCAGCGAAAAGCCATTCAGAATTTTTCGAATCTTATTTACTAAAACATTTAAATATCGAAGCCATTCGTGTCGGACATGATTTTCATTTTGGTAAAAATCGTCAGGGCAGTCTTGAGTATTTGCAACAGACTTCATTGCAGAATCAAATTGATTTTAAAATATATCCCGCACTGAAAAGGGGATCTGAAATTATATCCTCCACATGGATTCGTAAGTGTTTGCAAGAAGGTGACATACATTTAGCGAATGAATTGTTGGGGCGCAGTTTTTATTTGCGAGGTATCGTTGTCGAAGGCGATAAGCGAGGTCGGTTATTAAATTTTCCGACAGCCAATTTACAATGCAGCGTGGATTTTTCGCCTTTGCATGGGGTCTACAGAACACGCACGATCATTGGTCGTCGCGAGTTTTTATCAGCTACGAATGTGGGGATTAATAAAAGTTTTGAAAACGATGGCCGACTAAAGGTGGAAACTCATATTTTAGATTTCGATGAAGATATTTATGGCCAAGAAATTCAAGTGAAGTTTTTGGATTATATTCGTCCTGAAAAAAAATTTTCGTCATTAGAGGAATTAAAAAAACAAATTCATCTGGATGTGGAACACTGTCGTCATCCGCAATTAGTGGGAAAAACCCAGATATGAAAATACTTGTCGCAGATGATTTTTATATCGATCAAACTCAGATTTGGAATCAAGTTTGGAATCTAGATATACAGTGGGAGCTAATAGATAAATCCAAAGTGATCGATCTACTGAAAGGGACTCATGCGGATTCAGTGGCTGTTATTTTGTGGTCAGAAAACCTATTTGACTTTGTCACCGGGAAATTGGCTTTGCCACTGCCAAGTCAATTTCCACAAGCGACAATGCAAGCGCTGGCCTTTGATGCGTGGGTGTATGATAGTGCCTCGGCGGGGATTCGTTGGTGGCCGCGAGCTCGCTGGCAAAAAGGGATTTCGATTTTGTGCTCGCAGCTACATGGTCGAGTCAATATTCATAGCAAGGCATTTGTTGTCGGGGGCGGGCCCTTTGCTTTGTTGGGAATGATTGGTCTGATGGAGATGGGCTTTTCTGATATCAGTGTTGTGGGTGTTCCACCGGAAATTGCGCAAAAAACATTTGAAAAATTAAAAGCTAAATTTTTTTCCGTGCAAATGCATGCATTAAAAGACAATGATCTTGCGCATTTTTCTGCCGAAGGATCTTTGATATTAAATACCTTGTCATCAGCTACAAATAAAAATCTGCTCGATAATCTTAGTTTTTTTAACTATTTGAAAGAAGAATCTTTCGTGGTTAATCTTTGCGAAGACTTAGCAAATAGTGAGCTTTTAATTGAAGCCAAAGAAGTGGGGCACAAGGTGGCTGATAAAACGGATTTTCAGGCTGTCTTAGATTATGAATTGTTACGACTGATTCAGGCTCCTGTTTTTAAGAATATTTCTTTTTTAGAGTTTCGTCGACACTATAAAGCAACGTAGAAAGCCATTTCGGTAAAAAAGCCAAAAGCTCGTTCTTGCATTTTTAGACCTGAAAATGGCGCTGTTAAATGATGATGTTGAATCTTAGGAACGTCCATGCGGGTATCAATTATTTTTAATTCAGCCGTGTGTTTGTAATCAGCAGAGGTATTTATAAATAATGAAAAAATAACGGTACCGGGTTTTAATAACGGCATTTGTATCTGGGGATCTTGATAATCAGGCTCGAAGTTCAGCCCACTCATCTGCCACTGCAATTGGGTGGTCTTCTGTATGTTTGAAATAATAGGTAGAACTAAATTAGGTAAATAGCTATTCTGGCACTGGAAAATAAAATGAATATTGGGTTTGTATTTTAAAATCCACTCACTGACCCATTGAGCTTTCCCCTGATGGATTAATATGGATTTGTTTTTTTCAAGAAGGACTTGATCCCACTTGGCTTGAATTTTATCTAACCAAGGTTGTGCTAGTTTTTGCTCTGATTGCCGATAGGTGAATTTAAATTCCACAAATGGCAAGTGCACGCGATACGCTTTTTCAAAAGGACAGTTCGGAATTGTTTCTTCGACCCAGTCGGCAATTTCTGATTCCGGCACTCCTAAAAAATCCCAGGACTTAACAATGATCGGATTCAACGCGCCAAAGGGGGCCAGAATTTGTTGTTCTAAAATATTTTGTATGTGATCAGACCAGATGGCGTCGATCTCCCGTGGTGGGCCAGGCAATATAAAGACATGTTGCTTTTCATGTGTTAAATAAAAGCCATGTGCTGTGCCTTGCTGGTTTTCCAAAATTTGTGAATCATTTGGAAAATAGCATTGCTGTTTTTGAATTTCTTTGGGGGTGATGTTTCTTGAATTTAATCGTTCACAGATGTGCTGCCAAGCGGACTCGTCATAGAGCAAGGGCTTTTGAATCCACTCGGCGATCACCTTACGAGTAAAATCGTCGCTTGTGGGCCCCAGTCCACCGGTAATAAATAAAATTTGTGCTTGTTGGGCGGCGGTTGATTTTAAGCCTTGTAAGATCAAGTCCCACTCGTCAGGGACGGTTAAGTGTCCGCAGGTGGATATTCCATAGGGTAACAATTGTGAGGAAATCCAACTGGCATTGCGATTAACGATTTGTCCTGTTGTTAGTTCGGTGCCAACTCCTAAAACGAAAGCCTTAAGTGATGATGTCGTGTTGGGTGTTGTGGAGTCAATCGTTTTTGTCGTCATATATAACTGCGGTGGTTGAGCCGTCCTAGGGTTGTCCCTTAATTTGCAATTTTACATCTTCTTTTTGTTTTTGATACTGAGCTGAAATATTCAATTCAAAGTCATTTTTCCATGATGGCCAATTGGTAATGGTGTAGGTACTACCGTCATCTTTAAATTGCAGAATTTCTGTTTTTTCTTTGTTAAAGGCGGTGATTTTCAAAATTTTTGCATCTTTGAAATTCAGTTCAGCTTGTTTTTTTCCCAGTACGAAAAGTTTCGCTGTTTTATCTTGCGGGACGATTTGAAAAATTAACATTTTTCCTTCGGCTCTGCTTGAGCCAAATTGTGGGGCTGGGCCAACTGTCGATGGTTCGGCATTAAATTGCGGAGCGGGTAACTGGG
The DNA here is from genome assembly GCA_052033755.1 of Bdellovibrionota bacterium. Lineage (GTDB taxonomy): Bacteria > Bdellovibrionota > Bdellovibrionia > Bdellovibrionales > Bdellovibrionaceae > JBPOJH01. The sequence continues at coordinate 35,554 of JBPOJH010000027.1, read as the reverse complement.
CATAAGAAGTGGATGCAGCTAACGTAGTTGCAAACAGTGCCTTCAGCAATAAAATAGCCATGATAGAACTGAATGGCGGTGGTGGATTAATACAATTTTTCATAAAGACCTGCTTTCTTGCAAGTGGAAGAATACCTGTATGCTAATAGGCCTTTGTGACCTTAGTCAAGTTGTGTTGATAAGTGGTTGAACGTCATTATCTGATCAAGCACAGAAATTTTGTAAGATGTTAGCAAAAGTTTAAAAAATGATTGATCAAAGGTCCAGTTAGTATCTTACGATTTTTGTCCGATAGTGATATGTGGAAAAACAAAACATGGATGTAAATATAAATATGAATATGAATATGAATAATAATAGTAGCAAGCCTTCAAGTGTAGGAATGAATCATTATTTTATTGATTTAGTGCGTACGTCACTAAAGAAAAAATCGATTCGTATCAGTTTTTTGATTGGTGTTGTTACCCTGGTATCAATAATCTATTGGGATTCTAGTCACAAAGCAAATATCAGTGTGCAAGAGTCTAATGAAAAAAAGCATATTGTAGTTGTTCAGCAGGTTGAAAACCAGGAGCTAGTTATAGATTTTCAATCCGTGATTCTGATTCAGCCTTGGACGGAAGTCACTTTAAAACCAGCGCCTCAAAGTACTGTGAAACAAATATATGTTCATGTAGGTGATGTCGTACGCTTGAATCAAGGTCTGGTTCGTCTAGAGTCCGAGTCCCAGCAAATTAAAGGTGAATTAGATAAAATTGACCGCAGAATGAAAGACATTGATTTTGCAGTGACAATGAATTTAGCAAAAAAAGATTTTTTGTCTAAGAACGAAGTAAAGACGAAAGAGCTGGAATATCAAGCCAATCAATTAAAATCTAGATTATCTGATCTTGAAAACTCAGGAGTCATTAAGTCACCCATTCAAGGTATTGTGGCTGAGATATCGTTGAAAAATGGCGACTTTATAGATGGTAATGGTAACTATTATATTAAGGTGATTGACAGTTCAAAATTGAAATCAACATTATATGTACCGAAAGACATAGTACAATATTTAAAAGTTGGTCAGTCTGTTAGGTTAACTCAAACAACGGTCGGCAATAGCGAATTACTCGATATAGATGGTAGTATCACTGCCATAGCACCCATTGTAGACACTAAAACTGGATCCGTTTTGATAGAACTTTCTATCCCACAACAAAGCGTTGGACTAATACCTGGGTCCTATTTGGATTTGACAGTTGATCTTACTAAGAAAGAATCATTAGCTCTAGCTGAAAAAGCCTTAATCTTCGAAGATAATAAAAGTTATGTCTATAAAATTGAAAAAGTTTCAACTGTTGATGATGAAGATGTTCTTAAGAAATCAAATGATCGAAATCTGGCTTCTGCAAGTGTACCTGAGGATCGATTTATCGCAAAAAAGATCTTAGTGCAGGCGGGAGTTAGAACCAACGGTTTAGTGGAAATAAAAAGTGGTCTAGAAGAATTTGATCAAGTCGTCTTGCAGGGGCTAAGTGGTTTATCAGATGGCCAAGAAATCGAAATAGTCGAGCCATGATTAGTTTTGCTGTTCGTCGCCCTATTTCAGTTTTTATGCTGGTCATCGGTTTGGTGGTTTTGGGAATAATTTCTTATCAGCGGATTCCTATGCAATTAATGCCAAACATTGAGATTCCCGAATTTACTGTGGTGACTTCGTGGAAGGGGGCTAGTGCGACAGAAGTTGAATTGCAAGTAACGAATTCTTTGGAAAGATCCTTTTCAACATTGCCTGGGCTTAAAGAAAACTCATCGACTTCTGAAAAAGAGGTCTCCTACATCAACTTAAAATTTAACTCTAAAGTTAGTATTCTGGATACTATTGCCTTAATCAAAGATCGTATTGACTCTAGCTCATTACCTGAAGGAATTAGTAAACCTCGTGTCGTGCGAGCCGGTGATTTTAATCGGCCCTTATTAACGTTAGCTGTACAGGCAGTTAACCCGTTAATCAATCAGGCTGATTTTCAGGAAGAGCTAGAAGCGGACTTCAAAAAAGGGCTAGAAAACTTGGATGGGATAGCCTTAGTGACTATAAAAGGTTCTCCGGAGAAAATATTTAAAATAGAAATTCTAGCAAACGCTATTCAGTCTTATGGATTTAGCGTGTCACAGGTGGTAGAAGCCATTCATGCACAAAGCAAGGTCATTCCTGTTGGGTCCATCGATCACCAAGGGAAAACTTTTACTATAAAAATGGGATCTGCAATTACTAATGTAAGCAAATTAGAGCAAGTTGTTATCCGAAAAGAAAACTCAAAAACATTAAGAATTAAAGATGTCGCTAAAGTTATATTAATGGAAAAAGAAAAGGATTTTTCAGTTCGTGTAAACGGTCAAGAATCCTTGTTGGTTCAGGTCCGAAAAGAATCTGATGCTAATGCCGTTCATGTGTCAGAAAAAGTAAATCAATTTATTCAAAACTTTTTAGAGAAAAACACGGATCTATATAAAATTAATGTTGTTGAAAACCAAGGGCAAGAAATCAAAGCCGCAGTCGAAAACGTAGAATCTTCAGTGGTCAATGGAGCCTGGATGGCAGCGTTTGTTGTGTTCCTGCTGATACAGACTTTGTGGCCCACTTTTGTTGTAAGCATTGCTATTCCGATGTCACTTACGTTGACACTGGTGTTGATGTATTTTTATGGAGTCAGTTTTAATTTGATGTCATTAGCTGGCTTAGCTTTAGGTGTCGGCATGTTGGTTGATAATTCGACAGTGGTATTGGAAAGCATACATGCACAAATGCTGTTAACGAAGGACAAGGCAGAAGCCGCTTTATTTGGAACTAAAAAAGTAGCGTCGGCCATAGTTGCTAGCACGTTTTCCACTGTCGCAGTATTTGCGCCGTTGGCATTGATTGAAGGCAGTTTGGGGCTTGTGTTTCGTGATGTCGCTTTAACAGTCTCATTTTCAATTTTGTCCAGTTTGGTTGTAGCCTTGGTTTTGATACCGACTTTAAGTCTGTATGAAGGCCGATTTTCTAATGGTGTTCAAACCGCAGAGTTTCCCAAGTTCAGAACGACGTCACTTCAATTTCATGTTTACTTATGGGAAAAAATTCGATTTGTTAAATTGGTGTTGTCGTGGTTTTTAATAGGGCAATTATTAACGTATGTTTTTAAACGGATGGATGTTCTTGTTCGTCCATTGCTACTAAGCGTGCAGAACTTTTTTTTTAAATTGGAAAAGTTTTTAGATTTAAACATTCCATTGTTCATCGCCAATCGAAAAAAATGGCTTCAAATAGGTTTAATCTCAACTGTATCTGGTTTTGTCTTTTTATCAAATACTGGAGCCGAGTTGTTCCCTGATGAATCCGGCAGTACGTTAGTATATGAATTACAATTTCCAGTGAATCAGTCATTTAAAAAAAATTTGGAATTGTCTGTACGAATCGAAAGTAATATTAGAAAAATAGTTGGAGTTAAAAATACGTTTATGATCAATGGAGAGTCTGCTCCATACGTAACACAAATATTAGTGCAGACGGATTCTAGTTTAACAAGTATAAGTCAACAAAAAGTGGATAATTTGCTTAGAAGACAGCCTGACTTAAAATATAATAAACATAAGAAAGCCTTAATAGGAGAAGGAAAGCCTATTTCTATCGAAGTCTATAGTGAGGACTTAGATTTGTTGGCAAAGCAATCTATACAAGTCGAGCGACAGTTGCGAAACCTTTCTTATCTGACAGATGTAGAAAATTTGTCTAAACCAATTGTTCCTGAAATGCGAATTGATTTACAAGCGGATAAAATGAGCTTGCTGACGATTGACAGCTCTGCGTTTGTCAATTTGATACGCGGAGAGCTAATTGGACAATCGGGAATTGATTTAGTGAGTGACGGACGAAATTATAAGACATGGATTCAATCCAAGGGAGTCAAAACAACAGATCAACGATCCATTGCCAGTATAGGAATTGAATCCGAGGATTTTAAAAAAATTTATTTGTCACAAATTGCGAATATTCAGATTCAAGGTACTCAAAGTCAAATCTTTCATAAAGATCGAAAAAGAGTGAACTATGTGAATTCAGATTTGAATAATATGGATTTAAGTTCTGCGGTTACGTCTTTGAAAGATTTATTAGAAATCAAACTACCAGATGTTAAGTACTTATTTGGTGGTCAGCAAGCCGAACGCGATCAAACGACTCGAAGTATGATTATTGCTATTTTGTCATCGATCGTACTCATTTATTTATTATTGGCTTCTCAATATGAAAATTTGATACAACCATTGATTGTACTTGTAGCCGTTCCATTGTGTGTCAGCGGTGTCGCCATATCTTTGCTACTATTTGGATTAAATGTGTCAGTCTTTGTTTTTGTAGGATGTATTATTTTAGTTGGTTCTAGTGTTAACACATCAATAGTATTGGTCGACTTTGCCAATCAGTTACACGCTGAAGGGGTCGGTGTAATTGAAGCAATAACCAAAGCCACCAAACTGCGCATGCGTCCAATTTTTGTAACGACGGCAGCAAATATATTAGGGCTTCTTCCTATGGTTATGGCGGTCGGTCAGTCTGGTGGAGCTATGCAAAGATCTTTAGGCGTAACAATGATCGGTGGGTTGCTTTCGTCCACAGTTTTGACTGTATTGATAATTCCAGCTGTTTATTATGTTTTGACTAAAAAGGAATCTGCATGAGATCACTCATGCATTTGATCGAAAATAAAACTTTAACTTTATCTTTGGTTTTTATTTTTTTAACATTATCGTCAATAATCAGTTGGTTTAAAATACCTGTCGAAGTACTTCCGAAAGAAAATACGCCTCCTTTTTTATATTTAAGAGTCAACGCAACAGAACCCAGGCCTATTGAACAGCTTGAGTTCGTACTTACTAAACCTGTAGAAGGTGTTATCAAGACAATTTCTAATCTGATTCAGATTCAAAGTACAACAGATGCGTCGGGCACAAGTGTATCTATTTCATTAAAACCAAAAACAAATTTAGATCTAACAAGTATCCAAATTATGGAAGGCTTAACTGATTTGGAAAACAACGGTGTGTTGGATTTAAGAAATGTAACGATCAGTCGATTGAATCCGGATGCATCCAGCATTATTAAGTTGACGGTGACTAGTCAGTTAGATCCTGTGCAAACTAGGCAACTATTAAATGATCGTTTACGTGTGTATCTAGAGTCTATGCCAGCTGTTGCAAAAATAGAATATGTTGGTTTGGAAGCGCCACAAATTAGATATAATTTGCGATATGATCGTTTAAATGCATTGGGATTAGATCCGATGGATGCAAAAGCGAATATTCAAGGAAGGGATCTTCGTGAAAGTTTAGGGTTTTCGCAAAATAATGAAATTTCTACTTCCGTACAAATCCGACTTAATAATTTAGATTTGAAAAAAATCGAATCATTAAATTTGACTAAATCGACAGCTTACCGATTACAGGATGTGGCCAATCGAAATATCTATGAAAGGTTTAAAAACGAAATTGTTCATAAAAATAGTGAAAATACTGTCTTCATAGAAGTATATGCGAAAGAAGGGGCTAATTTATTCGAGCTGCGAGACCAAATAAATTCATTTCTACAAAATCCTTCGGCTGAATTTAAAGATTTGGGTTTTGAAGTATTATTTAATAAAACTGAGGATCTTAAAAATTCATTACAGGATGTTTTTAATTCGTTATATCAAGCCATGTTGATTACTTTTATTATTGTTTTACTGTTTCTTAAAGATTTACGACAAACTTTGGTTGTCAATTTATCAATTCCGTTAACCTTATTGGTGACTGTATTAATAATGTATATTTCTGGAAGTACACTAAATATCTTAAGCTTATCGGGCTTGATATTGGGTATTGGAATGGTAGTGGATAATGCCTTACTTGTGGTTGAAAATAATCAAGATTTTTTAAACAAGGGAATGGCAATAAAGCAGTCGGCGGCAAAAGCCATTCAAGTGGTTGCAATAGCATTAGTGCTGTCGACCGTAACGAACGCATTAATTTTTATGCCTGTAGCGTTTGTTCCTGATGGTGATGCTTTCATAGATTTATTAAAATCATTTCAGACACCATTATTAAGTTCACTGGCGGCGTCAATTGTCGTGGCGCTGTTATTAATGCCCATATTAAGCTTTATCTTTTTACGAAAAAAAAATATTAACACGAATGTGGCAGAATCTCAATTGCACTCATCGCTAACGGGACAAGGTGCTGCCTATAGTTTCTTTCTATCAGTTCAAAAGTATTCTAAGTGGCTAGTTGTCGCTGCGACAATTGTATTATGCGTGGTGTTTAATTTTGTATCGGATATTGAATCTACGGATATGGACGTTCCGAAAGATCCTTTTTGGCAAGTGAGTATTCAATTTGATGGATCAATAGCTGTAGCGAATCGAATGAAATATTTTAATCAGATTGAAAGTCAGCTTGTTGTACAGAAAGATAATTTAAACTTGAAATTTATTTTAGGTGAATTTAATCCGCAAACAACTAAGGCTACGCTGACGCTTTATCCAGTGGTAGTCAAAGACGTTGATAGCGACTTAATAAAGGCGCAAGCTAAAACTCAATCTTTTATAGAGCAGCAATCTTGGCCCGTAGGTGTTAATGTTGTTTCTGGCTCATCCTATGCGCAACCATCGAAAAGTGGATCCAGAAAATATTTTAATTTTGAAGGACCTTCTATGGTTGGTTTAAATTCAGAGCTAGATAAAATAACCATGAACATCGAAAAAATGCCAGGAATTGAACGTGTATTAACTGAAAAGGAAATCAGCGGTAACAAAGAATTATTTTTAATACCTAAACCTGAAGCAATGCAGAACAAGAATTTTGATATGAGTGTAATTGCCAACTATATCTCGGCTATCTTGACGGGTATAAGTATTCAGAACGTATCTTGGAACGGCGAAAAATTAGGACTGAAAGTCGATTATAATGATTTCAAAAAAATGACTTTAGAAGAAGTTTTAAAAATTGCTGTCCCCGTTGGTAAGGTAAATGGATTAGTAACGAAAGTGACAATTGGTAGTTTATTCATGACCGAGTGGCGCTCAGTTCCAGGTGTCTTATTGCGTAAGAAAGGACTTAGCCAGTCCAAGTTAGTTGTATATGCTTCTAACTATGCGGCCTTAACTGAAGTTGAAAGGTTTATTCACGCCCACGTATTTCCAACTGGTTATGGAATAGCAATAGAGGATAGCTTTGCTAGGATCGAAGCTATGCAAAAAAATACCGTTTTTGTTGTCGGCTTAAGTGTTTTCCTAATTTATATTGTGTTGGGGATGAGTTTTGAATCTTTTTTGATTCCGATTTCAGTGTTAGTCAGTATCCCCTTGGCTGTTTTGTTTGGAGTATTCGGTTTAAAAATATTTGGATTTGATTTGGATGTGATGGCTAGGTTGGCCTTGATCATTCTTGTGGGGATAGGTGTAAATAATGCCATAATTCTAATTGATCTAATATTACAGCTGCAGAAAAAAGGCTTTTCAAGAAAGGAAGCCATAGCTTATGGTTGTGCAGAACGATTAAAGGCTGTAGTGATGACGACAGCCATTCAAGTGATAAGTGTATTTCCAGTAGCATTAGGTCAGTCTAAAATTATGGGAATTCCTTATGCGTCTTTGGGAGTGGCGATAATTAGTGGAATGCTTTTTTCAACTATAGTGACATTGATTTTGTTACCATTGACATATGATGTTTTAGATCGTTTAGAGTTATTTCTGCGACCCAAAGAATCTAGCATTAGTGGTTAGGTAAAATGCTTATTCCATATATATACATGATTTTGGCCATGGTAATATATTTTAGTTTAAGTCGATTAGCTAAAGCCATTTCAGCATCAAATGTTCTTGAAGTGGATTGCTGTAATTGCAACAGGTTTAGTTTTCCTAGTTTGTACAGTTCCTTTGAGTAATCCATTTGATAGCGTGATTTCTCAAGTGATTTTTCTGACACTGTAATGCTTTTTACTAGGCTGTTATACTGTTCTAACAGGTTTTTAATTTCAGTTTTTGTTTTAAGAATGTCATCATGATAGCGGTTGGCAGAAATCTGAAATTCATAATTGCTGTTGGTTATGGATCTAGGGGTGTTCCACCAATCCCAAAATGTCCAACTGAGGTTTAAGCTAATAGTTGTTGTTTGCAAGTCGTTTCTAAGTCCTAAATAGGGATTAGGATCGATTCGTCGATCCATGTCCCACTCGTGCGATGCCCGAAGACTTAATTTAGGCCAATAATTCATTCGTGTTTGTGCAAGTTCTTCCTGATTTTTTTTTAAGGACAAGCTGGCGATTCTGTATTCAAGGTTGGATTCAATCGATATCTCATCGAAATTAATTTTGGAAAATAGTGAATTAAATTTTTGTTCAAAAAAAGGCTTGTACGAACTCCAATTGATGGTTTTACGAATAGAGTTTATTTTATCTAAATCATCTTCATTGATTAACAGCTTTAATGATCGGATTGATTGTTGAATTGCATTTTCGTTTTCTTGAATATCTCGTTCGGTGTTCATCATTTGAATTTCGCTATCGATCATCTCTAGTCTTGTTTTGGCGCCAGCCTCAAACAAGGCTTTAGATTCACTATAGGTCCATTTGGCTTGATCCAGTTGATTATGCAACACTTGCTGACGTTTAATACTTAGATGATATTCAAAAAACTGATCTAGCAAGCTTATGGAATAGGATTCAAGTTCCTTAGTTGTTCGAATTTTTTCTGCAGAATATTCAAGCCCTTGCAATGTGATATTTCTAATATTTTGATAATTATCCCAAATCGTCCAAGAGCCAGTGACGCGCATGGAGTAAGATTCTGAATGAGTTTTACCGACTTCGCCAGAGCTAAGGTCTTCAGCGTCGGTCAATGTTTTTCCTGCCGACAGACTAAGTGTTGGCAATAAATCAAAATAACTATTCGTTTTTAGATTAGAGGATTGTTCTAATTTTAAACTTTGAGATTCTAATGATTTTGACTTAGTTAGGCCGATGTTTAAAATCTCTAGAAACGGATCTGTCAAATCATTCTGGACGATTGGCGAGGTAGTCTCTGAATTTGCGTCAATCGCAAATGTTGATAGCGAAATTTGAAAAACACTTAAGATTGCAAGAATTTTAAAATATCTCACAAAAACCTTTCTCAAAAAGTAATTTGTTTTTATACTATTGAATATGCCAGTAATTGCACGAATAGCCAAGAGCACAGATGAGTTAAATGATATCCTGTCCTTAAGATACCAGGTCCTAAGTGAATCTGGTCAATCCGCAGGAGAGTTCACAAAGCTAACTAAAAAACTAATTAATCATTTAGACATATTGCCAAACACGATTAATGTTATTGCTTATCAAAAAGGAAAGGCTGTGGGTGCATTTAGAGCTACGCCTTATTCATTCAAAGAACCTTTTCATCAACTAAGCTATGATTTTTCTGAAGGAGCTCAAAAATTTAAAGGTGAAACATATATTTTCGATATGTTGACGTTGCTGCAGACTGGATTAATTGGCGAAGCGATTGTAAAGCTATTATGCAAAATGATTTTGAATATTTTGTCACAACGAAACATAGAGAATGCCTTTTTTTTATGTCCATCCATTTTAGAACCGATCGCGCTGGATTTGGGCTTTGTTCGCTTGGGAGATCACTTTGAATCTGATGTATATCGAATGAAAGTCTGTCCGATGGTCATTTCAATACCAAAGTACTATCAACAGTTGTTGGATGTTATTGTAGATAAAGAAATACTCAAGTTCCAAGAGGTTTTTTACTTGAGTTTATTTTTGCCAGGTGACGTGTTGGTGACTCAAGGTGAGAGGGGAAGTACAGCCTATTTAATTGAAGAGGGCAGTGTGGATGTAATTGTTAAGTCTAACACACAATTATTATCGCTAAGTGAAATCGGTCGAGGGCATCTGATTGGCGAAGTAGCCATGTTGACAAGCGAACCTAGAACCGCATCATTAATAGCTAAGACAGTCACCTCATGTATTTCATTTGATCGTAGTGAGTTCATTCGTTTTATTGAAAATGAGCCACATCGTAGTCTGGAAGTTTTCAAAATATTTTCAAAACGCTTGAACGAGACCAATAAGCGAATGGCTGAACTAAGAAATCGAATTAACACATTGGAAGCTAAACCCTAATCTTTAGAAAGAACATGAATGGAAACTTATAAAGTCCTTTTAGGTGGAACAGATCAAAAAAACTTAAAAGACATTATAGATAAAACGAAGCAGTGTCTAAGTGCAATGCCATTAGAGTTTGAAATCGTTGAAGACGGCAAACGATTAATGAACGAAGTTCGGTTTCGAAAACCAATTTTAGTTTTTATCGAATGGAATTTACCAGGATATACAGGGCTGCAATTACAACAAGAAATTCAACGTCAAATATCTGATGTGTCTGTGTTCTTTATGGGTTTTGAAAGGCCGGTCGATTTATCTGAAAGCTCATTGTGGCTAACGATACCTATTGTTAACTGGGAAAATTTTAAAGATCAAGTGGTGGATGGTTTACCAATAGATATAAAAATGCGCTACGCGATTGATCAAAAAGAAGATCCATTGCTGTTAGAATTAATTGAATACGGAAAAAAGTATCAGTTTGAAAATACAAAAACATCACAACTTAGAAATCAAATCTTGATGATGCCAAGCTTTCATCCCGCGAAAATGCACGATCAGAAATTTAAATCAAATGAAAAGCAATCAGAAGCTGTGAAAGTAAATCAATTCATGGCTGGATCTAATTTAGCACTCCCCAAAAGTTGGATCTATTATGAATATGCTTTGTTGTGTCTTTCCATATTGGGAAGTTTGGTTAGCTTTTGGAGTCAGGATATCGCTCAGCTTGAGAACGCAAAATGGATTCAAGTAGCATTATTAGCTTGGACAAGTTTAATTCTGGTGGCGGTGCTTTTAAATCGAAAAATTACTCACGATCAGTCCCGCATGCCTCAAATGTAAAAATAATCATCGAAGAAATAATTGAAGATAAAATCAGTATTATGTATAAACTGATATTAATAAACCAAAAGCTGTATTGAAATACAGCTTTTGGTAGAGCTTCAAAAAATGAGCTACAGATAACAGAATAACTAGTGAAAAGAAGCAGGTTCACCAGGATATTTTTGAGCCTCAAGGCCCAATATTTCCTGTTTTAACTGGTTCAAGGCATCACCACAAGATTGCTCTGCGCCTGACTTTTGTACATGATCACCGACTTTATCAAAACAAGCTTTGCGTTTTGGCTGTGCTTTTATATCCAAGCACTTAGTGCCAGCTGTTTTAATTTTAGCGAGTACTTTAGGACAATCGACGGCTTTTGCAGCTGGGCCACCTTTTTGTCCATGCATTGCTCCCGGTCCGTCTTGTGGGCCATGTGGAGGTTGACCACCTTGGGGTCCTGGCATTCCAGGTTGTCCTTGAGGTCCTGGTCCATTATTAGGGCCACCTTTAGACTCAACACCAGAAGCTTGATTAGGATATTTTTCTTTTTCTTTGCTCATGATTTCATTTTTTAATGGCTCGATTTGTTCACGACAAGCATCAAAAAATCCAGGTTTCATTTTGCTTTGAATTTTATCAAAACAAGCGCGTCTTTTATCTTCTTTTTTTACGTTGACACAATTATCTGCTTGTTTTTTCAAACGAGGTAATTCCTTTTGGCACTTTTCAGGTGACCACATCGGGCCTTTACCTTGGGGGCCACCCTGAGGAGGAGGCATCATTTTACCGCCAGGTCCAGGCATCATTCCTGGTTGACCAGGTTGTTGAGGTCCGGGGCCTTGAGGTCCTGGTCCGCCGGGTCCAGGTTGACCTTGAGGTCCGGGTTGGCCAGGTTGTGGCTGGGGTGGCGGTTGCGGTTGAGTTTGTGCGTTTGCGTGAACGGCACCCATCGCAACAACCAGAATCGCAGCAAGAATATTCAATCGTTTCATTACAGCTCCTTTGTATGTCTGTTGTTTTTCTGTTTTGTTCCCCTAGCGTCGCTTAATAGCCACATTGGGACAGAAAAGGTTGTTGATAATCAGTCATTGATTATACGTTCTTTAAGTATTCGTATTGGAAATATGATAGACAAGTTAATTTATGATTTATATAAGAATTATTTTGAGCAGATAACAAAGCAATAGACTAATATAACGAGCCGTTTGTGCATAATAATTACTTAATTGTTATAGAACTCAGTCGTTATAAACTAAAAGGAGCCCTTGCATGAGTCACATTGGAAATAACAATACATGGAAAACTCTAGACCTTTTTAATCCTACAGAGGAGCACGCCATGTTGCGTGAAACCTTACAGGCTTTTGTTAAGTCCGAGGTGGAACCTCAGGCGCATGAACATGATAAAAAAGAAATTTTTAATTTGTCGTTATTTCGTAAACTGGGCGAGTTGGGTTTATTAGGGATCACTGTTCCAGAAGCGTATGGTGGTGCGGGAATGGATGCCGTGTCGGCCGTGATTGCTCATGAAGAAATTTCTTATTCGGATCCAGGTTTTTGTTTGGCTTATTTGGCTCACTCGATGTTGTTGGTAAATAATGTGGCGGTGAATGCCAGCGAAGAACAAAAGCGACATGTGTTACCACAGTTGTGCTCAGGTGAGTGGGTGGGTGGTATGGCGATGTCTGAACCTGCTGTCGGTACGGATGTCTTGGGAATGCAGACAACAGCTGTTAAAAAAGATCAAAATTATGTGATCAATGGTCGTAAGATGTGGATCACGAATGGCACGATTGATGACAATAAAACGCCAGCAGATTTGGTTTTGGTGTATGCCAAATCAGGTGAAAAAAATGGTCGTCCTTTGATCTCTACTTTTTTGGTCGAAAAAACTCATAAGGGTTATTATGTCGGTCAAAAAATTATGGACAAATTAGGTATGCGGGCTTCGAATACAGCGGAACTGGTTTTTGATCATTGCGAAGTTCCAGCAAGTGCTTTGGTGGGTCATGAAGGGGACAGTGTTTTGCACATGATGCGAAATCTTGAATTAGAACGTTTAACTTTGGCGGCGATGGCTTTAGGAATTGCAAAACGATCCTTAGATGTAATGAATCGATATGCCACTGAGCGCGAGGCTTTTGGTAAGCCCTTAAGTCATTTTGGTCAGATGCAAAAATACATTGCGGAAAGTTATGCGGAATACAAAGCGGCCAAAGCCTACGTGTATGATGTAGCTCGCAAAATGGACTTAACCAAAGAAGGCAATCGCATTGATTCCGATGGAGTGAAATTGTTTGCAACAACGATGGCTAAGAATGTGGCCGACCGTGCGATTCAGGTACTGGGCGGTTATGGTTATGTGGGTGAGTACGTTGTGGAGCGCATGTGGCGGGACGCGAAGTTATTGGAAATCGGTGGTGGGACATTAGAGGCTCATCAAAAAAATATGACTCGTGATTTGGCTAAAAATCCGGAAATGATTTGGAAATAAAAAATATGTTTTCATTGCCAAATAATGTTCGTGTCAGTAGCGATTTAGAGATCTCTTCCGAGCTGGTGGTGCAGACGTTGTTTGGTATATTAACACCCGAGCGTCAGCAAAAGATTGAAAAAGTAATACAAGACAGAAGCTTTGATTGTTGTGTGGTTTTAGAAAATATTTATGATCGTGGGAATGCCAGCGCTGTGATGCGCTCGCAAGAAGCTTTTGGTTTTGCGCAGACTCACATTATCGAATCCGGTGAAAAATTTAAAGAATCACAACGAACAACGGCAGGCGCTGACAAGTGGCTAGAGGTCACTAAATGGAAAAGCACATCCGACTGTGTGAAGCAGTTAAAACAACAGGGATATAAAATTGCAGTGACGTATTTGGATGCGTCGTCAAAGCCCATTGAGCAAGTGGATTTTTCAAAACCAACGGCCTTGGTAATGGGGAATGAAAAAGAAGGTATTTCCAAAGAAATGTTACAGCTGGCGGATGAAAAAGTGATTTTGCCCATGGTGGGATTTGTGCAAAGTTATAATATTTCGGTGGCCGCGGCCTTGTGTTTTTATCAAATGTATTTGGACCGTGTGAAGCGTTCGGGTCGATCTGGGGATTTGAATGAACAGCAAAAAATGATTCTGAAGGCGCAATATACTTTGCGGACTTTGGATTCGGGGCTTGATATATTAAAACAAAAATTTGGTGATCACAAACAAAGTTAAGGAAAACGAATGAGTCAAAAAAATAAAAGAACAGCTAAAGAGTTAGAAAACTTTTCTTTGGGTCAGTCACATACCGATTATCATTTTCAATATAATCCGAATTTGTTGGAAGCCTTTGATAATAAAAATCCAAAAGCCATTGCGTGGACCAGTTTTGTTTGTACGGAATTTACGTCATTATGTCCTAAAACAGGTCAGCCTGATTTTGCTAAGATTTTTATAAACTATGTGGCTGATAAAAAAATGGTCGAAAGCAAAAGTTTAAAATTATATTTATTTTCTTTTCGCAATCACGGGGATTTTCACGAAGACTGCGTGCAAACGATCTGTGACGATTTATTTGCTTTGATGAAGCCGAAATACATCGAAGTCGTGGGTGAGTTCACTCCGCGTGGTGGGATCGCTATTTTTCCCTTTGCCAGTCGTCATGATGGTTCGCCTTTATTTAAAAAGATCTGGTTAGAGCGAATGGCCAACTATGCTCCTGGAAAATTTTCGATGGAGCTTGGGCGTCCGTATTAGTTTAGGGTAGTTCAATTAAAACTAAATTTTCAGATATTAAAATATTTAATATCCGTAATTTTGGACTATGGTCCCAAATTAAGTACTTAAATTTTGACTACAATCCAAAATTAAGGAATAATGAAAGCTATGAAAAAGCGCTATTTATCCGAACAAATTTTAAAAGATATTAAAAATAAGATGGTTTTTTTAGGGGGTCCTAGGCAAGTGGGAAAAACAACCCTGTCGATGGATCTGTTTTCACAAAGCTCTTATTTAAACTGGGACTTTGCAGATGATCGCGAGAAAATTTTGACCTATCAATTGCCGGCGGAAAATACTTGGGTGTTTGATGAAATTCACAAGTATAAAAAATGGCGAAACTATATTAAAGGATTATACGATAAGAATAAAAAGCAAAAAATATTAGTCACGGGAAGTGCTAGACTTGACTTGTATAGATTCGGCGGTGATTCGTTACAAGGGCGATATCATTTCTTACGGTTACACCCATTTACATTTGATGAATTGAAATCCACTTCATTTTCTGATTTTGAAAGTCTATTTGAATTAGGCGGATTTCCCGAACCCTTTTTAATGGGAAAAAAAATCGAAGCCACAAGATGGTCCAAAGAATATCGATCGCGCATTCTTAGAGATGACATTAGTTCCATAGAGACAATTAAAGATTTAGGTTCTGCCGAATTAGTTTTACTCCGGTTGCCTGAACTTGTTGGTAGCCCCTTATCAATAAATAATATTTCTGAAGATGTTCAAACTAGCTTTAAGACCATCAAGAAATGGCTTGATATTTACGAAAGATTTTATGCTATCTACAGAGTATCGCCTTTTGGTTCTCCTAAAATCAAAGCTGTTAAAAAAGAACAAAAACATTATCATTTTGATTGGACATTAGTAAAAGATCCAGGATGCCGATTTGAAAACATGATTGGAAATCATTTGTTAAAGCGGATTCATTTTTTAGAGGACACTCAGGGGCGAGACATTGAATTAAGATATTTTAAAGATAATGAGCAACGTGAGGTGGATTTCGTCGTCGTTGAAGATTGCAAACCCTTGTTATTTATCGAATGTAAATATAGTGACACGTCCGTGTCCTCTAATTTGAAATACTTAAAAAAGAAATTTCCTCAGGTAAAATCGTTTCAGTTAACCTATCATACAAAGAAAGATTTTGTTTCTCAGGAAAATATTCGTGTTTGTGACGCTTTTAAAATCTTACCAGAATTACTTTCAAATTTGTGAACAGATTTTGGAAAGTGATTTTTTTAGGCAAAGTGTAAATTCAATTCTTACGATTTCAACCTTGTATTGATACTTAACATTGGATAGTTGGAAAATAAGTTTATTCAATAAAACTGATACATAATATTTTTTTCGAAAAATTTGATTTTCTACCTTAACCTCAAGGAATTGATTCATTTGGAATACTTGTAGTAATAAAAAGGAGAAAGTAAATGCCATTAACATCCGCAATCACTCAGTCGCCACTTATGTCATGGAGCGAATATTGGTGGTTGTATCTATTGTTTAATGTCTTTGTGATTGGTTTTGTAATTTTTGACTTGGGCGTCTTGCACAAAGAATCCAAAGAGATGAGCACCAAAGAAGCCGGTTTTTGGTCGATCGTGTGGGTGGCCATGGCGGGTGTTGTTGGAGCTGGAATCTATTATTACACCAGTCAAAAATTTGGTTCTGACATTGGGAAAAATTTATTTTTGGAATATTTAACGGGCTATGTGGTTGAAAAATCCTTGGCGATAGATAATATTTTTGTCTTTATTGTTATCTTTTCTTATTTTAAAATTCCCTTAAAATACCAACAACGAATATTAAGTTTAGGAATTATCGGTGCTTTGTTGTTCAGAGCGGCCTTTATTGCGGCGGGTTCGTATCTAATGCAAATTCATTGGGTGATTATTTTATTTGGAGTATTTTTAATAATAACGGGTTTAAAAATGGCCTTTCAGTCGGAAAAACCAAAGGACCTTAATGAGACTTTTATTGTTAAAACCGTAAAAAGATTTTTACCATTCAACGAAAAATATGAAGGCCCTTTATTTTATGTCGATAAGGCTTTTACAAAATTATTTTTAGCTTTGTTGGTGATTGAATTTACGGATGTGATTTTTGCCTTGGACAGTGTTCCCGCGATTTTTGCCTTAACAAACGAACCATTTATTGTGTTCACATCAAACATCATGGCGATTTTGGGTTTGCGCGCTTTGTATTTTTTATTGATCGGAGTGATTTCAAAATTCCATTTGCTAAAATACGGCTTGGCTGCCACTTTGGTTTTTGTCGGTTTGAAGATGACGGTATTAAATAAAATGTTTGACGGGCACTTCCCAGTAACCTGGAGCTTGCTGATTATCTGCAGCTGTATTGGTTTGTCGGTGGTCGCTTCGTGGTTATTTCCGAAGAAAGCTGAGCCGCTGAACTAGTTCGTCAGCCGCTACATAAGTAATTCGGATAGGACTCCGAAACACTTGCAAGTAATTCGGAGGAGTCTATCCGAATTACTTATGTAGTAATCTAATCGATTATGATGTTGACCATATGTCGCAAATGGCGTACATTTCAGACATATGGTCGGCAGAACGTGTAACCCCTCAAAAAAACACTCTTTTTTCCTATTTGGTCCGCGTGGAGTAGGAAAAACTACACTCATTGATAGCCTTTTTATCAAGGAAAATCCATCCTGGGAAAAGAACACCATTTTTCTTAACTTGTTAGAGCCCGAGCTAGAGGCGCGGTTGATCCAAAGCCCAAGTTACTTAAAAGACCTTATAAAGGGGTTGGAAGGTGTACAAAGAGTTATTATCGATGAAGTGCAAAAGGTTCCTACCTTGTTAGATGTTGTTCATGACTTAATAGAAAAAAATAAAAAAATTCAGTTCGTTCTAAGTGGGTCCAGTGCTAGGAAGTTGAAACGAGGTGCTGCGAATTTATTAGCGGGCCGAGCTTTTTCCTATAGTTTACATCCTTTGATTTTCGAAGAGTATAACCAGTTAAATACAAACATCAGTGATTTACTTGGTTACGGCTCACTGCCAAAAATATTTGAATTTGAAGATAATGAAGATAAGAAAAAGTATTTAAAAACCTATGTGCATACATATTTAAAAGAAGAAATTCAAGCGGAGCAAATAGTTAGAAATATGACTTCCTTTCGACAGTTTCTGGAATTTGCTGGTCAATCCAATTGTGAGCCCATTGTTTTTTCAAATATTTCTAAACAGTCTGGAGTAGATGATAAATCTGTAGCTAGATTCTATGAGATTTTACAAGATACTTTAATCGGACGTTTTTTAGAACCTTACTCAAAATCAGTGCGTGAAAGGCAAAAAAGTAAACCTAAGTTTTATTTTTTTGATACTGGAGTTCAGAGAGTCCTTTCGCATACAATTGATGTCCCGTTGCTGGCTAAAACATATGAATATGGAAATCTGTTTGAACAATTCGTTATTAATGAGGTTTTTCGAAAGGGTGAATATTCAGAAAAAGATTATCAGTATAACTATATTCGCACTAGGGACAATGTTGAGATTGATTTAATTTTAACTCCTCCTGGAAAAAAACCTTATTTAATTGAAATCAAATCAACAACCAAAGTTATTGAAGATCATTGGCGATCATTGGTTAGTTTGGGTAAGGTTATTCCTCATCAAGAAAAAATTATTATTTGCCAAGAAGAACGCCCACGCCAAACAGAAGAAGGAGTCCATATTTTACCTTGGCAGGATGCACTTATTAAAATTTTTCAATAGCTCCAATGCTATCCGATCGACTCAGGCTAACTTTAAAATAAGCATTTCATAATATTTCTTTGAATCGATTCTTTGATTACCCTTTCCTTACTTAAGAATTTAAGAGTGACCAAGAATTCCCTTACTTAACTATCTAGCCCAATTTTCAACTTTTAAACCACTAACCCTTTTGAATTCCTTTTCGTTATTAGTCACTAAAACTAACTCCAAAGAAATTGCATGTGCCGCAATTTGAATGTCAAAAGGTCCAATTAGAGTTCCTTGTTTTGCTAATTCAGCTCTAATTTTTCCAGCAATTTGGGCTTCTTTACTTGTCCAAGGAGGAATCTCAAACGGAATAGCGAAGTCCTTTAACGCATCTAAATTTTGTTCTCGCTTTTCACTTTTTTCGGCACCGTATACCAGCTCTGACCAAGTCACAGAGGAAAGAGCTAACTTGCTGGGATCAATTTTTGAAAGTTTTCGAATTACTTGCTCTGGTTTTTTCTTTATGATGTAAATACAAATGTTGGTATCCAGAAGGTACTTCATTACAAATCATCCCTTTCATCATAAATAGGCTGTTCTCGATCAACCATAAAATCATTAGAAAAATTATTCAGACTTTGACGGAATAATTCCCAGGGACTATCAGCTGGTAATAAAAGAACCCCATTCCCAACTCTTTGGGCAAAAACTTCTTTACCTTTAAATTGAAACTCTTTTGGAAGCCTAATGGCCTGACTTTGACCGTTTTTAAAAATTTTAGCTTTTTTCATTCGACACCGCCTAAGTATATACTAAGCAATATATACTATACATGAGTATTAGTCAAGACTATCTCAACTAGTTGAGATTATTATAAAATAGACAGTGGCTGTATTGTCTCCACATCAAGGCATCTATGGGTATGCTGTCTGAAATTTGAAATATAAAAATACCCATTAATTCCTAAGGCTTTGTTAATTTTAGCCAAACTGTGAAACTTTCTGACAATATTTTCAAATTACCTTCACAGAAAAGTGGGTTGCATCTGTTACAATAGATGTATGTATAGATTTATTTATTGGTTCAAATTTGAAAGGGCTCCGAAATATCCAACTAGCTATAAGCCGGTGATATTAGTGACTGGTTGTAGTTCGGGTATTGGCGAGTCCATCGCAGAACTGCTGGTCAGTTTAAAGCGTTACCGGGTCGTGATTACGGCACGCCCTGAAAGCATTGAAAAAGTGAAGACAAAGTATCAAAATGAGAAATCCAATGATGTTTTAATTTTGCCTTTAGATGTCACCCAGGAACACAGTCGTAATGATTGTGTTCGCTATGTTATAAATATGTGGGGTGCCGTCGATATCTTAGTGAACAATGCAGGTATTTGCTATCGCAGTGTTTTGGAAGAGATGTCGCTTGCTGACGAACGACTACAAATGGAAACCAATTATATGGGTCCAATTTCACTGATACGAGAAGTCCTGCCATTCATGCGTCGAAAAGGTCGCGGAAAAATCATCAATGTATCTAGTGTAAGTGGTATGTTGGCGATGCCAACGATGGCCTCGTACTCAGCATCAAAATACGCTCTTGAAGGAGCCAGCGAAGCCCTGTGGTACGAAGCTAGACCTTTTGGAATTAGTGTCTCGTTAATTCAACCTGGATTTGTGCGATCTAAATCATTTGAACGAGTGCGCTTTAGTTCTGAATCCAATGCCAGTCGTATTGCCAAACGCCCCTATACGAACGTCTATCGAAGTATGGAGCCCTTCATTGGAAAGTTGATGGAAAACGGTTTAGCAACAACCGAGTCAGTCGCCAAATTAGTTTATGATGTGATACGCACGCAAGATCCGCCACTATGGATACCAGCTAGTTTTGATGCTGAATTTTTCTATTACCTTCGTCGTATATTCCCAAGACGATTATTACATCCATTTTTACTGATGTGTCTACCAAAGGCCCACACTTTGGGCGAGTCATTTTCTAGACGCCGCAAGCAACTATTCTGGCCCTTGCAATGGGTACGCGCTTTGTTGCAAAAGTTGTAATGGAAAAACCCTCTGCTGCTGGTTATAAATATATTTTTTATATTTCATTGCTGAGTAACCATTTATAGACTGGAATGCATTCAATTTTTATTCCATTTTCAATAATTTCGATTTCATCCTCATAGGTTAGTATTAGCCCAGTGTTCAGTTTGTATTTGTGACAAGCTTGGATTAATGCTTGCATTTCTCGTTGGCGAGTTTTTTCATCTACAAGAGTCCAGCAAACTTGAATCAATTTTCGAATTTTATTTTTTTCAAAAATGACAAAATCTAGTTCAAAATTATTTTCTTTCAAATAATAAATGCTTTGCTGCTTTCGTCTAAGTTCTAAAAAAACAATATTCTCTAGTTGACGACCTTTGTTTTCAGAACGATTCACGGTTACGGCATTGATTACTCCATTATCAATGCAATATATTTTTCTAGGTCTTGCTTGTCTTTCTCTGGACTTATCGGAAAAGGCCTCTACTTCAAAAAATAAATAACAATCGCATAGGTAATCTATATACTTTTTTACTGTATTCATGCTGCCTAATTTTAATGACGTAGATAATTTGCGATAGCTTAATTCTTGTCCGACAGATTCAATCATAATTGTAGCAAGCTGCTTAATTCCCTTTGGATTACGTAAATTATATCTTTGCAATATATCACGCGAAATAATCTTGTTAAAAAGATCTTGTAGATAGATATTTTTAAATGGACTGGAAATAGATTCGGGGAAGCCGCCATCTTTAAACCAAAGATCAAAGCTATTTTTTACTAGGGCATTTTTTTCGGTAGTTAATATGTCTTTAGTTTGATTGTTAATTTGGATATTTTTGCTTTCAAGAAACTCTTTGAAAGAGAATGGAAATAGCTCTAGTCCAATGCTTCGGCCGGTTAGATGAGTTGAAATTTCCTTTGAAAGTAGTTTGCCATTACTTCCAGTAACTATGATATTAAGTCCTTTGCGTTGTAGGCGATTAATAAAAAGGTCCCAGTGTTTAATATTTTGAATTTCGTCGAAGATCCAGAATTTAATATCAGACTTAATAGATAGCGCAGCCTCATAAAGTAAATTTAGTTCTTGAGTTGTCAATTCCGATAAGCGTTCATCATCAAAATTAATATAGATCCAAGAGTTCTGATTCGTGAATGCAGAGACCGACATAAATGATTTTCCACAGCGGCGTACACCTGAAATGACTTTGATCCACTTTGCGGAGACAAGTTCTAAATATTCTGATTGTTTTTCTCGATCGATGGAGTGAGTGGATTGAAGTAAGGTCCTTACCTCTTCTTGTTGTTCTAGTAATACATTTTTCATATGGGAAGACTGCATAGATTTAGTATCTCATTATAATGAGCACTTATTCAATAAATATCTCATTATAATGAGCATATTTATATCTAGCGGTAATTGTTAGGTTTTTTAAGTTTTAATTAGACACATTAGTAACGACAAAGATAGTTCAAGGGGGGGCATGGTCAAACTTATCGAACACTATGTCGTCACCGTGAAGCCCTCCAAAGAAGAAGTCATGTTCGGATTTAATTTAGATTTTTGAGTATGAATTTTAACGCAAGTCTTCTTCGATCGGTGGTTCTTCAGATTTCATATTGGAGGTCTGGCGCTGAATAGCGATGTACATAAAATTTAAAAAAACGGTCTTTCATATCATTTGTTTTGCAAAGAAAAATCATGATTGCGTAAAAAATATAGCTTTTAGTTATATAGTGTGAGACACTATATAACATATGGCTCAATTTGAATTTGTTTTACTATCCGAGAGGGACGAGTTCGTATTATTTCGGCCCGACCGATGAGTAAAATCGAAAGGAAGAACTATGAGTCGCTACGTTAAAAATGAAAAAGGTTATGAAAAATCATTTAGCGCCGATTGGAAAGCTGTAAAAAAGGGGCTAAAAAAAGTTCGTGCCGAAGTCGGTGAAGCTAAAAAAGTTCCGACCTCTGTGGCTTTAGATCCAGGATTTGTCGCTGATCTTAAAAAAGAGGCTCAGGCCCGTGGTATTCCCTATCAAGTCTTAATGCGAATGTTTATAATTGAAGGGTTTCAGCGCCTAAAGAAAAAAAGTGCTTAAGACCGTTTCGGCAATTGTACGCCAGTGAGTGCTCCTTTCAAATGACCAAAAAGAAGTTCTGATTCTAGATGGTCTTCTTGGAATTGCCTCGCAACTGTTTACTTCAAACTGGATGTTTTTATTCAAACAACAATCGTTTTTCGTCAATCACCGAAAAATACAAAGGGTTTGTATTTTTCGGTGATTTAGGTAAAAATACAAACCCTGGTTGGTCCTCTACTATTTACATGATTCAAATTGAAACAGGGTCTGACGTGTTTTTCAGAAAGACAATCAAGTCTAAGGTGTGGCATCACTGATTTATTCCTTAAGTAACAAGATCAGATTTAGGAAGAGCGCCAGATCTCACTATTCCTAGAGCTTAATTTTATAAACACGATTTATATGGAAAAACCAACTGAATGCTTTATTATAATATGGAAAATAAAATGAAATTCCGAATTTATTTTAATAGGAGCTTTACTTATGATTGGCTGTACAACAGTTACAGATTTACCAAAACCTGACAGTGAAATTAAAACCGATTGGATAGCCGAGCCTCGACTAAAAAATGAAGATACAATTTCTGCACCTGAAGCTGAAAATTTTGTGAATCATTTTTTTAGTATTCTATCACAAGTTATTTTTGATCCCAATTTTAAAAAGGCGGAATTGCTTTCGGCCAAATTAGAAATTGAGTCTAAGCTAGATCACTTGCCGTCAGTCACTCGCGGTGATGTTTTAAAAATAATGAATTTAGCACTCAAAAATTTACATATTTCTCATTTGGTCGCGCTGGATCCATCTAAGACAGAAATGATTATGGAGATGACTGGCGATGTGGAGCCAACAGATCCCCAACCTGCTGTTTCAGTAAAAATGATTAAAGACATAGGCATTATCAAAGTCGAAACATTTTTAGTACCGACGATGACTCTGGCTCAAGTCGTAATGGCTCGTGAAAAAACGGCTAACGCTAATATATTAATTTACGATCTAAGAAATAATGGTGGAGGAAGTATCTCAAGCGCTAGTTATGTCATTGAAACAATTTTGGGACCTAATAAAACGGTTCATTTTAGCAGAAGCAGAAATGGGATTGCGCTGACATCTCCTGTAGTTAAGTATGGATATTTTGAAGATGAAAATAACAAGGGAAGTGAAGCAGAAATTAAATTCGATGAAGAACAAAAATATGTTGAATGGCGAACAAGAAAAGAAGCCATCAAAGATCAACGTAAAACCTATGTTTTAATTAATTCTCACTCTGCATCTTCAACAGATATATTCGCCGCCGCTATCAAAGAGCACAAAGCAGCTACCTTGATCGGAACAAAAACACAAGGGGCTGTGTTAGGGGGAACGGCTTTCAAACTTTATTGGAAAGGTTATACGGCCATCATGCCAGTTAGTCAGGTAATTTCACCAATGGGTAACTTATATGAAGGGGTTGGCATTGAGCCTGATTATGAACTGCAAAGCTGTAACAATGCCAATGATTCCGATAATAAAAATGATAAATGTCTGGATGAAGTTATTCGGCTGATCGACTTAAAAAAGATTTAATAGTACGCAGCGATTAGCACTGGTGGTGTTCAAGAGATACACTAAGAGAGTGTATCTAGTATATTGTTAGGAGTCACTTATGAAGCATAAAAAATTATTTTCTACTATTTTAATTAGTTCTATGTTTTTGCTTTTTATTTTATCAAGTGTCGCGATTAGAAAAAATAAAGATTCAGAAAAGGTTCTTACTTCTGCAAATACTACTGATAATACTATTTTGAGACGTCCATCCTCGTTAACAGAGCAAATTCTATCGATGGATAAAAATAAACCAACAGTCTGTACGGTAACAATCAATTCAGTTGAAGAACGTGAAGTATTTAAAAAATCACTTCCTAATTTTAATCATATTGAGCTGGCGGATGTTAGTGATATGATCTTAGATTCAGGAATTCGCGGTGGTCGATGGATGGAAAACGCGTGCAATAATAAAATTCAATGTGATGTTTTGGTATTAAGTGGACATTTTGCAGGAACTTTCTTTGGGGTTGAGTCTGAATTGCGATTGCCAGCTGAAACCCTTGAACAAATGTCTTGTAATTCTGCGTGTGAGGGAATCATTAAAAATCCTAAAGAAGTATTTTTATTTGGATGTAACACTTTGGCTGGAAAAAATCCTGACGCCAGAAATCCTGAAGAATATATTCGTATTTTAGTAGCTGATGGCTTTTCAGTATTAGAGGCTCAACAGATTGCGGCTTTAAGATATTCTCCAGTAGGGTCTAGTTTTTATGATCGTATGTCGCGCATTTTTCCAGACGCCCTCAAGCTATATGGCTTTAGCTCTAAAGGTCCTTCAGGAAAAAATGTAAAAAAGTATTTAGAGAATTATTTTTCCAAGATTCCTGATTATACGACGCACCTTCAAAAGTTAAATAAAAATATCATGAACGAAGCATGGTCATCAGCTTTAAAAGCAACAGCGCAAGCTCAAACTTCGGGAAAATCCATGAAGGTCAACTTTTGTCCAATTTACGATAAAAATTTGAGTCGAGTAGAGAAATTAAAATTAATAAAGGGAATTATTTTTAATGATGAGCAGCTGTTAGAAAATGTGCCATTAGTATCTAAATTTGTAGAGTCTGAATTAAATGCAAAAGACTCAACATCAAGTCAAACTCCTGAAGAATTAAGTATCATTTCTAGCGTTCGCGATAACGTAAAATTAAAAGACGCAATTCAAAAATTTTTAACAAATAAGACGCCTGGAATGATGCGAGTTCAAATATCAATGTTGAACATAGCTAGATACTTCAAATTCTGGTCAGATTCCTATTTAGATCAAATACAAAGACAATTGATAGGTGATTTAAGAGTCCATTCTGGAGCTGAAAGATTTGAGACTATAGCCTTGCAAGGAGTTATATTGCATGGACTTAAATTAGAAGATTTCCCTGAATCAAATTGGAATAAATGGGACATGGCTGTGATGGCTCTGTTGAAACCAATGGATATTCGAATTTCAGAACAGTTAACTGACTATTTTAATAATAAGGAATTAGCAGAGCATGCCTTACGTACAGTGACCTTATTAGGATTATCAAATGCGAATATTATTAAATCTATAATAAACCATATTGAGCCATTGACAAAAGATCTTGAAAAAATTCGTAACGATGGGGTATATGATCAAGTGTTTGAGTTTCTGAATCGAACCTCTACTAATCATGATGTGACTCAGTTTTATGAACGATTCATGCAAGTCGTGATAAGTAGCCAGTTAAAATCAATGCCTGGTCATTTTTTTTCCGTTTTAAATTATTTCTCATTAAATAAGATTTCAAATCGTATAGCTTTAGACTTAGCTCTGTTAGGGTGGGGATACGGAAGTGGTGGTCGTCCAGAGTGGTATTCCTACAAGTATTTAACAAGTAACCCACCATGTAATCAGTTGGAGCGAATAAAGCAAGTGGAAGGCAATATTAGTTCACACCAAGATTTTTATCATGCATTTCGAGACGATTCATACGATGCAAATATGGGGGCTAGATCTAAAATGACTGAAAACTTTCACGAATTTGAATTATACCCACGAATTAAAAACTTGTGCGCTAATCTGTAAAAATTTGTACTTTAAACGAAATTGCAAAGCCTGTGTTGAATTTGGGGAACAATGATTTAGACGATTGTTGCAACCCTTAGCTCGTATTGGCAAACACATTTAATGGTTAATTTCTTAATACGGACTTTAGTTTTAAATTTATAGATCGGTATTGGATTCCGCAACTCTATTTCGGAAAAATAGCTATTTTCCGAAATAGAGTTGCGGAATTTAATTTAGCGAGTTAATCTGTATCGGATGACAAAGCGAGCTTCTAATAAACCACATTTTAATCGTATCCTAGAAATAGTCCCGTTGCTAAAAAAGAAAAGTTTTTTTCTTTTTGGTCCTCGTAGCACTGGAAAAACAACTTTAATAGAAGATCAATTAGAAGATATTCATCTTTATGATTTGCTAGAGGATGATACTTATCTAAGATTGATGAAATCACCCCAAATTATCGAGCAAGAGAATTTAGCTGACTCTAAACTGATCGTCATTGATGAGATTCAAAAATTACCCAAAATTTTAGATGAAGTTCATCGACTTATAAAAAAGCATAATTGGAAATTTTTATTAACGGGTAGCAGTGCTCGTAAACTTAAAAAAGGGGCTGCAAATTTATTAGGTGGAAGAGCCTGGGAGGCGCATCTATTTCCGTTAGTTTATCAGGAAATTAAAAATTTTGATTTGTTACAATATTTAAATAGGGGTGGTTTGCCTCACGTATATCCTTCCGAGGATTTTAAAGAGGAATTGAAAGCCTATGTGAATATTTATTTACGAGAAGAGATTGTTTCAGAGGGGTTAGTAAAAAAATATGAATATTTTTTAAATTTTTTGGATGTAATGGCTATCTCTAACGGCGAGGAATTAAATTTTGAAACATTAGCTAGTGACTCAGGTGTGCCAGCACGAACAATTTTGAACTATGTGCAAATTCTGGAGGATACATTATTGGGTTATCAAGTTCCTACGTATAAGAAAACTAAAAAACGAAAAGCGACAACAAAAGCCAAGTTTTATTTATTTGATATTGGAGTTACTAATTTTTTAGCTCATCGGGGATTTATTGAAAAAAACAGTGAGTTATTTGGTAAGGCATTTGAACATTTTATTATGAATGAAGTTCGCGCTTACTTAAGTTATACAAGAAAAGATTTATCATTGAGTTACTGGCGCACTCAGGATCAAAAAGAAGTTGATTGTTTGATCGGAAATGAAGTCGCTCTTGAAATTAAATCCACAAAAAATATAGGACCAGCACACTTAAAGGGTTTAGAAGCTCTTCAAGAAGAAAAGATTTTTAAAGATTATTTTATTGTCAGTCAGGAACCCAAACCTAGAAAACTAGAATCTGGTATTCAAATTGTCCCTTGGGAGTTTTTCTTAAAACAGCTTTGGTCAGGGAAAATTATTTAATAACAGCTGTCTGTTATTTATTGGAATTGGTATTACAAATCAAATTCCTGACTTTCGATGGGAACGATGGGCTCGGGTAAGTTCAATTCGTATTTTAAACGGTATTGCATTGCATGAGCTGAGCTTGGGGAGCCATGATTTAAAAATATTTTTTTAGGTTTGTTGGAAATTTTTCGAACCCATTCGACTAAGTCATCGCTGTCGGCGTGGGCCGACATGGAATCGATAGAAAATATTTCCGCTTCGACATTGACTGGCTTATGATGAAAGTTAATCGTCATTAAACCATTTTTTAGAAGGGCGCCTTTAGTGCCTTCCACTTGATAGCCGACAAATAGCACACCACTTTTTTCATCTGGTAACTTCGCTTTCAGATGATGAAGAATACGTCCACCTGTTAACATACCTGCGGCCGAGATCACGATTTTTGGTTCTGTACTCATACATAACATCATCGATTCGTCGGCCGACTTCACAGCTTTAAATTCCGCACAACACAAAGCGGATTGCATTTGATTATCTTGCAACAATTCCTGTTTTAATTCGTCGGAATGTTTTAGGTAAATATCCGTTGCATCTTGTGCCATGGGGGAATCTAAATAAACTGGAACCGAAGGAATTCGATTTTGTTCTTTTAGTTTTTTTATTAAATATAATAATTCTTGTGAACGACCGACAGAAAAAGCGGGAATAACCAAAGTTCCCCCGCGTTTAATGACTTTATTGATAATAGGTTCAATCGCATCCAAGTGACTTTCTCGGGACTGATTGCGATCCCCATAGGTGGATTCTAATACCAGATAGTCAGTTTCAGAAAGTGTTAATGGATCTTTTAGTATCTCACTACGACCATTTCCAAGATCACCAGAAAATGTTAGCAAATTTGATTTGTGTCCATTATCAAAAGCCATTTGCACAAAAGCACTTCCTAAAATGTGTCCATTCCGGCGAAATTGAAAACTTAGTCCAGGTGTTAGTTCAAACCATTCGTCGTTAGGAACTTCTTGCAAATAGGGAAGAGTATTAATGGCATCTCGCTCGGTATACAAAGGAATCGCTGGGTCATGATGTGAATATTTAGTTTTATTAGCAAACATCGCGTCTTCTTCTTGAAGGTAACCGGAATCAGGTAACATAATTTTACAAAGATCCTTAGTGCCCGAAGTGCAATAGATGGGTTTTTTATAACCCAGTTGCACTAACTTGGGTAAAAAACCAGAATGATCAATATGAGCATGAGTCAAAATAATCGCTTCGATCTTATCAACTGGAATATTTGTTTCCCAATTTTTAATCCGAACTTCTTTAGGGCCCTGAAACAAACCACAATCGACTAAATAATTTTTTCCCTTGTATGATACTTGTGTGCAACTTCCGGTTACGGTTTGTGCGGCACCTAAAAATTTAATCCTCATTTTGGCCCCTGTTCTTAGTAGGCGTGAACATTTAATGTTTCACATGATTACAACTTCGATTTTGTATATCAGCAATTTACTTGCTTCATAATTACTATATGATGAGTAAGTTCGTATTTTAAAGTAAATATTTTAATTTCGAGTCGAACGATTTATAATAATAGACGTACTAAGGGCTAGCGTAACGACTAGCAACCTCAGGGATTACAACCTAAAGACTGGCGACTTTGTCTAACTAAGTTCTTCGATGATGGCGTCGACAGTGGCTTGGATTTTTTTAGTTTTGGCTGGGGCGACGAAAATTGTGTCGTCGCCAGCGATGGTGCCAAGTAAACCCAAGGTTTGTTTCATCATATCTAGATGCCGAGCCACAAGACTGGCCGAACCAGGACTAGTATGAATTACAATCATTGCATCGTTGTGATCTATGCTAACTAGTAAGTCGCGTAGTCCATTAGAATTAGAAATAGGCAAGCTAAGTTGTTCTTGTGATAGTCGATAGACGGTTTTTCCTTCAGGTGTATTCACCTTAATGGCACCTAAGCGACGAAGATCTCGTGATATAGTACTTTGTGTGACGGAAAATTTCTTTCGCAGCAAGGCTTCGACTAATTCTTCCTGTGTGCCGCCAGAGCCCTCTAGTAAAAGTTTTTTCAAAGCTTCTAACCTTGCGCGTGCGAGTGTCATGCAAACATCCCCATCATTAATGCTTTCTGTGCATGTAAGCGATTTTCACTTTGTTGAAATAAAACAGAATTTTTATGCTCGATCATTTCGCGAGTGATCTCTTGATCAATCACCACTGGCATACAGTGCATGATCAATGCCGTTGGCTTTGCTAAAGCATACAACTTTGCATTCACTTGATAGCCAGCAAAGGCCAGCTGTCTAGCTTTATCTTTTGCCGGATCATTGGTTTCAAATCCCATCGAAGTCCAAACATCGGTGTAAATAGCATCAACTCCCGTTACAGCTTCTTGAGGAGTATCAAATTCAATAATCGCAGACTGAGCAGCGGCCAAGTTATTTGCTGTTTGATTGCTAGATAAGTTTATCGACTTGGCATTGGCTATTATGTTTTTAGCGCGAGCGACAATGTTTGCATCAGGTTTGTAACCATTGGGGCAAGCATAATGCACCTGCATTCCCATCAGGGGAGCCAACAGCAGCAAACTGTGTAACATATTATTTCCATCGCCTATGTAAGCAATCTTACGTCCACGTAAATCTTTGAAGTTTTCTTGCAAAGTTTGCAGGTCTGCTAATATCTGACAAGGGTGATGTAAATCCGAAAGGCCATTGATTATAGGGATTTTCGAGTACTCAGCCATGGTTTCAAGTATTTCATGTTCATGCGTGCGTAACATGACTCCATCAACATAACCTTGTAAAACACGAATCGTGTCTTGAGGCTCTTCTTTTTTTCGTTGTGCCGAGGTGATCTCGATCACTTGACCACCTAGCTGTTGAATGCCCACAGTAAAACTGACTCGTGTTCGCAAAGATGGTTTTTCAAAAACAATGGCAATGGTTTTATTTTTCAAAGTCGTCTGAATTGGATTTTTCTTTAACTCGATCGCCAAATCTAAAAGCTGAGTCAATTCAGATTCGGAAAGTTCCTCACCTGTAAAAAAGAATTTCGTGTTCAGTTTTAAATTTGTTGTCATTGGATTTAATTCCTAGTTTTGCTATTTATATTTATGCTCGGGCCTATTGATTGTAGTTCAGTTCACCACAAAAAGTGCCAATGTAATCGCTCCATAATCCGTTCTTCGCTTCTGAACCATGCATGATTCGTACTTGTTCAACTCCATTTTTTAAAGCATCCAATACCGTTAACACTTTTGTATACATGCCACCACTAACAACTCCGTTTTCGATCAATGAATGTAACTGTTGTTCGCTGACGAAAGGAATTAAATTTTTATCTTCATTTAAAATGCCGTTTTGATCTGTTAAATAAATTAATTTTTTTGCTTTCAATGCCGAGGCTAATTTCGTTGCGGCCCAGTCGGCATTAATGTTGTAACGATTCCCCAAGATGTCGACTCCAATCGGAGCAATCACAGGAATCACTGATTTAGGTTGTTGAATTAAAGCGATAATAGGGTCGATATTAATTTGCTCAACAGATCCCACCCAACCCAGTTCGGCATTCGTGGCATGACACAATAAAATACCTGCATCACCAGTAAGTCCACTAGCAGGTAAATTCACCGAGCACATATCATTCACCAAAGCTTGATTTACATTCGACAGGACTTCATCAATGACTGACACCATTTCAGTGGTTGTTTTACGAAGTCCATTGACGAATTCCCAAGTGATTCCACGACGAGTCAGTTCTTGATTAATCGCAGCTCCACCGCCATGGACAAGCACGACCGTGTAATCATAACGTCGATACTGTTCGATCGTTGTTAATACGTGATTACGAATTGAGTCTTCTAATAAAGAAGCGCCGCCCAGTTTAATAACTACAATGTCTTTATTGTTTTGGTTCATGAGTACTCCGTATTGATATCCACATATTTTTTTGACAAATCACAACCCCAAGCTGTGGCTTGGAATGGTCCTGAAAATAAATTTATTTTTATAAAAATTTTCGATTGCTTTAATTTCGAACGTACATCTTCGCGATCAAAAGCTAAGGGCGATCCATCTTTGAATAAATCCACACCTTGCAAATTCAAAGTCATTTTTTCTAAACAACTAGCTGGAACTTTTTCTGCACCTAAGCGGGCTAAAATTCGACCCCAGTTAGGATCCTCTCCGTGCATCGCCGTTTTTATCAATGGCGATAGTGTCACACCTCGGGCCGCAGTTCTGGCCAAAGACAATTCAGGAGAGCCAATTACTTCCACTTCAATTAACTTAGTCGCGCCTTCTCCATCGGCAGCAATGGCTTGCGCTAAGCCAATCGACATCTCGTCAATGGCAGCTTTTAGTAATTGATAATCATGATCGGTTTTAAGTTCGACACCGCTGGCTCCGTTGGCCATTAAAAACACACAGTCATTTGTCGAAGAATCTCCATCGACAGAAATCATGTTAAAACTAATATCAGTCGCAGCTTTTAATAAGTCATTCGCAATATCCTTCGAGATTTTAACATCCGTTAAAATATATCCCAACATCGTTGCCATATTAGGATGAATCATTCCCGAGCCTTTGCTGATGCCTGTGATTTTAATCTCGCCAGTAGATAATTGCACTGTCGAAGAAAAAGTTTTTGGGACTAGGTCTGTTGTTAAAATAGCTAAAGCAAAACTTTCTGCGGTTTCCTGCGCACGCATGACTAATTCTGGTAAGGAAGGAATTAATTTATCCGTTGCCAAATGCGCACCGATCACTCCCGTACTAGCAATTAAAACTTGATTGGCTTGAACATTTAAAGCCTCAGCAGTGGCTTGTACAAATTCGAAATTGCGCTTGTCACCTTCGGCACCGGTGGCAGCATTGGCCTGACCAGAATTAGTGATGATCGCTCGAATATTTTCTGCTGGTAATAATTTTTGTGAATACTTAACTGGAGCCGCTTTACACTCGTTCAATGTAAATACACCAGCAGCCACGGCTGGAACTTCAGAAATTAATAAACCCACATCTGGACGATAACGACGAACTCCACAGTTCACGCCGCTAGCTAAAAATCCTTTGGGTAATGAGGTACGAACAAGTCCTGGACCTGGTGTCATATAATGGCCTCGCAAGCTAAACCTGTGTCGACAGGTAATTGATACAATCGGTTGAAGTTTTCAATGGCCTGGCTAGCAGCCCCTTTAAGTAAATTATCAATGCATGAAAAAATATAAATATTTTGTCCTTGAACATGAAATGTAATGTGAACCTTGCCAGTGCCAACCACTTTCTTTAGCGATAACAAATGTGAGTGCGTTTTACTGGGCCCGAACTCGATCAACGGATAATTTCCAAAAGCTTCATGATAAGCCATTGAAATTTTTTCCATGATTTGTTCACTGGATAGTTCTGCATTTGCAAAAGTAGAATTTTTTGTATGCATGGTTTTACTAGCAGACTCAGAATTTTTGTTTGAAGACGTTGAAAGAAATCGTCCATAAATACTAGCGATAATTCCACGGCGAGTGGGTAATAAGTGAGTACAAAACTGCAAATTTAAACCATCGGTGTCCAAAGCTTCTAAGATTTCCGGCGTGTGTTGATGTTGCGCAATCTTATAGGGAAGACACTCACCATCGACCTCAGAAAATAATAAATTTTCAGAGGCTTTTTTGCCAGCACCTGTGGTTCCTGATTTTGCATCTACAATCACCCATGACGGATCCAGAATTTTTTGTTGCAACAAAGGTTTTAAGGCCACAGATATCGCCGTTGCATAACAACCTGGATTGGCAATCAGATGCGCATTACTGGATTTGTTGAAATTGTTTTCAGAATTATTTTCAGTATTGTTTTCGCTGGCCAAGTTTTTGACAGCTGAAGCAAAAGGCATCAAACCATAATCGGCTTTATTCAACCAATTTTTTTCAGTGTGCTCAAAGCCATACCATTTTTGATAATCATTTTTCTTTAAACGAAAGGCACCTGATAGGTCGATCACATGACAACCATGTTTTAGTAATTTAGGTGCTAGCTCTAATGAAACTTCTGCAGGTGTGGCTAAAAATACTACATCTGTTAGGTGATTAAAAATTTCTGAATCTGTATAACAAGGAATCGACTTGGCTTTGGCAGAAGACAAATACTGGTCGAGCTTAAAGTCCTTAGTCGCGAAACACGCCTTTAGTTCTACATTTGGATGAGACAAAAGCAGGCGAGTGGTTTCTAAACCAGTATAGCCACGAGCTCCGACGACTGAAGCAGTTACTCGAGTTTGCAAGTTAGGTTGCAAACTCGAAGTTAAGCCCGAATTTTGGCTCGAATTGTTGTTAGAAATATTTACATAATTATGCATGAGGAGTGCATATTTATGTAAAATACTAGCATTGTCAATGAATAAAGTGTGAATAAATAGTATTTGACTGCATAAATATTCTTCCGTACACCTGTCTCCACAAAATAAACAAAGGAGTTATCATCATGCCTTCAGTCAACTCGACGTCGAACAAAAAGGTCTTATTAGTCTATTCCGGTGGTTTAGATACCAGCGTTTGCATTCCATTAATGCGCCAGGAGTACGGTTATACAGATGTCGTGACTGTGACTGTGGATGTGGGACAAGAAAAATCTGATATTACACAAGCTGCTGAAAAAGCAAAAATACTAGGAACGGAACATTACACAGTTGATGCAAAGGAAGAATTCGTCAAAGATTTTTGTTTTATGGCGATCAAAGCCAACGGTGATTACCAAGGTTATCCAATGTCGACATCCATTGCTCGTCCTTTGATCGCGGCGAAAGCTGTTGAAGTCGCTAAAAAATTGGGTGTGAAGTCGTTTGCGCATGGATGCACAGGTAAAGGCAACGATCAATTCCGTATCGAATTTGGTATACGCACGTTGATGGGTGAAAGCATGATTCATGCGCCGGTTCGTGAGCGCAATATGACTCGTTCTTGGGAAATTGAATACGCCATTGCAAATAAAATTCCAATTCAACAATCTTTGGAAAAAATTTGGAGTATCGATGAAAATCTTTGGGGTCGTTCTATCGAGGGCGGTCGTTTAGAAGAGCCAGATTTTGCTCCACCAGAGGAAATCTTTCAATGGACTAAGTCTGTAATTAACACTCCCAATCAGCCTTTGGATTTAAAAATTGAATTCGTGAACGGTGAGCCTATTTCTTTGAATGGTGAAAAGTTAAGCCCGGCCCAGCTAGTGATTCGTTTAAATAGTTTGGCGGGAGAACATGGCATTGGTCGTATTGATATTATGGAAGATCGCATGATGGGATTAAAAGTTCGTGAAAATTACGAATGTCCAGCTGCGACGGTTTTGTTGAAAGCGCATAAGGCTTTAGAAAATTTAGTTTTAACTCGTGATGAAATTCGTTTTAAGCAAATCGTGGATTTAGAGTGGAGTAAATTGGCTTACGAAGGTTTGTGGTGGGACCCGTTTAAGACGGATTTAGAGTCGTTTATTTTAAAAACTCAAGAGCGAGTAGAAGGTTCTGTGAATTTGAGTCTATTCAAAGGGCAAGTGGTCGTGAAGGGACGTCAATCTAAATGGGCTTTGTATTCGGAAGATTTAGCTAGTTTTGATTCGACGACTTTTGATCAACGTGAAAGTACTGGGGCTGTTAAGAATTTTGGGATGCAGGCTCGGATGTATTATTCTTTGATGAATAAGTAGTTTTTGTTTTTCGATTGTTGCTAAGAGCTTGAGGCGAGGGCTAAAAAATTAGGGCTTAGGTTTATTTTATCAGACGCAGCTCCTGCTTCCGGCTTCAGCCTTTGGCTGACCCCATCCTGGGGCGCCGAGGTCCGATAAAATAAACCTAAGCCCTAATTTTTTAGTTCAAGCAAAAAGCAAAAAGCAAAAAGCAAAAAGCAAAAAGCAAAAAGCAAAAAGCAAAAAGCAAAAAGCAAAAAGCAAAAAGCAAAAAGCAAAAAGCAAAAAGCAAAAAGCAAA
>JBPOJH010000042.1:0-36801 GCA_052033755.1 Bdellovibrionota bacterium | reverse complement strand
ACTTAAGGGGGAATGTTGTTACCGATTAAATCGGCTCAACTGCAAAAGAAGACCAAATTCCTTTTATTACTTCTATTACTAGGAGTGGTGAATCTTCTTTTTCAAAACTGCACTCGGTCCCTGCTGTCCTCAACAAGTTTAAGCTCATTTACTAAAAATGAAAATACGAATGATGGTGCAATTGGCGCTGGGTCGGGAGACTCTGCTGGTTCAGGTTCCGGAGCTGGTGGCAATGGTCAAGGTTATGAGGGAAAACCACAAGGTGAATGGGTTCGTGTGCTTCCGGAACAAAAATGCCAATCACCTGTGATCGCAAGAGTTAACATCACAGGCGATAAAGCGCAATTATCGATGACAAATCTATCCACCTGCCTAGAAAGTCATATCGAAATAAATGTGAACAACATTGCATATTCTGATCGTCAACGAAATGCGATTGCGTATATGGATGGTGTCTTTACGGATAAATGGACCTATGATACCAGTCCAGAAAAATCACCCAACATTTGGTGTCGTTCCTCGCAAAATGCAGATGATGTTCAAGCAACAGAAGCTCTTGTCGTCAGAAGTGGCTCTAATTATCAAACCCATATTTGGCAACAAGGCCAACATCAAACTTTTACTACGAGTGTGACTGTAGTTAAGCAAAAAATAAATATCAGTGATGAAAATAAAAAAATGCAATTAGACATCGATGCGACTCGTATGATCCCATTATCGACCGGGTTATTTCACGGGGATTTGCAACTCTTCACGGCCAATACTACTAATCCACTTGGTGTAAACGCAAATACGGCTGCGAATATGCCAACGACAACAGTAGGATTAAGTTGTCATTTGGCTTATCAATACGATGGCTTGATTTGGCCTTCTCGATTAGCCACCGATATTTCAATTCAGCAAATTGTTCCCATGTCGAATTTAAGTGGATTATGGATATTAGGAAAAGGACTTAACAATGTCACTTCGATATTTTCTTTGGATTATAATACATTAAAAACGAATTCTATTTTACCTAGCTCGGTCACTAATCAATCCCTGGTGAAATCCTTTTTAGCAACACCACAAGGACTACTAATGGAAAAACAAAATCTAAGCAATACTCAAACGGAATTACTGCATTTCAACATGCAAACACAAAAACCGTATAGCTTAGCCTTTAACTCAACGAATTCTTTGGCCGCGTTTAATCAACTGTATTTTAATAAACCCTACATTCAAAGCATGGAAGAAAACTGGGGTATGAACACCACTCATCGATATCTGTTTTTTACAGATCCACCGGCAAGTACAACAATCAATAACTATCTAATCAACGATGCTGGCTATTTCTTTGGATATGACCTAATGAACGAAACCAAAACAAATTTAAGTGAATTCACGCCCCATTTTACCAATGCGGAAGTTCAAGGTAAGATTCCACTACATTTATCCGCATCCATTTTAGCTCGCATCGGTAGCTCATTGAATTATGATTTATTTATTATTGACCCAGTAGCAAAAGTCTCTAAGTCACTCAACATTAAATCGCAACTAAACACGCTATCGCCTAACTTAGATTTATCAGTCGGTTTAAGATCTTCAATCAGTCCCAACGATCAATACATCCTTCTGGAAACATATCAATCGACTAGTCAGCAGTTTCGTTGGGTTGTTTATGATCGCTTAAATTTAAAAGCTGTTTATCTTAATTCTAAACTTATCATCCAACGAACGGACCAAATTCAGTGGCTAGGTGATAATAGTTTTATTTATCAAAACTGGCTTTACAATCTGGCAGATAATTCGATGTTGTCATTTGATCAAATTCTTTCCGTGCAAAAACTGGGAACCACTGGCACAACCGTGCTTAGTGTAAAGAATCAATCCCAAAATGAAATTATAATTTTAGAAAACAAAAACTTAACCGTTTTACAAAGAATCTCGATTGAAGCGGATGTCACCTCGATCGTCTTTGGTAGTTCCAATTCTACAAAACAGTTTCCAATGATTAAACAATTAAAAGATGGACATCAAATTTGTTTATTAGAAATTTCCACAGGAGCTGCGGACGTTCGTTGCCTTTATCGACAAAGCTTACACATTGCCAACATCAAAACTAGTTATCTAAAAACCAGCACTGAGGTCAATGGTCAGGATTTGATTTACTTTATCGCCGATGAAGATCAAAACGGATTGAATGAATTTTATGTTAGTTATTTGTCCGATGGTTATACGATGATGATTAGTGATCGTTCCGATATTTATGGCTCAGTACAACAATATTATGAAACACAAGACGGCGGTGTAGTATTTGAAACCTTTAGTTTCTCGATGTTATTTGGAAGTAAAACTTATGTATTTAAATGGATGCCATAAAGTATAAATGCGATAGAGTTATTTTTTTATAAAACGAACCCATTTGGCGGTGCGAATTTCTCCTATCACATCGACGTGTCCATAAGGACGTAATTCCCATTGTAAATCCTTGATAAGGTCCCATTTATGCTCGCTCAAAGGACGAAAAACCAGATGAGCTTCTCCATTGGGTTTTAATAACAATGGTAAAACCTGACAAAAAGTTTCAAAATTACTGTCGATAAAAAATCGGGATCTATTTTTTAATTCCGAAGGCGACATTTTTCCCTGACCCAATTTAAAATACGGTGGATTTGATAAAATCAGATCCATTGCTTCTAACGGAAAGTTTTCTTTCGATGGAAGTCTTTCTTTTGGTAGATTTATGTTCATGGACTGAGTGCTTTGATAGCTCATCACTGGATGAACATCTTGACCATTCACCACAGGGTGAATATCGTTATAGTTCATATTGTGCCAATGCCATTGTGTTTTTACAGCGTTCAGATTTTCAGATATGGATTTACTTAGAAATATGGATTTGTTTTGCAAATAGTATGTCTCGTACTCGGATTGCACTTCGATGAAATGTAAATTTTCAATTTGTGGAAAAATATGCAAGAACTCTATGCCAATAACACCTGTACCTGCACACAGATCTAAAACATTTTTTAATAATGAAACTGAATTCGGCTTTTGCAAAAAATATTGAGCCACACGTTGGGCTAATTGAACCGAGTCCAAAGAAAAATGATATTCATTGGGTTGTACATACGACATCGTAAATGGCGTCGCTGTCATATTTTAGAATATGGCTTGATAGCCACCCTCGATAGGAAAGACATTCACATTCACGAAATTACTGTTACTTTTGATACTGCTGTCGCGACCTCCTTCGAACTTCGAAAGTAGTCCTTGTAGACAATAAGTGGCTAAAGCCGAACTCACACCATCGAAAGAGGTCAGGATTAAAGTTTTTCTTTGACGATCACTATTTAGTATTTGAATGTTTTTTAATTCTTCTATCACTTGAGGATTGCAAGTGCCCTCGTGGGTCAAGAAGTGTTTCCATGGTATATTAATCACTTCACAGTGTACACAGACTTGATTCAGTTTTTCAACAGGATCATTCTCCTTCATGGTCGCCTTCTCTTTTTTTTGACGAAGATACTCTTTTTCGGAACGCACATCGATGATCCAGACCGTTCTTTGCTGAGTCTTTTCCTTCAAATCAGATAAATTTTTTATCGTATTCGTAGATGACAGGGTCATGGTCTTTATTGATGATCGAGTTTGTTCTGACACTGATTCTGATTCTGGTTTTGGTTTTGAAGTTGGTTCTGGCTGTTGTTGAGGCCGCCACACTGGCACTTCCAATTTTGGATCCGTTGGAACTGAAGTTTGCGGTAATCGTGTCGAGCCCATGGCCATGATTTGGACATCCGCCACGCCTAAGTATTTTAAGGTCCATGCTAGACGACCTTCACTGGCATCTCCAGTTGGTCCGGCTCCAAATATCACAACGGGAGTATTTGGTCCTATACCCATGCGGGCTAAGCGACGAGTGTGAAAAAATAAATCCTCCACCAACAAACCTTTATAATTGTCGTCTTTCTGTGTGAAGTCTTCCCAACGCAAATGATAACTGCCGCGAACATGTGATGTTGAATATTCAAAAGCCGATCTGGCATCTAGTAAAACAGTTTGCTCAGTAATGGGAATATCAGAGGCCGTATTGGCAAGTAATGTGGAACCAACAACCGTCCCTCCAATTGAACCAGGTGTTACGGGTTGATAATCCTCACGCACATTGGTCGGTTTAATTTTATGGACAGGAGTTAACTGACACGCGGTCATCGTCAAACCGGTGCTCAATAAGAAAATAAAAATTTTACGTGTTAATTGCATAAGCGAAAATTACCTTATATTGAACGACTTCGGCAAGTGAATACCAATTCCACTAAATAAATCTCCAATTCATTTCCTAAGGCGAAATCTAGAAGTCGTATTTTTTTAGATTTACCTTTCCAAAATTCTATGGGAAACCCATGCCTTATGGAAAATAATTGGCTGGGCCTACCCTATCGACCGATCTCTGAATTTTACAAAGAAAAATTCGGTGGTAAAGTCTACAAAATACCTGTCTCGGTGGTTGACGATTGCCCGAATCGCGCTGGTTTAAAGGGCATGCAGACCTGTGTATTTTGCGATGTCTGGGGTTCTGCGGCTCGCAGTGAAAGCCTAAGTATGCCACTTAAAAATCAGATTGAAAAATATCAGTTACAGATTGGTAAAACTTATAAATCTGAAAACTTTTTAATTTATTTTCAGGCTTATACCAATAGTTTTACTAAAATTAGCGACCTAAGAAATAATTTTGAAACGGCTTTAAGTTACCCCTTCGTCAAGGGCTTTGTCATTGGCACTCGCCCTGATTGTTTAAGTCCAGCTTTATTTAAATTGTGGCAAGAGTATCACGAAAAATCTTTTGTCGCTGTCGAGTTAGGAGTGCAAAGTTTTTTTGATCCGCATTTAGAATTTATGCGAAGAGGTCATACGCGCGAACAAACACTAAAGGCCATTCAACAAATTGCTACGCAGACCAGTGTCGACTTGGGAATACATCTGATCTTTGGTTCTCCGAATGAAACAGAGACTGAAATAATTGAAACTGCCAAAATCTGTAATGACCTACCCATAACTAATATCAAATTGCATAACTTGCATGTTTTAAAAGACACCCCTTTGCAACAAATGTATGAACAAGGGCAGTTTCAGCCCATTGATCGCGAAACCTATGCGCAGCGAGTACAGTTATTCTTAGAGCACTTATCACCACGTTTTTACATTCAACGTCTGTCAGCCTTTGCATCCAGATGGGACGAGCTAATTGCCCCCGCATGGACATCCGACAAAATGGGAACTCATCAAGGATTGATCGATATCCTTCGAGCCAACCAAAGTTACCAATCCAAACAGTATATACTTTCCAAAGATGCCCCCGCTGCCGAAAAACATTTACAAGAAAACTTAAGACTACGATCTATTCCTAAAAATAGAGTTTAGATAATTTTTACGTCGTCTATTTTTAATTAAATTTTTAAAATCTTAACAGCCTCACTAGCTGATAAAATAGGTATATTTTCAATTTTACTGAAATGAAGTAGATCTGCTTTGTCGCCCGTCACAAGCATAGTTGCGGCGCCATCAACCGTTGTTTCCAAAAATATATTATCATCTGGATCTTTGCTTTTCTTAATGCTTGATAGGACTTCAACTCGTTCAGTCCAATGAATTAAATACGCAGCTATGTCCCTGACAAATTCGTCGTTAATCTTTTTAAATTTTCGAATTCGAGGGTAATTCAATACCCTTAAATATTCTTCAACGATGGGATCGCTAACTAAATGAATTATTTTTTTGCTTTTAATGGCGTTTAAAATTTTAACAGGAGGACTATTATGAGAAGAAATAAGACCGCTGATAAAAACATTGGTATCAATAACAATTCGAGGGCGTATAGCTTCAGTTTTAGACACGACGTCGTTTATCTTTTCTGACGGCTTTTACCGCCTCATCAACGATAGACGAGATTTCTTCATCACTGATACCGCTATTGGCTTCACGAACCGCTGCAATAGCTTTCCAGGGATTAATATTTTGCAACGCCTTTCTAACAGTAAGAGCCTGAGCAAAAATACCACTTATTGAAGTCCCTTTTTCAAAGGCCTCTTTAGCGACCTCCTCATGAACATCAGGAGCTACTCTAACATGAACCTGACCTTTAAAAGCACGTCCCACAAAACACCTCCCTTACTACCTACCAATATACCACGGTATATGCATGAAGTAAATGATTTTTATTTTTGGTTGCTCTATAAGGGAAATCAAGTACTCTATAGGCATTTTGCAAAGAAGGGACTTTCTTTAATGAAGCACACTTTATCAGTAAAATTGTTATTTATTTACGTAGTAAACTTATTATCTATATCTATCACTAGTGTTTCATATGCGACAGAAGCGAATGCGGATAGCACTCTCTCCAACGAAACACAGGTAAATAATGACAAGCAGATAAATCTAGATGCATCCGTTAATAAGGAAAATACCTCTAACAAACCGGAACCACAAACAAGCAAAGATTTTCGATCGCTATCTGAATATTATGTGATTGGTACTTACTCTCCACTAGATATAATCATTCCCAATAAATATGGCGCAACAGTTGGTTGGACACAAAATGCGGATAAAACATGGGAGTTAGAATACTTGCAAGCCAGCCTGGCCGCCCCATTCATCGTTAAAGATTTAGGGAAGATGACAGATCAAAGAATTTCGTTGATTGGTCGTAATTACTTGGGCAGCAATAGTTTTAATTTTAATTATGGACTGACTTATTTCGACTTTCAATTGCACTTGGGTGATCGCTTACTGAATCAATTGACCGGTGGAAATTATCCATCTGTGGACTTAGTACAAGTGCAATCCCTGGGATTTAATATCGGCATTGGAAATCGCTGGCAATTAAGTAAGAATGTAACAATCGGTATCGATTGGATCACCTGGTCGCAGCCGATTTATTCCTTAAATAAAAAATCAGCGTATTTAGATTATGCGACCAACCAACAAGATAAAGACGATGTCGATGCAGCCCTAAAGCTGATCACATATTTCCCACGACTGACATTACTAAAACTGCAATTGGGGTATTTATTTTAATTGAAGAAAGCACGGGCAAGTGGATTTTTACCACCGATCAAAGAAGGCCTGCGTTAATAGATATTCAAATTCAAAAACAGAAGAAAAGTCGTCACTCGTGTTCAAGAACCAACTGTTGACCGCAGGACTGGCAGCTGAAGCGCGTTTCACGGATTAATAACCAATTTTTAATTTCATTTTTGTTCTGACAATAAGGACACGAAAAATTGGCCAACGCGATCATTGTTTGTCCCTGCTTTATGTTCGTAAAGTTTTTCACAAAAAAGAAAACCGACAAAAATAATCCCATCGGCACAAGAATCAAATGCAAACCAGGAAAGGGAATACTTAAAATCGCAACCGCCAAACTGTACAAAGATTTTCTGGTTCCCATCCAAAATATTTGTTTGGAAGTCAAAGTCATAGGCTGGCCATTGATAAACTGTTTTTGAAAATCATTCGTTCGAACAAAATACTGTTTCATCACTCAGCCACCCAATTTCTTTTGCAAGATTAAAAACAACTTAAAAATTCAGAACGCACTCCCTGATCTGTCAATTTTTGTAAACCCGATTCTCCCCAGTAACTTAAAATAAATCCGCCGTCACCCGATCCCGTTGGCTTCACACTTAAAGCTCCCAACTGTCGTAACCACTGCATATGTTTTTTAGGAGCCTCGCTGTTTAAACCCCATTGTTCAAAGCAGTCATTACCCATGTCCATGGCTTGAATCAGTAACTGCTCTCGCGTCTTTAAATCCAACCCCGGTTGTAGTAAAGATCTTTCACCTAATTCCGAAGCCTGTCGCATCTGTTGATCCAGCTCCAATCCTAACTTAGAGTCTTTCGCAATAAAGTCTTTTACTTTTTGGACACAGTCCTTCGTCACTCCGCGCTTACCACTGAAAGAAACCATCAGCTGCGGACGCCATAACGGCTTAATTTCGGTTTTTTGATTTTCTTGCTGACGCGAAAACTTTAACCCCTGACCCGATAAGGCCACTGCCACATCCACACCACTGGATTCACCATGAAAAATATCTTCTAATTTTTTAGCAAAGAAATATAAATCTGAGTCCTTCATATACCCTAAACTGGATAGCCAAGAACTCATCGCCACACAAAGAGCCCCACTAGCACCAAGACCTGCACCTATCGGAATTTCCGAGTGTATGCGGACCTGACCCTTTAAATGCATGTCATCTTTTTGCAAACCCAAAATCTGAAAAGATTTTTCAAGCACTCCCCAAAATAATAAATCTAATTCGGCTCCATATTTTCCTGATAACTGCAACGACAACGGCTCTTTGGTCTGTTGATATGAGATCTCCAAATACGCTTCCTGAATCGGAAACACCAACGCCGTCACTCCACGCAAAACCGCATGCTCACCAGCTAAGATCCACTTACCATGCACTTT
The DNA here is from genome assembly GCA_052033755.1 of Bdellovibrionota bacterium. Taxonomy (GTDB): domain Bacteria; phylum Bdellovibrionota; class Bdellovibrionia; order Bdellovibrionales; family Bdellovibrionaceae; genus JBPOJH01. Next base: position 28,347 of record JBPOJH010000042.1, on the reverse strand, counting down.
TCGTTGAAAGCTTAACTCCACTTCACGTCCTCCACTTGATTCGCAATTAACTCGAAAAGACCTTATAGGCTTTTGACAACTCTTGATAAAGTTTTTCCTGCATATTTTTTTGATCCTCGCGAAATAAAAAATGCACATTCGGTCCCGCATCCATCGTGATCAATGGACCATCCCCTTGTTGTTTCCAAAAAGCTTTCCCCGCTTGCAACACCTTTAAACTATCTGCCGTCATATAACCAAAGCTTGGATAACTTGTTTCAAACAAAGCATGCATATCCCAAAATTCAGCCCAAGTGATTTCAAAACTTTTTTGCCAGTCTTGCGATTTTAAAGCCTCCAATAAATTCGCCAAACGCTCTTCGGCACGCGCCACTCGGTTCACAAACAACGAACTTGTCTTCACACGCAAATGAGCCTCGCTGCTGGAAACATCCTTACGTTGATCATCCACGACCACCACCATGTGGCGAAGAGCCCCCATCGGTAACTCGATCGCACGCACACCCTCTTTGTGCCACAAAGCCCAAGGTCCAAAAAATGATCGGCAAGAACTACCTGAACCTTTTTGCGAGTACTGCGCCATCATTTGCACATCCACCTTGTTGGCCTTTTCATAACCCAAGGCTCGAAAGGCCGTAAACGCAGCATCCGTTAACGCCGCAAAACTAGAAGCCGAGCTTGCTAGGCCACAGTCGGCAGGGAAATTATTAGCAGACTCAATTAAAAAATTTTCTTTCACACCAAACTCTTGTTTTAAAAATTTTAAATGTTTAAGAAATTTTTCTTTTCCCTTTTGAGATAACTCGGTTTGAAATAATCCTTCGCCCTTTAAGTTTTTCCACTGGTCGCTCATCACGACCGATTCGAGCATGAATGAATCTATAACCGTCAACTGCACGAAAGTTCGCAACGACTCTAAACTGTAAGACAAACTACTGTTCGTGGATTGATTCAAATCCCCTGTGTCTTCCTTACCCATGTATTTTATTAAGGCGATATTCGAGGGGCGACTAGCCTGATAAATGGATGACAAGGACTCAGTCCCCTTCTGTGTTGAATTACTCATGATATAAAATCCCTTCTGCAATGTCCTGATCACCAGCCACAAATATGAGTCCTAACTGATCCTGCATTTGCCGTCTCCAGCTAGAAATATCGATGTTCTGTCGATGCACGACCAAGATTGTATCCGCTCCTAAAGCTCCACAACCCTTGGTCGCTAAAATGACTTTTTGATTGTTATCTGTCGAATCAATTTTCTTTAATAATGCCATAGTCGAATCTGCGACCCAGTTGTTGGTCAATAAAAAATCCTTAGAGCTATTTATCGATTCAACAAATAAACCCCCATCATTTCTCTCTAAAGACAGACGCATCTGATGAACTATTTTTTCATAACCCAAAGCTTTTTCTAATTGCATGGGGTCACTTCTAAATGTTTCTAGATGCTCGTGAGTTTTAATTTTAATCCCTGTCGAAAATAAACTAAAACCAATATTTGCGAAACGAAATGGTAACCGTGATCGAGTATTCGTTTTTCTTTCAAAATAACTAATTCCACCCTGTAAGTGAGCCGTTAAATCAGCTCCACTGGCCCCACCCGATACCATTTGGTAATCACCAATCCACGTTTTCCATAAATCCGAGCTCATTTTCGAATCCATACTTACCAGATCAGCAGATGCCAGATCTTCAGAGCCTTGTTTTGCATGTTCGACATATTTCGTGGAGTCTAGCTTAGAATGACTTTGCAATTGCATTTGGTATAGCGCCCACTTCATTAAAATATACTGCGCCGAACTGGCACCAAACCCACCCAAGATTTTTTGACTTGATATCGGATTCACAGAACCTACCGAATTTGTAAAACTTTGATTACTTTCAGTATCTGACTCAGATACTGCCATTGCGGACAGATTTCCTACCGACTGGTAGGGATCGACAAATTGAAATTGCATTTCTTTGAGGGCTGGATTTTGTTGAATGTACATTTCTAAATCAGATGACAAAAACAAACCCACCGGACTTTCTGGATGAAACACCTTAGACCAATTCCGAAGCGGAACAAAACGATCATCTGCACTTTTCATTGCAAGCCGAAATCTAGGAGAGGTCGCAATAACTAAGGAGGGGCCACCCAAGACGGCCAAGTACTCGCCCGCTAAAAATGTTTTAGACGGTACTGAAAAAACCATCCTGAACTACCCCCTAATTGCCCTTAGCCTTGAACTCGCGAAGTTCTTTTAAAACTTCAATCGCATTACTGAGAGAAATCCGCTTTTTAAGTGCTAAAATTTCTTCTAGTTTTTTTTGCACGAACGGAATTTCTTTTTCCTCGGCTCCGGCACCTAAAGTTAAATTCTTAATATGAAGTCGCATGTGACCTTCAATAATACCCACTGTTGTTAAAGCCCGTAACGCCCCCAAATTTTGCACCAAACCTACCGACGCAATTACACGCGATAAATCATTAGCCGAGGCCACGTTCAACATTCGTAACGACATCGAAGCCGTCGGATGCAAAGTCGTCACTCCGCCCACGGTGCCGACAATAATCGGCGCGCGCAAAGTCCCGACCAAATGTCGTCCATCTTTACGCCACTGCGTGATCGAACGATATTGCCCATCCCGAGCCGCATAGGCATGCACTCCCGACTCAACCGCCCGCCAATCATTTCCAGTTGCAATCAGTATGGGGTCTATCCCGTTCAACACGCCCTTATTATTGGTCGCTGCACGGTAAGGATCTAACTCTGCAAAATACGAAGCTTCTTGAATTTTTTCCGCCAAATCTTGATCGATATTTTCCATCACCACTTTGGCTTCTGTGATTTTTGTATCGACTAAATTCGACAAAATACACATTGTGACTTTCTCACCCGTCAAGGATTCGATAGGTCCTTTTAAGTACTCGCACACCTGATTAATAATATTCGCACCCATAGCATCCACCGGATTCATCAACACATGAATCACGGCCATCATTTTACCATCGGGACGAACTAGGCTACGCACTTGAATATCCCGAACACCACCGCCACGACGAACCAAACCAAAAGCAACCTCGCGATTAGATTCTTCAATAAACTCCAAACGCTTGTTTAATATTTTTTCGGTAAACCCTTGAAGGTCTTTAATAACCGCTAACTGAATCTGACCAATGATTTCATCACCAATCACTTGCGTAGTGATAGAGCCATTGTCACGAACCCACTTTGCTGTCTTACTTGCGGCCGCGACAATGGAAGTTTCCTCGACGGCCATCGGAATTAAATAATCCTTATTATCGATACGAAAATTAGTCGCTACCCCTAATGGCAATTGAAAATAACCAATCACATTTTCGATAAACTTTTCACCCAATGAAAAATCGCGCAGTCCACCTTTTTCTAGATAGTGAACGTCTTCATTTGTTAAAGCTCCTAATTGCACCAAAGTTTTTAGACGCTCTTCACGATTCAGTTTTGAAAACCCCTTAATTAAATCGGGATTTAAAATCGAATCCACAGAATCCGTTGAAGAGTTATTTTTTGTGACTTCGTAATCTTGTGCTTTAGAAATAGGAACACTTACATTTTGCATAACAGCACCCTTAGGTTGAGTCGATTTATTCGCGCCAACGGCAACAGCTGCCGCAGACTTTGTAGCAGATTCGGTCCTTGTTTTAGAGTCTAAATTTGGATCCATCATTCACTTTTTCCTTTAATTCCTGAATCGTCATCGAGCCTGAACAAAACATCGCAATCTTTAATTCCATTTCTAATACTTCCATTTTGTGTCGCAAAGCGGATTCCGCATCTGTCGCACGATCGCCGCTTTGTTTGTTGCCACTTTGTTTATTTCTACTTTGGTTACCACCACGATGGTTATCACTAATTTGGTGACTACTTTCGTTGTCACCATTGCTAATGTCATCCTTAGCTGGGGTTCCCTCAACAATGGCTTTTATCAATGGTTGAGCGAATCCTACCACACTTGCTCCCAAAGCAAATAACTTTGCCGCATCTAAACCACTTCGCACGCCACCCGAGGCCCAAACATCTGTATTTTTTAGTATTTTTTTCGCATTCGTCAAACTATCTAACGTGGTTTCGCCCCAATCCTTAAATGTATGACCGACTTGATAGAGCACCGACTCAGGAGCCGAGCGATAGGCCTCTAAGCGCCCCCAATGAGTGCCTCCACGCCCAGAAACATCCACCACTGGAACTCCAATATTTTCTAATCTTTGTAAAGTCCCAGGCGAAAACCCGCATCCTACTTCTTTTACCAAGACGGGAACCGAAATTTCCCTGACCAGACGTTCTATGGCCTTTAAGCCACCACGAAATTCAGTATTTCCCTCGGGCTGCAGAACCTCTTGAAGTGGATTGCAGTGAATAAAAAGAGCTACGGCTTGCAGCGAGTCCACCAAGGCTTGTATCTGTGCCGTCGAACTCACAATAGCCTGTGCAATCCCAATATTACCAATGAGCTTTAAGTTTGGAGCTTGCTGACGTATATTCCTCCACTCCGTCGCCGCCACCACATCCGTCAACTCACGCCGTTGTGAACCCACAGCCATCAACCACGATCTTTCGGAAGCGGCCTCTGCTAAAATTTGATTGATACGAACCCCTGATTGATGACCCGCTGTCATTGAGCTGATTAAATAAGGAAATTGAAAATCATGCCCAAGTATTCGAGTCGCAGTATTCACTTCTGAAAAATCAAATTCCGGCAAAGCTTCATGATAAAGTTGAACAACATCCAAGCCCGACTGTCCATAAGCCTGCACACGATCTTGCAATGACAACTCGATATGATCCTGTTTGCGTTTTTCAAACAAATCCACGGCTACTCCAGTCTTTTACCAAAAAAAAAGAGCGGATTTTGGCCGCCCTTTTTATTATCTAGAATAATTTTTAATATTACTTCATTGCGTACGCACATAGTTTTGTAAACTGAGCCGCATCAGAAATAGCTAGATCCGATAAAACCTTACGGTCAATCTGAATTCCAGCCTTGATCAATCCACCGATTAAACGAGAATATGTAGTTCCGTTCATACGAGCCGCTGCATTGATACGTTGATTCCATAAAGCACGGAAATCACGTTTTTTTGTTTTTCTGTGTCTGTAAGCATATACTAATGCACGGTCATTCTTCTCGACTGCATGAATATAGCAACGAGAATTGGCCGAGTAGTAACCCTTAGCTCTTTTTAATACTTTTTTGTGACGACGACGATTTGTAAATCCACCTTTAACGCGCATTTTAGACTCCTATAGATATTAGAATAATAGACAACGACGAATTTGCTTCATGTTAGCATCGTCTACGTAAACTGTATCACCAAGATGTCTTTTTCGTTTAGACGACATATGCGAATTAAGATGTCGCACACCTGTCTGCTTCCTTTTTACTTTTCCGCTTTTAAGCACTTGTAAGCGCTTTTTAGCACCCGAATGGGCTTTAGCTTTGTAAGCCATTTGTACCTTCCTCCGATTAGGCGTTCCCTCCACAATGGAAAGACTCTTGATATGCCAGAACCAGCCTTAATTAATTAGAACTCTAGTTTTTATAGACAAGACATTGATTTGACAAGTTGAAATTTAAAAAAAATGAAATAAAAAAAGAAAAGGGCCGGTCTAAACCAGCCCTATAAAAAATTCTAAACTATTTATCCAGCCAAAGCCTGCACGGATTTTTTTCAATTCCCACGCGCGACTGCGGCCTAAGCCTTTGGCAAATCAACTAACCCTCGGCCTCGTCTTCATCGATTTCGTCTTCTTCGTCTTCCATCGGGCCCGATACCTGTGGTTTCGGATTAGCCTTCAGAAATTCCTTCACCTTAACTGGATCTGGAGCCAACATCAAAAACGCCTGACGCCCCTCTAGTTTCGGATTAGATTCTACTACTGATAAATTCGACAAGACTTCGATCACCTTGCGCATAAGATCCATACCGAACTCTTGGTGCGCCAATTCACGTCCCATGAATCGCATATTGACCTTTACCTTGTCCCCCTCCAACAAAAACCGACGCGCATGATTCATCTTGGTATCAAAATCATGTTTATCTGTTCGTGGACGCAATTGAATTTCTTTGATTTGGACAATCACTTGGTTTTTTCGAGCCGCTGTCTGTTTTTTCTTATTTTCATACTTCCACTTGCCATAATCCATGATTTTGCAAGTAGGTGGTTGCGCATTCGGAGCCACCTCGATCAAGTCTAGACCTCGATCCTCAGCCATGCGTACGCCCTCAGGCACCGACATCACTCCCAACATATTCCCCTCTTCGTCAATAACACGAATTTGAGGAGCACGAATCTCTCGGTTCACTCGGAAACCATCTTTTTCTGGCTTTTTGTTACGAGCACCGAAGTCACGAGACTTATTATTTTTTTCGAAAGGACCGCTAATGGTAGACCTCCTGGTTTTTTCTAAAAGTTGTCCTGATTTAAGGATCTATCTTTAATGTTAGTTAATATTTGTCCTAAGACCTTCTCAAGATCAAGAGCATTCTTTTGTTCCCCCGATCTTAATCGCAAACTAACTTGATTGCTTTCCGCTTCCTTGTCACCCACTATCAACATAAACGGAATCTTCATCAACTGCGCTTCACGAATCTTGTAATTCAGTTTTTCACTACGGCGATCAAACTCAGCTCGAATGCCGTTGGCCTTTAAAAAGCTTAGAATTTTTTCACAGTATTCATTCACCCGGTCCGTCACATTCAAAACCGTCACCTGCACCGGTGACATCCATGCTGGCAGATGCCCCCCTGTGTGTTCCAAATAAACGCCGATAAAACGTTCGATCGAACCCAATACCGCACGATGGAGCATCACTGGTTGATGTTCCTTGTTGTCCTCGCCCACATAAGATAAACCGAACACTCTTGGCATATTAAAATCCAATTGCAAGGTTCCTAATTGCCATGGCCTTTGAATCGCATCCACAAACATAATATCCAATTTAGGCCCGTAAAACGCCCCATCCCCTGGATTCACTGTGTAAGGCAAATTCAAGGATTTTAAAGCATCCATCAAACTGCCTTCCGCTTTATCCCAAATCTCATCACTGCCCATTCGACCTTCTGGACGAGTCGACAAATAGATTTTATAATTTTCCATTCCCAAGGTCTGATAAACTTCTTTCAATAAGTTGATAAAACCCGTGATTTCTGTCTGCAATTGATCCAAGGAACAAAAAATATGAGCATCATCCTGACAGAAGGTACGCACTCGAGTTAACCCATGAATTGCACCACTTTTTTCAAAACGATGCAAACGACCAAAATCCGCCATTCTTAAAGGCAATTCGCGGTAAGAATGCTTTTCTGAATTAAACAATAAACAATGACTAGGACAGTTCATAGGCTTTGAGGCAAAATCACGCTCATCCGCTTTGGTGAAATACATGTTTTCGCGATAGTGATCCCAGTGACCTGATTGCTTAAACATCTCCACATCAAAAATCTGAGGTGTAATCACTTCTTGGTAGCCATACTTAAAGTAAAGCTCGCGCAAATATTTTTGTAACTCAGAGTAAATGGTCGTTCCCTTACCTGTAAAAAATGGCGACGCTGGAGCCCAGGCATGCATATAAAACAAACCCAAGTCCTTACCCAATCGGCGATGATCTCGCTTTTTCGCTTCTTCCAGATTGTGTAAATGCTGATCCAGATCTTTTTTGTCGACAAAAGCAGTCGCATAAATACGCTGTAACATCGGATTTTTTTCATCCCCACGCCAATATGCACCCGCAACAGATAATAATTTAAAAGCTTTTACCTGCCCCGTTGACTGCACATGCGGCCCACGACACAAATCAAACCAATCCCCTTGATGATAAATACTGACTTGAGCTTCACCCTTGGATTGCAGATCCTTGATAATCTCAACCTTGAAGCGCTCGCCCATTTTTTCAAAGGTAGATATGGCCTGAGCCACTTCCCATACCTCTTTACGTAAAGGATAATCGGCCTTGGTGATTTCAGACATTTTTTTCTCGATCGCGCCTAAGTCTTCTTCACTAAAACTGCGAGGCGAATCAAAATCATAATAAAATCCATTATCGATCACCGGACCAATCGTCACCTTTACATCTGGCCAAATCGCTTGCACGGCTTGCGCCATAATATGCGCACAGGAATGGCGAACAACTTCATTCGCATCGGGATGCTTGGTCGTCACAAGCTCTAACTTGGTCCCGCTTGGCAACAAGGTTCGTAAATCGACGACTTCTTTTAGGCCGTTCATCTTTGCACCCAAAGTGTCTTTCGCTAAACGCGGGCCGATGCTTTCTGCCACTTGCAAAGCTGTCGGTTGAAAATCGAATTCTTTAATTGAGTTATCTGGTAGTATAATTTGATATTTAGACATGAGTCTTACTTTTTATTCTTGGATGGGCCTTTTGGTCAACGAGCAATTTACATCCTGATTTAATATTTAATGTTTTCGGCTTAAAAAACCGACTTTTAGTTCGAGGTTAATAACTTCATCTAGACAAAGTTAAAGCACTTTCTTTAAGGGCTCTAAAAAGCCAAAACTGAATCGATCCCGAGCTTCGTACTCTTTGTTAAACAGTGTTTTTCGTAACTCTTGGATATCGACTCGCACTTTTCCCATTTCCACAACTGAACTTTTATCTAGCAACTCACAAAACTGAATCAACTGCGCTTCTAATGGGATTTTTTCACCTCGAATGCGATTTGGAAAACCCTTTTGATCTACTCTCTCATGCGTGCCGGCGATAATGTTCTTCATCGCTTCCGGTAAAGGTAGCTTTCGTCCCAACGCGCGATTCACGCTAATTAAAGGGTGGTTCTCATAATGTAGGCGTTCTTCGGCATTCATGGATTCATCTTGTTTCAAACGGATTTTCTTTAGTATCTTGGGATGCAAATCCAACATTCCCACATCCGCCATCATCGCCGCCACCATCACTTGCGCCGGATCACCAATGCCACTCATCAAACTTAATAAACCCGCATAAGCGGCCACACTAGGGCCACGCTCGATCGAACCAAACTCGCCAAATGAAGAATTATTCACCACTTGCCAAGCTTCCCCCAGCGCGCCCAAGTTCATCAACAAATCGGAAGCTAAAACTTCCACCTGATGGAATAAATCTTTCCCTTTGTCATACGATGCATATTCACTTTGATCCGTAATCAGCAATACAAGATCCGTATAGGTCTTTGCTAGGTTTAAAAACTGCGCTCGACATCGCCGACCCAATCCAGTGGCGCTTTTATCTTCAAAAGTCTCTGTGTATTTTTTAAAGAAGTGTACGTCCTCACGTTTGACGTACACTTCACCGACCTCTTCCAACTTTTTCAATCTCACATCATCAATAACTTTCCCAGCGGCAATCACTGGTAAAAACTTTCGATTCAATGGCATCAAATGAAAAAGTGTACACTCTAAATTTGTATTTTTAACAAGCTCACTAACTTTGACTGGTAAATAGCTGGCGCGAATTTTTTGCGAGGCAATAAACTCTAACTTTGCAGACAGAGTTAACTCGTTTTCTAGTAAAACAACCGAAGCTCCAGATTTTTTTACAAAAGCCGCTGATTCGTTAGATAACTTAGAATCGATAGCGGTCACAATATGACCATCCATTGAAACCTGTCGGATCACTTGCACCATTCCCGCGACTTGACTTTCATCAATCCCTTTAGCGTCCATCAAAATAAATAAGGCTCCGGCCAATTCCTCACTTTTTTCTGCAAACTCATCCACATTAGATACTTTTTCGTAAACATAGCCAAAGTCGTTGGCTATCTCTTGACATCGAATATCCTTCGCCGAGTCTTCTGATATCAGTAGGAAATCAATTCTTTTCACAGCTTTATCCTTTGGTACCTGAATTTTTAAAACCCGACATCATCGACAAAACTTTTTTCAAATGATTCAATGATTTTTCACTATTTTGAGTACGTAACTCCTCTAAGCCTTGCATCATATCTGGCTGGTTCTTCCAAAAATTAAATTCCTGCCCAAGCTCGACAGCACGTAACATAGTGTCCTTCAGTTGATTTCGATCCCATGGTTTATCTAAAAACTCGAAAGCTCCATAACGTAAAGCTTCGATTGCCATATCCTTGTCTCCAAAAGCGGTCAAGACTACGAAAGGTGTTAAATCCCCACGATTACGCATGGATTGTAAAAACTCAATGCCGTTCAATTTGGGCATATTCACATCTGACAACACAGCATCAACTGTATTTGTTGCAAGAAACTGCAATGCTTCTTCGCCATTTCCGGCTTCGAAGATCTCACCCACATGGTCTTCTAGTATTTCACGAACTACTTCTCGAACATCTGGTTCATCATCGACGAGTAATATTTTTGTATTTGTCATAGAATTCTATTCTAAATTCATTTCTATTTTAGTCAAAGACTGGGGAAAATTTTCACAGGACTTTGGTCGATCTGAGACAATATCTTAATGAAGAATTAACAGGACAGTTCGATCATGTTGAATTTCGACAACTGTCTTTTGATAAAAGAAGGACCTTTAAATTTAATCTAAAGGTCCTTCTTTTGTTTTTAATATTAGAATATTTCAGTAATTGAATCTAGTAGCTTACATGATGGTGTAAAGCTTCGTGCAAACGAGGATCCTTAATTGCAACCAAATGATTCTTGCTAAAAAAGCGCATCATCGTCAATAGGAATAATCCAACAAACAACGCCAACATTGAGATCTCAGTAAAACCAAAGGTAACCTGAGTACCATCAAAGTTTGGATACACCATCCAATGCACGTCTAGATACTGCATCACTAAAATTAAGACACAGATAACAGCGATTAGATTTTCGTTTCGTTTTACTCCACGAGGCAACAACGCCAAAAATGGAACTATAAATTTAAAGATTAACAACGACATGGAGATCATCATCCAACCACCATGAGCACGCATTAAATAATACTCGGTCTCTTCTGGAATATTTGCATACCAAATTAACATAAATTGAGAAAACGCGATATAAGCCCAAAATACTGTAAAACCTTTTAAAAATTTACCCACATCATGCATATGATCTTCTGTAAAATATCCTTGGATGTAGCCATTTCTTTTCATGTAAATCATTAACAAAATTAAAAAAGCTAACGAACTTTGGAACATTCCAGAAAAACAATATACACCAAAAATGGTCGAATACCATGCCGGCATTAATGACATTAATAAATCCACACTGAATAAAGAAAAGAACACGGCAAAAAACAGAACGTATCCAATACTCCATCCCACATTGTTCAACGTGTACTTATGATCCCCATTTGCATCTTGTGCCAACGAGTTACCAATGATTTTTTTTGCAAAAACCAATGTACCAATACCATAAAACAACAATCGACCAATAAAGAAGCCAGTGTTCAAATAAGCCGTCTTCGAAGAAATCACTAAGTTCTCAGCCACTTCCTCTGGTCTAGCCCATGGGTACAATTTTTTTAACCCAACCACTAAAATCAAACCGCCTACTAAGATCATAGGTAAAAAAGAAGCCATTCCCTCTGCCAAACGACGAATACTAGAGCTCCATCCCGCTTTTGCAATATGATTAATAGCTACGAAGAACATGCCACCTAATGAAAGGCAAATCACATAAAAGAATGCCGTCAGATAAGCTGGCCATAAACCATCTTGATTCTTAAGTAAACCATAGCCTAAACCCAGCAAACCAATTGCCACTAAAACAACGGCCGTTGTTTTCAATTGCTTTGAGGGTACAAATTTTTCTAAATGTAAACTATCTTGAGAATTCCCGTGTCCCATTTTTCACCTATTTCTTCTGAAGATGTCGAATATAATTCACAACTTGCCAACGATATTTTTGCGGTATGTGAGACGCATACGGTCCCATCACTCCTTGCCCCATTGTAATAACATGATAGATCTGCCCATCAGTCCAACCCTTGATCTTGTCTGAGTTCAGTGCTGGCGGAGGCAGCGGCATTAATTTCGCCACTGGCGTATCGCCAACCAACGCCTGCCCATGACAAACCATACAATGAGTTTCGTAATATTTTTGACCCGGAATCAATGTTTCTGGAGAAAAATCTCCAGCCAATGGATTTTTGTTAGCCTTAGCTCCTTCCATATCCGTCGCAAAACGATACGGTTTAAAACCCACTGATTGAGTATGTTCAGGTGGTGTACGAGCCCCACCAGCATGGTCCTCAAAAAACTCGTCGTAATCTTGGCCTTTGTTTGCAGGTGATTCCATCATATCTTGAATCAACTCTACATTTGGTTTTGATTTATCCCAACTACAAGCTGACAACCCAGATACAACAACCAACAATGCAACCACTGCCGTCAATCTGTTTGAAAATGTAAAAATATTTTTCGATGAAATCATATTAAAACTCCGCTTTCTTGATTTCAGCAGCTCCAAGACTTTTGAACATATCCTGAATCTTAGCTTCATTATAGCCAACATCATCCTGAGGGATAAAAATCGCAAACTTATGACAAGTTAAATCCTTGTCAATAATTGGAGGATTCACCTTAGGAATTCCACAGGCTTTGAATAAAGCAGCCACTGAGGACAAAGCAGCAAATAAGATCGTTAATTCGAAAATAATTGGAATAAACGCTGGCAATGAAAATGGCGGTTTACCACCAATATTCAAAGGCCAGTTCACCGCAGAAGTCCACCATGTTAACAGCAGACCAGCTAACATTCCCGTCACACCCATAGTAAATGCCACATAAGGGATCCAAGAACGTTTAATTCCACAAGCCTCTTCCATTCCATGCACCGGATAAGGAGTGATAGCATCAAACTTAACAAATCCCATGTCCTTCGTTTTTTGCGCTGCTTTGATAGCCTCTTTCTCTGTTAGAAAGATGGCTGCAATTCCCGATTTATACTTAGACATTAATGCCCCCCTTCTTCCTCATGACCCACATGTAATACTGGTTTCACTTCAGCAATAGAAATCGCTGGGAAAAGTCGTAAATAAAGTAGGAACAAAGTAAAAAACATACCGAAACTACCTACCAAGATCGCTGTATCAAAGTAGCTCCATGCATATTTTCCCCAGTTTGATGGGATAAAATCATGATGCAAGGACGTGATCGTAATCACAAAACGCTCAAACCACATTCCGATGTTTACGAAAATCGAAACAACAAACATCACTGGAATCGAACGTCGTAATTTCTTAAACCAAAACAACTGCGGTGAAAGAACGTTACAAGAAACCATGATCCAGTAAGACCAACCATAATCACCCAAAGCACGATTGATAAATACAGCTCGCTCATAAGGATTACCAGAATACCAGGCGATAAAAAACTCAGACGCATAGGCATAACCCACTAACAAACCTGTGGTCATAATGATTTTATTCATCACTTCCATATGATCCAAAGTAATGTAGTTTTTAAACTCTGGAAAGCCCAAACGAACTAAAGTCATTAACGTGATAACCATTCCAAAACCAGAAAACACCGCGCCCGCAACAAAGTACGGAGGAAAAATCGTTGTATGCCAACCCGGCAAATTAGCCACCGCGAAGTCAAACGAGACGATAGTATGAACCGACAAAACGAGTGGTGTTGATAGACCCGCTAACAACAAGTAAACCATTTCATAGTGTGACCAATCCTTAGCTCGACCTCTCCAACCCAATGACAAAATTCCGTAAATTAATTTACGAGTTTTGTTGATCGCACGGTCTCGCACAGTCGCAAAATCCGGAACCAAACCAACGTACCAAAACACCATTGAAACTGTCGCATAAGTAGAAACCGCGAACACATCCCACAATAAAGGCGAACGGAAGTTCGTCCACAAAGGTCCCCTTTGATTCGGATATGGAAACAACCAATAATCCAACCAAGGACGTCCCGTGTGCAATAATGGAAATAACCCAGCTGTCATAACAGCAAAGACGGTCATCGCCTCTGCTGTTCTAGCCACTGATGTTCTCCATTTTTGTCGAAACAAAAATAGAATCGCTGAAATCAAAGTACCAGCATGACCGATACCGATCCAAAATACGAACGTGATAATCATCGTTCCCCAAGCATTGGGGTGATTCACACCCAAAAGCCCCATACCCTTTGCTACAACTAACGCTAAGGTTATGATATAAAATATCAATAACACCTTAGCACTTAGGAACATCGTTACCCAACCTTTAGAAGGCATGCGCTCCATTGGAGCCACGATATCCTCAGTAATTTGTTTTAAATTTTTATGACCCAAAATCAGGGGATTTCGCTTCATCATGCGTGACCACCTTTGTTGTGCGAACCACTTCCGTTTTGATCTGGACGTAAGCTGTCTTTGTTATTGTTTCTAATTTTTGTTAAATATCGAACACTTGGAGCTGCATGGAATTCTTCCAATAGTGCATAAGCTCTTGGATCTTCCTTGAACATTTTTGAAACTTTTGAACTTGGATCGTTCACATCACCAAATACAATAGCCTCCGTTGGACAGGCCGTCTGACAAGCTGTTTTTACATCACCGTCTTTTAATGTTCGACCGTCATTTTTAGCTGTAATTCGCGCATCCTTAATCCTATGTACGCAAAAAGAGCACTTTTCCATTACACCACGCATACGAACAGTCACATCTGGATTATGAGCTAAATGTAGTGGCTTTTCGACCTTTGCAATATTATCAAACCAGTTAAAACGACGAACTTTGTATGGACAGTTGTTCGCACAATATCTAGTTCCTACGCAGCGGTTATAAACCATATCATTCAAGCCATCATCACTATGAACTGTCGCAGCAACCGGACAAACCGTTTCACATGGTGCATTGTCACAATGCTGACACATCAATGGCTGGAAAACCACCTGTGCGTCTACTGGGTCCCCTACAAAATATCTGTCAATGCGGATCCAGTGCATTTCACGACCATCGATGACATATTTTTTACCAACAACCGGCACATTGTTTTCTGACTGACAAGAAACCACACAAGCATTACAGCCTGTACATTGATTCATATCAATCGCCATACCCCACTTGTTGCCATTGTATTGATGACCTGACCAAATAGACCAAATTTTATGATTATGATTATTGGCAGCAGGGTCTTTTAAGTATTCTTTTAATGTCGCTTCAACAACAATTTTACGTCCCTGAGTTTGGCTATCACCTAGATAATGATGTCCCTGAGGATTAGCTAAATCATATTTTTTCCCAGTCGGCTTCACAGTCACTGATTGACCGGAAAAAATCACTTCATTATTTTTTACTGTTGCCATTGTAAAGGCATTTTGCCCAACACCATTTGCGACTTTACCTGCTGCAGAACGACCATAACCTACGGCTACAGCAACCACGTCATCGTGCAAGCCTGGCTGAATATGAGCTGGCAATTCATACTGCTTACCATCCACTGTGATGGCCAGCATGTAACCCTCTTTGATTTTCCACTTTTCAGCATTTGCTAAAGAAACACTAGCGTAGTTGTCCCAGCAAATCTTCGTGATTGGATCTGGTAACTCTTGCAACCAAGAAACGTTAGCCAATGTTCCATCGCCCAACTGAATGGTCGGATACAATACCAACTGCATACCATCTTTATCTGTCGGCTTAGTGATTTTAGATAAAGACTCCATACGGAAAGTACGAGCCGAAGACTCCACTTTTGCACCTTGAGCAAAACCACTTTGCAAAGCCTCATCCCAGAAATCGTCAAATGATTTGCCCGCACCTGCTTTTGGATAAATTTCTTCTTTCCAAAAAGCTCGCAAGTATTCATAGTGTCCTTCCGAAGAAGACACTCGCTTCGAGGCTTTGTTAGAAGCTTTTAACCAAGTGATGATACCAGCTTCCATCGAACGGGTATCATATAAAGGACGGATGGTTGGTTGCTGTACACCATACAAACCTTTTACGAACTCAACATCACCCCAATTTTCCATCACGTGACCAGTTGGTAATACATAATCCGCCTGCTTACCAGTTTCATCAACACGATCACCCGTATAAATGACCATTTCAACAGACTTCAAAGCATCCACAAATCCAAGCGAACTTGGTAAAGCATAAACCGGATTCACACCATGAATGACGATAGTTTTGATGGCGCCTTTTTTCATTTTTTCAATCAAATCTAACATCTCGCTATAAGAACCATTCATGCCCACGTATGCGGACTTAGATTCAATCGTTTTTCCATCATTTTCCAAAACTGAATTCAAAAAGTTCACAGCTACTTGCAATGATCTAGACGACTCGGTCCATGTTGTCATACCACCGGCGACGACTAATGACTTACCTTTGTTGGCAATCAAATCTTCCGCAATTTGCGCGAATAATTCTTTTTCCATGACTTTATTGGCAGCCAAAGTCTCTGCCACATTTGCGTAGGACTCTAACATTGATTTCACTTTAGAATCAGACGCATATTTACCGAACGATTTTTTCACTAAAATTTCATGCAATAGACCCATCACGATCGATAACTGCTGACTTGGCTTGATACGCACACGGATATCCGCATTAGCACCTGTCAATGAGTAGTTCGAATCAAAAGCAATCAACTTACTCATGTTCTTAATGTCTTTACGACCCAATGAATATTGCTTTGTGAAGGCCGTTGGATTGATCCAAGTTCCCAAAAAGTCTGCATCCACAGAAACTATAACTTTAGCTTCATCAAATCGGTATGCAGGAACTAAATCTTCGCCATAACAAAGTTGTTGCCCTTCACGCACATCTTCTGGAGTTAAAGCATTCCAGTGCACAATACTGCCACCAAAAGCTTTAGCAAATTCTTCAGATAAAGATTTTGTACTTGGGCTAGCCATTGAACCCGTCAATACCGCCACAGAACCCTTCGCCAGCTGCTTCACGACAGCCGCATCAACATCTTCCCATTTAGCATCGATAGTTTCACGATTGGTTTTTTCTTTATTTTGCAAATTCTTTTTAGGACCTTTGATACGCTCAGGATCATACAAACTTAAAATGTGAGCTTGCGCTCGCACTGAAGTTCCACCCTTTGTTAACGGATGCAACGGATTCCCTTCAATTTTGATTGGACGTCCTTCGCGAGTGCGCACTAACAACCCAACAGATTCTGAACCATCAAAGTACGAGCTTGTATATTGCCCAGCCACCCCAATAGTCATATCTTCAGGAGCTTTTACATAAGGTACAATTTTTTGCACAGGGCGACGAATACATCCCGCAGAAGCCATTGCCAATGAGGCCCCCATCAGCTTCAAGAATTCACGCCGTGCCCAACCTTCTTCTTTGTCTTCACGCAATGGTGACGACATAAACTCCTGCTCAGCAATTTCTTTAAATTTCGGGTCATTTGACCATTGCTCTAAAGACAACCAATAACGATTATCAACATTACCAGTTTCTACCGCCGCAGACGTAGCCATTGCAGCTGGATCAACTTTAGTCTTTGCAGATTCCTTCAAATTCATTTCATGATTTAATTCAGACATAAATGGTGTTCCTCTTTATTTCACTCTTAATGATGACAAGTTGTACAGTTAGTTGGAGCATTGTTTTCAGGCTGACGATGACAATTCACACACCAACCCATAGACAAGTCTGAAAATTGAGCCACACGAGTCATCTTTTCGATTTCTCCATGGCAAGTCTGGCAATTTACGCCTTTGGTAATATGTGCCGAGTGATTAAACTGAACATGATCCGGTAACATATGAACCTTGACCCATTCAATCGGCTTGTTTCCCATGTAAGCTTCAGCTAATTTTTGGATATACGGACTGTCTGTTTTCACCGTCAAATGACAGTTCATACAAGTACTCAAAGCAGGAATAGTCGAATGCCTAGATCTTTCTACCTGATTATGACAGTACATACACTGAATCTGATTTTTGCTGACGTGTAGAGAGTGATCAAATGGGATGGGTTGTTCGGGTGAGTACCCTTTGTTATAGCCCCATCCTGGCTGAAATTTACAACCAGACATCAATACAGCTAACACCATCGCAATAGCACTAGCACCAATGACCGCTGCCTTCGTTCGGCAAGATCTTCCAATCTGATCCACAGTTTTACCTTTTAGTATTCTCGACATACTTACCCTTACCTACCCTTTCGTGAACACAACCCCTTTACCTGGAGTCGTACTTCCAATCCTTACTCGAATATTTAAAAAGAAATCAGCGATAAAAACGAATCCCAACCACAGACAATTAGATATGACAAACTTCGCAGCTTCACGCACACCATCTGAATTGAAACAATTTTTTATAAGCCTTTTATTAATAACTATTTTTAGTAACTATAAAATTCTTTTTGTTAATATTTAAAAACCCAAATTAAAAAAGAATCAACCAACTTTTTGCAAACCAGTTGAAAAAAAGCGAAAATACTTTCTTCAGGTGGAAGAAACTGAAATTTTAAAAAGAATCTGCTTAATTAACAGATCCTTTTTGAATTCTTTGATGCTTCAAAATTGACACTGCTACTAGAATAAAATGCACACCTATAAAGGCCGCAACGTACTCTACACCGCCAGCTCCAAAACCATAACTGTGAAGACCCGCACCTAATACAAAATTCACTCCGTACCAAGCCATGATCACTAACGAAAAGGAAACCACCGCCGTAACAATCATTCCAAATTCTTTGATGATTCCGCCGATCTTTGCATGCAAAACTGCCAGATATCCCAACAAAGCTATCAAAGCCCAAGTCTCTTTTGGGTCCCAGCCCCAAAATCGACCCCAAGAATAATCGGCCCAAACGCCTCCCAAAATAATTCCGGGAGCTAAAAAGGCCACGCCAATTTGCATTGCTCGATAGATCGCCAAAACAATCGCACGAATCTTTTCTGGTGATGGTGATTTTTCTTTTAAAATATAAAACAACCCTAAATCACCCAAAGCAAAAGCCAAAAAGAAAGCTGCATATGAAATCGTGATGGTCATTACATGCACTAACAACCAAAAATTACTGCGCAATACAGGTTCTAAAGGTTGCAGACTGCCATCTAAGACAGCAGGAGCGGCATCTGCCAATGCCAAGCAACCTGCACCCACCAAAGCCCCAGCCGACAAGACAAATCGCCATTTGTAAAATCCCTCAATGGCCATCGCAAAAATGACAGCTCCGAAACCGACCCACACCACGGTTTCATACATATTTGAAACTGGTGGCCGTCCCATCACGTAAACTCGTAATGCAAAACCATAAATATTTAGTAATAATCCCAATACCGATAAAAACCAAGCCCCTCGATAGTAAACCGGCTTTGCTAAGATCCATGATAAAAACCCCAATACAGCACCTAACAAATAACAGATCCAACTCCACTTGAAAGGATGAAAATGCACTAAATGCGCTTCCACTTTAATCTTATCTTCAACATTATATAAAGTTGGATTGGATTTTTTTCCAAGTTCTTTGAATTGACGTAAACTTTCGTTGGCCGCTATCGCTTTGGCTTGCAAGTCAGAGCTAGAACCAGCTTGTTGCAAATCACCACCAGTCGCTACTGAAGATGATGCAGCTCCCACTTGAGCTCCCAAATAGGCAATAAAATTTTTGATAAAACCCTGAAAAGCCAATTGTTCGGCCTCATCCAAATCCGGTAGGCCTCGCCAATGAACAGTGGCTCCTGCGGCCACTTCCTTTGGAGGTAAAAATCGAAATAAATTCCCTGACACTAGTTCTTTAAAAAGAAAAATTTGATTCTCTAAACGTTGCACGGCTTGAAAGTAGGGATTTAATTTTTCCTTACTTTCGCGTTTAGAGTTTAATTCTTGCAGCACTTCTGAAAAACGATCGCTATCTGTGACCTCCTTTAATGAGAAATGTTTTCGAGTTTCTTCAAAGCCCAATCGCTTTTTCAATTCACCGAAGCGAATTTCGACAAATTCACGCGTTTGCCAAGCCTCTGGCTGCAACAACCATGTTAAAATAATTTCAGTAGCTGGACGGCCCTCATACGTGGACTTTCCATAAATCAATTCCAGCGTTTCATTGGCGTAAACCTCAAAGGGCTTGATTCGACCGCCGTCTTGTACGGGCAATGTATTTAGCTCCTCCAACCCCGAAGCCGCAAACGCGGGGCCTGCAAAAAAATGAATACACAACCAAATCCCTGCTATTAAAGTCGAAACTAATTTCATGCTGCTTTTGTCCTTCTTTATGTTTATCGGTTTCTTATTCGTCGCCAACATCTCAAGTTTTGCTGCTGCTGACTAAACTATAGCCCCATCTTTTGGAGCCCGGCTACGAGCCGCTTTTCTTTTGTCATAAAACAACCATACTATTCCTAAAGATAAAATGATCGAGCCAAGATATTTCAGAAACCGGCCTGGATCATAGTTCACAGATAAAATACTGGCCACGGGTTGCCCATCAGGCCCGTCCTCGAATGAAGCTTGATAAAAAGTCAGTCCATTATATTTTAAAGGTTCATTCATGGATATCAAATGCTCAACACCGTCTGGAGTCTCAACCCGGCTTTGATAAGACGCCGCACGCATCGTTCCTTGATAGCGACCCACCTCGAATTTTTTTAATTTTAATTCAAAACCCAAATCATGACGATGATTTCCGTATGTTAATATATAAACCGAATCCTGTGAAAAAAACTTCACCACATCATTTAATTGAATCCACTGCTCTTTTGTATTTTGGTTAGCATTTTGAGTTGGCTCCCCGGCCTTGCTATTAAATTGTGTCTTAATCACCGAAGTGGACATGGGCGTTGGCGCCGATAATTGTTTGAAATGCCATTTGTTCTCAGCCTTTGGCAAGACCTCAAAGGGCTGGATCTCCATACCCATCCAGTCCGTGGTGATAAAATCACCCTCAGCAACTGTCTTTTTAATTATTTTTTTTGTCGCATCTTTATTAATCAAATACACATCTATATTATACAACCCTTTGGCATTTGTTTTTTCCAAACGAGGTACAAATACCACTTGATTTGGGCGAGCTTGATTTTGCATTAATTGCTGATGCATCTGTTGTAAATCTTGTGGCAACGGAAATTCAGTCGACAATGTTAACTTTAGGGGGCCCATCTGCGTACTAACTGGTTGATTTTTTTTGGTCATCATTAACCAAGCCGATTGATTGACTCCCACTTTTGTATTTTTAATAACAAATTGTAATGCCGGTTGCGCTTGCGGACTGTCTGATTTTTCAATACGTGAAGAACCTATCGAATAAGGCCAATAGTCTACCACTTTAATTTCACCATTCATTATCGGTATCGCGACAGGTTTTTTGGCTGGTGAGTTTAAAAAGAAGTCCACGCTTTCATCAAAAGACTTTGTGTATTTATCACCGTCAAACGAAGCCCAAACTTGCAAGTCGGTTTCTGGCAGTACGACAAAACGATTTTTTTCACCAATACCAAAGCGAATCGTGCCATCCAGTCCCCACTTTTGACTTAAAAAAGCTCCAATAAGTAAAATGATAATTCCAATATGAGCTAATAAAAATGGAATATGCCGACGCTTCCAAGGCCAACGATCCGCCATCACCGCTATCAAATTCACGGCCAGTAGAATCATAATTCCCATCATCCAAATCGTACGATAAATCCATTTGCTGGCGGCAGTTGCATCATATTTAGACTCAATAATAGTTCCAGCAGCTGCGAAAACGGCAATAGATAACAAAATAAATACCGCTAATTTTAATGAAGCTAATTTTTTATTCCAATAACGCCAGTTTTTTTTGTGTGCGGAATTTTTTGAATGCAGAAGTTTTTGGTTTGGATTTTCCGCGGAATGATTTGGCGATGAAGATGTCGATGATGACGACGCACTCATGTGTAGACCTCGTTAATTTTTTGCAAAAGTAATCATTTACTACGCTTAGTTATAAAAGCAGTCAAAATATAATTGGGGTCAAATGGAAACTACATATTGCTGGATTTAGTTTTGCATACTCTATGTGCGTTACAAATATTCTGACACTCATTATTTATCAGCAGCATAAGAAAGGAAGTTTATATGCGAACGATATTTTCAACCAAAAAAGTTGCAAAAATCTTATTTGGCTTAGCCATTTTAGGACAGGGACTAAATGTCTCAGCACAATATGTAAAACCTGGTGACGAGCCTCCTCGTGGTGAACGCGGCGGTGGACGCGGAGAAGGACGCGGCGGTGGCGACGAAAGACCACCTCGCTACGAAGAGCCGCCACGACGTGAGGCGCCACCACCTCGTCGCGAAGAACCAACAAGACCGCCACGCTATGAGGAGCCTCCGCGCAGAGTGGAACCTCCACGAGTAGAGCCTCCTCCTCGCAGAGAGGAACCGCCACGCTATGAGCCGCCACGTCGCGAGGAGCCACCAAGACCTCCGCGCCATGAGGAACCCCCTCGATATCAACCACCGCAACCGCCGCCGCACAGGGATGAAAGACCGCCAAGGTATGATGATGAAAGACCTCCAAGATATGAGGAGCCGCCCCGATATGGAAATGAACGACCTCCTCGATACGATGAAGACCGCGAAGCGATTCGTAGACGTATCATCGATAATCGTCGACGAGAAATCGACGATCGGGATTACTGGCGCGATCGTCATGATCGTTGGTACAATCATTGTGAGCGCCCACGTTATCCTCATTATGAGCAACCGATTGATTGGTATCGTCCAATGCCAGATCCAGGCTATTGGGACTATAGTGAAGTTTTAGTCGTTGCAGATAATATTCAAAATTTATCACAACGCATTTACAACATTATGGAACCCGTAGCTCCAACGACAAGAAATCAAGAATACAGCGCTCGATTAATGCGTGTTCTGTTTCAATTGGTCGATGCGGCCGAGTCTTTTAACGACTCTGTCAAAATGAATGCCAGCTGGTCATCCACTTTAAATAATTTGTTTTATTTAGAGGAAACTGTTCGTCTGACTGAAACCACTTTAGATGGTTACTCACAAGAGTATCGCGTCAGCAATGAAATGCGAGCTCTTCGTTATTATGTCGACGAAATGCTTTGGACTTATCGTCAACGTTATCAATAGTGAATCCGATTCATAAATGAAAAAAGCCTACAGGAAAAAACTTCTGTAGGCTTTTTTATTCGTATCTAGTCATAGTTTAACAATACTTATACCAATAAAGCCGAACTATCTATGCCGATTCAATTCAGCCTCGATGTGGTAGTGCTTCCACGATGACTCAGCCTCATCGAAACGGTACACTTTTGAAAACACTTCGTAATCAGTGGCCACACTTTTCCTAACATAGGAATCATATTCAGGTTCATATGGAAAAATAAATATGCGTTGATTATTTTGCTTTTGCTCTTCCGAAAGTTCTTTAAATGTCTGAAATTGTCGTATGCCCTCTAACATTTTATACATTATGTTATCTTCGGAGTTTCGAAAAACTGGCACGGAGGTTATTGATGGAATTTCAACAAAACTTTCTGATTTAATGGCTGTTAGCTCTGCTGCGGCTTTTGAGTAACTACTGCAACTAGCATTTAAATAAATCAATTGTCCAAGACGCTTAAGATCTCGCTCTTTAATCCACTTGGCCATCTCTTGATTACTAATATAAACTGGGTTCAAATAATTACCATCACCAAACAACAAATAGACTTCTTCTGTCGTTGTTTCAGCACTCATGTTGGAATTCACGCCAACGAGACTAGTTGATTTGACTGTTTTACTGGCTTTAATTACATATCCATCTTTTTGTATGGATAAAAGATTTCGCATATCTCCATCCGAATGAGCCTCTTTCAAAAGATAATCCATCGGTAAGTCTCCAGCAATTAGATTCTTAAAATACTCCACACTATCATTAAGCTTTGCTTTATCTATAATCTTAAAACCCCTCGCCTTAAGATATTCGATATAATCACCTAAGGTCCATTCAATAGTCTGTCGATCCAAGTTAGAACCAAAAACAACAACACCTCTTAAAACCTGATCCTGCAAAAATTCTTTTTTATTTATTTCAGATAATGGTAAGGAGGCAAAAGCAGCTTCTAAGATTGGTTTAGCAAAAATATCTGCTTTAAACTGCTCATCTGTAGTAGACCACCTGACCGTCTTCTCCAAACGACCATCGCGTTTTTCATCCTCTGTGTATGCCGGATTATTATTCGTAAGATAGAAATTATTCTTTCCATAATAAAATATACCACTGGGTAGTCGTTGCAAATTTAGATGTTGTGGAAACTCGCTAGAAAATATTTCATCCGTCGACAACAACGAGTACTGATAATAACTCGAACCTGCCACTGGCGTTATCCATATATCATTTAAAGTTATAATATTCAGTCCAAAAATTTCGCGCACTCTTTGTGTTATCATCCAATTAATTAATGAGGGAAATGCTCCTTGTAGTACCGAACCATTTGCCGTTGCTAATGGAGCTAAATAATCTCCAACTTGGTTCGCTACGGCTTCTTTCTGATCCTTGTTAAAAATATTTTTATACTTTCTTAAATCAATCAGATCATTGATTGATAGTGAATTTTGCAAAGCTTTTTGTTGATATATTTTTAATAATACTGCCGCCAATTCTTTTGCGTACCGATCGATGGACTCTTTCGTAAGTGGTAAGGATTGAATGTCAATTATGCTGGATCCTAAATTTGAAAGTGCCGGGCCAAGAAATGTGGAGCTCTGATAATTTAACGGTAATTTACTAATCACCATTCGCAGCATTTCATTCACTATAGTTTTATTTTTTGAACCAAGAAACTCATTATAAAAATTCAGCGCAAAGGCTAACTCTGTTTGACGAATCTTTTTTTGATTAATAATCCAGACCATCGACATCCATTTCTCATTCACACTCAGTCCCGCGTATCCTGATTTTGCATACTTCGCTAAAATCAAATTTAGAGGCTTTGACCAGGCCTGATTCAACTGGCTTAAATTAACCGCTTTCTGCGCCTGCAGAAACACTGCCTGCAAATCAGAAATTGAAATTTCATTCGTACTTACGATGCTATTCGTATTTGTATCACTGTTTTTGGGATAGCAAATCAAATCACGGACTGAGGCCACCAATAACTTTTGTCCTGGACTGTCTAAACTTCCATGAATATTTATAAAGCTAGATTTAGAATTGAGATTTAATTTATAAATACCAACGCTGGCGTTTTGAATTTTTAAATGACCAACTCCGGGCAATCGGTATTCGTCCTGAGCGCTGGGACTTAATATAAAATTAGAAAAATCGTACTTAATTGCTTTAACCACTTGGTTCAGGTTGTCTTTGATCGTAAACTCTGGCGACTGCCCTTCGACTGCCGCCGAAATATAAACCTTATAACCACTGGGAAGATACGATCTTTTCTGTAGATCATAGATCACTGCCGGCAAAGCTTGATTAGGATGATTTGTAAAGGTTTGCATTAATTTCGAATAATTCGCCAACATCACATATTGTTCATTAATTTGAACAATATAATCTTGTTCTGAATCAATTGTTAATGCCATCTCTTGACCTGTACTAATATCTATTCGATGCAAGACTTTTTTGTTTTTGGTATCAATATAGTTCAACACAGGATAATTGAAAGTATCTACGGCTTGCTCTGAGATTCGTTCAAACTGTGTCACAGGGTTTGGTAATCTTGAAACAGATTTATACAAGCTTCTTTGTAGTAAGCTGTCTACTTGGGCCATCTGTGACGATGTTTTTCGCACGAGCACATAGACATTTCCCATGGGATCTATGAATGTGCTAGCTGTCTGGTCAGCCTCTAATGGAATAGAAGTAGAATCGACTAACTTTGTTTTATTTTCCACCAAGATAGATTGTGGATACATCTTACCTAAATACACCTCACTACGCGCCCCCGCAGCCACTTCAACGTAAACTTTCTCGGGATAGGTTTTGTCATTCAGACCTGCAGAGGTAGGATTTGTTATTTTCTGTACACCCAAAATAGAGGTTGATGAACCACTTGATGCTAACGAGCTTCCATCATGGTAGCGAAGCTTTATCGATTTCGGCGCTACTCCCAATATGCACTCGTTCGTTGTCCAATCTGCCAACACTAATCGAGTGAATAGTATAAAACTTAAAGCAATAAAGGTTCGCTTGTGTATTAGTATCTTCATCCGTATTGCCCTTCACATATAAAATTTTTGGAAGTGGTATTATAACTCATTTGCATATTAATATCCAATTCCTCATTCCTTCATTATTCGAACCTAAAATTAATTCCAGACTGTCAAAAGACTTGTCATTTTCTGGTTTAATAAAGTTTTAATACACTTTGAATTCGAACACGAACTCGATTTTTTTCATCCTTCGTTCGCAGATCATGGAAGATAAACAAAAGCCATCTAGTCTTTCATCTGTGTTTTTTTACCCTTGTCCAAGGTTACTTGCATCTACTAGTAAGACTCAGTAGATTAGAAACTAGTGACTTGTTGACAGCTAGTTAAGACCCGCAGAAAAAAATTGTGCGCTTTATTTTCTGAAGAATGGGTGTAGGCAATAAAGTACAAAATAATTAATTCATGAATAGAGCTTATGAGTAAAGAACAGCGGATTCTTGAACAGTTAAATCAAATTGAACAATTCATTCAATCTGGCTCATTTAAGACAGCGCAAAAAGCGATACACGAACTGCGCAAAAGAGCTCGCATCAAGCGCTTGCAAAGCTCGACATTGGCCAATCAAGCACGTCGCGCGGGTTTGCCACTGACCTCGTTGAAAATCCTACGACCCTATATATTTAAGTCTATATTTAAGTCTATATTTAAGAATGATTTTAAAAATTCAGTTCATAATGCGCTTAAGACGAACTACAAACAAGTTTTTAAAGATGAACTATCAGCACAGGCTAGCTCGACCGAATTGGCTCTATACGGAGCTGCGCTTGTGGCCATTGGGGCGATTAAAGAAGGGCTTCGTTTTTTAAAAATGGCAAATGCGTCTGAAAATCCCGAAGTCTTTTTGCATTCGTCCTTGGCTTACTTTCAAATGTGGAATTATGCCAAAGCTTTGCCGCTACTGGAAAAATACATTAAACATCCACGCACAACTCCTTATCAAAAACTGGTCGGACAAGTGAATCTGGCCGCGGCCCTGATCGGTGTTGCTCGCTACCAACAGGCTGATGCTTGCATTGCTAAAACTTTACCCGTCGTTGAAAATGAAAAAAATATTTTTTTGTTGGGTAGTTTATTAGAGTTAAAAGCACAAAGTTTATATTTGCAGAAAAAATATCAAGACGCCTTAATACACTTAAACCAAGCCGAATCTTTTTTGCAAAATACGACAGGGTTTTATCTGATTTACGTTAAAAAGTGGAAGGCGTTGGTACAGCACCAATTGGAGTCACAATTACGATTAAAATCAAATTCGTATTCGTATTCGTATTCACAAAACTTAAAGAGCAATATTGACGTCGAGCTACAACCGATTCGTCAACTAGCCATGCTAGAAAAAAACTGGGAGACATTGCGAGACTGTGATTTACAACAAGGACTGATGCAGCAAAATTTTTATTTACTGTCGAAAGTCTACTATGGAACTCCGTTTGCTTCGTACCGAGAACGCATCACCAAATTATTTCCTAAGGACTATAGACTACCGGCGGAGTTTTACTACTCTGAAAATTTAACGGCTAGCAATGCTTACGAGCCACCAGCAGTTGATGAAAACCAAACGGAACTCAATCCAAACTGGCAGCAGCCACAGACGACTCGAATTTTTGATCAACCGCAGCCTCAGGCGATACGGACTTTAGATCCGTATTTAATGTACGAATATACAAATAAACTAGCAAGTGATTCGTTAGTTCATACTCAAATATTAAAATTGCAATTCAATGAAAATCGATTCGTCTTCGACGAAAAAAATCTACAAAAAAGACAACTAAAAATTCCTGACTCTTCTCGAAGAGCTCTGTTGTCATTGTTAACGGATTTATATAAACCTTTACGATTGGGTTCATTTTTCGCATCGCAGTTTCCAGATGAGTATTTTAATCCTTACTCTTCGCCATCCCGATTAGCAAAAGTCAGCGCACGCCTTAACGCCTGGCTAAAGCAAAATAATATTCCCATGCGAATTGAAAATAACAAATCACAATTCTTTTTAAAATTAACAGATGATCATTATCTAATTAAGATAAAAAAATCCTTACGTTCTCATGATACAACTAGCGTCGAGCTAAAAAAACTTCAAAAACATTTCGGCCAAAAGCCCTTCAGCAGCGCTCAAGCCGCAGCCGTGTTGAAAAGGTCCCTACGTAGCGTGCAGCGATTACTGCAAACACAAGCTCAGAATCAAATCTGGGGTTCAGGTTCAGGTTCAGGTTCAGGTTCAGGTTCAGGTTCAGGTTCAGGTTCAGGTTCAGGTTCAGGTTCAGGTTCAGGTTCAGGTTCAGGTTCAGGTTCAGGTTCAGGTTCAGGTTCAGGTT
>JBPOJH010000041.1:0-23615 GCA_052033755.1 Bdellovibrionota bacterium | reverse complement strand
GCGTATTTTTAATTTAGATAATCCTTGGACACAAAAAATGTTCGAAGAATTTTCTTCCGAAAGTGCATGGATTGGTTTTACGAAGGACGTCACTACTTATGAACGTTTGGCTTTAAGTGCTCAGTCCTTGAAACAGCAAACGCAACAACAACTACATCAGCAAGTAGTTGTGAATTTATCTATTACTGAATTGTCGATGCAGGGATTGAGAATTCAAGGACGCATTCACAGGCAACAGAGATTATCCACTTCATCCCCAGTATCCTCATCAGCTTCAACTCAGGCAGATTTGCAAGTGCAGGTGCCAGTGTTTGGTGAGCACAATCTGACGAACTTGATGGTAGCGGCTAGTCTTGGAGTTGCATGTGGTATGTCTACATCGCAAATAGAATCAGCGCTTAGTCGTTGTCGAACGAATTGGGGGCGTAATCAGTTGGTACAGACAAAATCTGGGGCGCAAATTTTGTTTGATGGATACAATGCGAATCCAGACAGTATGCAAGCTTTGGTGAAAAATTTAAAATTGATTCACAATCGTGGTCAGCGCATCGGAGTGTTTGCAGAAATGTTAGAGATGGGTCCAGCGGCCGCCGAGTTACATCAAGAGTTGGGCTCTTTGGTGGCGAAAGAAAATTTCACAAAAGTGTATTTCTATGGAGCTCACTTTGAAGATTTCGCGAAGGGTGTCAGGATAGTGAACCCAAAATTAGAATTGATTGCCGAAAAAGAGTTTTCGTCAGACCAAGCCAATCTGATTGCCAGTAGTTTAACGAAAGAGGACATTGCTTTAGTTAAGGGTTCCCGTGGTATGAAGACCGAACGATTTGTATTTGCCTGTCAACCACTGGATTTTAAGGGAAAAGAGGATGCTTCATGAGTGAAATAAATAACAATCGAAAAAACAAAAATGGAATTCTTAATGGTTCCAAATCTTTTTTCAAGTGGACTCAAGCTATAAAAAACTTTTTACTGTTGTTGATCGGAAGTGTGCTGTTGTCTTCGTGTTCAAGTTGTATGTTGAAGGAACAATGTGAAAACATCAATTGGTTCGAACATGGCAAGAAAATTTCGATGTCTGGGAAATATATCGAAGATGATGAGATGGTCAAAAAATGCAAATCAGTGGATGTGATTAGCTATCAGCAAATCGATTTAGGATTTAAATCAGGGCGTGATCAGTATTGCATGGCGGACCAAGTCGTACGTACGGCGATGGAAGGGGAAATTTTAAATTATCAAATGTGTGATGGAATTCCCAAGCCGGCGTTAGCGTCCAAATACGCCGAAGGTTTAAAAGTATTGTGCACGGCAGATGGTGGTTATCGTTTTGGTTTAAGTGGCAAGGTGTACAAGAATACTTGTATCAATGGAGCTGAAGCCGCTTTTTTTCCGACGTATTACAAAGGGAGAAAAGAGTATCTAATTAAAATTATCGAAACAGAAACACAAAATAGTGTTACTTTATCAAAAGATCTTGCCAGTTTAGAAGAGCAAGAATCCAGAATTAGCTCTGAAATTCGTTCATTACCAAATGCAATGGATTGTTCCAATAAAGCTGTGTGGGATGAAAGCCTAAAAAGAGATGTCACAAAATTAGTTTGCCAAGAGGCCTGGTACATCAAAAATCAACGAGACAGCTTAAAATCGCAGATGTCACGCGTGCGCGACCAGCATAACGATACATTAAATAAATGGAAACGCTCGCAAGCCATCATCGTTGACAGTAAAACTGAATTGGCTAAAATTCCTTAAAAGACATAAAGGACTCCAGTGTTAATTCCGCTGACTCGACTGTTGGCAGTGACACTTTCTTCAGTGGTAAATTTATTACTGACTGTAGTAGATGGTCCATATTTGTATTTATAACCATAACATGTATAACTGGCGCGAACTGCCCACTGAGTATTAATAAAATAGCTAAACCCAATTTGAGCGCATAGGTCGGGACTATATGTGAACAGAATGGTGGTCTGATCGACTTCGTTGACATGATAGACGTTCAGGCCCAAATGAAAAAGCAACTGCTCATAGCTATGAAACCAAGAAGCTTCCAGGCCAATCATGCCGAACTTAGTCTGTGTTGTTGATTTTAAATACGAAAAATTCACGATGTAACCATCATTATCAGGTGAATAATCAGAGATGACTCCCAGTTTTAGAATACCTTGATTTAGGTTCACTCCTCCACGTGATTCAGCTTCTGGCGATAACTGTCCCGAATACGCTGGAGAAGTCGATGTAACTTTGATATCAAATTTCGCTTTAGTATAACTATCGGTAATATTCACAAAACCTAACTCTGTGAAAAAATTTATATCATTAATTCGTTTCTTTTTCGGTGAGTTTTTATTTTTTGTTTCCTTGGCTGCATTTGCTGGTGAAGCGCTAGCTGTTTTTTCAATGCTGCAATCTAAGCTACATTTCTGCGAGCAATTGACGAATGAAGATTGATTTTCAGGAATGTTTAATGGGGAACAGTTACCAGTGCACTTATAGGATAGCTTGTCTGGTTTTCCGCCCTCATTCGTACATCTAAACTCAGCTTGACCAATGGCATCTGTTGTCGCGTCTTTTTTCAAATTCTGAATGCAGTCTGCGGCATTGGTCCCGCCAACACAATCGCCTGATGAGTTTCCTATGGTTAGGATCGGATAAGTCTTTACTGTTGGTGAATTCGAGTAAGCCATTGGCAAAGATACAAATAGCAAAAGACTGAATAATATTGTTTTTATTTGTATTGAAAAACTCATCGATTTGTCTCCGTCGCTTCATGATGTAAACACAGCAGTATTGATTTATTTATATTCTATTCTTACAAAAAATAGTTCAAGTAGAAATGAATATACAGACCATAGTTAGGTATTTGGGAAATGATTTCCGACTGACTTCATTCATCAGTCAGTCCGCGAAAAGCGTGCAATTCCATTGCACGCAAGAACTGTTGTGTTATTCTTCCAAAAAAACAATACGAAACAAAAGATAAAAAGAGGTTACTTTGAAAAAACGAATATTTTTATTAATGTTATCCTGCGTTTTGATGTCAGCATGTAACGATAAATCGGAAGATTTAACGGTGCCCAAAGGGCCAGTGGGCACAGACAAAACACCAAAAAAGACTGATAAAATCAATACAGATTGGACTCCGGTTCCGGCGCAATTGGATTTGCAACCAGTGGCCACACCGAAGATTTCCGACGAGCTTCGCAAAAAGGCTTTGGAGATAATTAAGCAACTTCAAACTGAATCTAATATCTTGTCAGTTAATTCTTTGGGTAAAGATTTAAATTCAACCATTCGCTTCGAGCCCAAAGCGGTTTTACAGTCCACACTCGCGGGATCAACATCGCAATCTCAACCAGCGGAAGAAACCTCAGTTACAGAATCCGAGTGGCAAAAAAATATTCTAACTAATTGCGGAAAAATTTTAACCATTCTTAAAGATACAACTCCGAATAAAGACATAAATAACGACAATATTCACCACTCTTTGGAAACCGTATTAGATTCAACTGGCTTTTGTCCTTTCAAGATGGCCACCGAAAAACTGGTCGTAAAAATCAATCATAAAACTACCAGTAAAGCAGCCAACAGTTCTGATTCGACAGTAAGTCAGCAAACTTTGATTAGATCCTTATCGGCAAAATATGAAGTTTATAACCCTCAATTGCGAGCCGATCTTGTGAATTCAATTTTTATCAGCACGGATCAATCCAAGGATTCTATTGCAGTTAAAAAAATAAACGACACGGACTATACTGATGTGTTAACGACTCGCAACTCTGTTTACGCTTATCAAAGTCAAACCTTTGGAGCTGTAAAAAGAACCGATACCAGCAGCGAGTTGCTTCTATTTACTAAAAACACAGATCACCCCGTGGTCATCGATCTTGAGTTATATAAATCAGTAAATTCACAATTCGAATTCAAAGAATTCACTTTAGTATTGGCGCACACCGAACACATCAAGAAACCATCGACTTGCAACGACAGCAAATGCGTTTACACCTCTGAAGTTTATAATTACCTGAATGGTGAAAAATATTAGTATTTCCTATGTAATATCAGCTGGTTATGATTTTTTTCTGGACAGAAGTCAGTGCTTTGTGTTAACAGTATTCGTTCGCAGTTAACATCATAAAACACCCAAAAAGGATTTTTGAGAAATGCTTTATCAGCTGTTGTATTCTTTCGTCGATCAAGTTTCTATTTTTAATATTTTCCGATATATCACTGTTCGAACCTTTATCGCTTTCTTCACTGCATTTTTGCTTTGTATTTTTTGGGGTCCTTATTTTATTCGTCGTTTGGTAGATAAACAGATCGGTCAAAGTATTCGTGACGATGGCCCTCAGACTCATAAGAAAAAAGCAGGAACACCGACCATGGGTGGCGGGTTGATTTTATTATCGACTTTGATTCCGTGTTTGTTGTGGGTGGATATGCAAAATGCTTTGGTATGGGGAGTGTTGCTAGTCACTTGGGGATTTGGAATTATTGGTTATCTTGATGATTGGATGAAGGTTTCGAAAAGAAACACCAAGGGGCTTTCAGGAAAAATTCGTTTATTAGCAGAGTTCGGAATCTCAGCCTGTGTGGTTTTTGTTCTGATTCAGTGGTTCGGTTTATCGACCATATTACCTGTGCCGTTTTTGAAAAATTTAAGTTTTGATTTGGGTTTTTTGTATGTGCCATTTGCCTCGCTGGTGATTGTGGGAACGGCCAATGCCGTCAACTTGACCGATGGCTTAGATGGTTTGGCGATTGTGCCTGTGATCATTTCCGCATCGACATTGGGATTATTTGCCTACGTAACTGGGCATGCAGGGATAGCGCAGTACTTGCAGATTCCTCATGTGTTGGGAGCGTCTGAATTAACTCCGGTGGCAGCAACAGTCGTGGCCGCAGGGCTTGGATTTTTGTGGTTTAATACTTATCCTGCGCAAGTTTTTATGGGTGATGTGGGGAGTTTAAGTTTGGGTGGTTTTTTAGGAACGATGGCTGTATTTACTCACAATGAAATTTTGATGGTCTTATTGGGCGGAGTTTTTGTAATCGAAGCCTTATCCGTGATTGGGCAAGTGGCGTCCTTTAAACTGACTGGCAAGCGAATATTTAAAATGGCGCCGATTCATCATCACTTCGAGTTGAAAGGTTTAACCGAGACAAAAATTATTGTACGGTTTTGGATCATCAGCATTTTATTGGCGGTCTTAAGTTTAAGTACATTGAAATTACGTTAAAGCCATTGTCTGTCGTTGCGTTAGCTAGCAAATGAGTTGGTCATATAAAATCGCAGACACGTGAAGCTAGCCAAGCATATTTAGTTAACAGTCAAATGGTTGTGATTAAAAGAAGGTTTATGTATGTGTGATTTGGGTAATGAAAAATAGATAATAAAAATTTGTTAATTAAAAACAGGTGAAATTGGTATTTGTAACAAAGAAGAGGTTTGTATGTTCAATGATGTGAGTGAATTAAAAGATAAAAAAATATTGGTCGTGGGCTTGGGTAAAACCGGCGTTGCATTGGCCAAGTTTTTACATGAGCATGGAGCTCAGGTCACCGTGACGGATCACAAATCGAAGCCCGAGTTGTCGACACAAATCGAACAATTAGGAGATATCCCTATCAAGTTGGATTTAGGTGGTCACAGCCCAAAAACTTTCTTACAACAAGATTTGGTTATCTTAAGTCCGGGTATTCCTCCGCATTTGAAAATTTTTGATTACGCCCGAAATCAGGGAATTAAAATCACAGGTGAATTCGAATTTGCGTCTAAGTTTGTCAAAGAGCCAGTGATTGCCATCACAGGTACTAACGGTAAAACTACCTGTGCAAAATTAGTAGAAGCTTTTTTGAAAGAATCAGGAGTGAACTGCTGGGTGGGAGGATCGAATGGTGTGCCATTAACAGACTACCTTCGTCAGCCAGAGAAATCTCAGGTGGTGATCACGGAAGTTTCGGCTTATATGTTAGAAAGTTGTGATTCTTTTGGTCCGCAAAATATCGTGTTTATGAATTTGGCTGAAAATCATTTAGAGCGTTATCGCTCTATGGAAGACTATATCAATGCCAAACGCAAAATTTTTCGTAATACCAATCAAGCAACGACTAGCATTTTAAATGCCGATGATCATGCCGTGGTGGAGTTAGCCCGAGATCCAGCCGTGCAACGTGGGCGTATTTTTTACTTTTCAAGAAAAGCTCAACTAGAACCACAGATCATGAACATCGGTGGAGCCGTCAACATCGGTAAAGAAATTCGCGTGCGCACAGGTCCTGAAATTGAATACTATTCGATTGAAGGCATTAAGTTGCGAGGAAAACATTCGATAGAAAATATTATGGCGGCCATCTTAGCGGCACGAGAGCATGGCGCGAAAAAAGAAGCGATTCAAAAAGTGATCTCTTCATTTCGCGAAATCGGTCATCGTTTAGAGTACGTTCGCAAAGTGGGTGGTGTGCAATTTTTCAATGATTCAAAGGCCACCAACGTGCATGCTGTATTACGTGCCTTGGACTCTTTCGATGATAATGTCATCTTAATTGCTGGCGGTAAGGATACGAATTTAAATTATGAGCCATTAAGAAATTCCATTCGTCGCAAGGTCAAGACTTTGATCCTGGTGGGTGAGGCCAAAGAGCGCATGAACCGAGACTTGGGTGATTACTCAGAGACATTTTTGATCGGAACTTTTGAAGAAGCTGTGTTGATAGCTTACCAAAAGTCTAGGATTGGCGATGTGGTTTTATTGTCACCTGGATGTTCTAGCTTTGATATGTTTGACAGCTTCGAAGAGAGAGGCGATTATTTTAAAGAGATCGTCAAAAAATTCGTTTAATTTTAAACAGAAGTCATTTCAATATTAAGTAAGAGGATTTTACTTAAGGGAGTGACTTCCTTCTCTCAAGGATGGGGCAACATGAAAAATACTCAACTACTAATGTCAGCAGCATTGTCTGCGATGGTGTTTGCGGGTTGTGCGTCTTCACAAATGAAGGCCAGAAAAGAACAACGCGAACAAGTTTCCAAAAGCGCTAAGCTTTATTGTGAATTCGTCAATGGCGAAATATATCCTGATATCGATGTCGCTTTGAATTTAGAAATGGCTAAACATTGTGACTCTGAAAAACCATACAGTATTTCTCAGTATCGTACACCGTCTGAAAATCAAGGTGTGATGTATTGTTGTTCTATTGTTGCAGCTAAGCCTCAAGCTATGGGTGCGGTAGATAAATCCGATGATTTATTAGACGATAAAAAAGATGATAAAAAGGATGTTAAGCCTGCAGGAAAAAAATAATAGGCTTGGCATTCCGTTAACCAGTCCTTTGCTATTGGTGGTGACACTATTATTGGGGATTGGTTTGGTGCAAGTTTACTCTTCCAGTTTTGTTTACGCGATTGAAACGTACAATGATGGTTTGTTCTTTTTTAAAAGACAACTGTTGTACGTTTTGGTGGCTATGGTTTTTTTGTTCATCTCATTAAAAATTCAATTTAAATATATTGAAAATTGGGCTTGGTTAGCGTGGGTGATCGCAGCAGCTGGGGTTATCCTGACGTTCATACCTGGGTTGGGTGTACGAGCTGGTGGAGCCGCTAGATGGATCCAAATGCCATTTGGTTTTCGTATTGAGCCTTCCGAGTTATTAAAGATTTCATTTCCACTTATGATTGCCAGTTTTTTTGATGAACGTAATAAATGGGTTCAAAAAATAAACTGGATGGTGCGGGTTGGTCTGATTGCAGTTCCTTCATTTCTGTTATTATTGCAACCAGATTTTGGGAGCTTTGTGATAATCTTGGCAGTGGGTATGGGATTGTTATTTGCATTTGGACTTAAGTGGCGATTTATTTTTGCGTCGCTAGTGGTGTCGGTTCCTGCATTTTATTTTTTAGTGATGCGAGTTCCATATCGTCGCGCGCGCGTGTTATCTTTTCTGAATCCATGGAACGATCCGGAGCAAAAGGGATTTCAAGCGATTCAATCCATGCTTAGTTTTCATTCGGGTGGATTCTGGGGTGTTGGCTTGGGAGAAGCTCAAGGGAAATTATTTTTTCTGCCCGAGGCACACACAGATTTCACATTAGCGATCTTTGGTGAAGAAATGGGATTCTTGGGATTTTTTGTTTTGTTGTCTTTATATGGATTTTTATTTTATCGAATGATCAAGTTGTCTTTACAAACGGAAATTTTATTTGAGCGTATTTTTTTGTTGGGTTCGGCGATGGTTTTTGCATTGAATGTGTTTATTAATGCGGGAGTGGTGATGGGATTGTTGCCTCCCAAGGGATTGACGCTACCATTTTTAAGTTATGGTGGCAGTTCAGTGATCGTGTTGTCTATTTTGTTTTCATTGATCATCAGTCTGGAAAGAAAAATCGAAGCTCGCGAAATTTATAATTCCTTTTCTAATTTCTCAAAATAGTTTAGCTTAAAGTGAACTGGTAGGGAGCTAGGCGTGAACGAGTCATCTCATAATTTACAAAAAAATAAAGTGATATTTATTGCTGGTGGCGGAACGGGTGGACATATTTATCCTGGGATCGCGATAGCGAAGTGTCTGCAAACTTTGTCGAATGTCGATGTGCATTTTGTGGGAACTCGTGAGGGGCTTGAAACCAAGATTGTTCCCAAAGAAGGATTCGCGCTGCATTTAATTCAGGGTGGAAAGTTAAATATGGCTGGTCATACTTGGACAAAGATAAAAACTTTATTGAAGTTGCCGGTGGGCTTTTTGCAAGCGATTGGTTTAATTTTAAAATACAAACCCATTGCGATTTTGGGTGTGGGAGGTTATGCCTCGGCACCGGTGGTTTTGATGGCCGCAATTTTTAATCGAATCGGAATATACAAGGGTCAGACAGCGATTTGGGAACCGAATGCGCATCCGGGTTTAGCCAATCGTTGGTTATCGAAGGTGGTGGATAATTGTTTTGTGGTGTTTGAGGAATCTAAAAAATATTTGAATTCAAAAAATATAATGGTGTTGGGAATGCCGGTTCGAGCTGAAATTGAAAAAGCTTTTACGCGAACGCATGTGGTGGCAGAGGCGTCTGAACTTAAAAAAACTTTTCGTATATTGCATTTTGGCGGCAGCCAGGGGGCGCGTGCCATTGGGCAGGCCTTATCGGATGCAGTGTTGTTAGGTGGACCTTGGTTGCAAGGGACGCAAATCGTGCATCAATCAGGATCTTTGGATTATGCGAAGCTTAAACAAAAATATAATTCTCATTTAGACTCTAGCAAACCTTCTAATAAATCTTTGGTGGAGTTGTTGGAATTTATCTATGATATGCCCAAGTATTACGAGTCGTGTGATTTAGTGATTTGTCGAGGCGGCGCTAGTACAATTGCCGAATTGGCCGCCTATGGATTACCTGCGATTGTGATACCGCTACCGATGGCAGACGGTCATCAAGAGCAAAATGCTAAAGCCTTAGCCGACGTGGATGCATTGTTGATGTTGCTACAAAAAGATTTAACCCCACAACGTTTGATCGCTGAAATCGAAAACTTGCGCCATCATCCAGAACAACTTCAAAAGTACTCACGGAATATAAAATCTTTTTTCAAACCGAAAGCCGTCGAACAAATCAGCCGCCAACTTTTAGGACTTTAAAAAGTGCCAGGCCCTGGCACCTTTATACGACCTTATTTTTTAATAAATACAATGCTAGCAAGGGGTTCGAGGTGCGATAAAGATTATTTTCCTCTTCTACAATGCCTAGGTGATACAGCTTATTGATGGTTTTCTTGATTCCCGATAAGCTGAGGTTTGTTTTATTCTGCAAATCTTTTCCTTGAATTTCAGCCGTATATCTATTGATCGAAAAAGCATATAATACTTTTTGTTCGGCTTTACTTAATTGTTTGATTTGAAATTGAAAACCCTCTGACTTAGCGTCGATTAGTTCATCTATAATTTTTAATATATGATCTTCTTCAAGTTTTTTATTTTTATAATGTTCCTGAATGTAAGAACCGATTTCACAAATGGTATTAGGAACATTCATCGAAAGCTCCAAAATCTTTTGCAGAGCAGGTTTACTAAGATGAACATGAACTGAAGAAAGCCGTTCAGAAAAATAAGGCGTCCACTCTTCGATGGGAATGGGTTTTAAAATGTACTCATCTGCAAAGTTAAAAAAGGGCGAATGATGGCTATTGAAAATTTCACTCAGTAGTCGCCGCTTGCTTCCTAAAAAAAGCATGGGCGTCTTTTTAAATTTTTGCAGTTCTGAGCGCAATAACCCAAGACTGTCCTTGGATGAATGCAAATCCTGAAATTCATCAAATATAAATAGGCAGTGATAGGATTCAGCTATAAAATACAAACTTTTTAAT
Organism: Bdellovibrionota bacterium; assembly: GCA_052033755.1. Lineage (GTDB taxonomy): Bacteria > Bdellovibrionota > Bdellovibrionia > Bdellovibrionales > Bdellovibrionaceae > JBPOJH01. Next base: position 13,263 of record JBPOJH010000041.1, on the reverse strand, counting down.
AGCTGATCGATATTAGGGGCATCGCCTTTTTTGGACGATAAATTAAAGGAAACTTCGCCCGTGATTGGATTAGGATCCAACGAAAAGGATAGATTTTTTATGACTTTTTTAGCAGATTCATAAAAGCTTTTCGTTGGTAAGTACTCCTCGAGTCCTTCCGCAATTCCTTTTGCAAGTCGATAAGCGATTTCCGAAGAGGTCTCGGCCCCCATAAAGTCACAATAAATCGCTACGAAATTTTTTTGTTTCAGTTCGTAGGGTAAAATATTTTTTGCAATAGAACTTTTGCCATATCTGCGTGGTGCATATAAAGCGACTTTTTTACCGCTCTTAATTAAAGTGGTTAGGTTTTTCAGATCCTCGACTCTGTCAGCTAGATCTTCTTTGTTAAGTAAGACGTTGTAGTAGAAGGATTTCAATGTACACCTCACTTGTAAGTTAAAACGAAAGGTCACTTTCTGTCAACCCCGTGGGGCGCATTTTAGTTCTTTAGACTACACTAAAAGGACTACACCAAAAGTGTAGTCCTTTTAGTGTAGTCCTGATGAAGGGGGGACTGACTACCTTGCTAAGGATAGCAAGGTAGTCAGATTATTGGAGCTCGCTAAGCACCGCCAATATATCACCATAACCTCGCACTAAGAGGCTTAATAACCTATCGTGAAGCGACCGTGAAAGTGTCATTAGCAGTGAAAATTTGACAGCCAGGGCCAGTAAAAGTCTTCAGCACTAAACTAGACTCAAATTTTTCATAAGGCGCAGTTTAAGCTCTGGACCTTGGAGAAATAAAAGCTTACAAAACTAGTATGCAATTAATTAAATCTAGATTTCATTTTGTAGGAGTGGGTGGCATCGGTATGTGTGGTTTGGCCGAGCTGCTTTGTAATATGGGGGCACAAGTTTCAGGCAGTGATTTGTCGGAAAATGCGAATACCGAGCGCCTCAAAAAATTGGGTGTTAAAATATTTAAAGGTCATCAGGCGCAAAACGTTGGTGAAGTGGATGTGGTGGTGTACTCCAGCGCGATCCCTCATAGCAATCCCGAAATTTTAGCGGCAAAGGCGAAAAGTATTCCACTGATTCCCAGGGCCGAGGCCTTGGCCGAAATCATGCGCCTTAAGCGAGGCATCGCAGTGGCAGGAACGCATGGCAAAACCACAACGACGTCTATCATTGCCTCGGTTTTTTTAGCGGCTCAATCCAGTCCAACAATTGTTGTCGGTGGTCGTTTTGATATGATTCAAAGTACGGCGCATTTAGGTGATGGTGAGTGGTTGATTGCAGAAGCAGACGAAAGCGATGGTAGTTTTCAAAAACTAAGCCCAGAATTATCTGTGATTACTAATATTGATTCTGATCACTTGGATTATTTTAAATCCTTTGAAAATTTACAAAAAGCATTTTTAAATTTTGCGAATAAAATTCCGTTTTATGGAACTATAATTGCTTGTGGTGATGATTTGGTGATTCGCCAAGTGTTAGAATCCTTTTCAAAAAAAGTTTTGTACTATGGTTTTAGTGAAAAAAATGATTACGTACTTAAGGGTGAAAAAGGCCATTATCAAATTTTTAAAAACAATCTGAATAATCAATCTTTGGAGTTATTTGCCAATTATCAAATGCAAGTTCCAGGAGTGCACAATGCCTTGAATGCCTGTGCAGCTTTTTTAGTAGGTATGACGGCCGGTTTTGATATACCTACTATTCAGAAAGGTATTCAGCAATTTCAAGGAGTGGATCGTCGCTTTCAGTTCAAGGGTGAAAAAGTATTACAACCGGGTACAGCTTCGGTCGCCGTGTATGATGATTATGGTCATCACCCCACGGAAGTGCGCGCGACCTTGCAGGCTTTCAAAGAAAAATTTCCAGATCGTCGTATTGTGGTATTATTTCAGCCGCATCGTTATTCGCGTACAGAAAGTTGTTGGTCTGAATTTACCAGCTGTTTTAAAGATTGTGATGAGTTATTGTTAACAGATATTTATCCTGCAGGTGAACCTCCGGTTCCGGGGATCACTTCTGAAAAACTATGTCTTGATATAAAACACTCTTGTAAAAGTTTTCTAGGGAAAAGCGACATTCTAGTGGACAATGTTAGAAACCACTTAAAGCCGAACGATGTTTTCGTGACGTTAGGGGCCGGTGATGGCTGGAAAATTGGAATGGAGATTTTAAAATAAATGATCACTTTTGAGATCAAAAAAGATTACTCTTTGTCGACTTTAACCTCTTGGCAAATTGGTGGACAGGCCGAATATTTTTGCTCGCCTAGAAACATCACCGAAATTCGTCAGGCCTATGAGTGGGCTCACGAAAATCAATTTCCTGTGACCTTACTGGGAGGTGGCAGTAATGTTTTGGTGTCAGATTTAGGCGTGAAAGGTTTAGTGATCAGCTTGCGATCCTTTAGTGGATTGGAAGTTATTGATGATCAAAAGTATTTGGAAATCAAAGCCTACAGTGGGACTGGTAAGTCCGATTTATTGAAAGTATTTTTAAAATACAAAGTGCCAGCGGCTTTATTTTTAAGTGGTTTGCCAGGAGATCTTGGTGGTGGCGTTGTGATGAACGCTGGCGTTTCAGAAAATATTCAACCTCGTGAATTTTGCGAGATCATTGATTGGATTCATGTATTAAAACCTAACGGTGAAATACAAAAATACTCTCACAAGGACATTCATTGGGAGTATCGCAAAAGTAAAGGATGGCAACCCGGTATCGTCGTCGAAGTTGGAATCAAAGTGCCATTGGTGACGGATCCTGAAATATTAAACAAAGTACGCGAAGCCAATCGTCAGCGTTTATCGAAACAGCCTTTGGATTTACCAAGCTGCGGATCTGTTTTTAAAAATCCAGAAGGGCACAAGGCCGCGCAGTTGATAGATCAATGTGGCTTAAAAGGAAAGCGCATTGGTGATGCGCAGGTGTCATTGAAGCACGCTAATTTTATTGTGAATTTGAATCAAGCGACGGCTAAGGACACTTGGGAATTAATTCAACTAGTGCGTGCAGAGGTCAAACAACGAACCTCAGTGGAATTAAATCCCGAAGTGGTTCGATTAGGGGAGTGGCCCTAGTTCATGAAGTTAGATTTTAATCTGATTCAAGAAAATCTAAATCAATTATCCATCGTCAATTTAGAGGAGCAGTTATCCAAAAGAGCTTGCGTCGCTTTGATTTTATCCAGCATGGTTGAAAATGTCGATGTGCAGGCAGAGTATAAGAATCAGGATGCGGACTCGGTTTTATTAATCAAAAGATCAACACATCCAAAAGACCCCTGGTCCGGTCAGTGGGCTTTGCCGGGTGGGAAGCAAGATCCAGAGGATAAAAACGATTTTCACACAGCGATTCGAGAAGTGTATGAAGAAATTGGATTGCAATTAGATTCTCATCAAATGCTGGGTTTCTTAAGTGATCTTCAAGCGCGTCGGCACGGAGATCCAGTTGATTTTTTTGTGCGCCCATTAGTTTTTTACTCGGGAAGCCCATCTACTTGCGATTTTGTGTTGAATACGGATGAGGTGGCACAAGCGAAGTGGTTCCCCTTACAAAGCCTGCTGGAACCGCATAGACATCATATATTCGAGCGTAGCTACCTGGGACGGTTATTTCAATTGCCAGGCATTCACTTAGGTCCGAATGAAGTTTTATGGGGATTAACATATATGATTTTGACGGACTTTTTGCAGTCACAAAATTTGCTGCCCGAGTATTGGAAAAAATACACTCACATCTAGAAGGCTTCAAGATTGACAGACGGAGTTTTCTTTAATAGCTCCTAGGATATGAAAAAAAATAATGCGACCAAATCCGATTCCCGATCTTATGCAAAAACTTTATCAAATTCTAAAAGCGAGACGAAAAAGAAGCTAAAATCTGATCGTGAAGCTCATAGTAAAAAACAAATGGTGGCCGACCTGTTAAAGGCTGTTCGTCCAACTCCAACGGTCGCTAATCACTACTCAAATGAAGAAAAAATTTCGAAAATATCTAAACACTTTGAATCCATCATGGAGATATTGGGATTAGATTTACGAGATGATAGTTTGCAGGACACACCTCGCCGAATAGCAAAGATGTACGTGAACGAAGTTTTTTCTGGTTTAGATTCCGAAAACTTTCCCAAAATCACAGTGATTGATAATAAGATGGAATATGACCAAATGGTTTTGGTGCAAGATATTCGTGTATTAAGTGTTTGCGAGCATCACTTTCAAACTATTGATGGTTTTGCAACGGTGGCTTATGTTCCCAATCGTAAGGTCGTGGGACTTTCTAAGATCAATCGCATCGTACAGTTTTTTGCTAGACGTCCACAAGTGCAAGAGCGACTAACAAAACAAATCGCCGATGCCCTTCAACATATTTTAGAAACGGATCATGTCGCTGTTCACATCAACGCTAAACACTATTGCGTGATTGCCCGCGGGGTTGAGGATGCGTTTTCATCCACCTCCACTTGTGATCTACGCGGCGATTTCAAAAAAGAAGCCGACACTCGTATGGAGTTCTTAAAGCACTGCCGCACGAAATTGTCTTAGTAAATAGATATCTAATTTTTTAAGTCCTAAGTCTTGTCGAAGGATTAGACTGCGGACTTGGGAAAGAATCTGGACTGCTTTTAGGTCTATAAAAACCAACTAGAATTGATTAATGGACTGTTCGATCCTGTAAAAAGGCTCAAGAATGATACCAAGGCGTAATTAAATATCTTCGCCAAAAGGAGTTCATCGATGAGTCAATATGATGCCAATAGTATTTATGATTATTTAGCAAATACACCAGAAGGTGGTTTACGTAAAATGTTAGTTGACGGTAAGCCCATGACAGATGTGCATTTTGGGTTATTAATCAAAGTCGTTCGCGCTTGCAAAGTAGAAGATTTCGCCGAGCACTTTTCTAAACAAGATTTTCCCAAAGTAAAATTCGGTCCCGCAGAAACTAAAATCAAAGAAAAATTTTGGAATGATTGTCTGACGACTTTTAAATCGAGGGGTTTATTAAATCCTGCCGACCCCAAAAAAGTCGCTTAGAAGCTATCCCATAAGCTCAAATCCTGCGTTGCTCTGTCGGTCGTCTTGTGCGGCCTACATTAAGTAGGCCTCCGCGCCTTCCTCGGTCGCGCCTTGACTTTGAACTTATGAAATAGCTTCTATTGTTTATGTAGCTAGTTCGATAAAGACTCTAGGCATTTGCTGATGATCTCGTAGGTGTTGGCGGATAATTTATTTTGCGCCAATTTCGTTAGCTCGGCTTGGGCTAATTTCTGATGAGTCTTTGGCAATTGCTTAACGACATTAAAAGAGCTGGCCACTCTAGTAGCCACCTGCGGATTGATCGCATCTAATTCTAAAACTTTGCCAGCCAAAAATGAATAGGTCTTTTCCGGCTGATCGTTAAAACGAATCAAGTTAATGCCAAAATTTCTTAGTAGCGAATAAACTTTGTTCGGATTTTGCTTGTTGAAATCTTTGTGTGACCACAATTGGCTAACTGTTTCGAACGTATCTTGATGCAACGAGCTGGCTTGCACAGAAAACCACTTGTTCATCACCAAAGAGTCGTGCTGCCATTTTTCGTAAAAATATTGAATAGCAAAATTTCGTAAATCCTTTGATAAATCCACAGCGATTGAAAAAGCGCTAAATAAATCTGTCATGTTTTGTGCTTGCACCAAGGTCTCTTTCACTAAGTTTTCGTATTTTTCGATTTGGCTTAAATACGATAAGCAAAGATATTTTAAACGCCGTTGTCCGATGCTAACATTACTATAATCATTTTGAATCACTTTCGATAAATCTTGATAGATTTTTAAAAGCTGATTTTCTAAATGCATTGCAATTTGTAATTCTAAATCATTCTTTGCCTGCAAGAAATTCACAGGGTGTAACTCTCCCACTTGCTGTAATAAATAAGCAAATGACGGAGTATGCATCAAGTGTGCTTTAATGAATGGATCCAATTGATTCGATTCCAAAATCGCGGCCAATGAATTTAAATACAAATTAAATTCAGGATCATTCACGAGCTCAGATGTAGAAATTTTAGAACCACTATGAGTAACCTTTTGCGACGAAGTCTGCAGTGCTAAGGACTGCATTTGCTTTTTGAAAAAATGCACAAATGCATTTTGCGCGGACTCCCAACGATTAAAGCTATCGGTATCATACCCCATCAAAAATAAATCATCCGCCACACTTCCAGATTTTTTCAAATGAATTGGTGCTGAAAATTGTCGATTAATGGATAGCACTGGAGGATTTTTAATATCCGTAAATACAAATGTCTGCTCGGCCCCAGTCAGGTTTAATAGCAACTGTCCTTCCGAGTTCACCTCGAAATCCGTATTGTTTTTTTCAGTCAGTGCTAATTCCTTTTTTGTAACAGAATCTAATAAACCAAAAACCAAGGGGATATGAAAATCCAGTTTAGTGACTTTTTCGATTTTTTCTTGCGAAGATAGCTCGCAAGATTGCTTTAACGTCAGTTTGTATTTTTTTTCATTGGCTTCATATTTTTCATTCACTAACACCTGTGGTGTGCCGGCTTGAAAATACCAGCGCTTAAACTGAGTCCAATCTTTATTGTTTGCTGTCGCGATCGCCGCAGCAAAATCTTCAATCGTCACGGCTTGGCCATCATGTCGATCAAAATATAAATCCATCCCTTTGCGAAAACCAGGACGACCGACCATGGTTTGCATCATGCGAATAACTTCCGCTCCTTTTTCATAAATCGTCGCCGTAAAAAAATTATCGACAGCAAAGCAAGACAATGGGCGAATGGGATGCGAATTTGGCCCTGCATCTTCAGGAAATTGTTTATCACGTAGATCAACCACATTATCTATGCGAACTAGGTCACGTGATAACATATCCATGGAAAATTCTTGATCACGGAAGACAGTCAATCCCTCCTTAAGACTTAACTCAAACCAATTTCTTAAGGTCACGCGATTGCCCGTCCAATTATGAAAGTACTCATGCGCGACAACGGATTCGATCGCTAAAAAATCATCATCGGTGGCAGAGGCTGGATCAGCCAACACCAAACGAGAATTAAAAATATTAAGTCCTTTATTTTCCATGGCGCCAGCATTAAAGTCATCAATGGCCACAATCACATAAGTCGATAAATCATACTCGCGTCCAAAGCGTTGCTCATCCCAAAGGAAGGACTTTTTCAAAGCCTCCATAGCGATCGTGCAACGATTTAACTTTTCCTGGGCAGCATAAATTTCTAAATTTACCATTTTTCCAGACTGAGTTTTAAATTGATCTTTAATAAGACCTAGGTCGCCAGCGACCAATGCAAAAAGGTAACATGGTTTTTTCCATGGATCTTGATAAGTAACGGTTTTTCGATCGCCAATTGTTTTTGTTTCGATGCAGTTACCGTTGGATAACAACACAGGATATTTTTTAGCATCCGCTTCGATACGGACGGTAAATTTAGACATGACATCAGGACGATCTAAAAAATAAGTGATTCGACGAAAACCTTGCGCTTCACATTGAGTAACTATGCAATTATTCGAAACGTACAGCCCCTCTAAACTTGTATTTTGACTAGGGATGCTTTCTGTAACGATTTGTAAAATAAATTCAGCAGGAGGATTTAAAATCTGCAAACCATTTTCTTTGATCGCGTATTTTAAATCATAGGGCGTTGTATTTTCTAAAGATGCCGAGATATCTGTTGTCCAACTTGTCAACTGTGATCCACCCTTGGGAACAAAGGCCTGTAATTGCTTTAAGGAAAGCTCTTCGCCATCTAACCACAAATCCGTCGCCGCATTGGCCTCCGTATTTTTTTTCAATATCTGTGTGCAAGTGATCGTCGTCGTTGTATTGGACGTTGTACTTTGCGGTTGAATATTAAAATGCAAATGAACTTGATCGACCAAATAGGGTGGTACTTGATAATCTTTCAAATATTGTTTTTGAATAGAAATTGTATTTTGTGTAGCAGACATAATTTTCGCCTTTGGTTATTTACATCAAAAAGTGCCGAACAAACTGCATCAAGCGTTTGGCTTTTTTCCCATAAGGGGGAAATAGCCAAGTCGTAAAGCTAATATCGCCCTGGTGTAGCACAGCTCTTTCATGAGAGAAAGTTTTAAATCCATAAAATCCATGATAGTTACCCTGACCGCTAAAGCCAATGCCTCCGAATGGCAAGTGCGGATTTCCTAAATGAATGATGGCGTGATTGGTCACTGTGCCGCCGGCGCTTGTATTATTTATCACCTGCTCAGTAAAACTTTTAGAATTAGAAAAAACATAAAGTGCTAAAGGTTTAGGTTGTGATTGCACATAATTGTAAACTTCTTGAATATCTGAATACTCCATTACGGGCATGACCGGTCCAAAAATTTCTTCCGACATGATGGCCTGTGTAGGTTTAACTTGTCCCAAAACAGTGGGTGCCATCATTCTTTGTGTTTTATCATTTTTTAAACCTGTGACTAACTCGGCCCCTTGTTGAATCGAAGCTTGGGTCAATTGTTGCACACGAGTAAAACTGGCGTCATCAATCAACGCTGCCAAATGAGTTGACTGCAGCTGTAGTTCTTCCGTTTCACCGAAGCAAAACTGAATGCGTTCTTTGACTTTCGCTAAAAACTGTTTGGCGATTTTCGTATGTACAAAAACATAATCAGGCGCCACGCAGGTTTGTCCTGCATTTAAATACTTCGCCCAAACTAGTTTAGGTACAACATCATTTAGATCGACATCCTGATCAATGATACAAGGGGATTTGCCGCCTAATTCTAAAGTGACGCTTCCTAAATGACGAACGGCTGACATCATTACTTTTTGTCCAATGCGAGAACTACCAGTAAAGAAAATATGATCAAAAGGTAAATCCAATAATTGATCGGCCACTTTCGAATCGCAGATGATCGCAGCGACTTCGTTCTCAGGAAATGTGGCTTCGATAATTTGTTGAATCACTTTGGCTGTATGGGCTGTTTTATTCGATGGTCGTGCGATGACAGCGTTACCGGCCGCAACCGCTGCAACTAAAGGGCTCATCAATAATTGAAAGGGATAATTCCATGGGGACATGATCAAGACCATGCCTTTGGGTTCATAACGAACTTCTGAACGGCTACCGAATAACGGAATCGGAGTTGGTACAGGTAAGGGCTTCATCCAAACGGATAAATTTTTAACAGCAAAGCGAATTTCTTCTAGGACGGGGTAGATTTCAGTGACTTCTACCTCTTGTGCGGGTTTTTTAAAATCTTGATAGATTGCATCGACTAGAAGCTCTTCATGAGTTAAAATATTTTTTTCTAACAATTTCAATTTAGCAATTCTTGTAGCGGCATTGGTAGCAGCTAAGTTCCATCGATTGGCTTTTTGTTTGGAAAAAATCACTTCAGGTTTGGTAGACATCTTAAGTCCTTTCGTTGGACTTAAGATGTTAGTATGAATTCAGCTGGTCGACAATTATAATTTAGTGTCGGCACCTTCATAAATTTTTGCATAAGTGTCTTCGTAGTTTTTCATGACTTTCGTAGCGTAGATTCTTGGTTTTTTATCATTCGAATACATCTCGCGTACTTTTTTTGCTCCCATATTATAGGCGCTCACGTATTTGCTGGGCATTTTTCCAAAGTGAGTGCGTAACCAGTGAAAGTAGCGGATACCGATACGAGCATTGGTCGTTGGATCGAATAGGGATTTAGGACCTTTCCAAGTGACTTGATATTTTTTAGCCACCCATTCTGCTGTTTCTGGGATGATTTGCATAAGTCCTCGCTCGCCAACAGTGCCGACAGCTTTTGGATTAAATGAACTTTCTGTTTTCATGACAGCTAAAATAAAAACAGGATCTAGCTCAAATTTTTTGGCTTCATTTAGTATTGTGCGTGTTAAGGATTTCGCTTTATTCTTGTACTCTTTGGGAAGATTGGTTTCTACTTCAGCTAATATATAGTTAGAAAGCGAGTTAATTTTACTGGCTTTATAGGCTGTCGAAGATTTAAAATCTTTTCCTAAAAGTTCTTTCGCATGTTGTATACGTGATTTTTCATCCAATTTAAAGTCTGATTTTTTAACTTTAGATGCGACATCAAAACTTTGAAAGCATATCAATAGATTAAAACCTAATACGATACCAGCGACGCGAGACCAATTAACAGATTGTAAAGTAGCAGTCGTCGTAGCAGTTACATTGGCAGCAGTAGCAGTTAGTGTTGCAGTTTGAGATGTGGTTTCCATTTGTTCCTCCCGGTAATAATTCGTATACCAGGTACTATTCCAAGCTTTGTGCCGGGAGGAAATCGCTCTAGAATCAATGAATGGCTTATAAAACGTCAACAAGTTTGACAGCGACAGAAAAGGCTAGTCGGTCCACCCAAGTCTGTCGCTGTTGGTGGCGGGATGCGGGAGAGGCGTCTTCTTTTGAGACGTTAGTGGATGTGAGTTTAAGTTATTTATGCAGCCATTTTAAAGTTAAGGTTGGCTCCAGTCGCGATAATGACTTTAATGAACAGATCGCTACTCATGCCAGATAAGGCTCCATTTTTAATAGCAGATACTTTGGAGCGAGCAACTCCAGATATTTTTACAATTTCGTTTATGGACATTTTTGAATCTTTTATCGCTTTAACGGCCAATGAGGACAGTCTTGCTTTATAGATCATTAGCTTTTTATCAACGTCAGAATTTATTCCAAGTAATTCAGCTAATTCATCAGGATTGTAAGCTTTGTTGTATTTTGATTTTTTTGTTTTATTTTTCATTTACCAGCTCCTTTAAAAACATATTAAGACGTTTTCTTGCTGTCTCGATTTCCTTGAGTCTACATCGGGATATCCGACAGATTCACCTTTTTGAAGTTTTGTAAGAACTGAGCCGAAATCTTTTTTTACTTCAAGGGGCCATGAAAGTATTTCGTTTCTGGCGGACTTGTACATTAGAACAGGTATCATGTGATGAGGCTCCTGCCTTGACTATGTCTCTTTTACGGGACATAGTCAATATAATTATTTGTTAGTTATACAACATGCAAATAATTCAAGGAATAGTACGAAAGAATATAATAAAAATCTGATTGCGACAGAAAAGGCTAGTCGGTCCACCCAAGTCTGTCGCTGATTATGATCTACATTGAGAAGGATGAAGACTAAATATTTTAATAGCCCGCTAGTAAATTTAAATATACTTTATCAAAAACGAGCCCACTATATTCGCTCATCCAAAAACGCATTGAACTTGTTACTTTCAAATTTTTACTTTCGCCAGTTTTGATATTCGTATATGAAGCGTTGTAGGTTTTATGAGAGTAAAGTCTTGCTGTCGATACTCTGTTTCTTTGGTCGTTAATGCGTTTAGCGTTTTTTTCATATAAAAAAGATTTTTCTGAAATAAAAACGGAACTGAGTTCGAAGGGGTTGAGCTGTTGGCTTTGGCCATTATCAGTCATTACAGTTATGTATCCGATATCTGAAAATGAAGATTTATTAGCTGTATTTCTAGTAGCTTCTTGTATCTTAATTCGATTGGATCCATCATGCACTTCCATATAACAATTAGTTGTTATTCCAAAGAAGCGTTTATAAGCATTAGAAGTATTAAGCTGTATATTTTTATTCAGAGGTTGTTGAGTTAATCCTATTTGCTTTGCAAGTGTTTTGGATGATCCATCTAGACACATTGCTAGGGTTGCTCCCTTTCGCGAAAAATCTGGAATCAAAAGATTTTCAGGTAAGGAGTAGTGAATTGAGGCGGCTTCGACTTGAATCATGGCGGAGGGAAAATCTTCACGCATAAGGTTAAGTTCATTATTATGTGTGATTCCTAGAGTATGGCCTAACTCATGAACAAGAATGCTATGTAAGCGAAATGCTCCAAGGTAATCACTCCAAAATTTAGTATTATCACCCTTATTTATTTCTAAAGCTAAAGGTCCGCTCTCTGGAGAAATGTAGATAAAACCCGTACCCTTCATATTCACAGGGTCGTAGTCGGTGCGAATTGTAAAGCCGACGTGACCCTTTGGGTTTGGAAGTTTGTCCATTTGCTCTTTCGTGAAAACGCCAAATTGAAATCGAATATCGGTCGTATCGTCACATGTGGACTTTATGTAAGTCTGAGTTCCCAATCTAAAAGAGAAATCAGGGATAGAGGTCCACGATTCTACTTTTGCTAATTGAGATTTCCAGTAATTGATCGCGTCTGACACTGCGGTTTCTGCGTCACTGCGGTTTAGACCGAAGCTTTTTTCATCGATATCAATGCAGTATTTAACAGTCTTAGTGTTTTCTAAAAACCAAGGGTTGTGTTGATCGGTGATGAATTCTCCTCCGCCGCTGACCCAACCTCCGGCTAAAGTGTTCAGGCTAAAAACAGTTGTACCAGTTATGATACTGAAGGCGATCCCTAAAGAAGCTTTTGCAAAGTTTTTCATATACATTCCTTTTGTAATGGTTTGATAATTTTAAAATTTGACCGGCCCGTCAAGATACATTCTGATTAGCTTGTTTGCAGCTGTAAATTAATTAATAATTAATTCTATTGATTTTGTTATATCTAAAATATAACAATCGAAGTTCGATGTTTTAATTGTGATTGTGTAGTTATTTGGATTAAAGGCTCATTTTAGAAGTTAGTGCGCAATTCTGACCAATCTGGGATCTGATCCTGAATTGGTCAAAGCTTTGATTAGATTAGTGTTTTAGAAAAAAAATCATCCAACTTCTACAATGTATGCATATAAAATGATGGATATTGTAAAAACAGGTAAGTTTAAATGATAAAATGTAGGGATAGACGATGAGTTTTTTTGAGTACAAAGATTATAAAAAAGCAATCAAGGAAGTCTTGCTGCAAAAGAAAAGTCATTTTCCCAATACTTTTAGTTTTCAGGCGATGGCTAATTATATGCAAGTGCAGAAAACCTATTTATCGAAGGTGCTAAATCAAGACGGTAATCTGACGCCGGATCAATTTTTTTTAGCTTGTGAGTTTTTGCAAATCACTGAACGTGAATCCACTTACTTGTCTTTATTGCGAGAAAAAGAAATGACAACATTGGCAAAGCGCAAATCATTCTTAGAGCAAGAGATTCAAAAATTACAACGGCAAGAATTAAAAACAGAAGCTTACCTGAATGCGAACTCTCGAGAAGCAAAGGTGGCTTTGGCGGATCGGGCCGACTCTAATCAGTTAAAAAATCGCCATACGGGCCATCAAGATCTTCGCAATGAAAACTTGGGCTCGTTGCGAGCCTTATATTTTTTAGATC
>JBPOJH010000024.1:0-115431 GCA_052033755.1 Bdellovibrionota bacterium | reverse complement strand
CAACTTCGGGCCAGTCATCGCGGGATTTAAGCATAATGTAAGTATCAGATACGTTGACGCCCATTGGATCAGTTGCGACTTCGCTTGTTCCTATTCTTGAAAAAACATGGCTGACCTCAGGAAAGGTCTCGACGACCTTATCTGCTTTCCTCTGAAATTCGACTGACTGACTTAAGCTTGCATTCACAGGTCTGATCATATGAAAGGCGAATGAGCCTTCACTGAGTTGAGGTAAAAACTCAGCGCCTCTCGTCATGAATAGTGCAACACCCAAAACTACAGAGAGTAGTCCTACACCCATGGTTAGGTTTTTACGTTTATATGCGAACTCAAAAAATGGAATGTACGCTTTTCGAATCCATTCCATCAGTTTCGGTTCTTTGTCCTCTGTCTTGCCCGACAAGAAGATACTTGCGAGTGCAGGTGCTGTTGTAAACGAAAGGATAAAGGCCATCATGACGGCAATTGCGAAAGTTGCAGCCATGGGGATAAACATTTTTCCCTCAACACCTGTTAGAGCAAAAACCGGCAAGAACACCATCACGATAATGAATTGGCCAAAACCAGCGGCTTGCCTAATTTCAACCGTAGATTCGTAGACAGCTTTTTTGACTTCTTCTTTACTTAAATTTCGCCCTAAAGACTTAGCCCGGTCGTGCAGAAACCTGACACAGTTATCAAGCACGATGACTGTCCCATCGACGATAATTCCAAAATCTAATGCTCCAAGGCTCATAAGATTTCCTGAAATCCCAAGAGGCTTCATGACGAGAAAAGTAGCGAGCAACGAAAGTGGAATTGTGACGGCAGTAATTAGAGCCGCTCGAATATTTCCGAGCAGAATAAGTAAAATAATCGTAACAAGAATCGCCCCCATCAAAAGATTGTGCTCAACTGTTCCGAGCGTGGCATTAACCAAGTCCGATCTGTTGTAGACGGTGGTTACTTCAACATCTTTCGGAAGAGTCCTTCTAATTTCTTCGATTTTAGTGTGAACCCGAGTTGAAACTGTTCGACTGTTTTCTCCAAGGAGCATCATCACAGTTCCTAAAACGACCTCTTCACCATCGTATGTGGCAGATCCCGTTCGAAGCTCTTTACCCAAAGTCACCCGAGCGATGTCGCCAATGGTGACTACCTTAAAGGACTCTAAGCTCTTAACCGGAACTCTTTCGATAGCTTTGGGATCTTTGATCAGTCCCACACCTTGAATAAGAAACTGTTCAGCCGTTTGCTCAACGTAGCCGCCGCCCACGTTTTTATTAATTTTTTCTAGGGCTTCACCGATGTCTTCAAAGTGAATTCCAAAAGACGCCATTTTCTTTGGATCAGGCTGAACGTGGTACTGCTTTTCAAAACCTCCAGAAGTGTTGATCTCAGCAACACCTTCAACCGTAAGCAGTCTTGGTTTTACAAACCAATCTTGGAGCGCCTTTAGCTCCATGAGCTGCTTCACCCGTTCGTCGCCTTGTTTTTTTACTTTGAAGTCTAAAACGAACTGGTAAATCTCACCAAGGCCAGTGGAGATCGGACCTAGCTCTGGCTTCGCGGAAGTAGGCAAATCGCCTGAAACTCCTTGAAGACGCTCAGTAACAAGTTGCCTAGCTCGGAAAATATCAACGGAGTCTTTGAAAATCACGGTGACTTGGGAAAGTCCAAATCGAGTGATGGATCTGACTTGCTCAACTCCAGCCACTCCTCGCATAGAGGACTCAACCGGAAAGGTCACCGTTCGTTCAATCTCTTCAGGAGCAAGACCTTCAATGATTGTATTGATCTGAACCTGATTATTTGTGATGTCGGGTACTGCATCAATTGGCAAGTGTTGAAAGCTGTAGACTCCTGCTACAACAAGCAAAACGGTTAAAAAGAGAACAACACCGCGATTGTAAATTGAAAAATGAATTATTTTGTTCAACATAAATTATGCTCCAATTAGTGTGAGTGGCCTTCAGGAGCGCCACCAAATGCGGCAATCTCTGCGATTCTTAAGAATCCAAGACCCGTGATGGCGATTTCATCGCCACTTTTCAGGTCTTTGGAGCGGATGGATATCTTATTTCCGGAACGACTGATTTGATCAAAATCGATTCGTTTATAGAAGCCATCTCGGTAGCGGTAGAGATTGACCTCAAGACCAGCCGTTACCACTGCGTCCTTTGGAATCTCAAAGGAACTGGCGGCTGTAATTTTGAATTTTTTAATCTCAAAATTCTTCTCGGCTTCGGGCGAGAGTTTGATTCCCTCATCCTCGCTCGCAGCTAAGATTCCTTTGTTTGGGCCGACCTGAGGGTTCTCCTCTTCGCCATGGGCGTGCTCATCACCATGGCCATGATCTTTTGGTTCTTCTTCAGAGTGCTTGTGTTCAGCTTCATGATCTTCACCTTTTTTTTCTTCATGAGTTCCGTGTTCCTCATGCTTGGGTGATTCAGCTTTAGGGTTTTTTTCCAGTGCATGATCATGTTCGTCACTGGCGTGAACATTGCCAACGTATACAAATGCGGTCAGTAGACCGATTGCCAAAGAATATTTTCTCATAAGATCACCTCATTAAATTTGTTATCAAGGATGAGAATTCGTCCCAATGCTTCGAGAGCTTCAAGCTCTGAAGCATTTCTTCTTTCTCCGAGGTCAAAAAACTGTCTGTGAGCTTCGATCACGAGAGAACTTGGGACGAGACCTTTGAAGAATTGTCTTTCAAGCTGTTCATGTTTTTCGTTAACAATGTTGAGACTAAGAGAAGTTTTTAGACTTTGAATTGTCTGGTTATATCGGTTCACAAGTTCTGCGCGCATTGCGGCCGATTTTCTTTTCGCTAGATCTGCTCCCATCTCAGCTTCTAAAAGTCTCTGAGCACTGTAAGCCCTGCCTGCGCCGTTTTGACTAAACACAGGGAGAGGCATTGATAGACCAAGACCCACAAACGTCGTTGACTCGCCATTTTCTTTGACGGTTTTCATCGAAGGACCAAGTTTGAGATCCGGCCACGACTCTCCTTCTGCTTTTTGCTTCTGACTTCTTGCAAGTTTGAGATCAGCCAGAGCTGCGCGCACTTGCGGAGATTCCTCGCTTGGTGAAGCACTTTCCACTGAGGGCCATATTTGTTTCACGGGAGGAAGATTTTTTGACAGAAGACTTTTTGAAAGTCCGGTTATGGCTGTGAGTGCTTGAAAGAGTTTTTCTTCGTCGGCCTTTAATTTTGTCAACCTAAGCTGATGGTCAGCGAGTGACATCTTAAAGACAGACAACGACACATCTTGTTCAGGCGACAAAGCTGGACGTTTTTGGAATTGCTTTACAATTTTAGAAAAAGTCTCAACTGATTCCTCTTCTATGTAAATTTCACTTTTAAGGTGAGAAAGTCGATAAAGGCTTAACATGAGTTCAAGTCTTGCCTGGTAAACTCCGAGGTCTCGGCCAGCCCGCGCTCTTTCAATTTCACTTTGAGCTTCGTTTATCAAAGCGTCCCTCTTGCCTCCAAGCCTCAAGGTAAAAAGAAGAGACGCATTAGTCTCAGACCTTTCGGTTCCCTTTGAAACGGTATCGGCATCAAGCTCAGGGTTTAGCCACTGACTTGCGACGCCTTCGAGTTTTTGGGCTGACTTAAGCTGCTGTTCGGAAATTTGTATGTCCGAAGACTGCCTTTCTGCGCAACGCACTAACTCCGAGTAGTTAGTAGCCTTGCAATTGCTTGCTGAATCAGCCGCCAGGCTCAACAGCGGCGCTGAAAGCGAAACTAGTGTTACAAAAAATAAATGGATCTTTCTCATCGCGGAGTTCTCCCTAAAATCGTCCCCAAACTATTGAGGAACGCCTCAAGAATGCCGTAGAAAAGTCCACGGCAAATCAGTTGCACAAGGTTAATTGTTTTGAATTAAAATAAGCGCCGTAGCCGTATTTTAGGCGATTGGCGGGCGGAAAGGACTTGTCTGAAAATCAAAAATAACGACACACATTTTTGCGAAAATCAAAATTTGTGCAGGAACAGCCGTTACGAAGTGAATCGAACTGCCTAGTGTAAAGGCGCAATGACCCAAATGACAGTTACGGCAACCGGAACCGCTATGATGGCAATTCGAATCCTGTTGATCGCCTTGATCTAAATCTCTATGTTGAAAACTTTGACTCTGCTCATTTGATGTTGAGATAGCGCTATGGGCTGACTCGGAGGGATAAGTTTCTGTACAAGCATTTCGCGCTTGGCTCATGACCCCAACGAATGTAATCAGCGAAAAAAATAAAGCGACCACAAGTTTCAATTTTACCTCTGAATGCTAAGAGTAGTTGATTTTTTACACAAGTCAATGATATCCCCTGGGGGAGGATAGGTTATTTCGCATGGCAAAAAAAATCTCAGATCGACACAAGCATATTCCCCACGGCGAAACTCTCGTACGAATTAAGAGAGCCAGCGGGCATCTCCGAAAAGTTGAAACTATGGTTTCAGATGGAGCCGAATGCGTAGAAGTACTTCAGCAACTAAGTGCGGTAATCTCGGCACTTGAGTCCTGTCGAATTAGTTTACTTCAGGATCATTTCCGTAGCTGTATCACGCCCGCCATTAGAAATGACTCCCAATATCTTATCAAGGATCTGGAAACCGTGATTAGGCGTGCTCTGAAATAATACTAGGTTCCGTTTTCGCTACGCCAGATTAATCCAAACATTTACAAATGCTAACAATCGCAACTGTAGTTGTAAGGAAGGGTCGCGCCAACATACTATTCACAGCCAAGGGTAAAGGTTGCTGTTCCCCTTTTGTTATGTCGTTAAACTAAAAATTCCGTAACTATCAATATCGGAAAATTTGATCGCCAATCGCAACTGTATTTCCGCTTACCCTAGCTTGCTGTGACAGTTCAAATTTCGATTTCGATTCAACATGCTTAAGTAAAAAAAGAAGACCTTTAATCAGTGTTAGGGTATTTATTTTGGCTTGGCACCAGCCTGTTGCCTCATTCGCTCCATGGCGATCGATATCTCGCTGAAAGGTACCAACAGATTCTTCAATTCGGGTACGTCCTTTGTCCTCAAGCCAATATAAACTTCTATCGGATATGAATTTGAAATAAAAGGGTACATCGCCGCGTTTTATCTGCGCGAGTTCTGATGACAGAACATTTCCTGAAGTGCCGTCGAGTAGAGCCGCATACTCAGAGGTATTTCGAACTATCACTCGCACAGGAACTTCCGAAAAATTTAGTATCCGAAGAGTTCGATCAAGTTCAGTTTTCTTTGAAGAGGCCAAACTAAATAGATCCCAATAACCAAAGATAATCTGTTCAATCTGATCTTGCGTCAGCTCTTCTTTTGAATTGACCAAAGCACCGATGCCAGCGAATTCATAGCCGACGTTTTTAAACGGCAATAGTAATGTCTCATGCGGCAACGTCAGCGCAGTGAAAACCACTTCGGCGTCCACCGCTTGAAGATGAGTCTTCGTCATAATGAGATTTTGTTTATGCAAATCTCGAATACCAAAAATATAGCAATACGCGGTCAGCGCGCCGAAAGCATAAAAGTGTTCAAGTGTTGGCGTCTGATTTTCAGATGAAACTTCCTTGGCATAGCCTGACCAAGTGCTTTCAACTTCAACGTCGAGATTAAAAAAATAATCAGCCAGCGGGCGAGTACCATTTTCGCCGTTCTCGTTGAACAAAGTTTTTAATGGGCTGGTTTTTCCGAAGAACAACCATTCCCAATAAACCGTGCGGGGCTTCCGATACCAGGTATCGGAGCCCCGCTGCACCTTCTCAACTTGCTGTCCAAAATTGTGCTTATCGGCCAGAAACATATGACTATGTTCCTGAGCTAAATCCAGCTTCGAATGACTCAGCTTCTGCTTCAAGTGCTGCTAAGTCGATGTATACGATTTCCATACGCCCCTCCTTTTAGGTTGCTTCCAAAAAACGCGCCGACTGAGAAGAAAAAATATTCTTCTCAAATCTAAGATGAAAATCAGGTAGCTCGTCCTTTGAAATGGTTTTTACTTTCAATCTTTTTGATTCTTTTTTAACGTGCTCATCATTTGCCATACCCGTTATGAGATGGCTTTCGAACATGAGTTGATACTTTTCAATCAACTCAAGGCCGGTCAGTTTTCCCTTAAGGTCGTAATCAAAGAGAAAAAGCCGCGACGAAAAACTGTCTTTGTTGTTTTCCTGAATCCATTTTTCGAACTCAGCATCAGAATAAATATGCGTGACTTTTATTTTGCTTGCATTGCTGCCGATCAGAATATTCCAAGAAAGATGAATGCACTCTTCGTCGTCTACGATCACCAGCTCTTGCCCATCGAATAAAACAATCTCGTTCGAGAGCGAAGTTGTCTGAACGGCAGGTATTTCGATTTTTATTTGAGATCCCGTACCTTCGATTGACGAAATGGCAATTGAACCGTGAAGTTCATCAACGATTGATTTCACATGAAACAAACCAAAGCCGTGACCGCCTTCTTTGCCAAAGGTAGCTCCCTCTTTCATAAGCATAGGGAGGACCTTGGCCGGAATTCCGCAGCCGTTATCAGCAATCGTAATGGACGCTCTATCATCGTTCTGCTCAATCGAAACACTAATTGTGCCCTCACTTTTTATCGCCTCAATTGCATTTGTAATAAGATTCACTAACGCCAGCTCAAGCTTCGACTTGGAGCCGACGACTGAGACGCTTTTCGAGTGTGAATCGGTTAATTGAAAACAAACTTTTTTTGTCGCAAGTCTCTGAACTTCAATCACCTTTTGGTCAAGAATCCTTGAAACAAGCGGGATAAGGTCAAAAGTTTTCGATACTTGCGTCCCATCGTTCTGTGTCTTATCGCCGATCAAGTCTCCAGAAATGGAAGAAATTTGTTGGACGATGCCTTTCAAAAAATCTCGGTCAACTGGATCTGTTGGCTTTGCTTGGTCGATATAGAGCGAGAAGGCGCTCAAAGTGCCGTTAAGAGCATGAGTCACTTGCTTCGCCATTTGAAACTGACCTTCATGATACTTTTTATCTGAGATCTCGGTCTCTAGAGAATTTATTCGGTCAAACAATGTACTGAGTGACTGGTCGAGATTTTGAAGTTCCCGCACTTGGGTGTCCGTTGCTACAAACCCTTTTTTTGCATGGCTCAACAAGTTTTGAGAGGCTGCGCCGAGACGGCTTACTCGATCTTCAAGGGGTGTTGAGATTTCTTCGACTGTTTTGGTCAGGCCCTTTTTTAAACTAAAATATACAGCAACAAAAAAGCCGATGAAGATTAGCAACGCGGCAAGCAGCCTTACAATCGGACCCGTCAAATCCATATTCACGTCAAACGAGAGCACCTGACCCGTCGCCAATTTTTCTGAATGACTGTCACTGGCTGAAGGAAATTCGAAGGGTCGCATGGGACCGCCGTGCGCCCAGTGCTTGCCATCTATGTACACGTCAACACGCAGCGGAAATTCCTGAGTCTTTGACCAAGAATCAACAATGCGATTGAGTTCGCCGTCGATGTTGAAGGTGTTCTGACTGTGGACTTCGGCGACAATGACTTCTTTAAGATGAGAAAGAATAAATTCCTTGGAACTTTCGCGAGTGTGCAAATTCCAAATGATCCCGTAGACTGTTATGCCAACAACCGCAGCGACAAAGCTTAAAAAAAGAATTTTTCTAGATCGCTCTACGATTAAGGCTGAAAATTTCAAAGGGACCTCATCAAAACAGTTTCATAGGGCATTGTATGAAAACCCAACGGATGAGCCGGTATGGACTCAACCTTGTCACTCCAAAGTCCTGATGCCGTCGATCCAAAATAAAGGGGGATGTTCGTGTAATGCCCGAGGATCGCCACTTGAATTTCTTGATAGAGCTTCGCACGTTTTCCCTGGTCAAATTCCTGGCTGGCTTTAGCGATCATCGCGTCGATTTTCGGGTCATCGACATGAAAGTAATTTGATTCGTACTTACCTTTAAAATAGGTC
Source organism: Bdellovibrionota bacterium (assembly GCA_052033755.1). GTDB lineage: Bacteria > Bdellovibrionota > Bdellovibrionia > Bdellovibrionales > Bdellovibrionaceae > JBPOJH01. The sequence continues at coordinate 107,485 of JBPOJH010000024.1, read as the reverse complement.
AGAACTGAATATCCATCAGGATAATCCGTTCCTTTTCTTCCAACGGTAGCTTCAGCAGTTTTTGAAAACATGCGGGTCAATTTTTTGCCGCGTGGCACTTCGTTCAAAACAACTTCAATATTTTCTGAGGTCCATTTTTCTTTCAGATAAACGGCGAGCTTCTTATCAAATTCTGCGTTGGCAAGGTAATCGAGCTTGAAGGAAATTTTCTTGCCCTTGTATGGTGCATGATCTTTTTCGATCTTTGGTTTGCTTTCGACAAATCCATAAAACCCATTGGGGATTAAACCAAACGCCGGAATCAGATTGGGCTCGCCCAAAAATTTCACCACTTCGACAGGATCAAGTTTGTCGTATAGAGAGCGCCTTACATCGGCAGGAACATATTTGGGATTTAAAATCACAAAGGATTCGTAAGTCAGCTCGGTCGGTCTTGACGCCCAGCCTGATTTTCTCAATGTCCGTTCATCATCAGTTTGCACACTGTCCGTATCCAGTGAGTCTGTTTTTCCAGATTTCGCTAAACTGGCGGGCAGCTCTTTTGTGGCGAAGAAATTGATTGTCTGCGGAGGTCTACTGCTATCGAGTTTATCAGGTCGCCATTTTTCAAGCTTGAACTGCATACCTTCTTGGGCAGAAAGTTTATAGGGGCCGCTGAAAGCGCCTTTGTGACTTAGATCTAAATTTTGCTTAAAATCTTCCAGTGGCAGAATCGAACAATCAACCACCGCAATTTGTTTTAGAAAAATCGCCGATGGATGCGTAAGACGAATCTCAAGTTCGCGGTCGCCAATCGGCTTCACGCCGAACTTTGAAATGTCCCAGCTCTTTTTAAATTCATCAACACCGCTGATACTGTCGATGTCAGCGGCCATAGAAGATCCTAAAAAGAAAAGTCTAGCGAGCGTCATCTGCACATGACGACTCGTGATTGGCTTGCCATCAGAAAAGGTCATGGGCTTCAGTTTAAAAGTATATCGAAGGTGATCTGCTGATTCCGTCCAAGATTCAGCAATGTCTGACATCACGTCACCATTTTGATCGTAGCGAAGAAGACCCCGAAATAATTGAAGGGCAATCATCATCGAGAAAGCATCTTCCATCTTTTGCGGATCAATTTGAATTTTTATGTCAGGAACGTGAATGTTAAGTTCCATGTTACTCCCTCGTTGCTTCACGCAACTGACCGTAGATAAAAATAGTAAAGAACAAAGAATCTTAAAGAGCCGGTCTATCATTTAAAACCTCCTCTTTTTTTCTGTTCATGATGAGCGCAAGTCCCACACCGATTGCTATGGTCGCCCGAACTGAACTTTCAAGCCAGAGCGGTATCGTATTCGACCACGCGCCCACAAGAATTTCTCCAACCGACAAAATAACGACCATCATTGAAAACCGTGCGCTCGACACCGCGCCCATTGATTGAACGGGCGTATCGTTTTGAATGTGCCCTGAAATTCGGTGAAGAATGACCCAGTAGGAAAGATCCTTCACGAACATCAAAACTAGCGATTCGATATTGGGACCCGCAACTTGTCCCAGTAGAACAAATGAGACACCCATCACAAACCAGAATGGAACCGTGCTAAATCGTTTTGCGAAAGACCTTTCTATAAATCCAGCGAGCCAAACCGCAACACCGTAGCCCGTTAAAAAGAAAGCATTCCAAACATGGTCAGCTCCAGAAACGCGGGCGAAAAATGAAACCAGACCCATGATGGAAACCGCAAGCGCGATGTCCAGAATGGCCGCCTGTCGATTAAATCTGAAGTGATCTGAAAACTTCTGGCTCCAAGAAATATTTGCGCCAGTTTTCTGACGAGTGCTTTCGTCGTCAGGCATAAAGAAGGTCAGAACGCCATTTGCGACAAAAGTTAAAAAATCCAAAATGATCGCAACTTTGAGACTTACAAAACTAATTAAAAGAACGCCGATCAATCCAGCAAAAATATTGGCTCCTTGTGTTGCCTTCATCTGCCAGATGGCATGTTTGGCATTAGATTGATAACTGCCATCACTTAAAATTTTTGAAATCTTCACGCGACTTCCGGTCTGAAAATTGACGAGTGTCGCCCGCAACACACAAAAGGCGAGAAAAAGAACGTAGTTCGTATTGGACTCGTTCCACACAAACAAAAGCGATACTGAAAGAAGACCGGCCACGATTTCAAGCGCTGCAACCGTTAGCTTCGGACTGAACGAATCAGTCAAATGACCCCAAACTCCCATAACAAAAACAGGAAGAAATCGTTGTAAACCAAGAATCAAACTGATTTGCGCCAAAGAAAATCCAGCCCTTGGCATGAAGGCGAGCAAGCAGAGATTAAACGTCAAACTTCCCATCGCAGAAAGAAACTGGCCCAGATAAAATAAGACGGCGCGCTTATCGTTCAAAACAACCTCTCCGATCCAGGCTGTTCAACAAGACCCAAGTTTTTTTTCTTTTCGTAGTATCGAGTTTTTCCGATCCCGAGTAATTGGATCAGTTTTTGATTATCGCCCTTGAGTATATCGAGGCACCTTTTCAAATAGTTTTTCTCAATCCAATTTAAACTTAAAACGTAAGACTGCTCTGAAATATCAGCGATTGAAGTTGGCAACAAATCAGATGGAACAGTGACTTGTTCCGAATTCGTTTTTTTTGCGCTTAAGAGCAAATGTTTTGGCTCGATCTTGTAGGTTGAGTCGCCTTTAGCAAGGATGCAGGCCCGCTCAACCGTATTGCTCAACTCTCGAATGTTTCCTTTCCACCAGTGATTTTCGATCAACTTCTTTGCCTCGGTGGAAATAGTAGATCCAGGCATTTGTTTTTTGGCGAAGGCTTCCGCAAGCAAAATAATGTCTTCCTTCTTTTCACGAAGCGGGGTGGTGTAGAGCATCACCTTATTCAGTCGGAAGAACAGATCTTCGCGGAATGTTCCCGCAGAAACCATTTTTTCAAGGTCTCTATTCGTGGCGGCAATGACTCGCACATCAACTGCGATTTCTTTTTCTGAACCAACGGGCATTATGACTTTTTCTTGTAGGACCCGTAAAAGTTTAACTTGTGCCGATGGTGAAAGCTCCCCGATCTCATCAAGAAATAAATCTCCTCTGTGAGCCGCTAGAAATTTGCCGGTACGATTCTCGATGGCTCCTGTGAATGAACCTTTTTTGTGCCCGAAGAGTTCGCTCTCAATTAAATTTTCAGGGATCGAACCACAGTTGACGGCCACAAACGGACGGTTGGGATTTCCTTCTTGAAGATTAAATGTGCGGGCGATTAGTTCTTTACCTGTACCTGGCTCACCTTGAACCAGAACATTGACGTTGGTGCCTTTGTATTTCGTGATTTCTGATTTCAATTTCAGATTAGAAATTGAATTTCCAATCATTTGGTAGTGGGCCGCTTCTTTAGCGACGAAGGTCTTCGCAAGCTCTGTGTTTTCGTTTTTGATTTGGATGACTTTGAAGCAGTTCAAAATTCTAAACTTGAGATTTTGAACAAGGTCTGCTGAGCCCTTCACAACATAGTCGTCGGCTCCGGCTTTCATCGCGTCAACGATGGTCGAAGCATCTCTTTCACCAGTGAGCATAATAACCGGAAAGTTTTTGTCTTTGTGCTTAACGACTCGCAAGACATCAAAGCCCGACACGTCGGGCATGTTGAGATCGACGACCATGAGATCTGCGTTTGACTGACCAAGCAGTCTAAAAGCGATGTTTGCCTGAGTCGCGGTGACGACATTGTATTCGTCGGACAACGCTGCCTTTAGCTGATTTAAGTGATTTTCGTCGTCGTCCAATAGCAGAAGTGTCTTCACCGATTTCCCCCTGATGCTATTTAGTATTGCGAACTCAGTGCCAAAGGTCGGTGATTTCACTTAAGTATTTGAATACTGGAAGATTATCGGCGCTAAGCATCGGCACATTTGATTTAAGTAACTTTCATTTAGTTCGCGTAGGCGAACTCATTATGAAATATTTATATATTTGGATAAAAAATGAAGCCGGTTTTTCGACTTTTAGGGTCAAAAGTAGACTGGTAATTTGAAAAATAAAGGTGGCTTGAATCCCATTACTGGTCGATTGGCTGGTGGGGATAACGAAAAGTTTTACTTAAGATCGGCCGATACTTAGGTGAGGTAAAGCTATGAACCAACAGAACATAAAAGACATCGAAGTAAGTCAAATAGCTCAAGAACTAATTTTAGGCTTCGTGCAACTCGTGGGGACCGATCTCACTAATCTTAGAGATCGAATTAAAGAGAGTGCCAAGAAATTGCATGCACATGTGGAGTTCATAAATCTTACTGAAGTAATTGAAAAAATTAATCTTAACTCACCTTTACTATCAACTTTCAGTACGAACTTAGATTCGCTGCTTGCAAAAGAGAATGGTCGATCTTCAGGTCATATTGAGCTATCCAAGAAAATGCACTCTGGTTCCTTACTTCGACAATGTTTGAGAAATGATGTGTTTTCTTTGTATGGCATGTCCGCGATTTTTCAAGCGCGAGAAAAATATAAGCTCAGCGATAAAGTAGTTTATATCCTTGATTCCCTTAAACACCCAGCAGAAGTGAATGCCTTGCGAGAATGTTATGGGGATGCTTTTATCCTATTAGGAATTTCCGCTAAAAAATCATCTAGGGAAGTCTTTTTAAGAAATCGAAAAGGGATGAAGCCAGACGAAGCGGCTGAAGTCATTTCACGTGATGAAAACGAGCGAGATCAAAATGGTTTGAAAGTGAAGTATGGTCAAAAGGCGATTGCGACTTTTGAGCAGTCAGATTACTTCTTTGATGAGTCAGTTGATCAGGTGGAAGTAGACAGATTTTTTGAGATTTGTTTTGGAAATTCAAAGCATACGCCCAGCCCGGATGAGACATTTATGCATATCGCAGGGTCGGCTGCGACTCAATCGGGGGACTTGTCTAGACAAGTCGGTGCGGCCATGGTTTCTCCCATGCAAGAATTGCTATCCGTAGGCAAAAATGAAGTTCCAAAATTTGGCGGTGGTCAATATTCAAACCTTGACGATCCTGAATTTCGGGATGTTTCTTTGGGACTTGATCCAAACGAACGGAGGCGTGAAGAAATCAAAATCGGAGTTGATGAAAAACAGGCGAAAGCCAAAGATATGGTAGATAATTTAATCGAGTTTCATCGGACAGTACATGCTGAGATGGAAGCGATTATTTCTTGTGCTCGGAAGGGAATATCTACTGTCGGAGCAACCTTATTTACCACCACATATCCATGTCACAATTGTGCCAAGCACTTAGTAAATGCGGGAGTAAAGCGGGTCGTTTTTATCGAAGCCTATCCAAAAAGTCTCGCGACGGACCTCCACTCTGACTCGATTATTGAAGACACACACTCCTGTTTTGATAAAATGGTAATTGAAAGATATCGTGGCGCGGGGCCACGACGATATATTGATTTTTACTCATTAGGCTGGGGAAGCGGTGTCGCAAATGATCGAAAAGGAATTGGTCAGAAACCGAACGAGCAATGGAAGGCGAGTATATTCGATGCCCAAAGTGCTCGTCCCAAGTTTCCCCTACGAATACTCTCAGCAAAAGGCAGTGAAATTTCTTCAATTAGACTACTGCTTAAAATCAATCTGTTTGATGTCGGTACCACCAAGTCATTGAACGAGCTATTAACCAAGCTTGCTAGTTAATTATTTTCCGTTTTGAGAAATTCAGTATTATAAATTGCCATGGATTCACGGGTTGATGATTTAATTTTAAATTTAAACAGGCTATCAGAAGCCTCCTCCTTACCTAAATGGTTTGTATCTACTTGTAGTACCTATGGCAGTTCTCTTCTTTGGGAAGAGACAATGCTTGAACATTCCGATGATAAAAATATAGAGCCCAAGCCTTCTACTGTATTAGCCTTTGCAAGACCTGAGCGTTTATTAACTCAAAACTGATTTTAGTATTCGGAGCCAGAGATCTTAGACCTCTGGCTCACGTTGCTATTTTCGCGTAAGTTTTTGAGTGTAATTGGATAAGGGCGGCAGACCCTTTTGGATTTGTTTGATTGCCATTTGCTTGACGTAGACATGCACTTTCTCGGCGGCGTATCCGCTTCCGAAAAGAATCGTGAGTGCTACGAAAATTTCTTTTACTGACTCCATACTTTTTCCTCCTGGCGCTCTCGGCGCCGCTTGCGATACAGGTTTATTTTCGCCTGTGACAGAGGTTGAAATGGTTATGGCGTCTTCGTGTTCAGTGTGTGTTTTCAAGTAGCCACGGAGTAGCCAAAAAGTAGCCAACTTCCGTGATGGGTCGTGATTTTCTGTGATGATGACGAAAAATTCTTTTTCTTCGAACCCGCTAAGTTATTGTTTTTATTGTTCTCTGTTTTCGCGGGCTTAGACTTTAACTATCTCTTGAGTGACTTTACTTTCCTCAGAAAGTGGCGGAGAGAGTGGGATTCGAACCCACGAGCCCCGCGAAGGGCTGCCAGTTTTCAAGACTGGTGTATTCAACCGCTCTACCATCTCTCCGTCGACCGTTTTATGGGTTTTGGAGAATGGATTCAATGACTTTATAAAGATTATGCCCTGCTCCCAGAAATTTCAGTCATATCACCCATGTATTTTTGTAAAACTTTTGGAATACCGATGCTGCCATCCTCGCGTTGGTAGTTTTCCAAAATCGCAATCAAGGTTCGACCAACAGCTAAACCACTGCCGTTGATGGTGTGTACAAATTGCGGTTTGCCTCCGCCGGCTGGCCTAAATCGAATATTGGCACGTCGAGCCTGGAAGTCCTCAAAATTTGAGCAGGAACTAATTTCACGGTAAGCACCCGCACCAGGTAACCACACTTCCAAATCATAGCACTTTGCGGCCCCAAAACTAATGTCGCCAGAGCACAACATCATTCGACGAAACGGTAACTCTAGGTTGATTAACACTTGTTCCGCATGAGCTGTCAGGGCTTCATGTAACACATTAGACTTATCGGGGTGAGCAAATACCATCAATTCGACTTTGTTGAACTGATGCTGTCGAATTAACCCCTTGGTGTCGCGACCGTGTGAGCCCGCCTCAGAACGAAAGCATGGAGAATACGCCGCAAATTTAAATGGCAAGTCTTCTTCTTTCAAAATCTCCTCTTGAAAGTAATTCGTCACCGGCACTTCTGCCGTTGGAATCAAATAATAATCCGTATCTTTCAAGTTAAACACATCTTCTTTGAATTTAGGAAAGTTCCCCGTACCAGTTAAACTTTTGCTGTTTACGATAAACGGCGGAATCATTTCGGTGTAACCATGATTTTCCGTGTGTAAATCCATAAAATACTGAATCAGTGCGCGCTCTAATCTAGCTGCTGCGCCTTTTAAGAAAGTAAATCGCGCACCGGTCACTTTACCGGCACGATCAAAATCTAATATCCCTAATTTTTCTCCTAGCTCCCAGTGTTCTTTAGCCTTAAAAGCAAAAACTTTGGGCTCACCAACTTTTTTAACTTCTACATTTTCATCGCTAGATTTACCAAACGGTACATTTGCATTTAGTTTATTCGGAATCACTAACAACAAATGATTAAGTTGCGCTTCCACTTCCGCAGCGGCTTGTTCCATTTCTTTTACAGTGGCCGCCATCTTACCCATTTCTTCAATCAAGGCCGTTGTATCTTTGCCTTCTTTTTTCATCTTAGGAATATCGGCGCTAATTTTGTTTTGATTGGACTTCGCTGTTTCAGCCGCAAATATCAATTCTTTGCGTTTTTTGTTTACGGTCATGATCTCTTCCAACAAATTCAACGGAAACGAACGATCCATTAAACTTTTTTTATATTGATCATAGTAACTGGGGCCGGCGCCCTCTTCTGCCTTTTTTTCTAAAAGTTTAATGTCTATCATAAAAGTGTCCTTCCGACTGAATCTATTGTTCAGCCAAAGAAATAATGGAAATTTGCAAATTTCTCAACTATTTAACGGTTGCAAAAGCGCAGCAACGACGGGAACTAAAGAGAGTTATAAGAGTTAGGGTGCAATTAGAATATACATTCTAAGAGAGACCGCGATCAAAGCACAAATCAAATCAAATATTAATACTTTCCCTAAATTCCATGTCCAGATGGTTTTCATAACAGTTGCGGTTACCATCAATAAAACAAATACAAAAATTAGGTTGCCGAAATTCATCATCTCTTGGCCAATTAACGACAGAGTCAACCCTATCAACAATCCAGTAATCAATTTAATGGTGAAGGCTAAAAATGAAATACTAGAAGACTTAACGCCTTCTTGTACGTTATTGGATATTTCACTCATTTTATCGGAGATACCGCCAATCAAACCCATGTCTATGCCCCTTCGTTAATTTTCCTGCTTGTAGATATAATATATATATATTTTCATTCATTCAATTTTTATGTCGTCTAGTTGTTTTCTTTGTCTGACTTTCAAATCAACATCGCCCTAATCAACAACATAAGAAAAAGAATGGCTAACTTGCGAATTAGTTAAAATTATAACCGACTGACATCTAAAATCGCGAACCACCCAACTTATTTATCCTGGCTTCTACTTCTTTCTTATCGGGCGCATTTGGCGACAAATTCAAATATTTATTATAAGCCGCAATTGCCGATCGATAATCTTGCTTTTGTTCATAAATAGCCCCCTGCTCGCGATAAATTTCTGGGTTTCCCGACTCTTTCGCGGCGGCAACCATTAAAATGTTTTCCGCTACATCCACATTTCCACTTTGTCGATTGCATCTAGCCATTTTAACATAAACATCGGAACCAGAGGCCCCTAAGCGTATGGCCTGCTGGTATTCGGTTGCGCATTTCGAATATTGCTGAGTCGAGCTATAGGATTCGGCCGCCAAAATATACGAATCGGCTAGATTGGGATTTATTTTTCTTTCTTCCAGAGCGCTTTGTAGGGCTTGATAACTGTCGCCTTTAGCCAATAATGCTCGACCAATTAAGTATTGCACGCGAGGATATCTGGGGTTGATATCAAACGCGCCTTTAAATTGCTTAATGGCTTCGTCATATTTCTCTGTTTGCAGATACAACAGACCCGCCTTGATTTTCCCTTCGGGATCCGATGGGTCCGCCACAACCGCTTGCAAATATGATCGCAGGGATTTGTCAAACAAGGCCTGTCCTTGATAACAAGTTCCCAAACCTAAAAAAGCTTTTTTATTTTTAGCATCTGCCTCTTTGATTTGTTCCCAGATATTACATGATTCCAAATAATTCTGATTCTCTTCGTAAATTTCAGCCATCGCTTGTCGAAGCTCGATCGAGTACGAAAATTGATTGATTAAATAATTTAAATAGCTGATGCCTTTTTCGACCCCCTCAAATTGACTTAACATTTTTGCATACGAGATCTGAGCCGCAGCATTAGATCGATCCAACTCGACAGCCTTGACTGCATTTTTTTGAGCCAGACTGTAATTGTTTTGCTTGCTATACGTTTTTGCCAACAACGTTAATGTTTCTACATCGTTTGGATAAATTTTATTCGCTTTTTCTAAAAATAAAATAGCATCTTTGTAGTTCGCTTTACGAAATTCAATTAAGCCCATGCCGCGATAGATTTCATAACTTTTGGGTGAAATTTTTTGCGCCTTTGATAAGACTATACTTGCCCCTTCGTAATCATATCGAGCTGATAAATAATCGGCTTGCAGTACATAGGCCGCGACCATTTTAGAGTCTGCTTTCAATGATTTTTGAATCCAAAGGATCGCTTCATTTCCAAGGTTTAGCTGCCACAAAGCTTTTGCTGCTTTTAAGGCCGCCATGGAATTACTAGGATCTAATTCAAATGCCGCCTTGTATTCCGCCTGCGCTGCAAGATAATTTCCAGATCTAAAATATTGATCACCCAGATATAGTTGCTCGTTGTGGCCGTCTTTTATTTTTGTCGGCTTGTTAGCGCCACCTAATCGCTGATTCAAAGCCGCAATGTCCTTGTTGCCAGGATTTAGCTGATAAGCGATGTCGGAAAAGCTTTTGGCTTTGTTAAAATCTTTTTTCATTTCAAAAATGATGGCTAGTGTATAGTATCCTTCACTTTCAATCATACGATGAATTTGACTGGTGGAGTTCAATGCCGCACTTAACACTCTGGCCGAGTCATCTAATTTTTGAAATCCTCTAAATAAAGTTAACCCATAAAGTAGTTGGGCCCGTTTGTGCTTAGCATATCTTCGATTGGCTTCTTGCAGATTTTTTTCAGCACTCATGTAGTCACCAAATTGCATCTGCATATAGGCTTGATCTACAACAGGTTTCATTCCCACCGGCCACAGTTGTTTCATTTTATCTTCATACAACGAAGCGGTTTTGTAATCACCCTCGGCTGCGATCATTTCGGCTTTTAATCCATACAGCATCCAGTTTTGTGAATTGGCTGGTAAATTCAAAGTGTAATCAATATTTCCCCTGGCCTCGACAAACTTTCCGTTCAAAATTAATTTGATGGATTCACATATCAACCCTTCGGTGGCTGTTGGATCAATAGATCTTGTCGTTTTTGTGATTAAATTCATTGTCTCTAAATCCTTAGAATCCTGCGCCACAAATGGCCATAGCTCTTTGTAAGTAAAGCACAGCAATTGTCGCGCAAATAAATTATTTGTGTCGGACTCTATGGCCTCTACCAATAAACTTTGCGCTGAAAAATAGGCTTCTGTGGTGTCTAGTACTAAGTACTGCATGGCTTTTTCTTGTCTTTGTTGCAGTTCGGATGGGGATAGTTGTGTCGTGTTTTTAGTTCGAGGTGCCAATAAATGTGGTTTGTGATTTTCGTCCACATTTTTTTCACCTTCAAAAATAAAGTATGCAACCACACCAACTAACAACAGGATACTAGCAATGAAAATAGGGCTCGTTTTATTTTTTGCCGTTGTTGTTAGTTCAATTGTTGGCGGTGGAGGTGGTGGTGCGATAGGCCTGGTTTTTTTATTTTTATCTCGCTCGGCCTGTTCACGTCGCTGAGCTTCCATTATTTCTTCACGACGTACAGTTTCGGGTAACACATAAGTGACTTCATGTTCTTTTTCTGTTTTTTTATTTCCCAACACCACGGGTTGAATTTCGCCAATGACTGTTTCCGCATTTATCTTGTCGACTTTTTTTATGTCTTCTTTGACTTTGGGTTCTTTCGTGATTTCATTTAATGATTCAAGCAACTGATCATAAAAGACTCCCTGGCTTGAAACTGGCATCCAATCCCCATCTGGATAGCGCCTGACGTGTTCAGTCCCATCCAGGGCTTTCTCGCGAATCAGTTTTAGCATTGCCTCTGTCGAATACGGCCCCAGCTGCTTGCCGCTAGACAAGCGAATCATCCATTGGACAGAGTTCGCTTGGATCGTGTTCGACGATCTGCTATTGGGATTTTTTGAGGATTTGTTGTTTGATGAGTTTTGATTCATGTCGAGTAACAGCTCTCCAATAACCGCTAAAAAATTAAAACTTTATTCATCAATTTTATGACAGATTTATTTAAAAGAACTCAGCAAACCTGTAATTTGGACGAAGGTCCAACTAAGACAATACAGTTCCAAGCTGGAACCAAGTCGGCCTGTGAATTACAAAATGGAACCGACTAGATTTTGTTAAGGCTGTAGATTTTTTTCGTTTTTTGCTAATTCTTCGTGCATTCACAGTCAGAATTTCGTTTTTCCTTGCTGAATCTCAATTGGCATATTCGTTGCTAACCTAAAAGAAAAATCGGAGACAGTATGAAACTTATGAACACTAAAATCATTAAAAACAATAAAGGATTAATCAAAAATATTGCGATTGCTTTGTATATTGTTTTTGCTCTTGGTTTCTCTTTAGTTTCAAAAGCACAACCAGGCATCATGCCTATTTTTACAAATTATAAACCAGTTGAGACTGCAATTTACGAAGGTCAAGTGGCCTTAAGCACTGACGGTGATTTCTTTTTAGTAACTGCAGATCAACAAGTTTTTCAATTGGCTGCCAACATTGACTTAACAGAGTACAATGGTGCTGTGGTTCAGATTGAAGCTCATGAATTAGCTAATAGAATTGATCCAGTTTTGCGAGTTGAATCTAACTACCCCCTCCAGGAAGATTCAGCTCGCAAAATGCGACATTCTGTTTTGGTAATTTTTGATATTCAAGTAATTCAGCCAGCCAATTAATATAATCGGTCTGCGCTGAACGTTTATTTGAAAAATATTAGCCGTATTGGATCTAGATAATTTAAAATTTAAGTTTCTCTAAAGCCTCGACACCCCCCTCCATCGTCGGGGCTTTTTTTTTACTCGGCGACGCGTTTGATTTTCGCGCCCAGCTTACCAAGCTTCACTTCCAACTGCTCATAACCACGATCCAAGTGATAGATACGACTAACTTGAGTTTGTCCTTTAGCGACTAAGCCCGCCAAAACTAGGCTGGCACTGGCTCTTAAGTCTGTCGCCATCACAGGTGCACCCGTTAGCTGTCCAGGTTTTCCTCTCACAATGGCAATTCTTGAGCGTGGAGAAATATCTGCACCTAAACGATTTAATTCCTGCACATGCATAAATCGATTTTCAAAAATAGTTTCTGAGATAACACTTGTTCCATTGGCAACAGTCATTAACGCCATAAACTGAGCTTGCAAATCGGTTGGAAAATGAGGGTAAGGATTCGTTGTAATATCCACTGCATTCCAAGATTGATTTGGATGGACGGTGATGGAATCAACACCCACGTTTAACTTAAATCCAGATTCTTTCATTTTAAAAACCAATGATTCTAAATGAGCCGAAATCAAATTTTTCACAGTGACTTCGCCACCGGTAATCGCTCCAGCTAACAACAAGGTTCCAGCCTCAATTCTGTCGGGCATAATTTTATGTTCTGCAGGTGTTAGTTTTTCGACTCCCTCGACTAAAATAACGCTCGAACCATGGCCTTTAATTTTGGCACCCATTTTAATAAGATACTCAGCCAAGTCGACTATCTCAGGCTCCTTCGCGGCATTTTCAATGACCGTTGTTCCTTCCGCCAGTACAGCAGCCATCAAAACATTTTCTGTTCCACCAACAGTGGTAATATCAAACACAATGGTCGAACCAATTAGTTTTTTGGCCTTTGCTAAAACATAGCCTTCTTTTAATTCTATTTCGGCACCAAGGGCCTTCATTCCATCCAAATGCAGATCGATCGGTCTTGTCCCGATGGCGCAACCACCCGGCAATGATACAACAGCCTCGCCATATTTTGCCAGCAACGGTCCAAGACACAAAATACTGGCGCGCATTTTTCGAACTAAATCATAATTCGCTTCATGAGATTGAGCTTTTTTTACGTCGACTATCAGATCTTCACCTGACCACTCCACGGCGCAGCCAAGACTTTTTAATAAGTCCGCTGTAGAATCGATGTCTTTTAGTTTTGGTACTTGTTTAAATACATGACGGCCTTCAGCCAACAATGTTGCAAATAAAATTGGAAGAGCTGCATTTTTTGCTCCACTGACTATAACTTCACCCTTAAGTACGGCACCACTTTCAACAATCATTTTATCCATTTTTTATCCCCACTACGAATCTATCTTTTTGCGAATAATCTTTTAATATTTTTACTTCTGAAAATACATTTGAATCCAAGAACATTTTTTTTACAACCTCACCCTGGGTGTATCCAATTTCAAAACCCACTAATGCAGCTTCACTGGACTTCAACAGATCGGCCGCTAAGCCAAGCCATTTTTCGATGTGATGTAATCCTTTGTTCGCTGAAAATAAGGCCACATGCGGTTCATATTGCTTCACACTTTTTTGGGTTTCTGGATCTTCGACGTCAATATAAGGTGGATTGGCAACAATGACTTGAAATCCAGCGATGGGATTTTTCCCGGCCAGCAGTTGCGATACATCATTAGAGTTCATTTGATTAAGATCTGATTGAAAATAAAAACAACTATCGTCTACTTGTAGGTTTGCAGCATTTTGTCGAGCTACTGTCAGAGCCTCAGCTGAAATATCAATTCCAAAAATACATGACTTTATCATTGTCGTTGAATCGACCTTATTCTCTGACGGGTCTGTTTTTTCTGTAGAGGGTTTGCGTGTCGGCTTTTGCATTTGCTTTTGTTCTAAAAGCTTATGAATTCCTATTCCTAAGCAGCCACTACCCGAACCCATATCCAAGATAGAAATCACAGGTCCCGACAAAATTGCATTTGAAAATAAATTTTGCGTCAGTAATTGATCTACCACCCACTCTGCCAAAATTTCAGTTTCAGGTCGGGGGATTAACACATGTGAATTGACTTGAAAGTCCCAATTTAAAAAATGCTTATGACCAATAATATACGCTACTGGTTCTTGATTGGAGCGACGTTTTACAAAATCGCGACACTTGTTAAGTTCTGCGTCTGATAATGGCTTGTCATATTTCAAGTAAAGCTCAACGCGATCTTTTAATCCAAGCGCTTCAAAAAATAATAACTCCGCATCTAATCGCGGAGTCTCAAAGCCTTTGTCTTTAAAAAATAAAATCGTCTTTTCAAAGGCTTCTTTTAATTGCATAAATTATTTTTGATGTTTTAGCGCCTCTGCTTGGAAATGTGTAACAAGAGGGTCTATTAAAATCTCAAACTCCCCGCTCATCACAGCATCGATTTGGTGTACGGTCAAACCAATCCTGTGATCGGTAATTCGAGATTGTGGAAAGTTATAAGTACGAATTCGCTCTGAGCGATCCCCAGTTCCAATTTGTTCCAATCGCGTATCAGAGGCCTCTTTGCGAGCTTTGTCATCTTCGATTTGTTGCAATTTAGCGAAAAGAATTTTCATCGCTTTTTCTTTGTTACCCAACTGTGATTTTCCCTCTTGGCAATGCACCTGAATGCCCGTCGGTAAGTGAGTCAATCGAACCGCTGATTCTGTTCTATTCACTGACTGACCTCCGGCACCACTGGCACGCATCACATCGACTCGCAAATCGTTTGGATCAATTTTGACGTCGACTTCGTCGGCCTCGGGAATCACTGCCACCGTGACTGTGGACGTGTGCACTCGACCCTGTGCTTCTGTTTTAGGTACACGCTGAACACGATGCACACCACTTTCGTATTTTAATTTACTATAAACAGAGTCTCCGGAAATGGAGGCCACCGCTTCTTTGAAGCCTCCGACGTTGCCATCTGAGGTGGACATGACTTCGACTTTCCAACCCTGCTTTCCAGCAAAGTGCGTGTAGCCACGGAATAGCTCTTCAGCAAACAAACTGGCTTCATCGCCACCAGCACCAGCTCGCACTTCTAGGATAATATTTTTGTCGTCGTTGGGATCCTTAGGAATTAATAAAATTCGTAACTGCTGTTGAACCTCTGCGACTTCGACCTCTAAAGATTTGATTTCTTCTTTGGCCATGCTTCGCATTTCTTCATCAGTTTCAGTTTCTAGCAAAGATTTATTATCTGCTAGTTCTGTCGATTTTTTTTTGAAACCTCTGTAAACAGTTACAATTTTTTCCAAATCACTGAGCTCTTTCATCAAAGCACGGTATTGCTTTTGATCAGAGGCCACGTCTGGTCTTTGTAGCTGCATATTTACTTGTTCGTATCTAGATTCTACTTCGTCTAACTTTGAAAACATTTGTTGTACTCGCAATTGAAATTATTTTAAAAATACCAAAAAAAACGGCCCAATTGTGTTGGGCCGCCTTCATAAATTTTAAAATGTTTGTAATTACTTTCTTCCGTATTTTTTCTTAAATCTATCGATACGGCCTTCAGTATCCATAACACGTTGTTTTCCAGTGTAGAACGGATGAGAAGCACTTGAAATCTCCACTTTAAGTAATGGATACTCTTTACCATCTTCCCATTTAATTTTTTCATTAGAAGACATTGTTGATTTGCTTAAAAAAGCATAGTCACAAGAAACGTCTTTAAAAACTACATCATGGAACTTAGGATGCATTCCTTCTTTCATATATTACCCCTTGAAATTAGCTCACAGGGATTATCACAACGGATATCCCCTGTCGAGAAGTTTTTGCTTAAATACTAGAAAATTTCAAATCCAATTTATTGACCGCCACCCATGCTGCCAATAAATGACTGATTTGTTTTCGTACCCTGCATTTTATCCAATAAAAACACCATTGCATCAACTACATTCATTGGAGCTAATACTTTTCTTAAAATCCACAAGCGATTAAGATCATTCTTTTCAATTAACAAATCCTCTTTACGAGTGCCTGATTTGTTGATGTCCATACATGGGAATGTTCGTTTTTCCATCAGTTTTCGATCCAAGTGAATCTCGGCATTACCCGTACCCTTAAATTCTTCGAAAATAACTTCATCCATTCTTGAACCTGTATCGATCAAGGCCGTCGCAATAATTGTTAAGCTACCGCCTTCTTCAATATTTCTTGCAGCACCGAAAAACTTCTTCGGCTTGTACAGCGCGTTAGCGTCCACACCACCTGATAAAATTTTCCCGCTCGGAGGCACAACCGTATTGTACGCACGCGCCAAACGAGTAATCGAATCCAATAAAATAACCACGTCGTGTTTATGCTCAACCAAGCGTTTCGCTTTTTCTAGCACCATCTCTGCCACTTGTACGTGTCGAGTGGGTGGTTCATCAAAAGTGGAGCTAACAACTTCGCCCTTAACTGAACGAGTCATATCGGTGACCTCTTCCGGTCGCTCATCAATCAACAATACAATCAATTTCACTTCAGGATGATTGATCGAAATAGCATTGGCAATATTTTGCAACAGTACCGTTTTACCGGTTCTTGGAGGCGCCACGATCAACGCACGCTGACCCTTACCTAGCGGAGCCATCAAGTCCACAATGCGAGTGGTATACTCGCCAGGGAAATGCTCTAGCTTAAGACGTTTGTTCGGATGCAATGGCGTCAAGTTATCAAATAAAATTTTATCTTTACCCGCTTCGGTCGTTTCGAAATTTAACGAATCCACTTTTAATAAAGCGAAATATCTTTCGCCCTCTTTCGGAGGTCGAACTGTTCCCGTAATCGTGTCACCGGTTCTTAAACCAAATCGGCGAATCTGTGATGGAGACACGTAAATATCATCTGGACCTGGTAAGTAGTTATAATCTGGTGATCGTAAAAAGCCATAACCATCCGGCAAAATCTCTAAAACTCCAGAACCATAAATATCACCTAACTTTGCGGCACGCTTAAGGATTTCAAAAACCATATCTTGACGACGCAAACCAGCCGCATGTTCGATCTTAAGCTTTATCGCTAGCTCAGTTAATTGCGTGATGCTTTTTGATTTTAAGTCCTTCGAAGACAACCAGGTTTTTTCTTCCTCACTTAAATTGATATCCGCTAAGTTCACCTCTTGAACTTGATAGTTGTCGCCATCATCTGGCAAACCCGAACCTTGTTGTTGATTGTTGTGATTGCGATTGGGACGGTCTTGACGATAATTTTGTTGTTGTTTGCCGCCACCGCCGCCATGGTTGTTATTGTTATTACTGTAACGGTTATTATTTTTTTTATCGAAATATTTATTTTTGTGATGGTGCCCACCGCCGCCACCGCGATCCCTGTTTTCACCTTGATTTTGCTGATTGGGATTATTGTTCGCCTGCTGAGTTCTTTCCCCAGAGCTAGGTGCTGCTCCCGAAGAAGATGTCGGTGCGTTTACATTAGATTGCTCAGTGGAATTATTGGACGAAGTATTAGTGTTGGGGCTTGAGGTTGACTCCACTGGTGTGTGTCCTTCGGATGGCTTGGCGTAAGAAGATTCGTCCCGTCGGGCAGCGGCTCTGACCACATCAGAACCTGACTCCGTAACCTGCGTGGTGGCCGTGGCGGCCTCCTTTGGAGATTCTTTCGTAGCTGGCTCATCGCTTGAACTGTTTTCATTTTTTGAACTAGCCTTAGGCTTTCCGCGCTTCTTTACAACTTCCACTTCGTTTTTTTGATCTGACAAGCAAGACTCCTTAAATTTTTGTATTTGATTGGCTTGTTAATTTGAATAATTAAAATTTTTATTATTTTTTATGTGTTTATGGTTTTAGTTTTTATTTTTGCTTTAAAATTTATCTATTTAGTTTATTAGTGTGGTTAGTAATAATATTTAAATTGTCTTATTTGGATTTAGCATCGGACTCGATTTTTTGACCGGGCATTCGCCGTTAAATAATCTCTATTTAATCGTCTGTGTCTGTTCGGCAGCGTCTCTGTTACTTCTGTTTTACTTCTGTTTCTTTTTTACTTTTTTTTCTGTTTTTCTCTCTGCTTAACTCTGTATCTTCTGCTAATTAACCTACGTAAGACATGTTTAATATAGGTAAGTGAATAAGGCATTATTGGTGGCTTTCGTGAATTTTGTCAATACTTAAAAATAGTGTCTAATTTTAATACACCCCGATGGTTGGTAACTTCTTGTTATAATTAATGTTATCAAATCGAATCACGTTTGATGGTGAAATTGTGGAGGAATTATTAAAGTCCGATGACAATCGCTCCGAATAGTTTAGGCAAGAAGGAGTACGGTCGTATGGAAGTAACAAATATTCCAGCCCCCAGAACACCAATAAGTATCGAAGTTGAATTTAAAAAAAATTACGCTCGCGAGGCTTCCAGTGGAGTTTTTAAGAATATCAGCCTAACTGGTGCCTTCATCCAACATCAAATGGGTGAATTAAAACCGGGTGAAAAATTAAGTGTACGCTTCAATGTTTGTGGACGTTTAAGAAATATTGCTGCTCATGTCGTTTGGTCCAACAAACTTGGTGCTGGCGTGCGCTTTGTGCCTACGAATAACCGTGACATGCAAATTGTTGATGATTTTATTTATTTTGCAGAGTCCAAACGCGAAGGCTCTAAAGATGTCTTTGGCGAAATTCTAACGAAAGTCGCTTAATCAAAAGCACAATAAACTGAAATATTTTATTCACAACTTTAAAATAAAAAGGATCCACATGAGGATCCTTTTTATTTTAAACTCTAATATCTTTATTTGTAATATTGTTTTGCAAAAAATTTTCAGTATTTATTGATCTTGAGTTGATATCATTTTTAATTAAAACAGGCTTCGGCGTTTATTGAATACGGAAGCCCATGTTTTATTAAGCTCCGATTTGTGTGTTTTCGTTAAATACAGCAGCCATTTCTTTTTGTTGTTTTCGTTTTCGGATAACAACAATTGCTGCGATACCAAGTACTAATACACCCACAGCTCCCATTAACATCATGTCATCCGTTCCCGAAGCGGCTTCTGCTTGCATTTGCTTTTTCTGCTTAGGAGCTGGTGGAGGATTAATGTCAGGTGGCAGTTGTTGAGCAACTGGTGGAGGCGGCGGAACCTCCATTGAGGGCGCGGTTGATCCCATATTTGTTGGCGGCGGAGCCATCTCTGGCATTGGTGGAGGCGGTGGTGGCATTTCCGCCTGTGGAGGTGGCGGTGGCATAGCCATCGGCTCTGCTTGCGGTGGCGGCGGAGGCAACTCCATCGGTAGAGGTGGCGCCGTCATTCCAGCTGCAGCCACGTCAACAGGCTTCGCTTCATTCGAAGCTTGTGCTCCCTTCCAATATCGAAGTGTTGTTCCATCAGCTAACTTATCTTTTGATTCAACAGGATTAATAGCCCAAACTTCTTTCCATGCAGTTGGGTAGCCTAATAACTCGCGTGAGATTTTCTTTATATCATCGCCCTCTTTGGCTGTATATGTTTCCGGAACTTGCCCGACATCTTCATAGTAAACCTTCATCATAGATTCATCAGTTGGTCGTTGTGGAGAGTTGTAATAAACCTTATCGCCAGGACGTACGTTCTTAATTGCTGGATTCGATGCTTTTAATGCTTTGACGTGTGATGCGTCTCCATAAACCATTTTACTGATCGACGTAAACGTATCCTTGGGTCGCGCCACATAAACCGCATTCAGCAACTGTTCGCCTTCACGAAATGGTATGTCTTTAATTTTTTTCAAACTTGGCTTTGGCGGCGTCTCTGCCGGCTTACTTTCAGCCACGGTGGTCGCCTCTGTTGGCGGAGGCGTATCCACTGGTGGAACAGCTTCTGGTGGCGGCACAGCTTGAGCTTGCTCTGCAGGTGGTGGTGCTTGCTCTGTTTTGTTTTCAGCACCAGGATCTACTCCTGCAGTTTGCAACTGCTCTTCTGGCTTTTGTTCTTGGCTGACAACTTCGGGCGGAGGCGTTTGATCTAGCTCTGATGGTTTTTGCTCGCCTGGCAGTTCTGAGTCCAATGAGTTCTCGGCTTGTTTGCTAGAGTCTCCGTCAAGGGCCTCTAACTCACCTGAACCATCGGTTGATGTTGTATTTTCGGCGGCAACCTCTTCGCCATTTTCTGGCGCAGAATCACCCATGGTACATCCCACCATTAAAAAGTTCATTGATCCAAGTAAGGCCAACATTAGAACTAGTTTTTTCATACTCGTCATCCTTGATAGCGTTAAAAAGGAATTTCTTCCTTATGTTCATATTCGATTAAAACACACGAAACATGAACTGCAAATCCAATATGAAAAATCTAAACCAATGGTGAGTCCTAATTTGAAAAACTAAACTTTGAGCCTAATTTGATTTTGTGTTTCTTATACCAACCTCTAGTTACCTCTAGAGCATACTTTGCAGGTTTCTTGCTTTCGTAAGAGGGAATATTGGTTTGCAACTCTGATTTTACAGGTTCCATATCTTGAACATCTACTAAGGTCTTGTTTCTATCGAAAAATCCGATCGATAATGGAATGAATGTATTTTTCATCCAAAAATTTTTTACGCTTTCATCATCAAAGACAAATAACATTCCTTCATTTTCATTCAGTTTATTTCTATACATTAATCCTAATTGAGATTTTTCTTCATTGTCGGCCATCTCGACGGTAATGATTTTACCTTGAATGGAAATTTTCTTTTTTTCAAATCGTATTTCTGGCTTGGCTAGTAGCGAACGGGGAGTGGCTACCAACAGTAAAAGAACTAGCAACGTAATTGTTGTTGAAACTAATTTCGGGATGTCAGTTTGTTGATTTAATTTCATATTCACCATCCATTTTTAGTTTTGTGATAAATTTTGTGCGCGCATGGCTACTCCGTAACGAACACCACGTGTGGAAACGGTCAATTCCGCAGAACCAATCTTTTCTAATATATAGGTCAATAAGATAACGCCAGCTAAGATCACATCTGCTCGACCGGGAGTAACATGCCAACGTTGAATTTTTTCCAGGACACTGGTCTGCATGAAATCCTGTAACAATTGTTTCAACATCGGTAGGGTGATTTGAAAACCGTCAATTACATGTTCATCCCACACTCCGTGATTCATAATCTTGGCAATCTCGGTGGGCGTGCCAGCAACTGCGACTATCTTTGAGTTTTTTTTCATAGACAATAATTCATCAATTTCTTGAAACATATCTTTGAGTGAATTTTGCAGCTCTTGTGTTTTCAGCTGAGGGTTGGGAACCGGCTGCATTGGTATTTGTTGCTCGGTTAATTTGACGGCGCCTATCGGGAAACTTTTTTTCCAGTTTAACAAAAAATTATCGCCTTCAGCTTCCTTACAACCCAAAATAATTTCGGTCGAGGCTCCGCCGATATCAATAACAATATAGCTAGATTGACTATTCAATATTTGAGATTCGTTAGCCGATGTTGGCGCGACCCCTGCGGAAGACAAAGATGGTGTTGTTTGCAATTTAGAAATGGCTCCCGCAAAAGTAATCTCAGCCTCTTGATCACCCGAAATAATTTTCAATGGAATATGATGTTTATGGCATATCTCAAATAGCCTTTGTTTATTGGAGGCCATTCTTGCTGCTGCCGTCGCGACGGCGATCACATAATCTGGTTGATGCTTCTGAATTTCAGCAGAAAACCTTTGTAAGCAATTATCCGCTCGTACTAAGGCCTCTTCTTGAAAGCATCCTGTCTGCGAAACGCCCTGACCTAAACGAACTATTTCCACCTGATCACTGATCACCTGAGTGACCTGTCGGTTTTCCGCATTCACTATGCAGATCAAACATAAAAAAGTATTAGATCCCAGGTCTAGTGCCGCCACCTTCATGCGTTTAACTTCTCAGTTAAAATTTTATTCACCAAATCTGGACTAGCCTGACCTTTGGTAGCCTTCATCGCCAAGCCAACAAAAAATCCCATTAATTTGGTTTTACCAGATCTGAAGTCATTCACTTGCGCTTGATTGGCGGTTAATATCTGATCAATAATTTTTTCAATGGCGGATGTGTCAGTGATTTGAACTAAACCTTTTTCCTGAATAATAGAGTGCGGATCGCGACCCGTATTCCACATCTCTTGAAATACTGTTTTACCAATTTTTCCAGAAATAGTTCCCTTATCAATTTCTTTCAACATCAACGCCAAATTTTCAGCGCTGACCGGGCAGTTTTGTATATTTTTTTGAGTGGCATTTAACTCGCGCATTAAATCCGTCATGATCCAATTCGAAGAGGCCTTTGGGTTTCCTGATAATTGCGCCACTTTTTCAAAGTAATCCGCTAGCTCTCGTTCGGCCGTTAAAACAGAGGCATCGTAAAAGGGGAGTCCCAATTGTTTTTCAAACCGTTCCGCGCGATCCAATGGAAGCTCTGGCAGCGTACTTCGCAAATTATTGATCATCGTTTGTGAAACCACCAAAGGTAGCAAATCAGGATCAGGAAAATATCGATAGTCCTGAGCATTTTCTTTGGTGCGCATGGAAAAGGTACGATTTTTATCAGGATCCCACAGGCGTGTTTCTTGAATAATTTTTTCGCCCCTCATAATTGCATCTATTTGTCGATCGATTTCATACTCAATCGCTTTTTCAACAAAACGAAATGAATTAATATTTTTAATTTCTACTTTTGTACCCAACTTCGTTTCACCGATTTTTTTAACACTGACGTTACAGTCACAGCGCAAAGAACCTTCTTCTAGGTTGCCATCACAAACATCCAAATAGCGCAATATCTGTCGCATCGCTTTGGCATACTCGGCGGCCTCTTGGGGAGTTTTAATTTCTGGCTCTGAAACAATTTCTAGTAAGGGTACGCCTGCGCGGTTGTAGTTTATCAATGTGTATTCACCATGATGACTAGATTTGCCAGCGTCTTCCTCTAAGTGAGCGCGTGTAATGCGAACTGTTTTAATTTTACCATCGACCAAAAAACGTAGCTGACCATTTTCACATATTGGCAGATCATACTGTGAAATTTGATAGCCCTTGGAAAGATCTGGATAAAAATAATTTTTTCTAGCAAAAACTGATTTTTCACGGATACTTGCACCCAAAGCTAAACCTGTTTTGATTGCATACTCGACCACTTTGGCATTTAAGACGGGTAGGGTACCGGGCATTCCCACGGTTACTGGGGAAGTGTTTTCATTGTCTCCCGCTTCAAACGTTGTTGACTCGGTACTAAATATTTTTGACAAGGTTTTAAATTGCGCATGAATTTCAAGGCCAATAACGGGTTCAAAATCATGATACGACATGGGCCACCTGTCCTTTCAATCCAGAAACATGTTGCAAGAAATACGCAACATTCAACATCTTTTGTTCATCGAAGTGATTCGCCATAATCTGTAATCCAATCGGTAACTGAGCTTCTGCGTTTGTCGATTTTGAAAAACCAAATGGAACACTCATTCCGGGAAGTCCCGCCAAATTAGTTGATACTGTGAAAATATCGTTCAAATACATCTCTAAAGGATCCGAAATTTTTTCTCCAATTTTAAATGCTGGTGCAGTCGTGACGGGACTTAGTATGATGTCACATTTTTTGAACTGTTGTTGAAATTGATCTCGCATCATTCGTCGCACCTGACAGGCTTTGTTGTAATACGCATCATAATAACCCGATGATAAACAGTACGTGCCTAACATGATTCGTCTTTTCACCTCGGCGCCAAAACCCTCACCACGCGTGATAGAATAAAAATCATCTAAACTAAGTTCTGAAATGTTTTTAAAGGATGAACGATAGCCAAACTTAACGCCGTCATAACGGGCTAAATTACTGGAGGCCTCACTTGCGGCAACAAGGTAGTATACGGCTACAGCACTTTCAGTTAATGGTACAGATATGTCCACAATATCAGCCCCCGCGTCTTGCAAAGCCTTTAGTCCGCTTTGAAAAATCGCTTGAATATCGCCAGTCAAACCATCAGTGATATATTCTTTAAGAATGCCCACCTTCAAGCCCTTCATGTTGGCATTTAAATTTTTGTGAAATGCAGGGACAACTTGATTGGATGTCGTGCCATCTTTAGGATCGTGGCCACACATAACCTCTAACATAATAGCTGCATCTTCAACCGAGTTGGCCAACGGGCCCGCTTGATCTAGTGAAGAGGCATAAGCAATTATTCCGTATCGACTAATGCGTCCATAAGTCGGCTTAACTCCCACCACTCCACAAAAGCTAGCTGGCTGTCGAATCGAACCACCGGTGTCCGTGCCCAGCGCACCCACACACAGACGCGCGGCCTGCGCAGCCGCAGACCCACCACTGGAGCCCCCAGGAACGCGTGTTAAATCCCAAGGATTTCTTGTGACACCAAAAAATGAATTTTCATTCGAAGATCCCATCGCAAATTCATCTTGATTCAATTTTCCCAACACGATGGCTCCTGCTGATTTTAATTTCGAAATTACAGTCGCATCATACGGTGGAATAAAGTTGGACAATATTTTTGAGCCCGCTGTTGTCTTTAATCCTTTTGTGCAAAACATATCTTTGACAGCAATTGGAATTCCAGCCAACTCGCCCAGATTATCACCTTGTTGAATTTTTTGGTCGATAGACTCTGCGGTCTTAAGCGCTTCGGAATTCACACTAATATACGAATTCAATTGCGGATCCATTTGTTCTTTACGATTCAAAAAAAATTGCGTGACTTCCTTGGCACTTATTTTTTTTGCTTTAATGCTCGACGAAATTTCAGAAATCGTCGCAGTTAATAAATCCATTTCAACCTAACCTTCTGTTTTTTTCTATCTTGTTTTCAAACTATTCTTGTTTTTTATCTTATTTTTATCTTAGTAAATTTGTCTTACAAAATTTGTTGGCGGCGAATATTCAATTTAATTTATCTAGACTACTGGAGGTACAGTAAATAGGTGCCCCGTGCGCTGAGGTGCATTTGACATGATCTCCTCAACACTTGTTTCTTGGACCACAATGTCGTCTCGTAAAAAATTGGGCATATCTGTGGGAGTCACTAACGGCTCGATACCAGCTGTATTTATTTTAGCTACTTGCTCAAAATGATTTAATACATGGCCCAACTGTTCCGTTAGTGCAACGGCCTCTTTTTCACTCAATTGAAGTTTTGCTAAAGATGCAATTTGCTCAACTGTTTTTTTGTCTATTGTCATGTGTGAATCCTTGTAATAGGTATTTAAGTATGCCGACTACAAAAAAGAAATTCAATAGATACGATGAAATTAAAAATAAAATCTTACAACACGATTATAATTATTATGTTTTAGATCGACCTATAATTTCTGATTATGAATACGATCAACTATTTAATGAGTTAATCCAGCTAGAAAAAGAAAAACCCGAATTGATCCGTGCGGATTCCCCCTCGCTAAGGGTTGGCGGTGCCATTTTACCTGGATTTCAAAAAATAGATCATCGATTACCAATGCTATCTTTATCGAATACTTACTCTGCCGAGGATTTGTTGGATTTTGATCTGCGAGTCAAAAAATTCCTTAAATCAGAAGCAGATGTTGAATACTTTTGTGAACTTAAGCTAGACGGCTTGGCCATTGAGTTGGTTTATGAAAAAGGTCTACTTATTCGCGCCCTAACCAGAGGAGACGGGCAAACTGGTGAGGATGTAACTGCGAACATAAAAACGATTCGTAGCATCCCCTTGCGACTGCATGCAGATGCGAATATCCCAGACATCTTAGAAGTGCGGGGCGAGGCCCTGATTCACAAAAAAGATTTTTTAAAGATGAATGCCGAACAAGATGAAAATGGTGAAAGTGTTTTTGCCAATCCACGCAACGCTGCCGCGGGGACAATTCGACAGCTGGATCCAAGAGTAGCCGCACAAAGACCTTTACGTTTTTATGGCTATGCTGTTGGTGTTGTCGAGGGCTTAGAATTTTCGACTCAAGAAGAGCTTGAATCCATCTTGGAAAAATTGGGTATACCAATTTTAAATCATACCGAAAATTGCACACTCAGAACAGTTGCAAAAAACATCCAAGACGTAATTCGTTTTTATCATGAAATTGAAAGTCATCGTGAATCATTGCCTTTTGAAATCGATGGTATCGTTGTTAAGGTCAATTCGATGGCCCTGCAAAATGAACTCGGATTGATTGCAAGAAGTCCAAGGTGGGCCACAGCATCTAAATACAAACCTCAACAAGCTGAAACTATCATCGAAAATATTCACGTCCAAGTAGGGCGAACGGGTGCATTAACTCCTGTTGCAATCATGAAACCCGTCAAAGTCGGTGGTGTCGTCATTACGAATGCCACTTTACATAATTACGAAGAAATACAGCGCAAAGATATTCGCGTTGGAGATCATGTTTTAATACAACGAGCTGGTGATGTAATTCCCGAAGTCGTATCCGTCATAATTGACAAACGACCACCAAACTTAAAACCCTTCGTACCACCTTCGCATTGTCCAATTTGCTCTCAGCCAGTGACAACCTACGAGGGCGAGGTTGTAAGTCGTTGTGCAAACTCTGCTTGTCCAGCAATATTGAAGGGGGCTCTAGAACACTTCGTTGCTAGACGTGCCATGAATATAGATAAAGTTGGTGAAAAATTAATTTCTACATTGGTGGATTCAAAAATCGTCACAAGCTTTTCTGATTTGTATCGACTCAATCAAGATATTCTTTTAAGTCTTGAACGACAGGGTGAAAAATCCGTCGACAACATTATCAAAAGTATCGAGAAAAGTAAAAAAACAACATTATCCAGATTTATTTTTGCTTTAGGTATTCGTTTTGTCGGCGAACAGACTGCTAAGTCGCTAGCGAATCATTTTCAATCGTTATCTGCTTTTTTGAAGGCTACTCCAGAGCAATTATTGCAAATTGAAGACATCGGACCCAAGGTTGCAGAATCGATTTCTAAATGGCTCAATGACTCTACGGCAGTAAAAATTGCGAATGAGTGCTTACAGCTGGGAGTTTATTTCGAAGAAAAAACCAAAGCCCGCGCTGAAAGCGGTCCGCTCAGTGGCAATAGTTTTTTGATTACTGGAACCTTACCCATTAAGCGTGATGATGCTAAAGATTTTATCGAATCCAAGGGTGGCAAAATAGTTTCAGCTGTTTCTGCTAAATTAAATTACTTAGTCGTGGGAGATGATCCTGGATCAAAGGTCGAAAAAGCTCAATCCTTAGGTGTCACAATTATTTCCTGGGATGAGTTACTTAAGCTCACAAAAAAAGGCGAAGAATAATTCCTCGCCTTTTTATAAAGATAAAATTTTAAATTTAAAAGTTATACCAAGCCCACTAAATAATTGTTCTTCGTTGCTGCGCTTTCGTAGTATTACAATACGACTTCAAGCTTGCGCCTTGAACAATTAATTATTGGACTTGATATTAGTACTATTTTACTTTTGCAAACGGGCTTACTTTTAAATTGACATTCATATAATTGTTTCTGTCAGAGTGACACTGCATGCAAGATTCTGTGATGGCCAATGCTTTTGGAAATGTTTCAGGATCTTTTTGCTCTGCTAGTTTTGCAACAGCCAATGCTTTTTGATTGACCTCATTAATTAATGCCAAACCGCCTTCATGGAAAATCCCTTTGTCTTTTAAATCACCAGAAATTCTTGCGATCTCCAACGCATTCAATCGTGCTAACTCAAAATTTTCACGACCCAATTGGCTGGCTGTAAAAAAGTTAGAATACGCACTGAACATTCCATGCATGCTTTTGCAACGATAAGGATTTCGGTCGAATTCATTACATTTGGTATAAAATTGTGGCCAATCATTTTTAAATATTTTTCCCCAGTTATATCCACTGGCTGGATTTTCTTTTGCGTGACAAGAGGCACACTGTGTTTGAATTCGATTAGCTACCATCAATGACTCTGTTGAGTTCGCACTGGATTGGCGAATTAATTCTTCACTCATACCACTGATAGCAATTAAACCACCAATATGAGAAGGGTCGTCTAAGCGAACTTTGTCTTTCACATTCGTAGAGACATAATTTATCTCTGCAGCTAATTCTTTTAATAACGGATAGTTGATTTGCATTAAGTCGCGTTGTGCGCCCAAGCCTAATATCTGGCTTTTCATGTGTCGCATGCTTTGACAAACTTCCTGATTGCGAAGTGGATCCGTGCAAGTCTGTGCTTGCGAAACACTTGATACCAAGGCGGCACCCACCAAAATAATACTTGAAATAAAACCTAATGCTTTCATTTTCCCCCCTTTTTTGTGGACTAGCGATTGCGATCACACCCTCGTAGTCATAAATTCAAAATTTAAGTTCGCACAAAAATTAGGCCCTCATCGCAAATAAAACAATATTTTTTTATTAAATGAGCAAAAAAGTAAATTTATATAGATACTGAGAAAAATTGGCCCCACCCCGCGGTTGGAGAGTTTGAGGGTGGGGTAATACAAAAATTAAAGATGATCGATGATAATATCTCTAGCCATAACGGTTTTACGTCCATCAGCTTTTGCAGCTTCAATTCCTTTTAAGCAAAGGCGCTCGATAGCTTTACTTAATACTTCCACGGTCTCAGACGAAGTATTCATGGATCCCTTTTCTTTTATTAATTTCTTAACCTTACTAGTAACTACTAAAACTTCTGACATTGAAAAACCTCCTTGTAATACCAATAGCCTGACATAGGGGTGAGCTCTTTTCAAATAGAGTTGATTTGAGCCTGAGCGCTATGCGTTACTTCTGGGTTTTGGGGTGGTTTCTTTGGCAATTCCATCCTCGAACTTATAAAGCGTTGCTTTGCGTTTATAAAAGGTTTTACCTGATTCCTGTGTCAATTCAGCAGCATCGATACCATTGTCGGGGCAAATCCAAACAAAAGTTTTTTGATCTAAAGCGCGGGTACATTCCACATCTAAAAAGGCTGGCGACCAGCAGCCACTATTCAGATGTTCGACAGCGCCGATCATTTCATGCCTTGGATGGTGGGTGTGGCCATAAACGATGCGACTGACCTTGGTAATCCGACTAGACATACTCATGATGCGATCGTCGGGTTCTTTGTAGCCTTTCACCAAAGACGACACGCTTCGTGAATAAAATAAAAAAAACGGTAGTGCTAAAAACAGGGGAATGAATGCCCAGTAAAACGAAACTGAAAAAAATTGTTTGATCAGAAACATCAATTCGAAAATTAGAAAAAATCCCAGCACAACGATAAAAGCTCTGTCCAGCCACAATTCACGTGCCATTAAGAAAGGATTGCCTGTTGCGGGCGAAACAAATAATTCTTTTAATTCGCGAACCATGCGAGGTTCAGCATTGGCTTTAAGGGCAATATCATTCACGCGATTTTCAATTTTTAAAGGATCGCGAATGGGTGTATTTAGGCGATCCGCCAATGACTGCGTTAATGTCATAAAAGCGCCAAACAACCAATCCCATATTAGCAAGGGTTGAGCCTTCAACATGTACTTTATAAAAAATCTTATATATTGCGAAAAACTCATTATGTAATTCGTATCAACATGGGGATTAAAAAAACCCATACCATTCAAGATATATCGACAAGCCATATTTCCAAAAGGCAGTCGCATCGTTTTATAATTGTAACCTTGAGTGAATGGACTGACGGGGTCTTCATAGACACAATAGGGATCATATTGATTGCCATGCTCGATAAGAGTGTCTTGATTACTAATATAGAACCACTCAGCAAAGCGGATTTTATCCTTGTGCTCTGCCGGTACATTAATGCTATTTAAAATTTCCTGTTGCACTTCTGGAAAATGCAATTCGGCATCATGATTACCAAAAATAAAAACGACGTGATTTCCTTTTAATACAAAATCTTGAATCCCTTGCATAAATACTTTGTGATCTCTTAAGATGCATTGAATTTTAAACTTTGATCTTTCTGGCCTTGGAAATAAGCCTCGCTTTTTTTCTAGCCACGAGACGCGAAAAACAGATTTTTCTGGCATCTCCATCACGCTATCAAAATCAAAAATATCGCCATTTAAGATTAATTCGACTTTTTCACCCTTGGCTTTTTTTTGAATTTGATCCAAAAAATCGATAAAAACATCGTCATAAAAAAATTGTTTGGTTTTGAATTTTTTCCATAGCGGAAACTTAGAGTGAACTGGCTCGGCTTCACACAAATGAAGATCACTGATAACAGCTGTGTATTTAGCATTCGTAAATGTAGAATCGCCAATATTGGGTGGGGACGATGATATTGCTTTGCCAATGAGTTCCATATTCATATTCTCTGTTAGTTTTATTTAAATTCAAGCTTAGGTTGTGATATTCATAAATTTATGACTTTAGCTAAAAATGCAGCCAAACCTAAATCAGAAAATTTACTTCCGGCTTTGCCAAATTATTTAAGCCATAAAAAAATAGCCGTGATTGGTCTGGGTATTTCAGGCCTATCCGTTTATCAATTATTACTTAAGGCTGGTGTGGCGCCAGAAAATTTAGTCACTTTTGACGACAAAAACAGCTCTGCCAATTTTAACGATTCTGTAAAACTACGAAAAGAATTTGCTCCAAATCTGTTGGTGATTTCCCCCGGAGTGCCCTTAAGCACACCTTGGATTCAAGAATACCAAAAATCTGGTGGCGCTATTTCCAGTGAGTTGTCGATAGCTTTTGGATTTTTAACATCTGAAAAAATCATCGCAGTCACGGGATCCATAGGAAAAAGTACAGTAACAAGCTTGATCGGTATCGCCTCGCTCAATCAAAACAACGATAATTTTTTTGGAGGCAATTTGGGACGCCCCCTGGCTGATTACGTTCAAAAAGTATATTTTGATAAAGCGAACAGTAGGGCGGATTGGATAACTTTGGAGCTTAGCAGTTATCAGTTAGAAAACTTTGCTAATTTAAAAGCCGATATTTCTGTTTTTACTTATTTGTCTCCTAACCACCTTGAAAGATACATAGATCTTTTGGCTTACTATAATACCAAGTTAACCTTGCTCAAACACACTGAAGGCTCAATTGTTTGTAATCAAAACGGTGGCGACTTAAAAAAATCATTAACTCTAAATCCAGCAGCTGATTCTGTTTCTCAAAATATAATTTGGTGTCATCGCCATGACTTGAATATGCAAAAATATCGTATTCAATCTTGTAATATGGTTGGAACTCACAATTTAGACAACTTGGCCGTTGCACTACAGGTGGGTCTTTTGTGCCAGTGGCCAATGTCCTTTATTAAAAGTTTATCAGAGTTTGCAGGATTACCGCATCGTTTAGAAAATATCGGTCATTATGACTTTGCAGATATTCGAAACATTCAATTTATTAATGATAGTAAATCCACAACGATGAATTCTGTGCTTGAAGCTGTCGAATCCGTCTTGCCCAACGTCCCCAAACATTCCAATTTAGTATTGTTACTTGGCGGAAAGGATAAAAATCTGCCATGGTCACAGTTGTCTGTACTTGGTAAGCACTCTAATATTCGCTTTTTGTTTTTTGGTTCGGTCGCCAATACGGCCAAAGAACAATCATCATTAGATGGATCTACTTATACCAGCTTAAATGAAGCCATGTTGAATTTACGAAAGCATCTAACTGCCAACGACATCGTCTTATTAAGTCCAGGTGGCACTAGTTTGGATGAGTTTAAAAACTTTGAAGAGCGCGGTGATTTTTTTAAGAAAAAAATTACTTCTGTTTAAAATCTAAAGGTTCCAACGAATAAATTTTGACTATCAACAGGAACGGCCTTTGAGCTTTTTCGATTCGTATTAATTGCTTTTACAGTTAATCCCTGCGCACCTTCGGCCAAGTTTGCAATCAAAAATCCACCACCAGGAATTCCTTCCTCGGTGGGATTTCCATTACCATCAAAATAAATTAGCTTCGCTGAACTGGAAAGTAGTGATTCATCCACAATAAACGGCTCGTCGGGAACAAAACCAACGACCATTCCCATATCAGACGACTGATTGACTTTGCTTTCTGATAACAAAAATTGTAACCAACTTCTTTGTATCAAAGGAATATGAATGAAATCCTCTTCATCATCATAATCATAAATAGCAGGAGCATAAGCATCCGAAGCTAGTGCTTGCGCTAAGCTTAACCGTTTTAGTTTAGGAGTATAAATCGATTTAAATCCGTACACATCGATCGGATCGGCATAACTTTGTAGTGTGACCTTTGCATTTTCAATATTTTTTGTAAATGCATTGAATACTTTTAAATCAACCTGCTTGAACTCGATTGTTTTTTCCATTTCAACCGTGGTCAAAGTATTTTCTTCAACAACCGCATTGATATGAGTAAAGTACTGATGGTTCCATTCGGCTAACAAGTGGTGAAAACCTGTAGGTAAATCAAAAATCACAAAATAACCACTTGTCGATGTAGTTTTCAAAGTTGTATCCGGCATTAACGATTCATTTAAGTAAATCACTTGTTGATCCTCATGGTTTTCCACAGTGACTTTGACTCCAGACAAACCAATGGCTCCTGATTTAACTTGACCCCAGACCATAGATCCATTTTGCGGTAACCGAGATTGCAATAGATGATCGATACTGATTCGCCTTATGGCCTCTATAAATGTATTTCTAAACAAATAGATAGTAGAGGAAAATCCAGATGGAATTAACTGAATTTGCTCGGCATATCCTTTTTGTGAGGTGCGCACCATGGACCAAGACGAACTAGATAGTCCTTCATGCTGATAAATTCCATCTTCTGTTTTTTTTATTTTCAGACTTGCAGCTGAATCCAAAACCATTGGCGAAATTAAATTTTCGCTATTAATAGCAGATTTTGCATTTGAATAACCAGCAATATTCACATCGCTTTTATGACGAGAGCTGCCGGTGTGTTCTTTATAAGTAATATTAATACCGTCATTTACAGGCCTAATAATTAAAGGCTCACCAATTTGATTCGGGCTTTTTCCCTTTCTAGCTTCGGTTAGCGGAAAAGACCCTCGTCCTAAAACCTTTCCTGTATCATCCATCAAGACTGCTACGATGGATCCCGACCACTGATCGACATTGATTTGATAAATATGCTTATCGGTATCGATGCGACCAGGCTCTTTAGCAATGGATTCATGGATGCGTCTAACTTCCATGTGATAACCCGGACCCCAAGGTAATCCTTTGCCATTTTCGTATCCCAATTCGATGGGGCCCGTTAGACGAATGGTTCCTGTTTTGGTTAAATCAGAATCTTTGTTTTCATCTGGAATTGGTGGATGAGTATTTTTTCTATTCGAATCAACTGATCCACCGTTATTTACATAAGCGACCTGGTTGAAATTTCCTTGAATTCTTTCTGAGGTAATTAAACGACCAATTTCATCATCGCGATCTTGGGTTTGAAAATGAATGGGGGGGTCAGATAATCGTACAGTTAACTTCGACAATACATGTTTTTCTTTTTTTATTTTCTGTAAAAACAGATTGGGATCCTCATCTAAAGCTTGTACAGCTGCATTCAAATAAACATTTCCTTTGTCCAATTGATTTATAATATTCGAATTTAGTCCGGCGTTATTATTTACTGAATTCGACAACTCTGCAAAATTATTAGCGGCCTCTTTTTTAGCAGCATCCACGATCACTTGATTAAAGACTTCGTTAAATGCTAGCTTGGCCGGATCAATTTTTGAAATTTGCAAAGTAAAAATTTTGGATATATTTATCACTCTTACTTTTGATAAGTAATTGGGAAGGACTCCCATTAAAAATGATAAAACCAAAATTATTCTCATGACTTATATTTTATTTAGAACGCCCTGAAATCGTCAATAACGTTGCGGTTCTCGAGACTTTGGTGAAGTCTAGTCGTTAACTCTGATTTTAAGTTTTCAGCTATACTATTGTCATAGCCAATAACTTCATATTCGCCTTCCATTTTTTCTTCAATCACAACTTGAATGGTGATGTCAAACGGACGACGATCACCCAAGATCTTAAACACAGCGGTCAAGCGCTCTTTTGATTTGGCTGGATTAAAGTCCGTTGTTCCTTTGCGGGGAAAATAATTCGAATAAATTTCACGCTGGTTTTGGCTGATACCGCGAGGTTTTCCGATCATGGAAATAATGGCTTTGCGAATTTCATTCAATGACTGTGGTTGTTCTTCAATTCTAACTTGTTCGGTTGTACAAGCCGTCAATTGAAATATCAAAGACAGTATTATCAATAAACGACTTGCATTGGTATTTACTATCATTTTCAAAATATGAAAATGCTTTAACCCCTTAAAACGTCGTCCATTGAATATAAACCCGGAGGTTGCTCTAATATCCATTCTGTTGCCTTCACCGCACCCTTTGCAAAAACACTACGATTCAAAGCTGTGTGTTCAAAGACTAGCAACTCTTCATCAGCCATCGCATAGATCTTATGTACACCAAAAATACCACCACCACGAATTCCCACTGGTTCTGGTACTTTTTTATTTACAACTTCAACCAGCTCGTTTTGTAACATCAAAGCTGTTCCGCTGGGATTGTCTTTCTTCTTATTATGATGAAGTTCTTCGATTTGAAAATCAAACCCCTCTAGACCTTTTAATGCGTGAATGGCTTTCTTAAGGGTGGCAACACCCAAGCTCATGTTCGCAGACCAAAGAATGGGAATAGTCTGACTGGCCTTCTTTAATAAACTTTTTTGAGTATCACTGATACCAGTGACTCCGCTGACCAAAGGTTTTTTCAAATGCACAGCTGACTTTAAAATATGATCAAAAGATTCAACTCCAGAAAAATCAATAATCGCATCTACATCTTGAGATTTAAGTTCACCAATATCAGTTACATATTTATCAAAACCACTAATGGTTCCAGTGCGTATGACGGCTGCTGTTGGCTTCAGTTTAGCGCTTGCAACCAGTAATGGATAAATTTCTTTACCCATACGACCATTGGCTCCAACTAAAGCAATGTGTCTTTTATTCATATCAACTCAGCTTCCTTTAATAGTTCTTTCAACTTGGCCTTATGGTTGTCTGTCAAAGTAACAAGTGGTAATCGAAGTTCAGGACTATCAATGACTCCCATTAAGTGCATAGCCATTTTTACTGGAATCGGGTTGGCTTCAACAAAAAGAAAGTTTATCAATGGCAAATATTTACTGACCTTTCTTTCGTGAAAGACCTGTGGAAATAAATGCGAAGCCACTGATATGGTTCCATGTCCACCATTCATCATAAATTCGTCATAGGTCGCGTCGTCTCCTGACAGAACCAAAAATTCGTCGCCACACTGTTCTTTAATTTCACGCAGAAACGAAATATTTCCTGAGGCTTCTTTAATTCCAATGATGTTCGGATGCTCTGATAATTTTTTGATGGTTGATAGCTCTAAAGCAGTGATTGTTCTGGAGGGAACATTATACAAAATCACAGGTATATTCACGGCATCAGCTACTTTTACATAATGCTCTAGCAGCCCACGCTGTGGTGGTTTGTTGTAATACGGAACAACAACTAATACAGCATCTGCTCCTAAAGCCTCAGCTTCTTTTGATTTTTTAATCGTCGCTTCCGTATCATTACTACCAGTTCCCATAATTAATGGAAAATTGGGTCCCACCTTAGATCTAATGAATTTAAAAATTTCAATGACTTCTTGGTCTTTAAGAGTTGGGCTTTCCGCTGTTGTACCATTAACAACAAAACCGGTTATGCGATTTTTTACTTGATACTGAACTAAGCGTTCTAATGAATCAAAATCAACTTTTCCGTTTTTAAAGGGAGTTATTAAAGCTGAGAATACACCTTTAAAGTTTTTCATATAATTTCCTTATGGTTGTAAATAAATTTGGTTTCAATTATTGCTGGCCCCGTTAATCGCGGGGCTTTATTAAGATCATCGAACTCAACAACAAGCTCTCCTCCCGGCATTTCAACGTTCACCTTAGATGACACATTTTTTTCAATCGCACTCAAGCTCGTCTGATTTTTTTTTACTATAGCGGCATAGGCGGCGGCACACGCGCCAGTACCACAGGCTTGTGTAAAATCATCAACACCACGCTCAAAAGTCACAGCCTGTATTTTGAAATTAAAAGGATCTTGCTTTTCCTGTACGTATTCAAAAAAAGTAACATTGGTGCCATTGGGAAAAATTTTTGGATTATTCCTAATTTGCACTGCTAGGGCCTTGCTAGGTGTACCCTCAATGACCAGATGGGGAACGCCGCTGTTGACATAGTAATGTTCTTCCAACATTTGTACCAGTTGAACAGGCTTAGGCATTAATGTAGTAACCACATCGGCCGCCACGCGTGAAGCAAAAAATGGTCCCACAGTCGTTTCTACTTTTATGGTACCTTGATTTGTTGATCGAATTTTTTCCCAATAAAGTAAAGCTGCACACCTTGAGGCATTCCCACACATTTCAGCTTGGCTACCATCTGAATTATAAAAATCCCACACTAAATGCTGTGGTGAAATTTCTTTCAACGCAAAAAAACCATCTACAGGTTCTTGTAGGTTGTTGTTCCCACAAATTTTTTTTACAAATTCAGACTTAAAATTTAAGTCTTGCTTGTCCCAAGTTGGGTTTTCTGAAACCAACATGCCATAAAAAGTGTTTTTGGCACCAGATACTTTGTATAGATTCCAAGATGTTCCCATCACTGATTAACCTTAACCGGAGCGCTAGAGCTAGAATTGGTGGTTTTTTCTATTTGAGGCAAAGTAGTCGTTGTTACTGTAGTCATGACCGTTGCGCCTGCATTCTTTTTTGTATTTGAGTAAGTAGTTGCAAGCTCTTCTTTTTTAGTTTCGTCCACAGCAGAATACACTTTTTCTCCTCGCCCAATGTAAGGAGTCGATTGGGGTGGTAAAGGTTTTCCTTTTACACCACAACCTGAAATAATTGCGACTACGATAACAACTATGATTTTTTTCATTTATTTACTGGCCTTTAATGCAGATTCAACTTCGATCACTCTTTTACACAAAAATGGATAAAAAGAAAAGGATTGTATCGATCTTTGTGATAAAGCTTTACAAGAGTTAATGTATTTTTGTCCAAATGTATCGGCGGGCAATTTTAATTCAGTATTGTTTTTAAATTTCCAGTAAAAAATCTCTGGATTGGCTGCATTCGTTGAACTGGCGGCCCCCTCCATCTCTGTTAATAACTCATTGGATTTTTGAAACTGTCCTTGTTTATTTAAAACCTCTGCTTCACTTAACTGCCATACCGTTAATAAGGCGGAATTTTTAATATCGATGACGTTCGATTTGATATGCTTAAACTCATCATATTTTCCCAGACAAATTTTTGTCTGCGCGTGCAGTAACGCAACTGTTTCATTCAAGTTGGCAATATCTAACCATTTTTCGACTCGTTTTTCCGCACCGGAACAATCACCTGTGGCAATCATTATCCGAATAATGGCCCCTTCAATGGTTAAATTCTCAGGCTCAATTTTATTGGCTTCTCGCAATTGATTTAATGCCAATCCAGAATCCGTCATTGCAACCGAATTTGCTAATTCATATGCTTGCTGCGCCTTTTCAGTATAAAACACAGTAGCGATCTGCTCGATGGCTTCCTTGATATCTTTCAAGGCTTGGGGGTTTTTCTTGGATTCTTTTTTGGCCGCAACGTTTAGTAAATTAATCGCCTGATTGCGCTCTTTTTGTAAGCTAAGATTAAACGCTTTCTCGATGATGTCTTTATATGATTCGGTTTTACTGGCAGCAAAAATTGTCAGTGGAATTATAAATAAAAAAAGAGCCATCCCCCAAGAGACGGCTCTTAATTTAGAAAGTAAATATTTCTTTAACAAGTTAGTTTTTAATAAATGATGTAAGCTCAATTGTAACTGGTCCTAACTGTGAAGGGGCAATTGACTTAATCATACCAGAAACTGGGATCAATTTTGGATTAGCCCATTGCTCGATAGTTTCATTCTTTTTCTTATCAAGAGCTTTGATGTAAACGCAAACAAAAGTTCCGGCTGGTACTGTAATTTTGTCTTCCTTCATATCCACTAATTCCAAATCACCTTGAGATGGAATTTGTTGATCTTGTCCGTTACAAACTAATTTTTTATATGATCCAGTAGACATATCGATGGTTGCATCACAAGATTGCTTTCCTAAAAAGCCCATATCTAAATCTTGATGAATAACAACTTCAGATGCCTCTGCCTTTGTTACAGTCATTTTCATTGAGCCTTTGATAAATCCTGCATTTAAGTTGTAGCTAGCAGAGTCTCCAACCTTGAAATTAGGACCGGATTCAGGTTCAGCCATAATAGACTGTTTAACTTGATCAAACATGCTTGTTGCTAAAGTTTGACCAGCAGTGGCCTGTGCAAATGCACCTAATAATAATAGTGATGAAACAAGAATTCCCTTTAACATATGTGCCTCCTTGGCTTTAGTGTTTGGGACAATCATTTCATTCTTGTTTTCAGTGTCAAAGAATTTTTTTTATTCCATCAGCTGATGCAAATTATTAACTAAAACCTGACGCGGTTTGCTGCCATTCGCTGGGCCGACAACCCCTTCTCTTTCAAATTGCTCGACGATTCGCGCCGCACGTGGGTAGCCCAATTGAAAGCGTCGTTGAATCAACGAAGCGCTAATATCTTTTTGTGTCGAGGCCCATGACAATATCTCATCATATCTTTCGTCATATTCATTGGATGCATCCGAGTCTGAATCTATTCCAAAAGAACCTTGTTCGGATGAGCCCCCACCGCTGCCATGCTCTAGGGCCTTCATAGCCAGCAAGTCATATTCTGGCTCGGCTTGATCCGACCAATATTTTGCAACAGCATTGATTTCAACATCTTTCAAAAAGGGACCATGATGACGTAATAAAGCAGAGCCTCCTGGGGTTTTATATAACATATCCCCTTGAGCCAACAATCTTTCGGCACCGGTTTCATCTAAAATAATTCTAGAATCCATCGACGAATTCACTTTAAAACTTATGCGTCCAGGAATGTTGGTTTTGATTAATCCTGTTACCACTTCTTTTCTTGGGCTTTGCATGGCTAGTATTAAGTGAATACCACAAGCGCGCGCCATTTGCGCCAAACGAACGACGGCTGTTTCCACATTCGCTTTGTCTACAGACATCAGATCACCAAACTCTTCAACAACTATGACAATGTAGGGGAGTGGTTGAAAATAATATTGCTCATTCTTTTTCCCTGGTGTGGTTTCCAGCTCTGCATTTACTTTTTCATGCTCTTCCATTTGCTCTTTAGACAAAACGGCTGCCGCTTCATTGAAGGCCTCTAGGCCCCTGGCTCCAAATCGACTCATCGATCGATAT
Organism: Bdellovibrionota bacterium; assembly: GCA_052033755.1. Classification (GTDB taxonomy): domain Bacteria; phylum Bdellovibrionota; class Bdellovibrionia; order Bdellovibrionales; family Bdellovibrionaceae; genus JBPOJH01. The sequence goes on along the minus strand of JBPOJH010000024.1, from coordinate 68,036 downwards.
CGTTTTTCCATTTCGCGCACAGCCCACTTTAAAGCGTTTACTGCTTGTCTGGTTTCATTCACTATCGGCATGATTAAATGAGGCAATTGATCAAAGGCCGCCAAATCTACTTGTTTGGGGTCAATCAAAATCATACGCAATGTTTTTGGTGAATGTTTGAATAACAAGCCAGTAATGGCCGAAACAGTAAATACTGATTTTCCTGAACCTGTTGTTCCTGCAATCATCAAGTGTGGCATTTTTCTTAAGTCCACAATTCTGGGTTGCCCATCCACTTGTTTTCCTAAAGCAATGGGTAGTTTTAACTCTTCTTTCCAAAAATTTTCATCTGCTAATAGATCTTTTAAATAAACCGTTTCTCTTTGCGAGTTGGACGTTTCAATACCAACCACATCTCGACCTGGAATCGGAGCAATGATCCTAAGTGACTCACTTGATAACGCCAATGCCATATCGTCTGCTAATTCTGTAATTTTACTTAAACGCACATTCGCGCTGGGTTTGAATTCAAACATCGTAACTGCAGGGCCTGGCTTTGCCGCCGTTACATCGCCTGTTACTGAAAATTGACTCAGTTTATCTTTTAGTAATTCCGCTTTTTTACGAATTTCTTTTTCATCTACCTTGAATCGAGCCGCTGGTGGATCCTCTAATAAGCTTAATTTGGGAAGTTCCCAGTTTTCTATGCGGCGTGCGATTTTAGTTTTCATGACAACCTTACGGCGCTTAGATGTCGTGGTGTTGCCCTCGCTAACAGGTTCGTTTACATCGTCTGTTTCTTCATCCAATTCAATTTTTAAACCATTGTCTGTCGGCTCCATTTTTTCAATTGCGGCGGTACTTTTTATGGACTCGCCCTTGTCGGCAAGGCCAGCCTTGGCGTCCTCTTCATTTTCTGAATCAAACCTTGGAAAGTTCAATTGTATTGGAATTTTTAATTTACTTTCTTTTTTACTGTTATCATTTTTGTTTTTTTCATTTTTAATCAAGGTTTGTTCAAATTTGAAAACAGATTTTATATTTTTAAAAAATAAATAAAATTTTGACCCAGCGGCAAGTAGAAATAGTTTGGGATATTTCACCAACTCGCTTAAGGCTTTATCAAAATAAAATACAACCAGAAGTACAATGCTCATCCACAGAATTATTTGTACACCGACGTGATTAAAAGCGCGCTCTAGTCCAACTCCTATACCTAATCCTGTTAATCCACCTAAATATATTTGTCCCTGAAAGATCTTCACGTTTGGAAAATAGATGGTCAGCAAGGCACTAGTTGCAAAAGTTAATAAAATACCCCAAACAAATTTGGCATTACGAAAACTGTAGCCTTCTCCTAAAAAACTAAGATAGGACGCGCGAATAGCTCCCACTACTAAAAGCCAACTAGACAAGCCAAAGGCCTGATAAAGTAAATCTGACAAAAAACTTCCAACGTAGCCGCAAAAATTTGTCACTTTCAATCCATTACCAATAGAGTTAATCGATGGATCTAAAGGATTAAAGCTAACAAGAGCAAAACACAAAAATAAACCCAACGTTAAAAATCCAACAGCCGCAATATCTTGTTTAAATTTTTTCATTATCAACTTCATTGCCCTAGACTAAAAGATTTACAGTAATCCCGGTAGACCTGAACTGGCATACTTGACTTTGGTCTTTTAAAAATGCAGATATCAGTGCATCAGTTTTATTTTTATTATTAGACTTTTGGCTAAATCTATTGGTCTAACTTATTGGTTAGCATCAGTTGATATGAACAGTTGAAGTGGCCTGCTGGAGATACATGTTAAAGATCAACGAAATTTTTTACAGCATACAAGGTGAATCCTCTTACGCTGGATCTCCAACAGTGTTCTTGCGAACAACCGGTTGCAACCTGCGCTGTAATTATTGCGATACAAAATATTCGTATCACGAAGGTCATTACGCATCCATACAGGATACTCTTGATAAAATTCAGTCTTATAAATCAAAGTATGTTTGCGTTACGGGTGGAGAGCCGCTATTGCAACCAGAAATTTTTCCGTTGATGTCTCAGTTGTGTGATTTAGGATACAAAGTTTCATTAGAAACAAGTGGGTCCAAATCAATTCAGAATGTGGATCCACGTGTAAAAATAATTTTAGATGTAAAAACTCCTGACAGTGACGAGGGTGATTCGTTTTTATTAGAGAATTTACACTACATAAACTCTTCCACTGAAGTAAAATTTGTTATTTGTTCTGAAAAAGACTTCGAGTGGTCTGAAAACTTTTGCGGTCAACATGATTTATTCAAAAAATGCTTGGTGTTATACAGTCCAGCCCACCAAATTTTGGAAGCGCAGTGGCTGGCAAAAGAAATGTTGCGAAATAATTCATCTGCACGCTTGCAATTACAGCAACATAAATATATCTGGTCTCCTGAAACAAGAGGAGTTTAAAAAAACTTCTTATTCAACAACAAAAACAATCTAACAAAAGTGGGAGTTCCATGACGCCGAATCTGAATAGTTCAGAAAATTTATTCGTTGCTAACCTTCAACAAGTAAGCCTTGAAAAGCTTGTTAAAAGTAAACTTGAGGTTTTGTTTTCTCAACAAAAAGAAGCTCAAGTCGAGCTTAATGGTTTATACAATATCGTGATGGAGCAAGTTGAACGTCCATTACTTGAAATTGCTTTGAAGCAATACAATGGCAACCAAGTTAAGACAGCACAAATGTTGGGTATCAATAGAAACACTCTTAAGAAGAAAATTGATAACTACAAAATTCGTGTAAAGAAAAACAGTAAAGAAATCGTAACAACCGAAGTTACGCAGTAATACCGATTCCAATAAATAATTTTCATGCGTTGTTGCGCATTCGCGGCAAAAGCCTCAATCTAACGCGCCATAAGTAATTATTTATTGAATGTGGTATCGGTCTTTTTCTAGTTATTTCTATATAAAAATATCTGCGGGCATCATCCAGAGATTCATCTTGTGATATGCCCGCGATTTTTTTATTCTACTGACGACGGGGGAAGTTGGTAATGATGGGAAACTCAGGGTTTGGCTCTGGCACAAGCGGTTCAAGTGCTTCATCTTCAGGTGCTAAAATACCTCCTCAGAATCTTGAGGCAGAGCAATCTATTATCGGCAGCTTGATGTTGGATCAAGAGGCCTGGGATCAGGTGGCAGATCTATTGGTAGCCGCTGATTTTTATAAGCCAGCTCATCAAAAAATTTTCACAACCATCGCAGAACTTCATAGTAAAAATTTGCCTGTTGATTTAATCACCGTCTCTAATTCCATTCAATCCAAGGGAGAATTAGAACAAATTGGCGGTACTTCTTATCTTATAGACTTGGTTAATAAAACCGTTTCGTCTGCAAACATTGTAAGTTACGCCAAAATCGTCAATGAAAAATCTTTGTTGCGCAGAATGATTTCTGCTAGCTCAAAAATTATTGATAATGCATTTAGTGAATCTTTTGTTGATATTAACGCCTTTATTGATCAGGCCGAGGGCGAGTTTTATAAGCTATCAGAAACAAAAAAAACCGAAGGCTTGATTGGACCCATGGAGGTTGTCAAAAACTCTTTGGTGAAGCTGGAGGAGCTTTATAAGAAGCGCTCTGATGTTACAGGCGTGCCTACTGGTTTCAATGTCCTTGATAAAATGACTTCGGGATTACAACCTGGTGAACTTATTATTATCGCAGCTCGTCCTTCTATGGGAAAAACCGCATTCAGTTTGAATATGGCTCAACACATGGCTTTGCGCTGTAAAAAAACTGTAGCATATTTTTCACTTGAGATGTCGCGTGAGGCCGTGATGATGAGGCTTTTGGCCTCTGAAGCTAAAATCAACATGAAAGACATTCGTTCGGGTCGCATTAATGACTCTGCTTGGCCTAAGCTGATTAACGCCGCTGGCGTCATTAGCGAAGCTAATTTATATATCGATGAAACTTCTGGGGTTAGTCCCTTAGAGGTGCGTTCTAGGGCGCGTCGTTTGAAGGCTCAGCATGGTATAGATATTATCATGATCGACTATTTGCAGTTGATGGATTTAAAACAAAAAGTCGAAAGTCGCGAACGCGCTGTCTCTGAAATTTCTAAAACATTAAAATCTATCGCCAAAGAATTAGCAGTGCCTGTGATCGCGCTGGCGCAGTTAAATCGTGGTGTTGAGGGTCGTTCCGATCGTCGTCCGATGTTGTCTGACCTGCGTGAATCTGGATCTATCGAACAAGATGCCGACGTTATCATGATGTTATATCGTGATGATTACTACGATAAAGATGATCCTGAAAAAATGGGTCATGCAGAGGTCATCATTGGTAAACAAAGAAATGGTCCAACGGGTACAGTTAAGTTGCGCTTTGATGCCGAGTTCGGTCGCTTCAAAGATGCTGACCCAGAACCAACGGGCATGCCACATTCAAGTTCATCTAACCAAAATTCATTTTCTCCGCCGGGCCCTCCAATGGGCGGTGCGCCTCAGGGACAATCGCAATCCGGTGGCCCAAGTGGCAAACCTAGAAACTTTGCCCCAGGGGCTAATCTATAATTCTATCTTAGTAAGAATGAAAAAATGCTTTAATGCACTAGGTGCTGGATTTGTTTTTTTATTTTTTGTATCCAATTTAATTTAGGACTTGGTGGTGCTGGCCACTGTATTTGATGCCAATTTTTTTGTACGGTCGCTAAATCTAAATTCTGTTCTAAAAATGTATTTATCAGAATTTGATATTCGTCTTTTTGATTCCAGTAATGCAAGATCACTTTATCAGCGGGATGAATTTGCGTTTGATTTTGAAGCACATACGAGAATGCCAACTGCTCCATGACATGTTTTGGATATTGTGAATACATTTTATCAGTTAAGTCCAAAACTTGTTGATAGCAATTGCTTATGGACTTGGAAATTCCTAGTACACCAGCGTTCCACATCGACGTGTGAATAGAAATATCTGGCTGGTATTTTTTTAAATATTTTTTTATTTTTTTTGATAAGGGGTCTTTTCCTGTCGAGATCACATTCTCACAAATATGCATTAAACTGTTTTTATTATCGACCAATTTAAATAACTTAATGGGCGAATCTAAAAATAAGGTGTCTCCGTCCACATAAAAAACATCATCGTGATATTGTTCGCTAACCTCTTTAAGAATTTCGACTTTTACTCGGTGAACAAAATCAATTGCACCTCGCCATCTTTTGATCTGAGCCGCATCGATTTTTCTGTAACTGATTTGCGGAATTCCAGAAAAGTATTTTTCGAATGCATTTACATTATCAGTATAAACTATTATTTTTAGCTCTTCAAATTGGCCATTCAATTTATTTAACAAACTAAAAATGGAAAAAATATTTTGATGGATGATGTTCAATTGTCCATACGCTTGGAATACTAGCTTCATATAACTGACTCCTAAGAATTTTTCTTTAAATACCACTGGCAGGCAGTGTGAATGATGTTTTGCAAATCCGAGTGTTTATCTTGCCAACCCAAAACAGATCTGGCCTTACTGTTGCTAGCCACTAAAATAGGTGGATCCCCGGGGCGCCTGGCTCCATATTGGATTTTTACTTTTTTATTTGAAACTTCTTCTATTGCTGTAATGATTTCTTTAACAGAAAAACCATTGCCAGTCCCCAAGTTAAAAAAATCAAAATAGCCAGCTGTTGTTTGTGTTTCCAGTTTTTGTATTGCTAGCCGATGTGCCTCTGCTAAATCCGACACATGTATATAGTCACGAATACATGTTCCATCCTTAGTTGGATAATCTGTACCATATACTGTTAGCTGAAATTCCGGATCATACGCGGCTCGAATGGTCAAAGGAATTAGATGCGTCTCTGGTTGATGATCTTCACCAATTTCTAATTCACTATCAGCACCAGCGGCATTAAAATATCTAAGGGCAATCGCGTTTAAAGCATATGCCGTACGATAATCACCTAAAATTTGTTCAAACATGTACTTCGTTTTTCCGTACGGATTAATTGGATTTTGTGGAGTCTCTTCCGTGATAGGCGTTACGCTGGGAATTCCATAGGTCGCACAGGTGCTTGAAAAAACTAAATTCTTTACTCCTGATTTTACTAGCTGATCTAAGAATCGGATTCCATTTTCTAAATTATTTTCGTAATACTTTTGCGGATAGCTAACGGATTCTCCCACGTAAGCATAGGCAGCAAAATGAATTACACTTTCGATATTATTTTCGTTTACTATTTTTTCCACCAAGTTTTTATCAGCGATATTTCCTTGATAAAATTTACCCCACTTGATGGCCCAGGGGTGACCATATACCAAATTATCTAACACCACTGGCTCATAGCCATTTTGAAATAAATTTTTACATGTATGGCTTCCTATATAGCCAGCCCCACCAGCAACTAATATTTTTTTTCTCATTGGATGTTTTCGTCCTGTAACCATTGAATCATTTTCTTCAGGCCCTCCTGCAGCTCTACTTTAGGCTCCCAGCCATGCAATAAACGTTTTGCTTTTTGCAGGTCGGGTCGTCGCAACATGGGGTCGTCCACGGGCAGAGAGTGATGTTCAATTGGTAAATTTTTATCTGGAAACAACTTTTGCACTGTATGTGCGGCTTCTAAAATAGTAAACTCTCGTTCATTGCCTATGTTAACTGGTTCTGTTTCATCCAGGCTGGCATATGTTATTATCCCTTTAATAAGATCATCTACATAACAAAAACTTCTAGTTTGCTGGCCGTCTCCATAAACCGTCAGTGGCTTTGACTGCAACGCCTGCACCAGAAAATTAATCACAACGCGTCCATCTTGAGGATTCATTCGAGGACCATAAGTATTAAAAATTCTGACCATCCCGTGTTTGGTTTTGTTTCTCCAGTTATAAGTATATAACAAAGATTCACCAAAGCGCTTAGCTTCGTCATAACAAGATCGCGGACCAACCGTATTCACATTTCCCCAATAGGATTCGGGTTGTGGGCTAACAAGCGGATTGCCATAAATTTCGCTTGTCGATGCAAAGACAACTCTAGCTCCTTGAGCATCAGCAAACTCAACTGCATTCTTTAATCCAATGGTGTTCACCCACATGGTTTCAATATTCAATTTTTGATATAAAGGTGGAGAGGCCGGTGAGGCAAAATGAAATACGTGTGTTACATTTACTAAAAATGATTGGGGAATTTTGTGCATCCAAGCCCCCCAATCCTCCACACAATCTTGCTCTAAAAAAAATAAGTTTTGGCTAGCGCCTGAAATGGATTCTAAGAATGATTTATTTTTTTTAAAGCCTGTACAAAAATTATCGATACAAATGACTTTGTGGCCATTTTTTAGAAAATTTTCAGCCAAATGCGAACCTAAAAAGCCGCCACCACCAGTTATCAGAATCGTACCAAAAGCCTTCATGATTTTTCCTTTGCTGTATATTCTTATTTACCCCGACCTAAGGCAAGAAATTCATTAACCGGTTTCGCAACTACAAAAGTCTTTATAATATGAATGTCGATCCAAGTGACATTCTAAATCAAATCCCATCAAAAGATGTCGTTTTGAACTTATGTCCATTTCAGGAGGAAATGATGGAAAAAACAATAGCAGTTGAGTTTCAAAACCAATTAATGGTAGCGGGTGATGCTGTTGGAATTGCAGAGCCTCTTAAGCAAGAGATTCAATCCTTGGCTATTGAACTAGATATGAATCTGGAACAAATTTCCTTGGAGGGTCTGCGCGAACTAGCGGAGGCCTATCTGCATAAGATTATCAATGAGACATCTAACATTTAGTACCAAATCAAAAAAATGGGGGAGCCAACATTTTGTGGCTACCCCCAATATACTAACTATGTGGATTAAGATTAGGCTCTTTCAACTACAACTTGTACGGTTGTTGATAAACCTTCACCGAACTTAATAGTCGCTTTGTGATTACCTAAAATTTTGATAGGCTCATCTAGGTGAATATCTCTTCTGTCTACAGAAATACCAGCAGCTTCTAAAGCTTTAGATATATCAGTAGTTGTGATTGAACCAAACAATTTGTCAGTATCACCAGCGCTTGATTTTAAAGTCACCGCTGTTCCGTGAATCTTAGCCAATACAGCTTGTCTTTCTGCTAAAGCTGCCTTCTTTTTAGCTTCGATTACTTTTTTAGTGTGCTCCCACTGTTTTACTTTTCCTTCAGTGGCAACTAAAGCCAGCTTTCTTGGAAATAAAAAGTTTCTTGCAAAACCTTCTGATACTTTAACAATGTCACCTACTTTACCAATATCTTTAACATCTTTTTGTAAAATTACTTTCATATATTTTCTCCGTTTTTGTGAGAATTTTCGGCCTTTTTAATTTTTTTAAATTTCGACCTAAAATCAATCCAATAATCAATATAGCCAACTATACTTAAAACAAAGAATAGCTGACCCACCAACACTAAATAAGCAACTAGTCTGGTAAAAAATCCTGCTCTAAATACTAAAAGCATGACCTCTAACACTGCTAATCCATTAAAAAAATAAAGACCCACCAATGAATTGAAAATATTTATACTCACTACGCTAAGTATCTCGTTCTTTAAGTCTAAAAAACTAAATAAAAACGAAAACATCCCGACCCATATAAAAATATCTGGTACGCGGAATTCAAGGGTGCGAAGTGATGTAGAGAATCTTTCAAAACGCAAATTTAGCATTCTACTAACTCGTCTATCTAACATTAAAGCAAACCCCAAACAAAATGTTAGAATGATGAAAACCATCGACGGCATTTGATGTGCTAAAGTGGCTGGTGAAACTTCAGTTTGTATACTTGATTGCATATTCCCAGCAGCCTGAAAAAGAGCTCTCAGCTCTTCTTCAACAAACTGAAATAAAGTAAAGCCCTTACTGTAAGCTCTCAGTCCAATCGCACCAATCGTCACTAGTGACGAAATACCGATAGAAATAAACGCTGTCCAAAAATGAGCTAAGCCCCGTTCTTCGAATTCTGCATAGATGCCAACTAACACCCATACGGCACCACAAAGAATTGCAACCGAGTAAAATTGTGCCGCATAAGCGACAGCAATTAAAAGCAATCCGCTTGTCCAAAAAAAAGTGCGGCCAAAAACATTTCTTAATACACGCACAATGGGAGCTCCTAACAAAGCAAAAAAACTTGTTAGGACGCTTGCAAAAGCAAATGCGAGAATGAATTTTCGGAACTTTTCTTTAGGTAACATGATTGCCTTTTTAATTCATTACATACCAGCTGAAGCAGCAGCTTGAGCTGCGGCACGCTTAGCTGCAATCTTAGCTTCTTTTTCTTTTTCGCGAGCAATGCTTTCTTGAAGACCTTGTTTGAAAGCTTCATAGTGCTTGCTTAATGCTTCTCTGTTATCCAACTTAGCATGCATAAAGCGCAATACCTTGTCGTTAATGCCCATGGTTCTTTCTAATTCCGCAACGGCTGCAGGCTGTGCCTCATACATTGAAAAAAAGTAGATACCTTTTTTGGCTTTTTTGATTGGGTTAGCTAAATTTCTTTTTCCCCATGTATCAACATTGAATACAGACCCTTTAAAGCCCTCAATGATAGATTTGTTTTTTTGGAAAAGATTTTTTTGCTCTTCTAAAGTAGCTTCTGGGTGCATGATCACCACTACTTCATAAAAATTGTTAGAACTTGGTGTTGCCATATAGTTCCTTTCGGGTAAAGCCGGACCAGAAATTGGTCTAGCAAGGTTATGGTTTGCTTGTATATTTAGAGGGCAGGGGTACCATGTTTTTTAATGATTCTCAAGGCTTATAAAACTATGTAGAATATTTTTATGTCATTCATTTTAGAAATCATAGATGGACCCGAAAAAGGTCGAAAAATAACAATACAACCCGGTGATACTTTCGGACGAGTGCAGGGCACCCATTTGTTAAATGACCCTAAAGTATCTGCCCTTCATGCTGAAGTAGCTGTTAATGAAAAAGGTCAACTATTGCTTGTAGATAGGGACTCTTCCAATGGCATTAAGTTTAAAAATGTTCGTGTCCCACAAATTATTTTGGCGCAGGGAACTCAATTCATACTGGGAAAAAATACTTTTCGGTTTAGTGACACACAGGCTGACCTAGCAAAACCTGCCTTTACTACAGATAAAAATGCATCTACCACAAACCCACGTCAGTTAGAAAAAAAAGCCGTCAATTTGAAAATTGCCACCCCGCACAAAGAGGGTGTTGAGGCACCTCGAATCGTTCGCGAAGAGGAAAAGGTAGAGCTTAAACCTGCGCCCAAAAATGAAAAACTTTTACCCTGGGATCATTATTTAAAAAAAACAGTTCCACGTCTGAATATCTCTAACTCAACTGAACCCAGCCATATTCGCGCGTTTCAACAACCATTGATATTAGCTTTCACACAAGGTCCAGATGCCGAAAAGGAACTCGTGTTGGGTTACGGTCCTCGCAGTGTCGGTTTTCAGTGTCTAGACTTGGAATTATCAGATCCTAGTTTGCCAGATTTATGTTTTACCATTGGTCCAGATGACCAAGGTGAGCCTATTTTAACAACCTCTGATACAGTGAAAATTAAATTAAATGGAAGTATTGTTTCCTCCGAAAAGTTGAATCATAAAGATGTCATCGAATTTGGAACAAATAAAATAGAGGTTAGGATACATAACGAAAAATGAGCTCAGTTTTTAATTCGTACTTTCGCAGCTATGATGGAACAAAAATTTATTACGAAGTCCGAGGTGAAGGTGAGCCGATCGTGCTTATTTATGGCATCGCTTGCTTGATCAATCACTGGCATTTTCAAATTGAAGAACTGTCTAAAAAACACAAAGTTATTTGCTACGATTTGCGTGGTCATCATAAAAGCGATGTGCCAATGAATGTAGGATCTCTTAGTTTAGAAAGTCTTGGTAAAGATTTATCACACCTGCTTCGCGAATTAAACATTAAGAAGGCTCACATTGTAGGACACAGCTTTGGCGCACAGGTAATTTTAAAAGCTTATGAGTTATATCCTCAAATTTTTAAATCACTGATTTTTGTAAATGGGTTTGCGAAAAATCCAATCAAAGGAATGTTCGGATTAGATATTTTTGAAAAATTATTTTATTGGATTAAATCGAATTATGATTCAAACCCAATTCTTTTTGATTCTATCTGGCAGGCTTCCATAAATAATCCGATTTCAATGATCGCCTCAGGCTTAATGGGGGGGTTTAATTTAGAACTCACTCAATTTAAAGATATAGAAATTTACGCCAAGGGTGTATCACAGGTTCCGTTGCGGGTTTTCTTGTCTTACTTTGAAGATATGATTTCGTTTGATGGACTTGATGTTGCAAAAAAAATTACTGCACCAACATTGATATTAAGTGGGGACAAAGACTCTATTACTCCAATGAAGTTTCAACACGAATTACACCACGCCGTAGTGGGATCAGAATTTGTGACTATTCCTTATGGTTCCCATTGTTCGCAATTGGATTTTCCTGATTACATCAGTTTAAAAATTTCAGATTTCGTCGAAAGAACCGCAAGGGAACTTAAATAAAAAGGCGTCTTTTTTGCTTTAAGTAATGTTGTCCTTAAAGCTGAAGCAACAACAGATACTGCAATTTAAAAGATAAGGCCTACTAACTGCAGGCCTTATCAAATCCAATCTTACTTAAATTTTGTTTTTAATGTAGAAAGTTTATCTATATGAAATTTTAGAAATATCGAATCCGTATTTATTAACAGTATCATCAGCCGTAAATACAACTTTCACATAATCGCCAGTAAAGGTTTGTGAATAGGATTCATCGTTATTACCTGACATCACACCAACTTGAGCACCTTTAGCATCATAAAATTTAACTAAATCATATCCTCTTTCGGTATCGAATTTAGAAAAGTACAATGCAATTTCTTTAGCGCCAGCAACGCGGATTTCAAACTCACGCTTTTCGCCTTTGTTATAAGGATGTGGGGTCGAGTAGTTCGCTGTTTGTGAAGTCCAATTAGCAGGATCATTTGCATCTGGTGGAGCCATTTGATTTGTCAATGCTAAGTACGCATTAACCAACCCACCAGAAGATACTTTAGATTTCATGGTAGCCATCGGACGAGTTGTTCCCACTAATCTTGATTTTAATTCTAGATTAGTTAGGTTCGGCTCAGCTGCAGCAATCAAGGCTGCAACACCAGATACATGTGGAGTTGCCATTGATGTTCCAGAATAGGAATCATAACCACCTACAACTGTCGAATATACGTTAACCCCAGGTGCGGCCACATGAACGGTCTTCTTTCCATAGTTCGAAAATGAAGCTAAGTTACCTTTGTTATCAAGGGCGGCCACAGAAACAACATTTGGAACATTATAGTTAGACGGGAAGTGAGGGTTTTGATCATTATTAGCAGAGTCGTTACCAGCAGCTGCAATAAATAATGCGCCAGCAGCATTGGCTCTTTGAATAGCCTCCTTAAGAGCTTGTGATTCACCGCCACCACCCCAAGAGTTACTCATGATACGTGCTTTCATTTTTGTCGCATAATCAATCGCTTTAATTGCACCTTCTAAAGAACCACCACCATCTTTACTTAAAAATTTAACTGGTAAAATTTTAACATTCCAATTTACACCTACAATGCCTTTACCATCGTTACCTCTGGCGCCAATAGTTCCAGAGCAATGTGATCCATGTCCGTGATCATCCAACGATAAATTAGTGGGCTTGCTGGCTTCCACAAAGTTCATACCATGCACGTCATCAACATAACCGTTTTTATCGTCGTCAACACCGGCTTTTCCATTTGCTTCGGCTTCATTCGTGTACGTTGCCTCTGCTAAATCAGGATGAGTATAATCTACTCCGGTATCAATTACAGCAACAAGTACATCATCTGATCCTGTCGTAATATCCCAAGCTTTTTCCACATCGATATCAACCCCACTAATCCCCAATTGATTACCGTCAGTTTGCCCAATGTTTTTTAGTCCCCACAATTTTCCAAAATCAGGATCATTCGGAGTTTTTTCTGCACGGTAAATATAGTTAGGCTCAACATATTCAACATTTGGATTTTGCGACAAAGACTTGATGGCAGATCCATACATCTCAACCACAGGTCTTTTAACAACAACTAAGTTTCCAGTAGGTATAGTGCTTTTAACATATGCGTGAAGCGACTGACCTAATGATTGCATCGACATAACGTTAACTGAATTTTTCAATTTAACGATGTATTCTCCAGGTACGGCTTCGACTTCTTTAGCTTGTACCGAAACAGACAATAGTCCTAATAATCCAGCCGTAATAATTTGGCCTGCGATTCTTCCGTGAACTCCCATGAATCCTCCTTGGGAATGGTGGTTAAAAGCTCTTACTAAGCTCAGTACCAAAATGGTACCAATGTGTTTTTTTTATGCAAAAGAAAAGTTTGTGAGAGATAAAAAAATAGGTCTAGTTTTTAAAAAACTAGACCTATCACTTGTTGGTAAATAAGTTCTTCTTATTCTTGTAGTAACTGAAGTTTATTCGATTAACAAAATCAATTCACACTAAATCCGATTACTTCGTTGACCAAGCAATCAAGTAAATGGATTTAAATTCGATTGTTAAATCCCGTCGCCCTTAGCTCCTTCTTTTCTAAATAGAGCTGATTTTAATAATTCGCGATTCATTCTAGCGATATTTGCAAGACTTATATCTTTTGGACAAGACACTTCACATACTCCCGTTGAAGTGCATGATCCAAAACCTTCTGCATCCATCTGTGCCACCATATGAGCCACGCGCTCTTTTGCTTCCACTTGTCCCTGAGGCAACAAAGCCATATGAGACACTTTCGCAGAAACAAACAACATTGCAGACGCATTTTTACAAGAGGCCACACAGGCTCCGCAACCAATACACGCAGCTGAAGCAAAAGCCTCGTCGGCATCTGGCTTAGGAACAGGAAGAGAGTTTGCATCGACTGCATTACCGGTATCGACAGAAATATATCCCCCCGACGATATCACGCGATCAAAAGCAGAACGATCAACTACAAGATCTTTTAAGATAGGAAATGCTTGCGCTCTCCAAGGTTCCAATACCACTGTTTCACCATCTTTGAATTGTCGCATATGTAACTGACAAACCGTCGTGCTTTTTTGAGGTCCATGGGCATTCCCATTAATCATAAAGCCACAGCTACCACAAATTCCCTCACGGCAGTCATGATCGAACGCGATGGGTTCCTCGCCCTTGATAACCAGTTTTTCATTCACTTGATCTAGCATCTCCAAAAAAGATGCATCAGTGGAAACACCGCTGGCTTCATATTCAACAAAAGAACCAGAATCTTTTGTGCTTTTTTGACGCCATACTTTTAGTTTTAAATTAATTAATTTTCCAAAAATTCCAGCCATTTTTTATTCCTTTTTTAAAATAAAAATTTTATCAAATTGTTCTTACAAACCCACATCCTAGCGGGCTTGTGAATTATTTTACTTATAAGACCTAGCCGCCAGCTTGACGTTGTCGAACTTCAAGTCTTCTTTGTGTAGGTTCTGTTTTTGATTCGGCCCTTGATACTCCCATGCAGAAACATGACAGAAGTTGACATCATCACGCAAAGCCTCGTTGTCTGGAGTTTGATACTCCTCACGGAAATGCCCGCCACATGATTCTTTTCTTTCCAAAGCATCGCGACACATCAACTCACCCAATTCTAAAAAGTCAGCCACGCGTCCTGCTTTTTCCAATTCGGGATTCATATAATTAGCTTCGCCAGTAATTTTCACATTTGACCAAAACTCTTCTTTGATTTTTGGAATAGCTTGTAAGGCTTTCTGTAATCCATCTGTATTTCTAGACATCCCACAGTTTTCCCACATCACGCGGCCAAGCTCTTTGTGAAAACTATCTACTGTGCGATTTCCCTTGATGGACATCATTTTGTTGATTTCATTTTTCACTGTATTTTCAGAAGCTTTAAACGAATCATGTGTTGTTGATACAGCAGAAATTTTTTCGCTCGCTAAATAATTTCCAAGAGTATACGGAATAATAAAATAGCCGTCTGCCAATCCTTGCATTAATGCAGATGCACCCAATCTATTAGCGCCGTGATCAGAAAAGTTAGCCTCTCCCAATACGAACAATCCAGGGATCGTACTTTGTAGGTTATAATCTACCCACAAGCCACCCATTGTGTAGTGGGGAGCTGGATAAATTCTCATAGGTAATTCATATGGATTTTCACCTGTGATTTTTTCGTACATTTCAAATAAATTTCCGTACTTTTCACTGATCGTCGATTTACCAAGTCGCCCGATAGAATCTCTAAAGTCCAAATAGACCGCTAGTCCAGACGGACCAACACCGCGACCTTCATCAACTCTAAATTTTGCTTGTCTAGAGGCGATATCACGAGGAGCTAAGTTGCCAAACGATGGGTAAATTCTTTCCAGATAATAATCTCTTTCGGCATCAGGAATTTGTGATGGCGGACGCTTGTCGCCTTGAGTTTTTGGAACCCAAACTCGACCATCGTTTCTTAATGATTCCGACATCAAAGTCAATTTTGACTGAATGTCACCAGAAACAGGAATACAAGTTGGATGAATTTGTGTGAAGCAAGGGTTAGCAAAGAAGGCTCCTTTTTTGTGCGCCTTCCAAGCTGCCGTAACAGCACAAGCCATTGCATTAGTTGATAAGAAAAACACATTCGAATATCCGCCTGTTGCCATTACAACAGCATCGGCTTCGTGGGATTCGATGGCTCCCGTTAGTAGATTTCTAACAACAACACCGCGAGCTTTGCCATCAATAATTACTAAATCCAGCATTTCACGACGATATAAAAGCTCCACCTGTTTTTTGTCGACTTGTCTCATCATTGCCGAATACGCACCTAACAATAATTGTTGGCCAGTTTGCCCACGAGCATAGAAAGTACGAGAAACCTGGGCACCACCAAATGATCTGTTTGATAATAGTCCGCCATATTCACGCGCAAATGGAACACCTTGAGCTACGCAATGATCGATAATCGAAGTAGAAATTTGTGCAAGTCGATAAACATTCGCCTCACGTGCTCTAAAGTCCCCACCTTTAACAGTGTCATAGAAAAGTCTATAGACACTGTCTCCATCATTTTTATAAGCCTTAGCCGCATTAATACCACCTTGTGCTGCCACCGAGTGGGCGCGACGAGGACTTTCATGCACGCAAAATGCTTTTACTTTATAGCCAAGCTCTCCTAAAGAGGCGGCTGCACTGGCGCCGGCTAATCCGGTACCAATTACAATGACGGAGTGTTTTCTTTTATTAGCAGGATTGACTAGTTTACTGTGAAACTTGTGATCATCCCAAATATTTTCTATCGATCCACCTGGAACTTTACTATCTAGTACTTTGCTGTCTAATTTTGATGACATATTAATTCCTTATCCTGCGATGAAATAAACGTAAAAGGGTTGTGATAAAAATCCTAGAACCACAATAATGGCATAGGCTATACTAATTTTTGAAATCATGGCTGCAGATCTTTGATTCTTTAACCCAAAAGATTGAAAAATTGATCCTACCCCGTGGCTTAGATGAAAGCCAAGGCATAACAAACTGACTGCATACCAAAATACAAAACCCGGTTGCTTAAAAACCTCTAATATCAATCGGTATAAATCGCGCATCACTACACCATTAACTGTCGTTTCGTAATGTGTCCCGAATTTAAAACCAGCTAAGTGAGAGATGACAAAAAATAATATAACAGAACCTTGAACGGCCATCGTTCTAGATGCTAACGACGATCCCTTGCTACCATTTGGAGTCATGGCGTAGCGACTGTCTCCGCGGGCCTTGCGATTTTCAATTGTTAAGCGAATTCCCATGAACACATGACTCAACAAAGCGAACACCAATAAGGCCTCGGCTGCGTAAATCAAATAGCCGCTTGTTAAAGCATGACCATAAGAATTGTAGGCATCTGCTCCTACAAAAATTAACAAATTCCCTATCATGTGAGTTAAAACAAATCCTGACCAAATTAGCCCGGTGACTCCCATTAAATATTTCTTCCCAATGCTAGTCAGAAGAAATGGCTTTGCTGCTGCCTTTGCACTCATATCATTTTGCTCCTTTGTAAATTTTCATTTCATTTTTACTTGTAAGCCCTTACAATTTTTTTGTCTAGCTGAAGCATCATGTTAATTAACCAATTAATGTTTTACTTCCAACCTAGACTTCGACGATAAATCGAAGAACAAAACACGAGGTGAAAAAATGAAAATTCTGGTTTGTGTAAAACAGGTTCCTGACACGGAAACAAAAATTAAAATCGCAGCAGATAATACCTCCATCGATTCCAACGGAATTAAGTGGGTGGTTAATCCTTATGATGAGTACGCCATTGAAGAGGCCATTAAAACTCGCGATGCTAATCCTGGTAGCATTGTTCATGTGATCAGCGTTGGCCCAAAAAAGCGAACGGTCGAAGCTGTTCGTACAGCTTTAGCGATGGGAGCTGACGAGGGTATTTTAGTTGACGCTCCTGAAAACCTGGATGCACTGACAACATCTCAAGTATTAGCCGCCGCAATTAAGGCTGAAGGTGGTTTTGATTTAATTCTTACTGGTAAATTAGCAATAGATGACAACGCCTCTTCTGTACCGCAAATGACAGCTCAATTATTGGGTATTAGTAGTGCGACAGTTATTTCAAAAATTCAAATTCAGGGTTCAAGCACCATTGTTGAACGTGATGTCGAGGGTGGATCTAAAGAGGTCGTGCAGTTGAAGGGACCAATGGTCATCGCTGCCAATAAGGGACTAAATATGCCAAGATATGCCAGTTTACCTGGTATCATGAAAGCAAAAAAGAAGGTCATGAAAGAAATTGATGGAGCTACTCTTGGCGTAAGTCTTTCTGGAAAAACAAAAATTCTTTCGATTGAATTACCATCAGATAAAACGGCTGTTAAATTACTAGGCGGGGATAGCGTCGCTCAGGTAACAGAATTAGTAAAACTACTTCGCGATGAAGCTAAAGTATTATAAGGAGAGCCCACAGTGAGTAAAATTTTAATCTTTTTAGAACAAAGTGGTAAAAATCTAAAACGCAGCTCTTTGGAGTTATTAACATTTGCAAAAAAATCTGGGGCCGAAGCGCACGCAGTTGCTTTTGGTGGGCATGTAGATCAATTCGCAAATGAAGTTGCAAAATATGGAATCAAGTCCTTACATTTAGTAAAATCGGATGCGCTTGATAACTACAATGCTGATCTTTTTGCGGCTCAATGGTTGGAAATCTTAAAAGAAGTCTCGCCAACCGTTGTTTTGGCCTCAGCGTCTTCTTTGGGTAAAGATTTATTTCCAAAAATCGCCGCTGCTGTTGATTGCGCTATAGCTGTTGATTGCGTTGCTGTTGAAATCACTCCAAATGGTGCCAAAGTAAAAAAGCCGATTTATTCTGGTAAATCGCTTTCAACTGTGGAGCTGACAGGTTCACCTTCCATTGTGTTGATGCGTGCTAATCAATTGCCTGTTGAAACATTTGTCGAGGCAACAGCTGTTGCTGTTAAGGAATATCCTCTTAAAAAATTAGATCTAAATTATATCATCCAGAATATTGTTAAGGGCGCGAGTGAAAAATTAGATCTTACTGAGGCGAATATAATCGTTTCTGGTGGTCGTGGGTTAAAAGAAGCAGGCAATTTTAAATTATTAAACGATCTGGCTGATGTTTTGGGAGCGACCGTTGGAGCTTCTCGCGCTGTTGTTGATGCGGGCTGGGTAAGTCATCAAATGCAAGTTGGACAAACTGGAAAAACTGTCGCACCTACTTTATATATAGCCGTTGGTATATCTGGAGCCATTCAACATTTAGCCGGAATGAGTGGTAGTAAGGTGATTGTTGCTATTAATAATGATCCTAATGCTCCGATTTTTCAAAAATCCACTTATGGTATTGTGGGAGACTTATTTGATGTTATTCCAAAATTGACAGAAGAATTTAAAAAGGCATTGCATAAATAGGTGTCGATGAAACAAAAATTTTTAGGTTTCATAATTTGGATCATTTATAAATTATTGTCTAGTACTTGGCGGGTTCGTATCATCGAACCCGTTTTTCTTCAGGCTTGTTTAAAAAATAACACTCCCGTTATTTTTGCCCACTGGCACGGCGATGAAATTCCGTTATTGTCCTTAGTTAGAAAATACAGAATCGCAACGATTACCTCCACCTCTAAAGATGGTGAGATGATTGATACGTTTATTCGATTATCGGGTGGAATGACTTCTAGGGGCTCATCAACCCGTGGTGCTGTCAATGCTCTGAAGGGTATTGTTCGATTGGCTCGACAGGGATACAATACTAGTTTTGCAGTTGATGGTCCTAAGGGCCCCATTTATCAAATTAAACCTGGGGTGTTCGAACTCAGTCGTTTAATAGCAGATCGCGGTGGATATATATTTTGCGCTGGGGTGGCGTGTGACCGTAAATGGGTATTCGAAAAATCATGGAATAAAGCTTTTTTACCTAAGCCTTTTGCAAAGTTAACTATTTATTGGGCAGAATCATTAAATCCTGTTACTAAAATGGAAGATCCTCGTTCTGAAGAATTAGCTCAGAAAATGTCTGTCGCCATGCATCAAGCGAAAGGGATGGCTTTAAAGAATTTGCAGTGATCCTGAGCCTTTAGTAGCCTAAATCATACATATTTTTCATACAAGGATGGTTTATGAAAATGGATTTTTTCCAAAAACTGGCGCTCTCGTTAACTTTGATTTTTTTGGTATCTTCAAGCTGGGCGCAAAAAGATGAAGCTGTAGCAACGGTCGGTAATAAAAAAATTACTTTAGAAGAGTTTAATAAGAAGTTTGCGGAAGTTCGAGCACAGGCGCCACCAAATCCACCAACTAAAGAACAGTTTCTTGAAGATTTAATCCGCTTTGAAGTTGGCGTTCAAGAGGCTGAAAAAAAGAAAGTTTCTCAAGATCCAATTTATCAAGAGCGAATCAAACAGGAATTATATAAAACTCTTTTAGAAAAAGAGTTAGCTGATAAGGTTTCAAAGATCGTCGTCACCGAGGGCGATATGGAATCTTACTATAAAAAAAATCCTGACGTTCGGTTTGCGCATATTTTAATTATCACTAAGCCAGGCTCTACACCTGAGCAGCGTGCTGAAGCCAAAAAACGTGCTGTTGAAAACTGGGAAGAGATTAAAAAAAGTAAGCGTCCATTTGAAGAATTAGTCAAAATTTATAGTGATGACATTGTAAGTAAGCAATCCGGTGGTGATGTAGGTTGGCAAAATCGTGTGACTATCGTTCCTAATTTGTATGAAGCTGTAGTTTCAATGAAAACAGGGGAACTTAAGGGAATCATAGAAACTCAGTTTGGCTTTCACATAATTAAGATGTTAGGTAAACGTGGCTACCAGGATGCGAATAAGCGAACTATTCGCGGAGCTGTGTTCGATGAAAAACGTAAAGAGATTTTTAACAGTTACTTTGAAACTGTTAAAAAAGGTTATAAGATACAAAAAAATACAAAGCTGATTGAATAAAAATTAACAGCTTCAGGTTATCACCTGTAAAGCTCTGTTAGGTTTTAACTCGAAGTTGATTTCAGTTAAGTTTTCAGAACTTTTAAATTGATTTCATAAATTCGAGAATTAGCAACAGAACAGGATAGTTGTGCTTAGAAAAACAAATAAAGGGCCCTCCTGTGGGGGCCTTTTTAATTTTCAAAATGTAATATCGATATTAAGACTCCGAAAAAGTGTCTGCAGCTTGGCGGTGGGCTTAACATTCTTGGTGGGATGTACTTTTGAAAATAAAAAAACATCGACCTCACCAGTTCTTACGGTTAACAAGACAAGCCTGACCGCCAAAGAATTCTCTGAAGATTTAGCTAGACGTTTAAAAAATTTTAATTCGCTAGAGGCAAAAGATCCGAACATAGTGAGTCGTTCTAAAGAAGAAATTGTTAGTCAGTATATCATAAAAATACTAATTCGTGATTATTGCTCAAGCGTCGGCATTACGGTCAGCGAATCTGAGTTAGACAAAGAGATCAATAAAGTTCGCTCCTCTTTTCCTGATGATTATTCTTTTCGTAATAGCCTAGCAACAGAAGGCATCTCGTTTGCAAAGTGGAAAGAAGACCTAACGGATACGATCTTAAATCAAAAATTATTTCAATCTTTTCAAGATAAAATTCAAAAACCATCAGAGGCAGATCTTCAAAGAATTTTCGATGCAAATAAAGAAAAATATAAACGCAAAGAGCGAATATATCTTAGACAAATTGTGTTGGATGATCTGGCAAAGGCTGAATCTGTCAAAGAAGAACTTAAAAAGAAAGACTTTATTGAATTAGCTAAAAAATATTCAGTTTCACCCGAGGCTAAAAATGGTGGTTTGGTAGGATGGATCGAAAAAAATAGTGTAGATATTTTTGATAAAGCCTTTGCGCTTCCTATTGGCGGAATCAGTCCGGTTTTAGAAAGTAGTTATGGCTTTCATATTTTTAAAGTCGACAAGAAAGAACCTGCAGGTTATTTAACTTTTCAAGAGGTTCGGGGTGTAATTTTATCCAGTTACTTAGCTCAAAAAGAACAAGCTATGTTTACTGAGTGGCTGGATAAGCAAATTCGTTCTGGAAAAGTTTTTAAAAATGTTGATTTAATCAAGAATATAACTGTGGAAACCAAAGGAAAAGTCGATGAAAAAAAATAAATTAATTAAATTCATTATTGTCTTTGCGATTTTTTCAACTGTTCAAGTTTGGGCTGGCGGTGAATTAGTAGATAAGGTCGCTGCAATTGTTAATAACGAGGTTGTTTTAGAGTCCGAAATTAGAAATTTTTCTAACAAACTAGATCAAGCCGGCTTAATCGACGAAATGCTTTTAATGGGAGAAAAAATTGAGTCATTAAAAAAAGATAAAGATGCTCAGCTAAATTATTTAATAAATGAAAAAATATTAGATTCAGAAGTAAAACGATTATCATTGTCTGTTACTATGGAACGTGTCGATCAAGAAATCAAAGACCATGCAAAACGAAATAATATGTCTAAAGCTGATCTGTTAAATGCAGTTAAAGGACAGGGTTTGTCTGTTTCGGAATATCAGGATTTTATGAAAACCCGCATAGAACGCCAGTCATTAATTGAGGCGGAGGTTTCATCCAAAGTTCGCGTATCTGATGATGATGTTGCTGCGACTTATGCAAAATTATTTCCAAATTCAAATCTTGGTGTGTACGAGTACTCTTTAGCTCACATATTTTTTAATCCTAAAAAGGGTGGTGTGGCTGGAGCTACAGAGCGCGCTAAAAAAGTTTTAGCAAAACTAGCAGCAGGCGAGTCATTTGAGGTGTTGGCTGAACAAAACAGTGAAGATCCTAACTTTACCGCTGGTGGTGTGCTAGGGGTTTTTAAAGCTGGGGAGTTTTCAAAAGAAATGGAAACAGCGGTTAAGAACCTAAACGCCGGTGAATTTTCAACTGTCGTCGCAACAAAATCGGCTGTACATATCTTGAAGGTACTATCTAAAAAACTTGTTTCGGATCCAAGTTTTGAAAAAGAAAAAGAAAAAATTAGAGCCGAGTTATTTGAAAAGTCATTTCAAAAATATTTTAAATCCTGGTTGGAATCTAAGCGCGAAGAATCTTTTATTAAAATTAATAAGACGTGAAAAAAATTATTATTACAACGGGTGACTTTGATGGCATTGGCCTTGAGGTGACCTGTAAAGCACTACAATATATAAAAATACCAACTAGCACACAGATAATCGTGTTTGTTCACAGTCGGGGTGAGCTAAAACACTTAAAACTTTTGGCGTCAAAGTACGAAATAACTTTTGTGACGTCGCTGACTCAGGCTTTGACGTTAAAGACTGGGCGACAACAACTCATCATCATTAAAAATTCACACTCACCAGCTTCTTGGGTTGAAGAAGCAGCTAAGTGTATTTATCTAAATCAAGCGCAGGCTTTAGTAACTGGTCCACTTTCTAAAACTGAAATTAAACGTGCTGGTTTTAAAGATATAGGTCATACAGATATCCTGAAACGAATCACCCACACAAAAACTGCTTATATGGCTTTTATTGGCAAACACTTTAATGTTCTGTTGGTTACAGGTCACGTTCCCATTCAACAAGTTGAAAAACAGTTAGATAAATCTAAACTTAGGCAAGCCATCAACTTGGCCCTCGTGCAATCACATAAGAATAAACGGAAATTAGTACAAGTATTGGGTTTAAATCCACACGCTGGCGATCAAGGATTGATTGGTCATTTTGAACAAAAAATTTTGATCCCAGTACTGAAGGAATTCAAGAAAAACACGTTAAATGTGGTTGGACCTGTTGTGCCCGATGTGGCTTTTTCAAAACAGCTACAAAAGAAAACTTCATTTTATGTTTGTCTTTATCATGATCAAGGGCTAATTCCATTTAAAATGGTTCATGGTTTTGACGATGGGGTTCATGTAACCTTGGGGTTGCCAATATTTAGATGTTCGGTAGATCATGGTACAGCGAAAGATATTTTTGGAAAGAATATCGCTAATCATCGTTCAATGCTGAAGGCAATTAGATATGCCTTAAAAGGAGTAAAAAATGTTTCAACCGGTAATTTTTAGAGAATACGACATTCGCGGTGTTTACAACTCACAATTTGATAAGGACTTTGCTTACCTTCTTGGAAAAGCATATTGCCAATATTTATTCATTAAGAAAGGCATCAAAAATCCAAAGGTGGCTCTTGGTCACGATGCAAGGTTAAGTGCCTCTGAGATCAAAGAAAGTCTTTCACGGGGATTACAAGAATCAGGCGCAGAAGTTTATTATCTGGGCTTAGTAACCTCACCAATATCTTATTATGCTACTTTTGGATTGGATTTTTTAAATGGTGCCTTGATGATTACCGGCAGTCACAATCCACCAGAATACAATGGATTCAAAATCAGTGTCGGACAGGGCACTATTTTTGGTGATGAAATACAAGAGTTACTAAGAATCATTCAAAAAGGAGAATTTCAAAAAGGACAAGGCAGTGAAGTTAAGCACAATATTTTTCCACAATACTTAGAGCGCTATAAAAAAGAATTTGGTCAAATTAAGCCGATCAAGGTTGTTTTGGATTGTGGTAACGGGGCTGCCGGCTGCATCGTTAAGGATTTATTTTCATCTGTTGGATTAAATCCTACTATTCTATTCGAAAAACCAGATGGATTATTTCCAAATCATCATCCAGATCCTACTGTTGAAAAAAACTTAGTTCACTTAAAACAACAGGTTCTTAAAGAAGGGGCTGTTGTCGGTATTGGTTTCGATGGTGATGCTGATCGAATTGGTATTGTCGATCACACGGGCCGCATGGTTTACGGCGACGAACTCATGGTAATTATCAGTCGTAGCATTATTGGAAAAAATCCAGGCGCAAAAATTATCGGCGATGTGAAATGTTCTGATCGCTTGTTTGCTGATGTTAAAAAACTGGGTGGCTTACCAATTATGTGGAAGACTGGACATTCCTTGATTAAAGAAAAAATTAAAGTTGAAAAAGCTCCCTTTGGTGGAGAAATGTCAGGACATGTATTTTTCTCAGATCGTAATTATGGATATGATGATGCACTTTATGCCGCATTAAGATTATGCGAAATCTTATCCGAAACAGGTAAGACGATTCCTGAATTATTGGCTGGATTACCAATGGCTTATAATACACCTGAATTAAGAGTGGACACGACCGAGGAAAAGAAACAACTGATCGTCGAAAAGTTGAAAGAAAAATTTTCGAAACCATCCGACAGTTCATATCAAACGAATTTAATAGATGGAGTTCGCATTAGTTTTAAGAATGGTTGGGCTCTGGCGCGTGCTTCAAATACGCAGCCAGTACTGGTATTAAGATATGAATCTAATACTCAGGAAGGGTTACAGTCCATTCAGTCTGATATTGAATCTGTAGTTAATAAATACCTTTAAATTTTATCAATCCTACAAAATAAAAAAGCCCAGCTAATTAGGCTGAGCTTTTTTATATTTGAAAAATAATTTATAAAAACTATTTCAATACGAATGCTAATGCAAGACCGTAAAGAGCGATAGCTTCCATGAACGCCAAAGATAAGATCAATGGAGTTTGGATTTTTTCAGCAGCTGCTGGATTTCTTGCGATACCTTCTAAAGCAGCAGTAGCAGCTTTACCTTGTCCAGAAGCGGCACCAAAACCAGCTAAACCTAATCCTAAACCAACTGCTAAAGCTAAAATACCTTTATCAGTGATTCCAGCAGCAGTAGCTTGAGCGGCAACATGTCCAGCCTCTTGTGCGAATGCAGATCCAGCTGTCATTAATACAGCAGTTGCTGCTAATACCTTATTCATTTTCATATATATCTCCTTCTTTTTCCGTTGTGACTAATGATGGTGTGCTGTCGCCATTCCGACATAAACCATTGATAACAAAGTAAAAACTAAAGCTTGAATGAAACAAACAATCAAGCCCAACAAATAAAACGGCAATGGTAACCCAATTGGCAAAATACTATACGCCACACCCATAACCGTATGATCACCTAATAATACGAATCCTAAACGCAGACCCAAGCTCATTGGACGCACTAGGTGAGAAATCAGCTCTAATACTACTAACAATCCGCCTAATCCAAAAAACGGTCCCCAAAAATGTTTCAAATAACCTAATCCTGCTTCTTTAAAGCCTAAAAAATTATAGGTAATGAAAATAAATACACCCATTGCAAATGTCGTATTTAGGTTTTCTGTAGCCGGAGTCATTCCCGGAAGTAGGCCAATCAAATTATTAAATAAAATAAAGGTAAATAATGCTGCAAAGAAAGGTGTGAATTTGCGACCATGTTCTCCTATAACGGAGGTACACAGGCCGTCTATGTATTCGGTGATTAGTTCTATCAAACCCCTTACAGAAAACCGGCTAGATGGCATTACAGAGCTTTCACCAGTACCTAATGCGGCTCGTGCCCTAAGGCCTGTTACCAATAAGACAGCTGAAGCAATGCCAAAAGTAGCTACATGAGCATATTCTGGTCCAACATTTGGTATTAACTGTGTCAAATTAAATGCTGACATGTTTTATTCCTTCGATAGCAGAGTTTTTATTAGACTACTAACCACAATAACTAAAAAATACCCAGATAAACCTAGAAAAAACCACCTAGGGTCAATCTTTGGACTTTTTAGTGCTAAATAAACTAATCCCAATAAAATTACGCTTTTTATTACAACAACGGTCCCAAAGAGGGCAACCTTTTTTTTGCGATAAACCAACTTCCAAATGCCAGTCAACAAAAGCATATTTAAAAACATCAAACCATATCCTGAAACTATGGACAATGCTACTTCTGGTGGCATTAAGAAAATACTTACACCACTTATTAATAATCCAGCAGCAAATGTAGTTAAAAAAATTGGACCCATTATTTTGATCTCCTGATCAAGGTGGTTATATATGTAGCAAACCCGATAATGATAAAACCAAATGTTATTAACCCACCTTTATCAAAATATTTGTCGACATAAGAACCAATAATGGCGGCTCCTAGTACAGTTCCAACTAGCTCTGCACCGACTGCTAGGGCTTGATATGATTTTTTATCTTTAGGAACCTTGATCATTTTCGAAACCCTTTAGCACCAGGTTGATTTTTTTGTCGTTCAATTAATTTCTTAATTCTAAGAGCAATATATTCTGGAGTAGGGTGCGTGTCTTTTATCTGCTCCAATGTCCCTATAGCACTTTTATAATCTTTCATTTCTTCATAACAAACAGCTAATGTTAATCCAACATTTTCTTTTTTGGCACGTACTGGGAACTTAACAAGAACTTCTTTAAAAACTTCGGCAGCACCAGATAAATTGCGTTTACCAAGTCGAATATTTCCTTTCAGCATCAACAGTTCGAAGCGCACTTCTTCAGTAATGTTTCCGATCAACAAGTCGTTCACTTCGTTTTCGGCTTGAGTAAAATCATTCTGATAGTAGTACGCTCGAGCCAATTTAATTTTCAGTTGATTTTTTTCAATCGGGTCTTCCAACATGTTAATTAACTTATTCAATTCAATTATTGATTTTGGATAATCAGATAAATGATCGAAATAAATATTAGTGATTTGTTTTTGCGATAAAATTCGTTCTTTGTAATCGCTTGAGCGTAAAACCAAATATGAAAAATATTCAGCCGCTTTTTTATAATCTTTTATTTCAAATAGGCTAACCCTGGCTGCCTCTCGAGCAGCCAACAGACTTAATTCTGAATCTTCATATCTTGTGATAGCCATATCATAATAGGAAATGGCGGTTCTAAATTGACCCTTATCTAAATAAGATCTAGCTTCTTTAAGCTCCTGTTCTGATTTAGTACAGGAGCTCAAAATCCAACTAGTGAATATCGCTAATATTAGAAGTAGCTGTTTCCTCTTCATCGGCCTCTATGATTGCAAATCCTGTGATTTTTTCTTCTGTACTATCTAAATTCATCAAACGAACACCTTGAGTGTTTCTACCAATAATAGAAATCTCATTAATTCGAGTGCGAATAACTTGTCCTTTATCCGTACTTAAAATCAATTCTTGTGACTCAGATACTTTTGAAGCTCCTACAACAAAACCAACCTTATCGCTGGTTTTTTGTGTGATGATTCCAACACCGCCACGACTTTGAATTCGATATTCATCCGTTGTCGAGCGTTTTCCATATCCCAACTCTGTCACCATCAAAATTGTATCTTTCGTATTTTTTTCAATTATAGACATACTAACAACGGTATCATTTTTACCAAGTGTTATCGCTTTCACGCCACGAGCACTTCGTCCCATTGCGCGAACATCAGCTTCGTTGAACCGGATAGACATTCCCTCTTTGGTCGCAATAAAAATATCGCTTTCACCATTGGAAATTTTAACATCCATAACATAGTCGTCTAGATCAGTAGTCAGTGCAATAATGCCCGCTGTTCTTTGATTTGAAAATAAATCTAGAGGTGTCTTTTTAATAATTCCATGGGCCGTCAGCATAACTACAAATTTATCAGATGAATATTCTTCAATTGGCAAGATAGACATTACTTTTTCATTGTTCGACAACTGTACAACATTCGCAATAGCCTTACCTTTGAAAGCTCTGGATCCTAATGGCAGTTTGTGCACCTTACACCAGAATACTTTTCCCTTATCAGTAAATATTAAAAGTGTAGTCTTGGTTGAAGCTGTAAAAATATCAGTGACATAATCTAGCTCGCGAGTCTCCATACCTTTAAGACCTTTGCCTCCACGTTTTTGCACTCGATATTCGTCAGGAGAAATTCTTTTAATGTAACCCGTGTTTGTCACGGTCACGATCATTTTTTCATCTGCGATTAAGTCCTCATCCTCAATGTCTTCCAAATCTCCAGATATTTGAGTTCTACGTTTGTTGTTAAAGCGCTTTTTGATATCTTCTAGTTCAGTAACAATAATTTTAAATATTTCCTTCACGTCAGATAATACAAACTTCAACCAATCGATTGTTTTATTTAATTCAGCCAATTCGTTATCGATTTTATCTCGTTCTAAACCGGTCAATCGCTGTAGACGCATTTCTAAAATTGCAACGGCTTGTCGTTCACTAAAACTAAATTTCGTCATTAGCGCTTCTCTAGCTATATTGGCCTCTTTCGAAGCTTTAATCGTTGCGATTACAGCGTCGATCTGCTCCAATGCACGCTTCAAGCCTTCTAAGATATGAGCTCGCTCTTGTGCTTTCTTAAGATCGAAAATACATCTTTTGGTGACCACTTCTCTGCGGTGATCAACAAAGGCTTGCAACATCTCACGTAAATTAAAAGTGACAGGCTGATTCTTTGAATCCAATGCCAACATAATAATACCAAAGCTAACCTGCATTTGTGTAAATTTATATAGTCGATTCAAAATCACACTAGCCATTTCATTCTTTTTACAAATGATAACGATTCGCATACCTTCTCTAGAAGATTCATCGCGAATATCCGAAACTCCTTCAATCTGTTTATCACGAACAAGATCTGCAATACTTTCGATTAGTTTTGCTTTGTTTACCTGATAAGGTAACTCTGTTACGATGATCTCTTCGTGGTCCTTAACTGGTACAATTTCCGCTACCGCCTTTAAGGTGATAATGCCTTTACCTTTTTTATAGGCCTGAATGATACCTTCTCGACCCGAAATCACTCCCGAAGTAGGAAAATCTGGACCAGGAATTCGTTCAATTAATTCGTCAATTCCACAATCAGGATTATGAATCAAGTGCACACAACCATCAATAACTTCACCAAGATTATGTGGAGGAATGTTCGTTGCCATTCCAACCGCGATACCGGCACTTCCATTCACTAATAAATTTGGAAATTTGGCGGGCAATACTAATGGAATTTTTAAAGAATCATCATAGTTCGGTCCAAATGGAATTGTCTCTTTATCTATGTCCTCTAATAGCTCTTCAGCTAATTTAGTCATTCGGACTTCAGTATACCTCATCGCAGCGGGACTATCGCCATCAATCGAACCAAAGTTACCTTGGCCATCTTCTAGTGGGAACCTTAAAGAAAAATCCTGTGCCATCCTAACCATGGTATCATACACAGCTGTATCGCCATGAGGATGGTATTTACCGATTACATCTCCGACAACACGAGCTGATTTTTTATATGGTTTATCGTGCGTGTTTCCCATTTCATACTGAGCAAATAAGACTCGTCTATGAACCGGCTTAAGACCATCTCTTACGTCCGGCAATGCTCGACCTACAATAACGCTCATAGAGTATTGTAAATAAGCTTCACGCATTTCTTTATTGATATCTACAACACTAATACCTTTTTGATTATTTGATTCCATATTTTTTCACCAATTCGATTAAACGTCTAAACCTTTTACCATCAATGCATTGTCATGGATGAACTTCCGTCGTGGTTCAACTTGTTCTCCCATTAACACACTAAATGTTTCATCTGCTGCAACAGCATCATCTATCGATACTCTTAAAAGGTGTCTGTTGTTAGGATTTAAAGTGGTTTCCCATAATTGCTCAGGGTTCATTTCTCCAAGACCCTTATAGCGCTGAATGTAGTATCCCTTTTTTGTGTTCTCCATGACAAAATCAAAAAATTCTTCATAAGATTCAAAACTTTTTTCTGAACCTTCATACTCAATCTCAAGAGGTAGTTTAGAGATAACTTGTATGTTTTTT
Organism: Bdellovibrionota bacterium; assembly: GCA_052033755.1. Lineage (GTDB taxonomy): Bacteria > Bdellovibrionota > Bdellovibrionia > Bdellovibrionales > Bdellovibrionaceae > JBPOJH01. The sequence continues at coordinate 37,843 of JBPOJH010000024.1, read as the reverse complement.
AGTAAGGATTTTAATTCAATCCACTCGGGAGATCTTAGTAGCTCAACTGATATTCTAGTTTTAATTTCTTCACCAAAACGATTAGTAACCACTATACCTGTTAATTTATCTTCCTGCTTTTCGATGGAAGTAAAAATTTCTACAGAACCGTTTTGATTTAAACTTCCGACCCAATCTTTAATTTCACTAAGAATGTTCTTTAACCCATCTTCAGATACTAGATTTTTTTCTAGGTTAGATGCTTTTGATAATAAATAAAATAAAACATTTGAATTATATTTTGATGAGGTTGCCTTCATTAGTTGGAAAAACTTTTGAATGTTTAAAATAAAAGTCTTCAATTCTGGCAAAGCTACTTCAGAATTATTTTTGATCTTTATTTCCTTTAACCCAGAGCTTAATAAAAATTCTGTCAAAGCAGCATCATCTTTTAAGTAAATTTCAAACTGACCTTTTTTAGCTCGATATAACGGTGGCTGAGCAATATAAATATAACCCTTTTCAATAACCTCAGGCATCTGACGATAGAAAAACGTCAATAACAAAGTTCGAATGTGGCTACCATCGACATCGGCATCGGTCATGATAATGATTTTATGATACCGAATTTTTTCAGCACTCACATGATCCTTACCGATTCCTGTTCCTAACGCTGAAACCATCATTTTAATTTCATCATTCGATAACATTTTATCAAACCGTGCTTTTTCGACATTTAAAATTTTACCTTTTAAAGGTAGTACAGCTTGAGTTTTACGGTCACGGGCTTGCTTAGCTGATCCACCCGCAGAGTCTCCCTCGACCAGATATAATTCGCAGTTAGCCGGATCTTTTTCCTGACAATCAGCCATTTTTCCTGGTAACGATCCGCCATCTAAAGCTGTTTTTCTTCTGGTTAAGTCTCTAGCTTTTCTTGCTGCGTCTCTGGCTCTTGCAGCCTCTACACATTTTGAAATAATTGTTTTGGCTACCGAAGGATTACGATCAAACCAGTCAGCTAGTTTTTCATTCACCAATGATTCAACAATACCTTTGACTTCGGTATTACCAAGTTTTGTTTTTGTCTGGCCTTCAAATTGAGGTTCACGCACTTTGACAGAAATAACAGCTGCCAATCCTTCACGTATATCTTCACCCTCTAGTGAGACTTTTAAATCTTTTAATAGATTTTTTTCTGATGCATAAGCATTCGTCGTACGTGTTAACGCTCCTCTAAATCCAACTAAATGAGTTCCACCCTCGACCGTGTTAATATTATTACAATAAGTGTAAATAGATTCAGAATAAGAATCATTCCACTGCATAGCTATCTCAATATCGACGTTGTCTTTTTCACCTTTAAAATAAATCACAGATGCATGAGCTGGTTTTTTGCTTTGATTTAAAAATCCAACAAATTCAGCCACGCCATTTGTATATTGAAATTCTTGCTTTTTACCATTGCGCTCATCAAAAAGAGAAATATGAAGTCCTGCATTTAAAAATGCTAATTCACGAAAGCGATTCGCAAGCGTATTAAAATCAAAAGAAATACCTTCTTCTTTAAAAATTTCACGATCAGGTTTAAATGTTGTTTTAGTTCCAGTTCTGTTGGCGTCACCAATTTTTTGTAATTCACCTTGTGGAACACCCTTTTGATACTCTTGTAAATATGTAATACCATTTCTTTTCACTTCGACAGAACATCGAATCGAAAGCGCATTTACTACCGATGCACCCACACCATGTAAACCACCTGATACTTTGTAAGTACCGCCATCGAATTTACCACCGGCGTGTAATACGGTCATTACAACTTCTAATGCTGATTTTCCATTTTTGTGAGTGTCAACAGGAATACCGCGACCATCATCTTCGACTGTTACTGACTCATCGGTATTAATTATAACATTAATTTTTTTACAAAATCCTGCCAAAGCTTCGTCTACTGAGTTATCTACAATTTCATAAACTAAGTGATGATACCCACGCACACCAGTATCACCGATATACATACCAGGTCTTTTTCGTACGGCCTCTAAACCTTCTAGAACTTGAATTGAATCGGCACCATATTGTTTCTGAGATTCTGTCGTCATAGCATTCCTTCTAACAAAACTTTTCCTTCTTTCACTTGAAAAACAGTATTATCTTTGGATTCTAATTGAACTGGTAAACTAAAATCCGTCGTTGTAATAAAAATTTGAGTGTCTATTTTATTTAGAAACTCGATCAAAGAGTTCTGCTTTTCTTTGTCGAGTTCAGATAAAACATCATCCAATAACAAAACAGGATAACTTCCATAGATCTGCCTATGATACATGATTTGAGCCATTTTGAAAGATAAAATCAAGGCTCTTTGCTGTCCTTGAGAACAATAAAATCTAGAGTCTTTTCCGCTATAAAGGAAGGCAATATCATGCTTATGTGGACCCACTAAAGCGATACCATTAGCAAGCTCAGCGTCAAAAAGCTCATTTTGCCTTTTTTTAAGCAGCGCAATAATTAATTCTTCATTCCAATCCGTAACGTCAATATCTGAAATCGTGTATTTAATTTTGGTTATTAAATCCGAATTACTGATATTCTTCATATTTAGATTAAAATCATTTTCTATTGCTTTTATGGATTTAACTCGCTCGTAACTTAATCTGGCGGCTGCGGCCAAAAATATTGTATTAATACTGAATAATAAATCTGTTGCCGTTTTTTTAGAGATAACTTCTTTTTTATAATCTTTTAATATTTTGTTCTTAGTTCGTAATACTTTTTTATATTCAGTTAAAATTTCGTAGCCGAATTTTGAAGTACTTAATACTAATTCATCAATTAACAATCGACGCTGTTCTGCAGATTCTTTTATTGCTGATAAACTTTCTGGCGAAAATACAACGCATGGAAATTTTTTCGAGAAATCTATACTAGAAATTTTTTTCTTATTTAAAAATCTTTCTTTCTTTGAATTCTGAATTATAAAATTTGATTCAAATTCTAACGATTCATGTTGCAGTTGCATTTTAACAAAACAAGCATCTTTACCATGTTGAATTAAATTTTCATTTTCTGAATAACGAAATGAATCGCCAGTTAATGACATAAAAATAGACTCAACTATATTCGTCTTTCCCTGACCATTCATACCAATGAATACATTTACTTTAGGATTTAACTTAATTTCTAGCAGTTCTAAATTCCTAAAGTTATAAAGTTTCAAATTCTTAATCATTCAGAAACAGTCTATACCTTTCGGATTTAAATTCTATTACTTTGCATTTTCCACAAAGTTATCCAGATAAAACTTCAATATCACTTTTCCAAGTTACTAAAAAAAGTGACGTTAAGTTTATCTACCCTGTGATAATCGATCTATATTGGTAAAATTATATTCTCATTGGCATAACTACACAAGTGTAGCTAGCATCACTGTGTGGTCGCATTAAGCCGGGCGATAATTGATCATTAAATTCAAAATCGATATCTTGATCATTGATTGATGCTAAAATGTCAGTGATATATTTCGCATTAAATCCAATTTTTATATCTTTACCACCATACTGAACTTCAATTTCTTCTTTAGCATCACCTAATTCAGGATTGTTCGAAGTAATTTCCATTTTTCCTTGGCTTAAAGAAAACGTCACCGCTTTTGATTTTGTATTGGCTAATAAAGAAACTCGTTTTAACGAAGTTAAAAAGGATTCTTTGTTGATTGTTAATTTTTGAGATAACTTTTGTGGAATAAATTGTTGATAGCTAGGATATTTTCCTTCGATCAATCTAACCATTAATGTCGTAGATCCACTTTTTAAAATTAATTGTGGACCTTCCACAGCTATTTCCACAAGTCCTGTAATTGATTCTAATAATTTTTTAATTTCCAATAAACCTTTTCTTGGAACAATTACACCCTGACCAGAAGGTAATAACTTAATGGACGAAGCATTCTTATCAATCATCGATAATCGATGGCCATCTGTCGCTACCATCGTATATTGAGCTTCATTCTTTTGTTCAAAATAAACTCCATTTAAGTGGTAACGAGACTCATCTGTAGATACTGAATAAATCGTTTTATCGATCATCTCTCGTAGTACTGAGGATTCAAATTTTGCAAATTGATTTGAAGTATGCGTAGGAAAAATTGGATACTCATCAGCACTTATACCGACAATTTTTGAAGTGTACTTTCCTTGTTTGATTTCCAACCAATTGTTTTCTTTTTTATGTAATTGAATAAAACCTTCAGCAAGTTCTTTGGCAATTTCAAATAAACTTTTTGCGCTAACTGCGACTCGGCCAGATTCTTTTACGTTTGCTTTAACAGCATCTGTTAAGGAAACCTCTAAATCTGTGGCAAATACACGCAGTGAATCTTGTTCTGCTTCTAACAAAACATTCACCAATACAGGCATTGTATTTCTTTTCTCAACAATATTTTGAGTTTTTCCGATTAAACTCATTAAATCTTTTTTTTCTATTTCAATTCTCATTTTATGTATCCTTATTAAATACTATTTATATATATAAATATAGTAGTTATAGTAGGAGCGTGGAAAACCTAACAAACGATTCAAGTATTTGTAAATACTAAAGAATGAATGTGGATTAGCGTTATTATAACTTTCAGTTTTATCCACTGAAATTTGGGATAAAGATAATTAACATCTTAGTCACCAAAGTTATCCACAGGGTTTTCCCAAGTCCACATTCACAATCCTGTGATATTGTGGATTCTAGTAGTTAACTCCTCGATATCATTCTTAATATCTAAATCTGTTGATTGTAGATAAACGACCCTTTCAAGTGCATTCATTACAGTTGTGTGATCTTTGCCACCAAAAGCACGGCCAATATCCATTAAAGATTTATCAAGATGCTTTTTAATTAACCACATAGCGATTTGTCTTGGAACGACTATTTGTTTAGCACGTGAAGTGGCTTTAAGGTCTGTTACTTTTACTTTATAGTGATCAGCCACTAGCTTTTGTACTTCTTCTACCGAAATTGTTGTTTTAGTTTCATGAGTGGCTAGAACTCTTTTTGCTAATTCAAGATCGATATGTAGTCCCTGTAGCTCACTGAACATTTTTACTTTTTTTAGATTGCCTTCTAATTCACGAATCGATCTTTTCGAAATTTTGGCTATATATAGGACAACTTCTTCAGTTAGTCGGATATTCATTTTCTCTGCCTTATATCTAAGAATAGCGACACGAGTTTCTAAATCTGGCATTGAAATATCTGCTATTAATCCCCATTCTAAGCGAGAACGACTTCGGTCCTCTAAGCCTAAAATATCTTTTGGCATACGATCGCTAGCAACTACGACTTGTTTTTTTCGCTCTATAAAAGCATTGATAGTGTGAAAAAATTCTTCTTGAACCGCTTCTCCACGGCCAATGTATTGAACATCATCCACTAAAAATATGTCAGAGTTTTCTCTATATTTTAATCGGAACTTATCCATTTCTTGACGGCGAATAGCTGAGACACACTCATTTAAAAAGCGTTCTGCGCTAATGTAATTTATTCTTAAATGTGGGTAGGCTTGTTTAATCTGATTACCAACAGCATGTAATAAGTGGGTTTTACCCATACCGACAGGTCCGCAAATAAATAAAGGATTATAACCTTCGGACCCAGGGTTTTGTGCCACATTAAATGAAGCAGCATGAGCAAACTCGGTATTTCGTCCAACAACAAAGGTAGAAAAAACGTATTCAGGGTTTAATTGATCATTTCTTTGAGTCGTAGGCCCTGTTGGAAAACCACCTTGAGTATTCATTTGATTACTCAAATTACTCCCGTTAAATGAATAATTTGGTTTATTATGGTTTGAATATCCAACCTGAGTATCCAAATTACTTATTGTCGGTTCAACAACAGTAGGTTTAATGAAGCCAGTAACAGTTAAATCGACGTCAAATGGAGTTTTTAAGCAGTTTGCAATTTCTGAGTGTATTTTTTCCAATAAATTTTCCACAACAAAATACTGGTGCAACTGCGAGGGAACTCCCAAAACTATCTTTGTCATTTGGCCTGAAATACTAGCATTTACGAATGAAATCGGATCAAGCCAGGTTTCAAGTAGCTTATTATCCAAGTTTTTAGCTTTGATCTGATTTTTAATGTAGGACCAAAACTGAGAATCTATTTCCATTTGAACCCCTCGCTTTTATATACACAGCCTAATATCAGGACATTTCTTGCTTTTCAATCAATGACAGGTGTTGACCTATGACTTTGAATGTGGTTTTATGCGTGGCTCAGTTACAAAGGGATAAATTAGGAGAAATAATGAGCAAAAGAACGTATCAACCATCAAATCGTCGCAGAAAAAAAGTTCATGGTTTTAGAGCAAGAATGGCAACCGCAAGTGGCCAAAAAGTACTAGCTAGAAGAAGAGCAAAGGGACGTAAGAGTTTAACGGTTACAACTGGTGGGAAAAAGTAATTTTTCCCAAATTACAAGTAGGGCTGATTACTTACAGATTTTAAAAAGAGGAAGACGTTATCATTTAAATGACTGGCTTTTAGTTATTGCGTTGGAAAAAAATCACGAATTTGATAAAACAATGCGAAAGCCTAATATTGAATCATTATTTCAAAAAAAAGATTCAATTAATTTAAAGAGTAGCAATTTTTCGGACTCCCTTAGTGGTAACCAAAACATTGAAGTTAATAAACGCGCTTTAAATTCTGAACTACTTAACGCATCACCTAGAGTAGGCGCGGTGTTTAATTTAAATACAGTCAATTTGGTTTCAACCTCAAACACTAAAAGTCATGGCCAATTGCTTGTCTTTAAGCAAGGTTATGTTGAATTAAGATTTGGTATTACCGTCAGTAGAAAAGTTGGTAATGCTGTGATTCGTAATCGACTTAAAAGACTAGTCAGAACTTTTTTTGAAAAACTTAGACAATCGTACTCTGTAAATAAAAGTTGTAATCCAAACATTGTTCGTTGTGTGGATATAAATGTTATTTTTAAACCTAAAAACATTCAGTTTTATAAAAAGCTTCATTACCAAGAACTTGAAAAGTTTCTTATGTCTTGGGTTGAAAAGTTGTAATTCTGCGTTTGTTTTTTTATGTAGTTTAATAGTCAGTGGTTATAGAGTGATAGGTTCTCCCACCATGGGGGGAGCCTGTCGTTTTTATCCATCCTGTTCAGTTTATGCGGCTGATTGCTTACATACACACCCCTCATTTTTTGCATTATATTTAATTTCTAAAAGATTACTTAAATGTCGTCCATTTGGTCCCTCGGGCTACGACCCCGTTCCGGTATTTAATGACCAAACAAAAGGAAACTGTTGTGGAAAATAATAATGAATCAAACTCTTTTTTTGATAAAAAAAATCTACTTACAATTGCTTTAGTTGGTGTAGTTTTTTTTGGCTGGCAAATGTATCTTGCTAAAAAATATCCAAAGACAACAATAAATCCTGTTGCGACAGAAAATCAGTCTAAGGAAGTAGCAAGTAGTGGCGACGTTAAATCGATTTCTTCAGCTACAACGACGACTAAGCAGGCCGACGAAAAAAGCATTATTCAACCAAATACTTTAACATCTGTTGAAGAGAAAATATTTAATGTAGAAAATAATTTTAGAACGTTGGAAGTTTCTAATTTGGGATTAGGAATAAAAAAAGCAGAACTGAAGAACTTCAAAACACGAGAAAATCTGCCAGTATTTTTAGGAAATTCTAATGATAGCCTAGTGTACCTATCTTTAAACGGCTCTAGCACACCAATCCCTTTTACAGTTGAAAAAACTGCAGAGGATACTTTTATTGGTAAATATTCTGTTAATAATACTCAGATTGAAGCTAAATTAGAGTTATCGTCCAGTAATTATGGATTTAATTATTCAGTAAAAATTTTGTCTGCAGGTCAGGATTTTAAAACACTTAATTTAAATTTAGTTGAAAAGAAAATAGATCAAGAATCTGGATCGATGTTTTCACCTCCTACTGAAACTCAAGAAATTTTTATAAAGTCACTTGAAAAAACTGATAGATTGATGACGTCAGCTACACCTGAAAAAACGGATGTGTTGTTAAAAAATGGTAATATAGTGGGGATATCTTCTCACTATTTTACTGCTTCGGTTGTTGATAAATCGGCAATAATTCCTGAGATATTAACAAAAGTAGCTGGAGAAAAAGTGCTTGCAAGTTTTGTTTTTACACCACCAGAAATTAAACCGAATCTAGAGTTTACTACTGTAGGGTATATTGGGCCCAAATCTGTTAAAGATTTAGATGTTGTTAGTGCAGATTTATCATTGGTAATAGATCTTGGTTTTTTCGGAAGTATTGCCAAGGTGTTACTAAACATAATGAGTTGGTTTTATAGCTACGTTGGCAATTGGGGACTAGCGATCATTCTATTAACATTATTAGTTCGACTTGTTGTGCTTCCCTTTAATGTTGCTAGTTTTAAGTCGATGAAAAAGATGCAGAAGATTCAGCCGCTTATGCAAAGTATTCGTGAAAGATATAAGGATGATCCTACGACACAACAACGTGAGATTATGGCAGTAATGAAAGAAAATAAAGTTAATCCATTGGGTGGCTGTTTACCAATGTTATTACAAATGCCTGTGTTTTTTGCTTTATACCAATGTATTGGACAAAGTATTGAGCTTTATCAAATGCCTTTTTTTGGTTGGATACATGATTTATCGGCGAAGGATCCATTATATGTTTTCCCAGTATTAATGGGAGCAACTATGTTTATTCAGCAAAAAATCACTCCATCTACAATGGATCCACAACAGGCTAAAATAATGCAATTTTTACCTTTAATGTTTGCATTAATGATGTTTAATCTGCCCAGTGGTTTAACTATATATATGTTTATTAGTACTTTATTTGGTGTGATTCAGCAGATGTTGTTTATGAAAAATAAAGAAGTGACACAGTAGAAAAATTTAGTCTGGTATTTGATTACTTATAGAGACGAATAATAAGGAGGAATTATATGAGTGGCTTTTTCTCAAAAATTTTTGGCGGAAAGAAAAAGGAAGAAAATAGCATTGAGGGTTTATTAAAGACGGTTCTTAAAAACTTATTGGATAAAAGTGGTCTTGATTTGTCTTTCAATATCAAAATCGAAAACCCAAATGAAGGCGAATTTGATGCAATCGTTGAGCTAAAAGGTGCCGACGAAGCTCTGCTAACTGAGCGAGAAGGAGCGACTATAGATGCAATTCAGTTGTTTTTAAAACGCGTAGTTCAGCACAACTTTTCTGAAGTTCGCGTGAATGTTTCAATTGACTGTAATGGCTTCAGAGAAGAATACCAGCAATCACTAATTGATTTGGCAGATAAGCTAAAAGCTGTAGCAATTGAAAAGGGAAAATCTGTTTACATTCGTGCTCTTTCTCCAAAAGATAGAAAAGTTATTCATCAGTATTTAGCGGATGATACTAGAATTAAAAGCCGTTCTATCGGGGACGGACTTTATAAAAAAATTAAGATTTTCCCAGCGAACGCTAAAAATAATAATTCTGACGACAAACAATTAGACTAATATAGGAGGTATCTGAATGTTCTTTAATGAGGATTCTGATACCATTTGTGCTTTATCAACACCTCCAGGTATTGGTGGAATTTCCGTTGTTCGCATCAGTGGACAACAAGCATATACGATTGTTAAATCCTTATGTCCCTGGTTGCTAGGGACTTTTGATACCCATACTTTGCGCTATGGTACTTTTTACTCCTCATCAGGCGCGGAAATTGATCACGTATTGTTAAGTCTATTTAAAAAAGGAAAGTCGTTTACCGGCGAAGAGACAGTCGAGATCTCCTGTCATGGGTCACCCATTATCGTCTCTCAAATTCTTGAAGCTTTAGCATCGGCAGGTGCAAGGTTTGCTAAACCGGGTGAATTTACCTATAGGGCCTTTAATAACGGAAACTTAGATTTGATTCAGGCTGAGTCTATTATTGGAATCATACACAGTAACTCTAAAAAAGCCGCCAGTCAGGCTTTGCGACAGTTAAGTGGCGATCTATCTAAGCAAATATCTGTTATAGAAAATGAACTTATTTCTTGCTTGGCTCACATCGAGGCTTCAATAGATTTTTCAACTGAAGGTTTAGATATTTTAAGCGATGGTAAAATTCTTTCGAAATTAAAATCCATCAGTGAAAGCATTAATAAACTTGTAAGTGGTTATCGATCAGGGCGAGTTATTAAAGATGGATTGAAAGTTGTACTAAGTGGTCGACCCAATGTTGGTAAGTCTAGCTTGCTTAATTTGTTATTAGGAGAAGATAAAGCAATCGTTACTGAACTTGCAGGTACAACCAGGGATCTTGTGGAAGGAGCTCTGTTTGTTGATGGCATAAAGGTCAATTTAATTGATACAGCTGGTATTCGAGACAGTCTTGATAAAGTCGAAAAACTTGGGATTCAAAAGAGTCTAATTGTACGTGCCGAATCTGACGTTGTTATATATGTCGTAGATGGATTGTGTGGATTTACTGTTGAAGATGACGAACAACTTAGCTCACTGGACGCCGAGCAATTAGTTATTTTAGTGAATAAACTGGATTTAATGTCAGAGTCCCAAACCCAAGTAATTTTGAGCCAAATCAAATCCAGTAATTTTTTCAAAACTAAAAGTCTAAAGAATAATTTTTTAAATGAAAGAGTGCTTCTTGTTTCAGCTTTAGATAAAAGAAGCATTGATAGCATTTCAAAACTTGTTATGTCCGTTGTAAAGGCCTCTGGTTTTCAGGATGATTCTTTGATTTCACAAGCAAGGCATTATGAAGGTTTGGTCAAGAGTTTAAACCTAATTCAATCTTCAATCGAAGGTTTAAGCTCTAATTCAGGTGTTGAATATATCGCCTTTGATCTGAAAGAAGCTTTAATTCACCTACAAGGTGTGATGGGTAAAGTTTTTGACGATCAAATCATGGACAGAGTGTTTAAAGAGTTTTGTATTGGTAAATAATAAAAGATTTTTAAAAGTTGGAGACGTAGCTTATGTACAAGCAGTTTGACGTAATTGTAGTAGGGGCCGGTCACGCCGGTATTGAGGCATGTCTTGCAGCGGCTCGCTTGGGGCAAAATACTTTGATGATTACTTCGAATGTAGATCGTATTGGTTACATGAGTTGCAACCCATCTATTGGCGGTCTGGCTAAAGGTCATATGGTTCGCGAAATAGATGTAATGGGCGGGCAAATGGGGATTGTTTCTGACAAAACCTGTATTCAGTTTAAAAGGTTGAATTCTCGAAAAGGACCTGCAGTGCGTGGGACGCGCATGCAATCGGATAAATTTTTATATAATAAAATTATGCGTGATTTATTGCATAATACTCCTGGATTAACTGTCATACAAAGCGAAGTTAAGTCTTTGGTGTTAGATACAGATACTTGTATTGGTGTTTTACTGGCAGATGGTTCCAAGTTATTAGCTAAGTCGACTATCATTACAACTGGTACATTTATGAATGGAGTCATGCACGTTGGACTAGAGCAGATTAGCGGAGGTCGAGTTGGCGATAAAGCCACAATTGGATTGTCAGATCAATTAAAGGAATTTGGTTTTCTTGTACAAAGATTAAAAACAGGTACACCAGCGCGTTTAGATAAGGACTCCATTGATTTTAGTAAAACAATACCACAGTTTGGAGATTCTGATTTTTTTCCTTTTAGTTTTAGGTCCTCTAAGACACCTGATTTACAACAAGTAGCGTGTTATCTTTCAAGAACGACTCACGAAACTCATGATATAATCAGAAAGAATTTAGATAAGTCGCCAATGTATTGCGGGATTATAGAGGGTGTTGGACCAAGATACTGCCCCAGTATAGAAGATAAGGTAGTACGTTTTGGCGACAGAGAAGGTCACCAAACTTTTTTGGAACCTGAAGGGTTAAATACTAATTGGATGTATTTACAAGGTATCTCAACTAGTTTGCCAATTGATATTCAAGATCAGTTTCTTCGTACTATACCTGGACTAGAAAATGTTAAAATTCTTCAATATGGTTACGCAGTTGAGTATGACTATATTGAACCTACGCAAATTTATCACAGCCTTGAAACTAGACCTATAAAAAATCTGTTTTTAGCAGGACAGATTAACGGTACCTCTGGGTATGAGGAGGCCGCGGCACAAGGATTTATTGCTGGTGTTAATGCGAGTCGAAAAAATTTAGGAGCTGATTCTTTAATATTGGGTCGCCATGAAAGTTACATTGGCGTTTTAATTGATGATCTTGTTACAAAGGGCACCAAGGAACCATATCGAATGTTTACTTCCAGAGCTGAACATAGACTTGTTCTAAGAGAAGACAATACTATCGACAGGTTAGCTAGCGTAAGCACAGACATTGGTATTTTAAAACCCTCGGAACTTGAATTTTTTAATGAATTATCTGAGCGTCGCAAGCAGTTGCACGCTAAATTGTCTTCTGAAAAAGTATTTCCCAATCAAGCAACGCAAGATAAGCTCAAGGAAAAAGGAACATCAGTTTTATTAAAAAGCATTACATTCAACGAGTTACTGCGCAGATCGGAGATAAGTAGTTTAGATCTTCCTTTTTTTGATTTCGATTTAGATTCTGATCCACAGGTCTATGAGCCGGTTGAAATTGAAGTAAAGTACTCTGGTTACATTAAAAGACAGCAAGAACTAGTTGATCAAACTCGTCGTTTGGAAAGTTTCAGCATCGCACAGGACGTGGACTTTAGTCTTGTTAAGGGTTTATCTAATGAGGAGATAGAAAAACTTAATCGTATACGACCAACGACTATTGGTCAGGCGCAAAGGATAAGCGGAGTGAATCCATCTGCTATTCAAGCGATTATTATTTATTTAAAGGGTAATAAAAAAATCAAGGAGATGGATCTTGAACAATATTAGTACAGAGCACTGGAGAATATCGCAGTGGTTTCCAAATTTAAACAATGCTAGCATTCAAAAGCTTCAAAAGTATAATGCCCTTCTTGGTAAATTTAATATGACACTTAATCTAGTTAGTCCGAAAACTTTGCCATTTGCAGATGCTATTCACTTTGCAGATTCTATTCTTGCAATAAATGAAATTACGAAATCGTACAAGGTAGACGAACTTTATGATTTCGGATCTGGAAATGGCTTTCCTGGAATTGTGTTTTCTATTTTATATCCAGATATTCCGGTGACCCTTGTTGATAGCGATGAAAGAAAGTGTGAATTTCTTAAAACAGTGAAGTCTGACTTAGATCTTAAAAACTTAAAAATTTCAAACCAAACAATTGAAAGTTTACCAGCAGATTTAGTTAAATTCGGAATCTGTCGTGGTCTGTCTTCTATTTCAAAGGCGATATTGGCTACTCGTAAGTTATTTAAAGTTGGTGGAGTATTTTTTCATATGAAGGGGGAGGGTTGGGCTAGTGAAATTGCAGAAATTCCAACACAGCTTTGTTCTTTTTGGACCCCAGCTTTAGTTAGTGAATACAGATTACCAATAGGTGAAATAAAATTTGCCGTAGTGAAGACAGAAAAAATCGCTAATTAATAAATGTTCTACGTGGAACACTAATTAATTTTCTTAGTGTCCGCTAGCTTCTGCTTTTGGTTTGTTAGCATTAGCAATCGAATCCTTATATTCCTGTAATCGTTTTTTTGAATCCCAGTTGGTCGGCATTCGACTAGCTTTTTGTTTTTCTTTATATTCATGTAACCTATTCGGATTTGGAAACACAGATTTTTCGTTAAATGCCTTTACGTAGTCTTTTCTAGATTTAATTTTTTGCGACTCGAGCTTTATTTGATAATATTTTTTTAGCTGTTCAAGACGAATTATTTTGTTTTTAATTTCAAAAACCTTGTCTTGTGAATATTTCTGTCTTCCAGTTTGCGGAACAACTTTTTTTAATTCTCCTTCAGCTTCAATCAACTCTTTTTCGGCGCTACCTATTCTGTTTTGCACTTCAGAAATCTCACTACTAATTTCAAAATAAATAGGATCAATCAACTCCGGATTTGGATTTGGTTTGTTACATGAAAGTAAGAAAAAAAATGTCAGAGTTAAAATTCGCTTTTGCATAATGTTCTACGTGGAACATCGGAATAATTGAAAAAAAACTTGAAATAAAAAAAAATACGAATACGCTCTTTTGTCAGGGAGAAAAATATGTCTAAAACGATTTGTATTGCCAATCAAAAAGGTGGAGTGGGTAAAACCACGACTTCTGTCAATTTAGCAGCGTCTTTAACACAATTAGGCCGAAAGGTCTTGCTTGTAGATATGGATCCACAAGGAAATGCTTCAAGTGGTCTAGGGTTAAAGCGGCATGAAAGCCAAGACTCAAATGTCTACCACGTACTGATTGGTGAAAAAACGCTAGCAGACGTGCTCCTTCCAACAAACTATCCATCTTTATTCGTGGCCTCTGCCAACCCAGACTTGGTTGGTGCTGAAATAGAGCTGGTTGACCTGCCGCATCGTGAATATAGATTAAAATCTGCGATTGCTAGTGTCTCTCACAAATTTGACTACGTCCTGATCGATTGCCCGCCTTCACTTGGTTTGTTGACTTTAAATGCCTTAACCGCTGCAGACTCGTTTTTAGTTCCTCTGCAATGCGAATATTATGCTTTGGAAGGGTTAAGTCAGTTACTTACAACAGCAAGTATTATTAAAAAGAATTTAAATCCAAACCTACAAATAGAAGGCATTTTGCTGACTATGTTTGATACCAGAAACAACCTATCACATCAGGTAGTAACAGAAATTAAGACACATTTTGGCGACAAGGTGTTTTCAGCAATTGTACCTAGAAATGTAAGATTAAGCGAGGCGCCTAGTCACGGTCAGTCCATTATTGAATACGATCCCAAGTCGATAGGTGCCACAAAATATTTAGAATTGGCACAAGAAATAGACACTAAAGAGCGTATGAATCAGCTAGCGAAAGAAAACAAAGAAGAATCTGTGGGGCTATAAATGACTGAAATTAATAAAGATAATTTAAACAAAAAAACAAGATTAGGTCGTGGTTTGGGCTCATTGTTGGGAGAGCCTTCTGTGGTTGGTTCGGGCGCCAATCAGGGAGCGGACTTATTAGGTACTAATAATTTGACTACGCAAAAAGATTCCGTGAGTACTCAAAAGAATATCCAAATGAATACTCATGTGAATAACCAATTGAATAGCCAAGTTAGTAATAAGCCAACTGGTAATCAAATTAATGCGACGAATGTCATCGGATCTGTGGCGGGGAGCTTAAACGCCGCCCCCTTGCAGGAGATTCCTGTTGATCAAAGAATATGGAAGATCGGGATTGATAAATTAAAACCGAGCGCATTTCAGCCAAGGACGCATTTTGATAAAGACAAACTGAATGAACTAGCACAGTCGATTAAGGAAAGTGGGTTGCTTCAGCCAATAATTGCTCGCAAGTCTGGAGTTGGCTTTGAGATAATTGCCGGTGAGCGCCGCTGGAGAGCTGCTCAATTAGCTGGGTTGCATGAGGTTCCAGTATTAATAAAAACTTATGACGATAAGAAAACATTAGAATTGGCCATAATTGAAAACGTGCAGCGCGAAGATTTAAATCCGATTGAAGAGGCTGAAGCTTATAGTCGATTAATGGACGAGTTTCAATTAACTCAACAACAGGTTGCGGAAAAGGTTGGCAAAGACAGAGCGACAGTAGCTAATGCACTAAGACTTTTAGTTTTGCCAAGGCCAGTTCGTGAAAAGTTGGTTGCGGGCCTTATTTCGGCAGGTCATGCAAAAGTATTACTTGGGCTTAGCGATGAACAGAAAATAATTAAACTTGCAGGTCAGATTGAATCTCAGGGTTTAAGTGTTAGAAAGTTAGAGAAACTTGTTAATGCAGCTAAGTTGGAAAAAGCAGAGTTGGCGGGAACTGACCCACTAGCATCAAAGGCATTCGTTCGTGATCGACTCATCAAAGACTTAGAAGAAAAACTGCAAAAAAAATTAGGCACTAAAATCACCATTGAAAGTAATTCAGAGGGTAAAGGTAAAATTCAAATTGCATTCTATTCCGATGATCAACTGAACTCAATTTTAGATAGGATGTTGTAACCCATGCAGATTGAACAGAAAAATAGAAACTCGGGTGAAATTGAAAATCCAGTAACAGCTATTTTAGATAAAGGTGCTAAATTTGAAGGACGATTAACTTTTGAGGGTACCGTACAAATTGGTGGGGATTTTTACGGAGAGATTTTTACTAAAGACACATTGGTTATCGTGAACGGCGCAAACGTGCATGCACAAATCGAGGCAGAAACAATTATCATCAGCGGTAAAGTTGAGGGCAATTTATTTGCCAGACAAAAAGTGATTATGAATCCACCCGCTGTATTTAGGGGAACGGTGACGGCGCCGAGTTTAAAAATTGAAGAAGGCGTGGTTTTTGAGGGAGCGTCTTATATGCCTAAGCCATAGGCTTTACAAATATATTTTAAAAATTCTTGCCAAAAATCTGTCAAAATGCTACCTCCGATCGAAACAAGAAAGTGAAGCTCTATGTCTATACTAAGTCAATTAGGTGTTAACGACTCCTTTATTTACCAATTTATTATCTTTGGCTTTATCTTTAGTTTTTTAGCCATATATGTGTTTTCACCCTATACGCAGGCCTATGCGCAACGTGAACATAAAACTAAGGGCGGCGAAGAGTTAGCCAATGAACTGCAGCAGCAAGCGCAATCGTTGCGTTCCGAATATGAATCCAAAGCGAAAGAGATCACAAAACAAATAAAAACTATTTTTGATAACTATCGCGCCGAGGCTAAGCAAGAGTATGACACGATTGTTTTGCGAGCCAAGCAAGACTCGCAAAAATTATTAGAAGAAACAAGAGCGCGTGTTTCGGTTGAATATGCGGAAGCACAGCAAAGAATGAAGAATGAAGTGCCTAACTTAGCGCAGGCAATAAATAAGAAACTTTTGTCAAAGGGTTAGTATGAAATTGGAACTTCTTTATATCGTTATTAATTCATGCTTCGCTTCGGGTGGGGGTCATGGTTTTGATGGCGAAACCAAAATGAGAATAATCTATCAGGTTATAAATGTGGCTATTATTATAGGTGCTGGCATTTATTACTTGAAAGATAAAGTTGTGAATTATTTCGAAAGCAGAAAGTCAGATTTTGTGCAAGCTGCGAATAAGGCACAAGAACAGCGTAAAGCTGCTGAAGATGAGCACATGCAAATAAAAGTTAAGCTGAACAAACTAGATTCAACTGCAGATGAAAGTTTGCAAAGAGCTAAAGCAGAGGCTGCTGATTTTAGAAATCAAATGTTAAAAGAAGCAGAAGAGTTATCAAAAAAGATCAAGGTTGAAGCTGAACAAGCAGCAAAACATGAGTTTGAAAAAGCTAAAATTGCTATACGTACACAGATGGTTGAAGAGGCTGTGGGAATGGCAAGACAACAGATTTCTACACAGATTACTCAAGAAGATCATAAAAATCTTGAGAGCGAATTTATTAATAATATGAGGGCGGTGCAATCGTGAGTAATTTGATCGCTGCAAAAAGATATGCTCGTGCTTTGTATCAAATTACAAAAGCAAGCGGAACATCTGAGAAAGTATTAACTGAACTTCGTGTTCTTAAAAAGGTCTCAGATCAAGACAAGGCTATTAAGGATTTATTTTCTTCGCCACTTGTTTCGATAGAAAAAAAATCGACAGCAGTTAAAGGTGCTTTAGAGGGAAAAATAACTGCAGAGTTGTTAAATGTTTTGTTGTTGATGACTGAAAAGGGACGGCTAGAGCTTATTCCAGAGTTGTGCTTGGCGTTCGAGAATATTTGTGACGAAGATCATAATATTACTCGAGGTAATGTTAAGTCGGCAGCTCCGCTAAGTTCAGAGGCAAGAAACCGTATTGAGTCTTTGATTACTTCAGTAATACATAAAAAAGTGATCTTAACCTTTACAGAAGATCCAAAAATTTTAGGCGGAACCGTGGCTAATGTCGCTGGTTGGAGCTTTGATGACAGTATTGAAATGCATTTGGGAAAAATTAAAGAAGAATTAAACAGGAGAGCAAATTAATGGAAACGACTATCCGTGCAGATGAAATTAGCCGCGTATTAAAGGATCAAATTGCTAGCTATGGTAAGAAACTAGATATTACAGAGACAGGAACTGTCTTGTCTGTAGGAGACGGTGTTGCCAGAGTTTATGGACTTGAAAACGCAATGGCAGGTGAGTTGGTTGAGTTTCCTAACGACGTGTTTGGAATGGTATTAAACTTAGAAGAGGGTTTTGTTGGTGTCGTTATCTTTGGTGAAGACAGATTTATTAAAGAGGGTGACTTAGTTAAGAGAACGAAAAAAATCGTAGAAGTTCCAGTTGGTGAAGCGTTGCTGGGTCGCGTGGTAGATGCTCTTGGTCGCCCTATTGACGGCAAAGGTCCTATTGTTACACAGCACAGTCGTATTGTGGAATTAAAAGCGCCAGGTATTGTATACAGACATCCAGTTGAAGAGCCACTACAAACGGGTATTAAAGCTATCGATTCTATGATTCCAATCGGTCGTGGTCAGCGTGAGTTGATTATTGGTGACCGCCAAACTGGTAAAACAACTATTGCGATCGATACAATTATCAATCAAAAAGGTAAGGGTGTTTATTGCTTTTATGTAGCCATTGGACAAAAGCAATCTACGGTAGCTGTTGTTGTGGAAAAATTAAGAGCTGCTGGAGCTTTGGAATACACGACAATCATTTCTGCAAGTGCTTCTGATCCAGCTCCAATGCAGTTTTTATCTGCTTATTCTGGTACAGCAATGGCAGAATATTTCCGAGATTCAGCAAGACATGCTTTAATCGTGTATGATGACTTAACAAAACAAGCTCAAGCGTATCGTCAAATGTCATTATTATTAAGACGTCCTCCAGGTCGTGAGGCATATCCTGGTGACGTATTTTATTTACACTCTCGTTTGTTAGAGCGCGCTTCGAAGTTAAGCGAAGACAAAGGCAGTGGTTCATTAACAGCGTTACCAATTATCGAAACACAGGCTGGAGATATTTCCGCATACATTCCAACAAATGTTATTTCTATTACTGATGGTCAAATTTTCTTGGAAGCGGATTTATTCTATAAGGGTATCCGCCCAGCAATCAGTGTTGGTAAGTCTGTATCGCGCGTGGGCGGTGCCGCTCAAATTAAAGCGATGAAATCTGTCGCTGGTACCATTAAATTGGAATTAGCTCAGTTCCGCGCTCTAGAGGCGTTTGCAGCGTTTGCATCGGATTTAGATAAGGCTTCTCAGCAGCAGTTGGCGCGAGGTCGCCGTTTAGTTGAGGTATTAAAACAAGGTGCTTACACACCTGTGAACGTTGAAGATCAAGTAGCTATGATTTTTGCGGCGACTAATGGTTATGTGGATGAAATTCCAGAGACAGATGTTAAGCGCTACGAAAAAGAAATGATGGAATTTTTGAAAATGAAACATTCTCATATTTTGAAAAACATCATTGAACAAAAAGCAGTAAGTCCCGATACGAAGAAGGCTTTAGTTGGGGCTCTTGATGAATTTAAAGTTGTATTTCAGTCATCTAAAAAGTAACGAGGATTTATGCCGAGTTTAAAGGATATCCGTCTACGGATTGATTCTACAAAAAATACTCAGCAAATCACCAAGGCGATGAAGTTGGTGTCTGCGGCTAAGCTTAGAAAAGCTCAGCACCAAATAGTGAACATGCGTCCCTATGCTCATACCCTTATTAAAGTGATTGCTGATATTGCTGCTACAGAACGAGTGGGTCATCCACTTATAGTTCCACCTACAGAAGTGAAAAAAGTCTTAATGGTAGTTTTGACTTCTGACCGTGGTCTGTGTGCGGGATTTAACTCTCAGATAATCAAATTTACTGAGTATTGGTTAAAGAATAACAAAAGTAATTACGAGACAGTTGACTTCCTATTTATTGGCCGTCGAGGTGCAGACTACTTTGCAAGACGAGGCGTCAGTGCAGTTGAGGTCATTACTAAGTTAGATAAAGACGTTTCTTATAGTTTAGCATCTAGGGTGGCTGCAGATTTAATGAAGCACTACTTGGATGGAAAATATGATGAAATCAAAATGATTTACAATGAGTTCAAATCAGCTATTTCTCAGAAAATTTGTGCTGAAACGTTACTGCCTGTTGATTTATCGAAACATACATTTTCAACTGAAGAAGCAAAAACAGCCCAGTTTTCAAAGGATATGATTTATGAGCCTAAGCCAGAGGTGATAATTGATCAATTTCTGGTGAAACATTTTAGCGTACAGGTTTATCGCTGCATGTGTGAAAGCATCGCATCTGAACATGGCGCCAGAATGACAGCGATGGAAAATGCGTCTAATAACGCAAGAGACGTCATTAATAAGTTAACTTTAATTTACAATAAACTAAGACAAGAAAAAATCACTACTGAACTTACCGAAATCGTCAGTGGTGCTGAAGCGCTTAAATAGGAGTGTACTCATGCAACAAGGGAAAATTAAACAAGTAACCGGACCTGTCGTGGATGTGGAATTTGCTGGTGGTGAATTGCCTGCGATCAATACTGCTTTAAAGGCGTCGAATAAATTCATTTCTGACAAAGATTTTAACTTAACGTTAGAAGTTGCACAGCACTTGGGTGATTCTGTTGTAAGAACAATTGCGATGGATTCAACTGAAGGCTTAGTACGTGGAACTGCAGTTATGAATACTGGCAACATGATCCTAGCCCCAGTGGGTGAAGAAGTGTTGGGTCGTATTATTAACGTGGTTGGCGAACCAGTTGACGAAGCAGGTGAGGTAAAAACTAAAGAAAAATGGCCAATTCACAGAGCCGCTCCAAAATTCGAAGACCAATCAATTGCTACAGAAATGTTAATGACAGGTATCAAGGTTATCGACTTATTAGCGCCTTATGCAAAGGGTGGTAAAATCGGTTTATTTGGTGGTGCTGGTGTTGGTAAGACCGTACTTATTCAGGAGTTAATCAGAAACATCGCTACTGAGCACGGTGGTTACTCTGTGTTTGCAGGTGTTGGAGAGCGTACCAGAGAAGGAAATGATCTTTGGAGAGAGATGAAAGACTCGGGCGTTATTGCAAAAACCGCTTTGGTTTATGGTCAGATGAATGAGCCTCCTGGAGCGCGTGCACGTGTGGCGTTAACAGGTTTGACTGTTGCTGAATATTTCCGTGATGTTAAAAATCAAGACGTTCTATTCTTCGTTGATAACATTTTCCGTTTTACTCAAGCTGGAGCGGAAGTGTCTGCCTTGTTAGGTCGTATTCCTTCTGCGGTTGGTTATCAACCGAACCTAGCGACTGAAATGGGAGCTATGCAAGAGCGTATTACTTCTACTAAAAAAGGTTCTATTACGTCAGTTCAGGCCGTTTACGTTCCTGCGGATGACTATACAGATCCAGCTCCTGCAACTACATTTACTCACTTAGATGCAACAACGAACTTGGATCGTGATATTGCGGCATTAGGTATTTACCCTGCGGTTCACCCGTTGACTTCAACTTCAAGAATTTTGGATCCTGCAATTGTTGGTGAAGCACACTATAACTGCGCTCGTTCTGTTCAGGTTATTTTGCAAAGATATCGTGAGTTACAAGACATTATTGCGATTTTAGGTATGGATGAATTAAGCGAAGAAGATAAAATTGTAGTTTCTCGTGCGCGTAAGATCCAACGTTTCTTATCGCAGCCATTCTTTGTTGCCGAAGTATTCACTGGATCTCCAGGTAAATACGTAGACATTAAAGATACTGTTCGTGGTTTCCAGGAAATTTTAGATGGTAAGCACGATGCATTGCCAGAGCAAGCTTTCTATATGGTCGGAACAATTGAAGAGGCTGTAGAAAAAGCTAAGAAATTGATGTAATTGAATTTAAACTCCATCAACTTTAATGGCTAGCATCTGTGCTTAGACTTAGGTCAATTGGAAAAGAAGGTTATATGTTGAAACTAAATTTTGTAACGCCTGAAAAAAGTCTAGTTGTTAACAGAGAACTTGAGGAAATATTACTTCCAGGTTTTCGTGGGGAATTAGACATTCTTAATGGGCATGCTCCAATGTTAACAACTATGGAGCCAGGCATTTTAAAATTTAAGCTAAAAGGTGATAGTGTTTATTCAAAATATGCAATCAGTTGGGGTTATTGTCAGGTTTCGACTGATTCAGTAAATGTACTTGCTGAAACGGCCATTGAATCTTCTAAAGTTGATCTTAAAGTTGTGAAAGAGCATTTGAAGACTTACGAAAACAAATTAATGACTGAGACACTAGATGATCAGGCCTATCAAGATGTCACTCATGAGATTGACAGACTTAAGGCTGAGATAGAGTTAACGAACTTGAAGTAGGTCATTCATAATTAACAAATTCAGTTTGTTAATTATGAAAGGACCGAGCGCTACGTTTGAAAAAAACAAAAAATTTTTAGTTCGATCAAAAATTAGCAACCGACAAAAGACTATTTTTTAATTTTATAATAAAAGGGCCTTCGAGTAGGGCCCTTTTTTTTATATAATTACAGCATGTTGATCTTACAGCACGCGAAACTTATGCGACTTAAATTAGTTACAATTGTGGCCGTTTTTACTTTGGTCAGTTTGTTTTTTTCGCACGTGAAGGCGAATGCGGAACATGCGAAAACAGATATTGAGGCCGAAGTTATATCCAAGGTCAACGAAGGTAATCCCGAGTCGTATGTTGAATATGAGTTGTCAGAAAGCGAAGAGGTTAAATTCTCGGAGCGACGCAAATGGTACTCAATAGTTTTTGGTGCTAATTACAGTCCTATTGAAACAAAAAAATTTCGTTCTAATTACGATGGTTTTACCTACTCGGAGTTATATGGATCAAGCCCAATGCCATACATGCAAATTTCAGTAGGACCCAAATTTAATACTAGTTTTGCATCGATGTCTTTGGAGGGAATTTTTGGTCAGGGATTTATTGAAGATACGCGTGTAGATGAAAAAAGAAGTTTAACACTTATGAAAAAAGGGGTTGTGGGAACTGTATATCTGGATGGTATTTTTCAAGAACCTTATGTCGTCCCTTATGGAAGCTTTGAAGCTTATGAAATGGATTATACAGACAAAGCACCTGACGAAACTCGTAAAGGCACGACTGATATGACCACTGGATATGCGTTCGGAATGTTGCTGCAATTAAACTGGTTAGATCCACATCCCGCAGAATATGCCAGAAGGAACTATGGATTGCGTAACACATATGTAGACTTGTTTCTAACCGCGCAAAACACATCACAATCCAAAGACGATCCCGACTTTCAAACCTCTATCAGCTGGGGAGCAGGGCTGAAATTGGAGTTTTAATTTTCTTTTGGTCAGTTTAATAAATTAATGATATTAAATATTTTAACTCTTCATAAACAGCAGGCCATGTAATGTTATTGATGCGGATATTTAATCGATTATCCGGAGTCACTGAGTATTTTTTATTTTCGCGCATTGCTAGTCTAATGACGACTTCTGGTTTTAATTTTGTTTTCTCAGTAAAGATTAATGAAACGTTTTTTAAGCCTGCACCAATGTCACGAACTCCTAACAATTTACACTGACTACGTATCAACATTAATCCCATCAAATTCAAAACAGGATCGGGTAACGGTCCAAACTGATCCTTAATCTCTTCTTCCAATTTTTCTAAATCAGATTCGGATTCAATGTCTGCCAGTGCCTTGTAGTAAGATAAACGAATGCGAATGTCTTTCATGTAAGTGTCGGGAATCAGCGCAGGTATTCGTAAATTGATCTCGGGATCGAGCTCTAATTCTGGTACATCTTCGCCCTTCACCTCGGCGATCGTTTGATTTAATAAATCCATATATAATTCGTAACCGACAGAATCAACGTGACCAGATTGCTCTTCACCCAGAATGCTACCTGCTCCACGAAGCTCTAAATCATATTGAGCAATACGTACTCCGCTACCCAGGGCGGTGTTTTCTTGAATCACTCGTAAGCGCTCCTGGGCGTCTTTGTCTAACTGCTTGCCCTTGGGTACAATTAAATAACAATATGCGCGTTGCTTCGAGCGACCAACACGTCCACGTAACTGATACAATTGCGAAAGTCCTAACATATGCGCTTGATCAATAAACATAGTGTTGGCTCTAGATACGTCCATTCCAGACTCTACAATTGTTGTACACACCAAAACATCTACTTCATGATTAAAAAATGCGACCATGGTTTTTTCTAATTCATCTTCGTCCATCTGCCCGTGGCCAACGCGAATTCTAGCCTCGGGAACAATTTGTCGAAGTTCGTCGACCAAGGCGTAAATACTTTGAACGCGATTATGTATAAAGTAGACCTGACCACCACGAGATATTTCACTTTGAATCGCCTTACGAATGGTGTCTGCATCAAATTTGCAAATTAATGTTCGAGTTGGCAAACGGTCGACTGGGGCTGTGTTGATCAAACTTAAATCACGTATACCAACAAAACTCATATTTAATGTTCTAGGTATTGGAGTTGCTGACATTGTTAAGGTGTCAACATTCACACGCATCTTACGTATTTTTTCCTTATGAGCGACACCAAATTTTTGCTCTTCATCTACAACTAATAAACCTAAATCTTTAAACTGTACATCTTTACTGATCAATCGATGCGTACCAATTAAGATATCCACTTGACCCGAACGAACTTCTTCCAATGTTTTCTTGGCTTCGGTGGTAGGAACAAATCGATTTAAAGCTTTGATGGATATTGGCCATCCAGCGAAGCGCTTCTTAAATGTTTCTAAATGTTGAAATGATAAAACTGTCGTCGGTGCCAATACAGCCACTTGCTTGCGGTTACTTGCAGCCAAGAAAGCGGCGCGCATAGCAATTTCGGTTTTACCAAAACCAACGTCACCACAAACTAAACGATCCATTGGCTTGATTGAGGTCATGTCTTTGGTAAAGTCGCGAATGGCTCGCAATTGATCATCAGTCTCATCATATGGAAATGAGGCCTCGAATGCGGCAACGTCTGTTTGATTGATTGTAAACGGAGGTCGAGTGATTTCAGCTCGTTTCGCATAAAGCACTAACAATTCATTCGCAATGTCTTTCAAATGCTTTTTAACTTTGGTTTTGACCTTTTCCCACCCAGTACCACCTAACTTATCCAACACGGTACTGGCGGCGGCGCCAGAGTATTTTTGCAATTGTGATACGCGATAAACGGGTAAATAAAGTTTGTCCTTATCTTTGTAAGCAATTTGAATGAACTCAGACTCAATGCCATTAATGGGCATGATCTTCAAGCCTTCATAAACACCAATTCCATGCTGAATGTGAACCACGCAGTCACCGGGTTTTAGATCACCAAAATTTAATCGCTTTGCGGCCTTTTGAAAATCATCAGTAGAGCTAACAGAGCGAGAGCGAAATTTTTTTCCAAGCAATTCTTCTTCGCGCAAAAATATAATGTGCTCATCAGGTATTTTTAAACTATCAGGCAAAACATCCAACAAAACATGAATTAAATGAGAAGAATTTTTTTGTTGATAGAACCAATCATTCCAAGTTCGATTGTTTGTGTCTAGAACCTCGACTTGAAAGTTTATTTTTTCAAATAATATTTTTAAACGATCTGACTGCGATTTGTTTTTAATGGCAATAAAAACTGCAAAACCAGATTGCTTCCATTCTTGAAACTTTTTTTCGACGACCGCATTCCACATGTCCGTACCAGGATGTGTTGATGCCAACAAAGAATTAAACTCGTTAATAGGCTGAGTAGAAAATGGAATTTTTGTAAATTCGCGCTTTTCATCTGCGTCCATTAAATCAATGGAATTAATCTGAATGGTTCTAGACCCCTTAGGCCAAGGCGTGACTTCATAATTAAATATAAAGTCGAAAACTTTGGGGCGTATACAATGAGTGGTTGAGGTT
This sequence comes from Bdellovibrionota bacterium, assembly GCA_052033755.1. GTDB lineage: Bacteria > Bdellovibrionota > Bdellovibrionia > Bdellovibrionales > Bdellovibrionaceae > JBPOJH01. The sequence goes on along the minus strand of JBPOJH010000024.1, from coordinate 11,931 downwards.
TCGAACTCATTTTTTAGTTCTTGAATAATTTGATCGGCATGACGATTGATCTCAATATTATCAAATAGCCAAATATTATAATCAGTATTGAGGTGATCAAAAATATGCGCGGGTTTTTTGTAGAAATAAGATAGTAAAAAATCAACACCTTGAAATGGCAACTGTCGTGACAGTGATCGAATGACCTCTTCAGATTCAGCCATGTCAACCTTGCGGTCCGCGATAGATTCGCGAAATAGGTGAATGGCGGATTCTAAGGACTCGTCAGAAAAAATAATTTCACGAATCGGGGTCACCCAAAAATGATCGGCATCAAAAGTAGAACGTTGGTCGACCGAAGAAAAAAAGCGAATGGACTCGATGGTGTCACCAAACAATTCCAATCGGATTGGGTGGTCATGTATTGGAGAAAATAAGTCCAACACACCACCGCGCTTGGCATACTGTCCCACATCTTCCACATAAGGGGATGATACATACCCAAGGTGGATCAACCGGGACTCAAAATCCTCGGGCAAATCCTGGCCACGCTTTAGAATAAAGGAATTTTTTTGCAGAACTTGATAGGGAATTGTTTTTTGCAACAAAGAGCCAATTGGAATAATAAAAATATCACTAGGCAAGCCATGATTCAGACGATGTAAAAAACGAATGCGCCCATAAATATTTTGCATGCGTGGCTGTAAACCCAAATACGGAGAAACATCAAAATGCGGACAAATTTCAATATGTGAATCTACACCGTAAAAACGCAGCGACTGTTCAAGACGTAAGGCGTCAGCTGAAGTCGGCACCACAACAAGGTGTGGCATCTGGTTTAAAAGACGAGATTGTGAGTGCGCCAAAAGAGTGCCCAATCCTGCAACAGATTGACATCCCAAAATCTGAAGATGATCTTTTTTCAGAGAGAGTTCGCGCTCAATGATTGAATGAATGTGCAGATTAAAAGGTTCGCATCGCATTCTGCCGAGCATGCCATTAAAATATAAAACTTTCCATTCATAATTCTTGGATTTATTTAGTCCTCAGTTTATATTGATTCCAATTGTCAATTTTTAGGGAGGTCTTGTGCCATTAGGTGGAGTCATTTTTATTGCCATCTTTGTGATGTTATTTGGCTGTTTCCTACTTTGGTTAGCATCAAAGCTGGGTAAGCGCGCCTACGATCCGGTAAAGTTTGAATCCTATGAATGCGGAATACCGGTTCAAGAAAAACGCGACACAAAAGTTTCGGTGAAGTTTTATTTAACCGCAATTTTATTTATCATCTTTGATATTGAAATTATTTTTATGTACCCATGGGCAACGACCTTTAGAGATTTTATTTCTTCGGGCCAGGGGCTATTCGTTCTAATTTCCATGTTTGTTTTTTTATTAGTATTTATTTTTGGATTGTTTTGGGAAGTAAAGTCCAAAGCGCTTGAGTGGGATTGATCATGGGACAAGATTTTTTTCAGATTTTCGTAAATTGTGTAAAATTAATTTTAGTTTTTTTGATGATGGTGCAAGCCGTGCCTATTTTGGTGTGGTTAGAGCGTCGAGGCTCTGCTTTTATTCAAAATCGTTTAGGACCCAATCGCGTTGGACCGTTAGGATTAGTGCAGCTGTTAGCGGACGCTGTTAAGTTCCTATTCAAAGAAGAGTTTTTACCAGCCAAAGGTATTCACTTTTTATATTATGCAGCCCCAGTGGCAGCATTGATTCCAGCGACCTTGGCTTTTTCAGCCATTCCAATGTCTGCGCCGGTGAAAGTAGAAGCCTTTGAGATGTTTGGACAAAATTTTGGTCCTTATACATTTTACTGGCAAGGTATGGAGATGAACACTGGCATTGTGTATGTCTTAGCTGTTTCATCTTTGGCAGCCTATTCGATTTTAATGGCGGGATTTGGATCTGGTAATAAGTACTCATTGTTAGGTGCTTTGCGTGCAAGCTCGCAGATTATTAGTTATGAATTGGCTTTGGGTTTGTCGATTGTTGGTGTGATCTTGTTATATGGAACTTTTAATTTATCAGAAATGATCGCAGCTCAACAGGGGGCGCTGAAGTTTCATCTATCTGGTTCCGTGCTAGAAATTCCATGGTTGCCTAATTGGGGTATTTTTTATCAACCTTTGGGTGCAATCATCTTTTTTGCAGCCGCATTTGCAGAAAGCAATCGATTGCCGTTTGACTTACCCGAGGGCGAGGCAGAATTGGTGGCGGGATTTCACGTCGAGTACGGCGGCTTCAAGATGCTATTATTTTTTATTGGTGAATACGGTCATATGCTAGTGGCTTCTGGTTTAATGGCTACATTTTTCTTTGGTGGTTGGTCAATACCCGGAGTTTCTTACGATCAAGTATTTACTTGGGCGCAAGGGGTGGCACCTTCGTTGACGAAGGCGAGTATTTTAACCAGTTTGATTTTCTTTTTAAGTTTTATGGTGAAGCTAGCCATTTTTCTTTGGATTTTTATCCATGTACGTTGGACTTTACCAAGATTTAGATATGACCAACTGATGGATTTGGGATGGAAAACAATGCTGCCGTGGGCACTTGTAAATACCATTCTAACAGCATTAGTAATATTTTTGGTGAATTAGGAAGCGAGGTTGAAGTGACTCCAGATTCATTTTTATTTTGGATGTTATCGATTGTAACATTTTTAGGTGCTTTGGGTGTGATCTTATTGGCGAACCCAATTTATTGTGCGTTGTCTTTGGTAATGACGATGGTGGGTATTTCCGCTTTGTTTGTTACGCTAGGGGCTTTCTTTATAGCGGGTGTGCAGATGATCGTTTACGCGGGTGCCGTCATGGTGTTGTTCGTGATGGTCATCATGTTATTCGACTTAAAAAATGAAGTACTTGCATTTTCTAGGGGTAAGTTTTCCGGCGCTATTAAAATTGCTTCCGTAGGGTTAATGGCGGGTTTAATTGTTGGTGCTATTCAATATTCAGTCGGCGCTTTGGATCTTAAATTAGGAAGTGATGTCGATATTTCTGTAGCCCCAGACAACACGAAGGTGCTTGGTAAGCTTTTATTTTCAAATTATTTATTTGGCTTTGAAGCCTTGGGCGTATTGCTGTTGGTGGTTGCTGTTGGATCTGTGGCTTTAGCCAGAAGTAAAGGGGGAACGCATGCTAAACATTAGTGTTATAAATGATATTGGTTTGACTCATTATTTGGTGTTGTCAGCACTATTGTTCGTTTGTGGTGTTGCGGGTGTGTTACTTAGAAGAAACGCGATTGTTATTTTGATGTCAGTGGAGCTGATGTTAAATGCGGTCAATTTAAGTTTTGTGGCCTTTAGTAAATATTTAGGTAAGGCCGACGCTCAGATTATCGTGTTTTTTGTTATGACGATCGCAGCAGCAGAAGCTGCAGTCGGTTTGGCGTTATTAGTTTCTATTTATAAGAGATTTAAAGAAGTTAACATTCGCTTCTTTGAGCATTTAAGAGGTTAAGCATGAGTCATCAGTTATTAATCGCAACGTTAATCTTGTCTCCGTTGATTGGCTTTTTAATCAACGGGTTTGGTTATAAAAGAAACTCGGCTAATTTAGCTGGTGGAATAGCAACCGGTGCCGCCTTTATTTCGTTTATTTGTTCTTTGGCGCTATTTGTTGGCTTGGTTGAATCTGAAGAATCTTCCAGAAGAATTGCTGTTGATTTTTTTACTTGGCTGAATGTTGGTAATTTAAAAATCAACATGGGCTTTGTTGTCGATCAAATCAGTGCGATTATGATTCTAGTAATCACTGGTGTTGGTTCATTAATTCACCTATTTAGTATTGGATACATGCACCACGATAAAGGTGTCGCAAAGTATTTTTCGTATTTGAACCTATTCTTGTTCAACATGTTATTACTAGTTTTGGGTGATAACCTGCTGGTGATGTTTGTGGGTTGGGAAGGCGTAGGATTGTGTTCCTACCTACTTATCGGATTCTGGTTCACCGATAAAGAAAAAGCCGCTGCTGGTATGAAGGCCTTCATTACAAACAGAGTGGGTGATGCGGCATTTTTAATTGGTATGTTTATTTTGTTTATGAGCTTTGGAACCCTGAATTTTTTTGAATTAAATCAAATGATTCCGGCAGCTCCTGAGTTGACGTGGTTAGCTCCTATTACTTTGGGAAGTTTGTTTTTATTTATTGGAGCTACTGGTAAATCCGCGCAAATACCTTTGTATGTTTGGTTACCAGATGCGATGGCAGGTCCTACACCTGTGTCGGCATTGATCCATGCTGCAACAATGGTAACAGCGGGTGTATATATGATCGTTCGATTAAACCCATTGTTCTTAGCAGCTCCAAATACGTTAATGATTATATCAACGATTGGCGCGCTAACGGCTTTGTTGGCGGCTACAATCGGTGTTACGCAATTTGATATTAAAAAAGTTTTAGCATATTCGACCGTATCGCAATTAGGTTATATGTTTTTGGCTTGCGGTGTGGGTGCGTTTGGTGCGGCTATGTTTCACTTGATGACACATGCGTTTTTTAAAGCCTTGATGTTCTTGGGATCGGGAAGCGTGATTCATGCCATGCATGAAGAACAAGATATTCGTAAAATGGGAGGATTAAAAAAATATCTTCCCATTACGCACTTTACTTTTTTCTTGGGCTGGGTGGCGATTATAGGTTTGCCGCCATTTGCGGGATTTTTCTCGAAAGATGAAATATTGTGGATGGCCTTTAGTAGTCCATTTGGACACAAAGCTTTGTGGGCTGTTGGAGCTTTAGGTGCAGTCATCACCGCATTTTATATGACTCGTTTGATGTCGCTGACTTTTTGGGGACAAAGTCGTGTTCCTAAAAATATTCACCCTCATGAATCACCATGGATTATGACGGTTCCATTGATTGTGCTGGGAGTTTTATCTGTCGTCGGTGGTTGGATTGGAATTCCGCATGTCATTGGTGATGTATTAGGTCATGTGCCAAATGTTTTAGAACATTGGTTTCATCCTGTTATAAAAGCTTTACCAGAGATCGAGCATGCAGCTGATACAGAGTCTTTAGAATGGGGCTTGATGGGAGTGTCTGTAGCGTTAGCCTCGATTTCAGCCATGTCGGCGTATTATTTATATGTCAAAGCGCCAGAGAAACCAGAAAAAATTGCGAAGTCATTGGGTGGCTTTTATAAGCTGGTTTACAATAAATATTTTGTCGACGAGTTTTATTTTGGATTTATCATCAACCCGATTGTGAATTTAGGAAAAACCATTTGGTATTATATTGATGTGAATTTCATCGATAAAACCACGTATGTTTTGGCGGACCTAGTGAAGGGTGGCGGTGGCTTAGTCAGACAACTGCAAACTGGAAATATGCAGCAGTATGCAATGTATGTAGCCATCGGAATTGTTATTACTTTAAGCGTCGTTTTAATGAGGTAATTCATGTTATTATCAGTCATCGTATTTTTACCATTATTGTTCGCGGCCATAGTTACTTTTTGGCCGAATGTAAAAACCGTAAGGCCTTTGGCCTTGGGGTTTTCTTTGATCGAATTTTTAATCAGTTTGTTGGCCTTACAGCAGTTTGATAAAACGACTGCAGCACTACAATTGGTAGAAAAATATCCATGGATCGAACGCTTCGGAATTAACTATTACTTAGGTTTAGATGGAATTTCGCTGTGGCTAGTTTTGCTAACAACGTTTTTAACACCCATTATTATTTTAGGGTCATGGACAGCCATTGAAAATCGAGTGAAGGGGTTTCATGCTTCGATTTTTGTTTTACAAACTGCGATGCTGGGAACTTTTTTGTCGATCGACGCCATATTCTTTTATTTATTTTGGGAACTTTCATTAGTGCCAATGTATTTCATGATTGGTATTTGGGGCGGATCACGAAAAATTTATGCGACCATCAAATTCTTTATTTACACAATGATTGGTTCGGTACTGATGTTGGTCGCCATGATTTATATGATGTTTTTAACAGAGGCGCAGTTTGGTAACATGAGCGCCAGTTTGTTAGATTTTTATAAATTAAATATTCCGTTCATCGGTGGCCAGTTTTTCTCGTTACAGACATTGTTGTTTTTTGCATTTGCTTTGGCATTCGCAATCAAAGTGCCCGTGTTTCCATTTCATACTTGGTTACCGGATGCACACGTAGAAGCGCCAACACCAGGATCGGTTGTGTTAGCGGGTGTGATGTTAAAAATGGGAACTTACGGATTTATTCGCTGGGTGATTCCAATGTTTCCAGAGGCGACTCAGTATTGGTCTTGGTTATTTATGATGGTTGGTACGATTGGTATTATTTACGGAGCCTTAGTGGCCATGGTTCAACCAGACATTAAAAAACTGGTGGCTTACTCATCTGTCAGTCATATGGGTTATGTCTTAATCGGATTATTCGCCATGAATGAATACGGTGTGAACGGAAGTTTATATCAAATGTTAAACCACGGTGTTTCCACAGGGGCGTTGTTCTTGTTGGTGGGTATGATTTATGAAAGAACTCACAGTCGTGAAATCGAAAAATATGGTGGATTAGCAGGAGTCTTGCCAATATTTTCTGTTTTCTTTTTTATTGTGACTCTTTCCAGTATCGCTGTACCGATGACCAATGGTTTTATCGGTGAGTATTTAATTCTGCTAGGAACTTTTTCGTATGACAAAGTGTTTGGCGGATTGGCTGTTAGTGGAGTCGTGTTGGGCGCAGTTTATATGTTGTGGATGTATAAACGAGTATTCTTTGGTGCAAAGGGCGAACTAGTAAAGGATGAACATCATCCTCTTCATGATTTAAACTGGCGAGAAATTACAGTGATGATGCCTTTGGTGGTGATGATTTTTTGGATGGGTTTATTTCCCAATCACTTTTTAGATTATTCAAAAGCCAGTATCGATTATTTAATTAAAAACAAAGATAATTACACATTGATGACCGTTGGGCAAAACGCTCCAGCTGTAAATACTTTGCCAGCGACACCTGCAGCTACACCAGAGGCAGCGTCGCCAGAAGTAAACACTGATACAAACACGACGACCAATCCGGCTGACGATGCAACGACAAAGGGAGACAACTAATGAATACACAAGTTGGAGTTGTTGATATTATTCGAATCACACCACTGATTATTTTATTTTTACTGAGCTTAGTGCCAATCACAGTTAAAGTTTTAAGAGGTAATCGCGAACAAGCTCCCGTGGCCACTTTAATTCAGGGTCTGTTGGGAATTGGTTTGTCGTTTTTGACTTTGGTTTTTATCGTGGGCTCGCCCAAAGAGACGGCCTTTTTAAATGCTTTAGTTTTTGATGGAGTAACTTTGTGGGTAGGCGGGGCCGCACTTGTCGGCGCAGCAATGTCTGTGATGTTAATGTATGATAATTTATCGACTAATGGCGAGCAGTTTTCAGAATTGATGTTTTTAACTTTAAGCTCTGTTTTGGGAATGCTGATTCTGGTTGCGGCTGCAGATTTACTGACTGTTTTTATTGGTTTAGAAACCATGTCATTGGCGCTGTATTTGATGATTGGAATGTCACATGAGCAAAAACTTTCCAAGGAAGCCGCTTTAAAATATTTCATTTTAGGAGCCCTGGCTTCGGCGATATTTTTGTATGGAGTTTCCTTTATTTACGGAACAGTCGGGTCGACATTTATTCCAGCGATCATTGAGGCAACAGATAGTTTGGCGGATTCTAATCGTATGTTCTTATTTGGTATGGCATTGGTTATCATCGGTTTTTGCTTCAAAGTATCGATCGTTCCATTTCATGCTTGGACTCCCGATGTTTATCAAGGTGCTCCAACACCGCACACGGCTTACATGTCTACAGCGATTAAAGCTGTCTCTTTTGCGGCCTTATTAAGGATTATTGAAACAAAGACTTTGGTGAAATCTGAAAATCTTTTTGTATTACTTCAGTGGTTAGCAGTGATTACAATGATCGTTGGTAACGTGGCCGCTATTATTCAGAATAATCTGAAACGAGTATTGGCTTATTCTAGTGTGGCTCATTCAGGATATTTATTAGTGGGTATTATAACCTCTGGACACAGTGATCAGGTTATCTTTGGTGCTAGTGGAGTTATATTCTATTTAATTTCTTATACACTGATGACGATTGGTGCTTTTGCGGTGGTGTCTTACGTTGAAAAAAATGAAAACCACTCTATACAAGTAGAAGATTTAGCAGGTTATGCAAAGAAAAAACCAGCGGTGGCTTTTGCGTTGACACTATTCTTGTTGTCTTTAGCGGGTGTACCGCCAACCGTCGGTTTCTTTGGTAAATTTTATTTATTCACCTCGGCGATCGGTGAGGGTTTGTTATGGCTTGCGATCTGGGGCGTGTTGAACTCGGTGATCAGCGTGTATTATTATTTGCGTCCGATTGTGATGATGTACATGAAAGACGGTTCTGCAGAGCTAGCAGAAGAGTCACGCATTCCAACTATGATCACGATAGGTACAGCTGCAGTTTTGGTTGTATTGTTCGGAATTATTTCTGGGCCGATATACTCCCTCATCGAAAAAGCTCTAAGTTAGAGCTTTTTAGATTTCGTATTGACGAAGTTGATTGAGTGCGGATTTAAAACCGAACCAGACGATTTTTTCTAATACTTTTGGGTTCAAACTAAAGTGGTCAGCGAAAAACATCTCATAGTCATGTGACCTTGGAGCTATATAGATGTAGTCAACATTGGGTTTGTAATTGACCCGATTGCGGATGATTTCCAATATTTTTTCGCGATGTTCATCTGGCAGTTTGTTTTGCTTGAAGTAACCATCGATAGCATTGTAAATGGCCCGAATGTCAGACTTGTAACTGATCGCGCGTTCAATTTTTTGTTGAATCACTTGATACAACGCTTGATTGATAATTGCAGGAATTCCAAATTGATGAAGCGAGCCGATCTCTTCAGTGTATTCATACGGTTGCACCGAATATGAAGATATAACTAGATCCGCTCCCAAGTCCGCAGCCACATGAGTTGACAACGTATCACGAATTTCACCATCAAAATAATGGATCAGTTCGCCATCCTGATTTTTTATTCCATATGGAGAAAACACCGGAGGCAGACTGGTTGAAGCCGCGACGGCTTGACTGATGGTCGCGTACTCTACAAAAGTCGTGGGATCTGGTGATTTTAAATCTGAAAAAGTTCCGAAGATAACTTTTTTGGCCTGATTTAAACGAGTACCAACGATGTACAGGTTGACTCCCAACTGTTGAAACTGATTGTGGGAAAAAGCATACTCGCGCAAATATTTTTCAACACCTGAGGTTTTACAAAAACCGTTGATCTTAAAACGCTCTTTCAACAAGGCTTCAAGCCCACCTTTAAAAATTGATTTTTGAGCTAAGGCTAACGGGATCGATCGCAGAATGTTTTTCGAATTCAATTGAAAAATATCCCGATAACCAATGGGCTTTAAGTAATCCAATGAATGATTATTATAAAATGGTTTATTACCCAGACCCACTTCGAAGGCATTCACCAATGCTTCAACCGAATAACCTGAAGCCAAAATCGCGGCCACAAAAGCACCGGCGCTAGACCCAACATAGGTGCGGATCACCTTAGGATCGTCTAAATCAAACGATCGTTGCACTTGCTCTTTCGTACCACCAGCAAAACGAAACCCTTTTTCCTTCAAGGCCAAACACACACCAATATGAAAGGCTGCGGCTTTGAATCCGCCACCGCTTAGAACTAATCCAATTTTCTTTTTGTGCTTTAATCGAGTTTTCACCTGGTACAATCATGCTAGTCGCGAGAACAGCCACAGATCAAGCTTCTAAAGGGTCGCCTTCGTAATAAGATGACATGGGTGCTAAAAAATACAGGACCTAGAACTAGTTTTTTTGTTTGAATAGTCAAAAATTATCCCATAATTTGACTGAGTAGTCATGTGTGATAGCCTTGAGTAGGCAAGAAAAGCCAAAGGATATTCACCGAAACGTGAACCCAAAAGGAAGATGGATAGTCATGGATAATCAAATGTTGTCATTAACTGAATACTCGAGCCGACATCGGGTGAGTATCAGCACTTTAAGACGGCGGATTAAATCCAACGACATCCCTTATGTGTTCAAAGACGGTAAGTATTTTATTATCGGAGATGAAGATAATAGCACTCCTGCATCAGACGCTGACGTACGAACCAACCATCGCCCCTCCCAGGTCCATGGTAGCCCCTCCCTTAAAAACAGCGATTCTGATGTAGGAGTGAGTGCGATCAAAGACCTCAACACCGTGAACGCGGAAGACTCATTATTAAATGCAGCCAATCGCTTGTTAACAGAATTAAAAAAAGCATACTCGCAAATCTTGCACGAAAAAGAAGAACAAATTTTAGTTTTAAAAGAAGAAATTTCTGATTTAAAAACTTTGGCTAAAGTGCTTGAGGCTGAGAACAATAGGCTTCGACAGCTTTAAGAACATCCGCACAAGACATAAAGCCCTTATAATTATCGCCCATTTTGAAAACGATACAGGTTCCTGGATGCTTTTTACTACGGAATAAATTTTCTAAAGACTCTTCATCATTAACAACAATAAAATTGGTGCACATGTAATCCAGAACAATCGCGTTCGGATCATATAACAAAGTGGAAAACTTGTGAGCACCTCGGTTTTGAATACCACTGCGTAGCGAACGTTTTAATTCAACATCAGTGAACAAACCAACCAGTTCCTTTTTATCATTCAAGACCAAGCAACTTTTGGTTTCATGACGAACCATGTTCGCGTAAGCGTACTCCAGACTATCGTTGGTCTGAATAAAGATAATTTTTTTTTGCAAATTTTTCTCTATCGCAGAATGCACGTATAGTCCTCCAGTCTTTTTGAAATGCAAGAGGCAAGCCAATGAAAACTCAAGGAAATTGAAAGAAACTGAGATCAAATGTCCCGAAGTGTGTTTTGTAGTGATACAACTTCGGGACTTTTTTAAGATGGTTTTTTACTCCATCCAGCTTTAAAAATGTTTAAAACCGGATGTTCCAAAAAGCGTGAGGCATGTATTAAGCGGCACTTGCTGCGGCTGGTGTTTTACCTTTTTTGCCAGATTTAGATCCAGGATTGCGTTTGGCATTTTTATTATTTCTATCAAAAGCCACCGCGAAAACTTCGTCTAAATTTTCGACTAAGATAAAATTCATTTTGTCTTTAAACTCTTTAGGAATGTCAGATAAATCTTTTTGATTCGCCAACGGTATAATCACGTCACGAATGCCCTGACCTAAAGCCGCAAGACACTTTTCACGAATTCCACCCACTGGTAAAACTCGACCCTGTAATGTCACCTCGCCAGTCATTGCAATATCATGACGAATTGGCGTGTCTGTCATTAAGCTGACCAAAGCCGTCGTCATCGTGATACCAGCAGAAGGTCCATCTTTAGGAATGGCTCCAGCAGGTAAGTGCACATGAATATCGTATCTTTCAAAGAAATCTTCTGGAATTGATAATTCTTCTGTGTGAGCTCTAGCGTATGACATCGCAGCGTGCGCGGACTCTTTCATCACATCGCCCAACTGACCAGTTAATACCAGACCACCTTTACCTTTATACTTAAGAGCTTCCACATAAAGAACTTCGCCACCAGCTTGAGTCCAAGCTAAACCTGTCACTACTCCCACCTGAGAATCGTGCAATTTTTCATCGCGCAAGAAGCGAGGAGGTCCTAACATTTCCGGAACATTATTGCTGTTCACTTCGACGAATTGAGTTTCTCCCATGACGACCATCTTGGCGACCTTACGACAGATAGAGCCCACTTCGCGCTCTAGATTTCGAAGTCCAGCTTCGCGAGTGTAGTGAGAAATCAAATACTGAATACCATCGTCTGTAAATTTAATATTTTCAGCTGTAATTCCGTTGGCTTCAACTTGTCTTTGTATGATGTGCTTTTTCGTAATTAATAATTTATCGCTTTCTGTGTAACCAGAAATTTGGATCAGCTCCA
>JBPOJH010000004.1:0-58059 GCA_052033755.1 Bdellovibrionota bacterium | reverse complement strand
CAGGTGGGGAATTTATTTGCTCGCGAAAAGAAAATTGGCGATGTGATTTTGCTGGGATTAAAAGAAATTAAAATGCGTAAGCTGCATTTAGCGTATGGTTATTCCAGTCTTTTTGAAATGTTGGTCAAATATTTTCACCTTAGTGAAACGGCCAGTTATCAACGAATCAATAGCTTGAAACTGATCGATCAAGTGCCCGAAGCACAGGAGGCTATTTTTTCTGGTAAGATTTCCTTAACCAACGCCGCTTTGGTGCAAAGTTTTTTTCAAAAAACAGACAAAGAACCAGAAACGAAAATTTCTTCGAAATCTAAAATTGAAATCTTAAACTCCATTAAGGGTAAAACCATCAAAGAGGTTCAAAAACAATTAGCAAGTATAAACCCCGTTGCTGTTCTGCCTGCGCAAAAAGAAACTCCGATCACGGCCACTCATACTCAATTACAAATCGTTGTCGATGAGGAAACTTTATCTTTACTAAAAGAGCTACAGCAAAAATACAGTCATATTTTTCCAGATGGGAATTATGGCGATATCATCAAGTACACTGCTCGAAAAATCTTATCAAAGAACGACTTGCCAGATAGTTCTGCTTTACCAGATAGTTCCGCTAAAAAGTCCCGATCGGAGGTTTTAAATAAAAAAATAGCTATGAATAAAATTAATACGAACCCTCATGATTGTAGCAGAAGTAATTTTCAAGATAATAGCATGAGCGACTGTGGCAGTAGCAGTAATAGTAATAGTAGCAGAGACAGCAACAGTGACACGCAGAGTTTGAATATGAATAACAGTTATAAAATAATAATACGAACCAAAGATCAAAAGTCTCCCGTTTTACAAGGGCCATCTAAGCCAACAACTAAAACTAAAACGCACCTTCGAAGATCGCGATATATAGCCGCGGCTGTTCGTAGAAAAGTATTTCACCGGGCTCAATATCAGTGCGAGTATGTTGGTCAGGATCATCGCCGATGTGAATCACGACATCAGTTAGAGATCGATCATATTATTAGTTTTAGTCATGGCGGCCACAACAAGGAATCCAATCTACAATTGCTATGCAAAAGTCATAATTTGTATAAAATGAATTTAACTCACAAGAATCTTATTCGCAAAAATTCCGATCAAATGAATTTCAATAATAAAGGCTAATAAGCGTAGTACAAATAAGATACCTAGTACAACTTAAAGGATAAATACAATGGAGGTTCGATTAAATCCATATAAATAGCCGTAGATTTTAAGAATGAGAATAAGAATAAATTAAAAAAACAAATCAGTCTTTATTTTATGCCGATAATTTTTACAGAACTGGTTTATAATTAAACGCGTGCCCTCATTGTTAAAAGTAAAATAATTAGTAGTGATAAGCATTTCGAACAACAGAAATAATTCATACAAAAAATTGATAGTAAAAACAGGTAGAAACTAGTATCAACTTGTCAATAGAGCTGATGAAGAAAGTGATCGATAAAGTGATAAAACTACTTATGAAGTAACTTATAAAGTAACTGATGAAATAACTGATGAAATAACTTATAAAATAACTTATAAAATAACAAATGAAAAATTCGATGACGAATTTGATGAAAAAAATGATCAAGGCAGGAAGATGTACACACGAATAACGCCTGCTCGCATACCAATAAACGGAGCTGAAAAACACACAATGCAACATAGAAAATTACTAACGAATGCATTTGGGACTGATGTCAGCACTATTTCAAATACTAATACCTGCATTAAATCTGAAACTAGGCCGCGCACAATTAATTTCCCATTGATGTTGGCGCCGATGGTGGGGTTGTCGCATGTGGTTTTACGTCAACTGATTCGTCAGTATTTGCCGGACTCGGCCCAAACGATTTGGCCCACCGAGATGTTAAATTCGAAAAAGATTCCAAATGAAAATATAGACCTAAAAGCTGAAAGCATGCGAGCCACAAATGAAACGGATTTAGTCCCGCAAATTTTAGGTAACGACGAAATCAGCATCAAAGCCTCGGTCGAAAAATTAAAACAATGGGGAGCCATCGGCATCGATATCAACATGGGGTGTCCCGTGCAAAAAGCCCTGCGCCACAATTACGGAGTGGCCCTGATGGGAGACCCCGAATACGCTGCCGAAGTGGTGCGAATGACCACGCGAAATACAGATCTACCCGTGTCAGTCAAACTACGAGCCGGCTTACAATCCGATCAAGAATATTTATTAAAATTTGTTTTAGGCCTTCAGCAAGCCGGAGCGAAATGGATTTGCTTGCATCCCAGAACGGCCGCACAGAAACGTCGTGGTGTTGCGGATTGGACGCAAATTAAATGGTTAAACGAGCGTATCGATCTACCCATTATAGGTAACGGTGACATTCAAACCAGTGATGATGTTTTGCAAATGCTGCAAGAAACTCAGTGCGAAATGGTCATGAGTGGTCGGGCCTTGGCGGCTCGCCCCTGGTTAGTCTGGCAAGTGGCCGAAGATTTAGGGTTTGATACCTCGGATATGTCCTCTAGACTTGGTGAAAAAAAACTGGATCAATCTAACGACGACAGAATACTAAAAGCGCCACGAACCCCTGAAGAAGAAGGGCGTGAATACGGGCGAGCCTTACTAAAATATATGGAGCTGATGGAGTTGTATTATCAAGCCTTCACTGAAGAACTGCGCCTTAGAAAATTACGATTTCATATCAAGACCACTGGTGTGTGGTTGCCCTTTGGACATGTGCTATTTGCACGTTCGACTAAGGCAAAAACTTGGTCCGAGGTCAAAGACGTCATTGCCGATTTTTTTCAAGACTCTGACGTCAATATGTCTTGTATAACGATGTCTCCTCGAACCGATTTGCGCGAGTAATTATTATTTAATTTGCTCGATGGCTTTTTCAGAAAACGCTTTTACATATTGAACAAAGCCATTTCGGAAATCCTCGACCGTGCCGAGCGTACTCGACATCGGGAGCTATTCCAAGATTTTCAATGTAATCGGCCAAAACATAATTGCCATCTTGTCGGTAAGGAGATTTGTGACTTGTCTTTAGTCGCATGATTAACGTGACTGACTATGAATTGGCTGTTCTCATAGCAGGGGATGGACAGCGAAGCTATGTTAAGATTATTATAATTGCCAAATCGTTTTCTGCGCAGATAGTGTCAAAGATAGCGTGTCTTGCTTTGTGGGATGTTATGAGTTGTTGCGGGTTCCCCAAAAACCCTCTTTTCACTTGTTAAGTTTTTACTCGGATTTAAAATATCATTTTCATTTGGCATTTTGAAATAGAATAATTCACTTGCTTTTTGATATGTCTAGCAGTCTGATTACTTTGTTAATAACAAATTAAATTCTTTGCTTTCGAACTGGCATTTTGATTGTTACTTTTGATTTGTGCTTTTTGAAAGTGACTTTCAACTGCGACCTATGAACTGTCAATTAAGGGTCGGCAAAGAAATAAAATCTAGGAGTCAAAATTATGGCGCAAAAAACGCGAAATGATTTTTTATTAAGTATTTCAGATTTAGCCGAATTTGTAGGTTTACCGATTGAGAAAGTCGATCAAGAATTAAATCAAATTCAGCGTCGACCATTGAAGTCTTTGGTACCTCCTGATTTAGTCCGTTTGTATTTATCCAAAAAAGATTATCAAATGCAGCAACAGGTTTTTTCGTTTCAGATGCTCAAGGGTGGAGTAGCGAAAACCACCTCAGCTTTGAACTTCGGTGTGCGAGCTTCGATGTTTGGTGCCAAAGTTTTATTTATCGATCTGGATCAGCAGGCTAATCTTAGTTTTGCGTTAGGGATCGAAGATGAAAATTTGCCAGTTTGGGTCGACATCATCGAAAAAAAAGTGAAACCTGAAAAAGCTGTGATCAGCATCGATGATGGAATTGATTTGATTCCATCATCATTGAATAATTCTGTATTGGATCGAGTGTTGTTAAATAATAATCGCAATTGGTCCAAAGCGGTGGCGAATCCTGTCGAGCAACTGAAGGCACATTATGATTTGATCATCATTGATACGGCTCCGAATTTGTCAGCGATCAACACGGCGGTGACTTGTGCCAGTGATCTGGTGGTATTGCCGATCAATCCCGATCGTTTTTCAATGTTAGGACTTCGTAAGCATCTAGAGGACTTGAATGAACTTAGAAAAGAATTTGATTTGGATTTTGAATCTAAAATTTTATTTACTAAGTATGATGGTCGTGAATCTATGAGTCGAGACATTCTGAATCAATGCATCGAAGACTATGAGGATATGTTGCTAGGACATTATGTTCGCACGTCTTCGGAAATAAAAAACACATTGGGTTCAACCAAAAATATTTTTAGTTCCAAGTCGAATGCCAAAGAAGATTACGATTTAGTGACCAAAGAATTATTGGGATTTTTGTAAATTATAAATTAATAAAAAATTACAAAGTATTTAGTTTACATTGCGCTGATGATTAAAAACTGAATCTAGTAATAGTAATAGTAATAGTAATAGTAATAGTAATAGTAATAGTAATAAGCACTACATAAATTAATCAGCGATCAACATTAGTTAGCAGAATTATTGGAGTTAAAAATGCCATCGATTAAAAATTTTAAAAATGAAAAAAAATCTTCACCTCATAAAGCGGGTGCGACTCACGCTCATAAGCAGGAGGCCGCTCGATCTAATCAGCAACAAGTCACTCACAAAACGAAGTCTGCTGGTGTGACAGAGGCGAACTCTTCCGATGTAGAGTCGGCAGCCAAGCGTCGCCGTCCAGGCAGAGAATCTGGACGAGAGAAAAAAATTGAAGTCATCGATGTGGAAATGGAAGTGGCCGAACAAGTTGGTGCTGACGATGCCGTCAGCGCTGCGGAATCACAGGCAAGTTTGGTACAACATATTGAAGCCAACCAAGATAAAACAGTAACTGAGAATCAAAATGATGAGCACATAGACGAACACGAAACCCCAGAAGCTTCTAAAGACAATAGTCATAAAATAGAAGTCAATTTTCCAGGCAGTGAAGTATTGCGAACAAAGTTGCCAGGTACTTTTGACGTGGCCGATCAGATTGCCACTGATTGGGTGAATGATGGTCGCTTTGAAGAGTTGCCATTGAAAAGTCCTTTAGCACAATATTTTGTGGCCAAGGGATTACGCCAAGCCAAAGACGTTGAAAAGAAAATTATGAACTCACCCACAACGGAAAAAGTGGCGATGAATGTGTTCACTGCGGCTTTGAAAGTGCAAGGAGCCATTCAGCAAATTAAATCCAAAGTCGACGAAGTTCGCGGTGGTCGCAATCGTTCAGAAAAATCCAAGAAAGATTAATTTTGTAACATTTGTTGCAATCCATGATCGGTGACAGCTTGCGAGCGCTGCTTGGACTCTAGAAATAATTGCAGTGCGCCCTCGGGCCGTGGCAATACCTTGTGATACAAGTGATATTGAACGGCGGTATTGCAAAAAGGAATGGTCTGAATGCCGGCCAGTTTCATGCGAAATTCAATTTCGCTATCCTCGCCAAAGCTGACCATTGTGAAACGCGTATCAAAGCCATTGACCTTTAAAAGATCTTCGCGAAAACACGAAAAGTTACAACCAACCACTTCGCGTGGTGTGCGATTTACCACTTGACGTAAATATTTTTTCAACGATGACAACCACGAAAATCGACTGCGTTCCGAAATGTAAATTCCTTTTGGTGCGTTGTTGTCTTTCATGTAGGAAACAACCAGAGCGATCCAAAAATAATTTCTCCATAAAAAACCTTGACGGATTTTTTCAGCTGTCAGCAATCCTGTTACCCAGGCATTTAAATCCATGCGTCGTCCAGCCAGGATGGAATTTTTTACTCGATGGTCAAAATGTTCGCGCAGAAATTCAGGATGTAAAACACAATCCGCATCAATAAATACCATATAATCAGCACGCGCATGATGAATGGCCCAATTCAACATGCGATTCTTACGAAAACCCAAATCCTCTTGCCATAAGTGCAAGACGGGAAAGGTCACTTTGGATGTTAACTCATGTAGCTGTTGTTGAATTTCAGGGCGCGAGCCATCGTCGGCAATGATCACTTCAAAATCAGTCATTGTTTGCATTTCCAGACTGGCGAAAATTAGCTTCAGATAATCGATCTTGTTATAAAAAGCGATCACCAAAGTCAGCGCCGGTCGAGTTCCTCTAATGTTTTTTATATCGCTTGCGCCATGACCACTTGTTTCTTCGTCTTGTAAATGATCTTTTCTGTTACGTGTTTGGCTGCGAACAATTTCAGCGTAGCTTGCATTAGGTTGTGCAATAAGTCGGTTTTCATTTTGAGTGCGCTCGATATTGGAATCCATTTGAAGGATTCTAAGATATATGTTTTAAAATTGGCAAGTGAAACAACCTAAACCGGAGATGATATGAAAAAACATACAGTTCGAGTCTATCCTTCTAAGGAAAAATTACCTCGTGAAAATCAATTAGCATGGAAATTGGCAGAAATGGCTGCTGAAAATACTCCTATCAAAGAGGACGTCACCGATATGGTGATCAATCGTATTATTGATAATGCTTCCGTTGCGGTGGCTTCAGTCAATCGTCATCCTGTGGCAAGTGCGCGTGCGATGGCTATTGCTCATCCACGTTTGCAACCAGGTACTTCCGGCGCCACTGTTTTTGGCATGCCTAATAATCAAAAATTTGATTGCGAGTGGGCAGCATGGGCGAATGGCACAGCTGTGCGTGAATTGGATTTTCATGATACGTTTTTAGCAGCAGATTATTCTCACCCAGGTGATAACATTCCACCGATATTAGCCGTGGCTCAGCAGTTAAATAAATCCGGAAAAGATTTATTGAAAGGGATCGTAACTGGATATGAAGTGCATGTGAATTTAGTGAAAGCAATTTGTCTTCATAAACATAAAAAAGATCATATCGCGCACTTGTGTCCTGGGCAGGCCGCAGGGATTGGAACTTTGTTGGGCTTACCAACGGAAACCATTTTTCAAGCGATTCAACAAGCCGTGCACGTTAGTTTTACGACTCGTCAATCTCGCAAAGGTGAAATTTCATCGTGGAAGGCCTATGCTCCGGCTCACGCAGGTAAATTAGCCATTGAGGCTGTGGATCGATGTATGCGCGGCGAAGGCGCTCCGTCACCGATTTATGAAGGCGAAGATTCTGTGATCGCTTACATGTTGGATGGCAAGGATGGAAAATATGAAGTGCCATTGCCAGAAAAGGGCGAAGAAAAACGTGCGATTCTTGAAACCTATACGAAAGAGCACAGTGCTGAATACCAATCACAAGCGTTGATTGATTTAGCGGCTCGAATGAAATCTAAAATCACGAATTTTTCTGATATCAAAGAAATTATTATTCACACGTCTCATCACACACATTATGTGATTGGAACTGGTGCGGGCGATCCACAAAAAATGGATCCGAATTCTACACGTGAAACTTTGGATCACTCGATCATGTATATTTTTGCTGTTGCTTTACAGGATGGCAAATGGCATCACGTGAATTCGTATTCGAAAGAGCGTGCGACTCGACCAGATACAGTTGAGTTATGGCATAAAATCAGAACTTTAGAAGATCCACAGTGGACTCAGTGGTACCATGAAACCGATCCGAATAAAAAACGTTTCGGTGGTCGAGTGGAAATCGTATTTAAAAACGGTGAAAAGTTAGTGGATGAATTAGGTGTGGCGAATGCACATCCAGCAGGAGCGAAACCTTTTGCGCGTAAAGATTATATTCGTAAGTTTGATGAATTAACCGAAGGTATTATTACGAAAGATGAAAGAAATCGTTTTATCACATTGGCTGAAAATTTGGTGACATTAACGCCGGCACAAGTGCAAGAATTAAACGTGCAAGTGTCTTTGGATAAGTTGATCAATCACCATCGTGATACCAAAGGAATTTTTTAGGAGCGTAAATTTAAATTATAGAATTTAAAAACGGTTTTAATAAAATCCGTTTTTAAAAATAGTAAAAGTGATAGCAAACAGTTGATAGTCATTAGCAAAATCAGGAGAACCTATGTTATTTCCAGAGTTAACCGCTAGTCAGAAAAGAAAAAACTTTCGTGATTCTTTGAAATCGGGAAAACTATTAAAATTCCCAGGCGCTTTTTCGCCTTTGGTAGCCATGCAGATTGAGCGTTTGGGTTTTGATGGCGTTTATATTTCTGGTTCGGTGTTATCGAATGACTTAGGTTATCCAGATATCGGCTTAACAACACAGACGGAAGTGGCTTATCGAGGACGACAGATTTCACGGGCGACTCGATTGCCATCTTTCATTGATATTGACACGGGTTTTGGTGAGCCGATGAATGCGACTCGCACCGTGCAGGAATTAATTGAAATGGGCTTGGCAGGCTGTCATATCGAGGATCAAGAAAATCCCAAACGATGTGGGCATTTGGATGGAAAATCTTTGGTTAGTGTAGATGCGATGTTGAAAAAAATTAAAGCGGCTAGCTTGGCCAAAAAATTAGACGAGAATTTTTTAATATGTGCACGTACCGATGCTAGAGCCAGCGAAGGTTTAGATAAGGCGATCGATCGAGCGAAGGCTTATATTGATGCGGGGGCCGAGATGATTTTTCCTGAAGCATTGGCGAACGAAACTGAATTTGAAAAATTCCGTGCGGCCGTTAAAGTGCCTTTGTTGGCAAATATGACTGAATTCGGAAAATCCAGATTACTGACAGCAAAAGAGTTAGAAAATTTAGGATTTAATTTGGTGATTTATCCTGTGACGACTTTGCGTTTAGCAATGAAGGCTGTGGAAGATGGGCTAAAGTCTATTTTGCAAAATGGCACTCAAGAACAAGTGGTCGAGAAAATGCAGACTCGTAAAGAATTATATGACCTCACACATTATGAGGATTACAATCAATTTGACCAGAGTATATTTAACTTCAAATTGTAGTGTCTCATATTAAGAAAATAAGGTGATTTTAAAGTCACACATGTTTTTGCAAAATCGAGTTCGAGAAGACATACAATCTTCGGTAATGTAAATTTGCTGTTAAAATTCCTGGTTTAAATTTGGATGGATCAATGAATTGCAAAAATTCAGGTTACAATAAATTAAAACAGGAGGTCAGTTATGCAAACAACAATTAAAAAAATGACACTAAGATTATCTGCTGTTGCCATCCTAGTTGCTGGGGCTTTTTTAGGATTTGAAAAAGCTCACGCAGGATTTTTGATCGAGCCTTATTTAGGTTATGGAACAGGTACCAGTACTTTTAAATCTGTAGCTGGTGTTGAAACTTCAGGAAAAGAATCCGGTGTGGGTTTTGGAGCTAGAGTTGGATATTCCTTTTTAATTCCATTCGTGGCCTTTGATTACTCACAAAAAGTATTTAAATTTGCGGCTGACAGTAGCGGTCTTTCAGATTCGGATGATACATTTACTGAAATGGCGGTCGTTGTAGGAGCTAATTTACCCATCATGCGCGTCTTTGCTGGATATGGATTTGATGCTAGCGCCAAAATTAAAGGGACTAGTTCCGAATCAACTGTCAAAGGAACTTTTACAAAAGTGGGCGTTGGATTTAAAGTGATTCCAATGGTTGCAGTGAATTTGGAATATTTCATGTATAGTGCGAAGAAGATTGAAAGCGGTGGAGTAGAGTATGATTTTGACACTTTTTATTCTAGCTGGTCTTATAATCCGATCTTCTTATCCGTCAGCGTACCGTTCTAGTATTGAAATACAAAATTATATTTTACGACGAGGGTCACACAAAATGTGGCCCTCTTTTTTTGTCTGTGGGTGGAGTTTTAGTTAGTACTGTTACATAATCTTTTCTAGCTGAAAGTCTGGTTGTGCAGAATAGTTTTAGGCAGATTGTTTGATATTGAATCACAACAAACAATTTTTTGTATTTATATTCCATCCCGAAGGTCTGGAATTAATCGAACAAATATGAATAGGTTCCTACACTTATTAACTTTTATAGCTGTTGTTCCGACAGGTATTTTGTATCGGGGGAACGCTTATGTTCAAAAGACTTTCTTTGACCAAGAAAAGCATGATTTCACTCAACTTGATGGGCGTAACTTTGATGATTGCTATGGCCGTCATAATGATTCAAAGAATGAAAACCAATGCAAATATGGCTTTGGATGGAAAAATAAATACCATCGCAGAGTTCTTAGGTAAGGCCTCGGCCACGCCTTTATGGAATTTTGATTCAGAGGTTATGGAAACCTTCGCAGATGAATTAGGTAAAGATGCCGACATTGCTTATGTTAATTTCTTAGATAAAGAAAAAAAACCAATCACAAAATCTAGAACCATCGAGGGTGATTTTGAGGTCATGTTAAAACCAATTCCGGTACCAAAAGAAACCACGGTGAACGGCTGGGTAGAGATAGCCTATCGACGTGATAGCGTGAAGGCCACAGTCAAATTAGCCACGTTTCTAGTGATTGGATTTGCTGTCGGATTTCAAATATGCATCGCATTTGGTGTTTGGTTTTTCGTAGGTCGAGCTTCGAAAAGATTAGAACAACAGGTCGAAAAACTAAAAGAAACTGCTTCTGATACCTCTAAGACTAGTGAAGTGATCAAGGAAGTTTCAGCAAATCTTTCTAAGCGTGGAACCTCACAAGCTGCCGCCGTGGAAGAAACCAGTACGGCCTTAACGGAAATTACTTCCATCGTAAAACAAAACGCGGATTCAGCAGAAAAGGCGTATGAGTTTTCAACTCAAAGTTATAATTTAGCCTTGAATGGTCAAAAAGAAGTAACCGCACTATTGGAAGCGATGTCTGGTATCAATGACTCTGCCAAAAAGATTCAAGAAATCATCAATGTGGTGGACGATATTTCCTTTCAAACAAATCTACTGGCATTGAATGCGGCTGTCGAGGCGGCTCGTGCAGGTGAGCAAGGGAAGGGCTTCGCCGTTGTTGCGGATGCGGTTAGATCTTTGGCGCAACGAAGTTCTGTCGCAGCCAAAGATATCAGCGTGATGATCAAGGATAGTGTGCAAAGAATCGAACAAGGTTCGAAGTTGGTCGAATCCAACAGCAAGGTTTTGAATGAAGTTCTTAAATCTGCCGAGCAAGTGCGTGAATTGAATTCACAGATTGCCTCAGCCAGTAATGAACAGTCGCAAGGAATTTCGCAGATCTCCAGAGCTATGTCTGAAATAGACACTGCCGTGAATGAGTCGGCGCAATCCAGCCAAGAGGCAAATACGCAAGCCGAGTCGTTGACTCATCAAAGTGAGGCGCTGTCGGAAATTATTCGTCTATTTGAAAAAGAGATCAACGGTCAAGAAAGGCCAGTTAATCTCATTTTCTATAAATTATTCCCCTGCGTGGATGAAAGCTTGCGTTTTCAGGATTAACTTTTGGAATTGATATAATAAAAAAAGCCCAATCAATCGATTGGGCTTTTTTATTTTTAGAAATTACTGTTTTTAAATAATTTATCTTTCAAAACTTTTCAAATCAGCAAAGTCTTTATACAATCATCAAAAACTATTTAACAGAGATATCTTTTCCTTCTGTCCAAGTTTTCAATAACTCTTGGTAAGAAACGGTCACACCTTGTGGCTTCTCGTTGTCCAATTTTTTCTTAGGACCATCGGCTTGAGAATACCAGTGCTCAGCTGTTTTCTTTTCTCCTAATTTAGGTTGGCAAGTTAACATATTAGGAGCTGCTTTTGACATAACATCTTCCATTTGTTCCGCTAATGAATCCATTGCGCCTTGAGGAGTTTTCTTTCCTTCAACCGCATCAGAAACATTTAACCACCACAAACGTGCTAACTTTTGATAGTCAGGAACGTTGTTACCAGTTGGCGTCCAAGAAACACGTGCAGGACTTCGGTAGAACTCGATCAAACCACCCAATTTAGGAGCCATCTCCGTCATTGTTTGTGACTTAATGTCGGATTCACGAATAAAAGTTAAACCAACAACTGATTTTTTCAATGAAACAGTTTTAGCAGTCGCGAACTGAGCATATAACCAACCCATTTTTTGCAAATCTAATGGAGTTGATTTAATGATCGTCCAAGCACCCACGTCTTGATAACCCCGTTGCATTCCAGATTCCCAGTAAGGACCATGCGGAGATGGAGCCATTCTCCATTTAGGAGTGCCATCCGCATTATTGATTGGTAAACCAGGCTTAGTCATATCAGCTGTGAAAGCTGTGTACCAAAAAATCTGTTGTGCAATACTACCTTTAGATGGAACTGGACCAGCAGTACCGAAATCCATTTTGATAGCATCAGCAGGAGAATACTTTTTCATCCAGTCGATATACTTTGTTAAAGCATAAACAGCAGCAGGACTGTTCGTACCACCACCTCTAGCAACAGTTGCGCCTACAGGAACACATTTTTCAGAACGAATTCCCCACTCGTCAATTGGTAAACCGTTGGGAATACCTTTTGAACCTTCACCTGCCATAGAAAGCCAGGCATCAGTGAAACGCCAACCCAAAGATGGATCTTTACGACCGTAATCCATGTGTCCGTAAACTTTTTGACCATCGATTTCTTTGACTTCGTTTGTAAAGAAATCAGCGATATCTTCATAAGCAGACCAGTTAACAGGAACGCCTAGCTCATATCCATATTTCTTTTTAAACTTTTCTTTTAAATCAGCGCGATCGAACCAGTCAGCTCGGAACCAATACAAATTAGCAAATTGCTGATCTGGTAATTGGTACAATTTACCATCTGGTCCAGTTGTAAAACTAGTTCCGATAAAGTCTTTCAAATCTAATCCTGGATTTGTCACATCTTTACCTTCAGCAGCCATAAAATCAGAAAGGGCTACAGTTTTACCGTAGCGAACGTGAGTACCGATCAAGTCAGAGTCATTCACGTACAAGTCGAAAGCGGATTTACCGGTTTCAATTTGTTCCATGATTTGATCCACAACGCGACCTTCTGGAATCGTACCGTGTAAAACCTTAATTCCGGTGACTTCTTCGAAAGCCTTGGCGATGGTGTCTCGCTCATAGTTGTGTGTTGTTAATTGCTCGGAAGCCACGCGAAGTGTTTTTCCTTTGAATGGTTCAGCAGCTTTTGCAAACCACTCCATTTCAGCAATTTGTTGTTCCTTAGTCAGTGTACTGGGAGTGAATTCCTTCACCCATTTTTCAGCCACTTCCTTGCTTACAACCGCGTGTGCATATCCAGAGGTTACTATCTGGCTAGCAACGACGGATGCAGCAACGATGGTCTTCTTCATTGTGCTATGGTTCATTTATCCTCCTGTGATAATGCCAATTTAAGTTGGATCTTTAGTTTAAAAGAAATTTTTTAATAGATGTAATTAAAAATATTTGTGTTCTAGCAACTAGACCTTTTTAATACCAAGTGCAGAATGAAATTAAGTTTATATCTAGACTCGGTTTCGTCTAAGATTAAAAAATCCATCTAGTTTAATATAAAATTAATTATAACAAACAAACTTATATTTTTTAAGATACAAGTTTGCAAATTTTATTTGTTTTTTAAACACAAATACGATCAGTAGACGTCACTAATTTTGGATGGATTTATAGATTCAATATTCGGTAAGTTAACAGTCCTTAAGTTCCAGTTAATCAAAAAAACTATCAATGAATACTATCAAAAAATACTATCTAAGAAACTTTGGCTTTCAAATCGGAACTGGGTTTGTAATGTGTATAGGGAGTTTGAATTTCAATGTAATCACCATTATGTGATTTGTAACCTTTGACAGTGTACAATTTAATGTTGTGATTGATACCTTTGACTTTTGCTTCACCAGCTAATTCAAATAAAAAATCGTCTCCCACTTTTAAAGCCACTTCTTCGCTAACTAAAAAATCCACGCCAAATAATTTGGTAGAAGATTCGATTCGAGAACTTAAATTGACGGTGTCACCAATCACGGTGTACTCCAGTTTTTCTGAGGATCCCATGATACCACTGACAACAGAACCTGTATGCAAACCCATGCCGATATATAAAACGGGCAGTCCACGTTGTTGACGTTTTTGATTTAATTCGGCCAAGGCTTTTCGCATTTCCAAACAGGCCATGACAGCAAAATGAGTATCTTTCGGATTTTCTTTGGGAGCTCCCCAGATGGCCATGATCGCATCACCGATAAATTTATCAACAACGCCGTGATTGCGATGAATGATTTTTACCATCACATCAAAGTATTCATTCAACATGGATACAACTTGTTCTGGTGAATGAGTTTCACTGTACTCGGTAAACCCACGAATGTCCGAAAAAAATATAGTCACTGATTTTTTCGAGCCACCGCGTCCGATATCTTTTTTCAAAATATCTTCTGCGATTAATGTTCCGTGAAATTTTCCAAATAAGGATTTGACCTTGTCGCGTTCTTTAAGGCCATCGGTCATATGATCAAAGGCGATGGCTAAATCACCGACTTCATCTTTGGAGCGTACTTTGTGGCGAGCTCGTACTTCGAAATTTCCTTTTGAAACTAATTTGATGATAGAGGCTAATTTTTCGATGGGTTCTGTGATCGATATTGAAAATAAAAACATTAAGAACAAAGAAATACCAATAATCAATCCAGCTGTGCGAATGGCTTGTCGTCCAATTTGTTGACCCACTTCCAAGATTTTATCTTTTTCAATTTGTGAAAATAAAATCAAACCATATTCTGGAACGCGTGTAAAAGATCCTAACCATTCTTTTTGTTCCTGATCGATGAATTTTTTTTGTTGGACCTCAGAAGACATCGCGCCTTCTTGCAATGCCAGTTGCACAAAAGCGGATGATTTGTTGTCGACTCGGTCTAAAACCATGCGTTCGTTAATGTGTGCTAAGGTCAAGCCATTATTATCTGTTAAAAACAAAGTGCGTTCGCTTTTTTCAGAAAATATTTCTTGTAATAATCCAATTTGAAATTCGGCCACAGCTACATGGGTGACGACTTCATTGGCATCTTGCGCGACTGGTATCCCCACGGATATCAATGCGGGGCCATTGGGAAAGCTTGAGTTTTTAATACTACGATTCTTTCGGTTTTGCGCAACAGTTTTAATGGGGAATGGATCATTTTTTCGCAATGTCTCGATATAAGTAGAGGCTACATGATTGTCGGTAAAAAACTTGTCTTTTACTTTGCGAACAACTAGATCGACATCAAAGGCTGACACTTTATAAATTTCAATGGAAACTAAAAACGAATTGGAATTGAAATTCTGGTCTATTTCGTTCAAAGTTTTTTGCATTAGGACGGTATCTTTAGAATTACTTTCTTGAGTAAAAGCATTCAGCAATAAGCCACTTAAGTTATCAATACTTTGTACAGTTTTATCTAAAGCATTTCGAACATCATTGCGTTTTTGACTGGTCAATATAGCGTTTGTTAAACTTTCACGTTCCGTCATCTCTTTTGTCAGTAATGAGCGACTTTCATAAATAAACGAACCGGTGGCTATCATCAGTAAGCCAATGGTCAAAAATATCACTTTGGTAGAAATAGAGATTCTCATAGTGCCCACTCCAAAAATAAATTCAGATAGTGGCCCGTTAATTCGACGGAATTGTTTTCACCCGCAAAACGTTGTGACTTATAGGCTAAAGCATCTTTGCGGTACGCATACCCCATTAGTCCTGTGATTTTTTTACTTAGTTTGTAGCTTCCCATTAATCCCAACTGATAAGAAAGTGTGGGCGAAATCGCTTCATTCGTGGGTGTCTTCACTTTAAACATACTAAAATAGGTATGTAGATTAGCTTGAAATCCCAAACGAGGTGTCATCGCGTACCAATACTCAAAACCATAGTGCGGTCCTGATGAGGAAATGGATTCAGTCGTTTCAAATTCTCCAAGCCCATTGCCAATAACTTCTGGAAGTTCTTTGTAAAACAAACCAATTTGATGTCGAACTTCACTGCGCTCGCCAGTGTTTTTTCGATAGATGGCATTCAGTTCCGTTGTTGCAAACGTATAGTTACTACTGTTAATGATAAAGCCACTCATATCAACGACACCTAAAAATCCCCATGGATAAATCGGACTTAAGTAGCCTAAACCAAGACGACCTGTGCCCCCCAGTGAGGTAAATGCAGCGCTAGCACCGCCGCGATCTTGATTGCTACCGGCATAATCCATCACGGTAATTAAATAGCTAGCAATGGCAAAATAGCCAGTGGTGCGGTCTATACTTTGTCGAATGGTATATTTATATTCATTGGTAGGTGAGCGGTTACCATCAAAAACGCTAAACTGAATGACAGCCGTATCAGATGAGGGACGTAGTTTGGCTTTTGCTTGTACAAAAAATTTATAACGTCCACCAATCCATTCGGGTAAAAATGGGATTTGATTTTTTTTAAAATTATTTTCTTTCACGACGACATCCCATTTGTTGGTTTTAGAATTCCATCTAGAAACCGCGTAGGAAAATTCTTCCGTATAGGGTGGAAAGTTCCAATTTAATTGGCGAACCCAAGCATTTTCCGGAATCGTAATTTTAGGAGTTGCTAATTTTTTTCCAAGTAAAGTGAACTCTCCAGTGGTTTCTTTTTCCGAAGAAATACCGAACGCGGAATAAGCCATTATGGTGTATGAATATTTTTTTGTAACAGGCAGTTTGGCATTGTATTGTGCGGAAGTCAGAACTTGATCTACTTTAACCGAGCCATCATCTGAAGACATTTTGAATTGGTATTTCACAGCGCCAGGAACTGGGGTCCAAGAAATATTAGTTGGATTTTCAGTGGCAAAATCAGACTGAATATTTTGATTGGGTTCTGGAAATTTCATCTTTAAGTCATCTAGATTTAAGACGAAATTTTGTGTAGCCGACCATTCGCCAGGAATATTTCTTTTATCACGTGAACGAGTGCGAAGTGCATAACCACCGGGTGCAATGTCACCGGACCAATTATTGGTCGGTGATTTGAAGGCCAATACTGGTCTACCATCACTAGCAGGTTCGGGAGTCAACTCGACTTCGTAGTATTTGGCCCCCTCGACGGCATCCCACTCGAAGGAAATATTTTTTTTGTAAAATGATGTATTGGTCACAGCAGAAGAAGGCAACGCCGTCTTTAATGGGGGTGAATTTTTTTGTAAATTACTAGCGTTACCGATGTTTTCTTGTGCTTGTGCGAAATTGAAAATAATATGACCATGATCAATCCTTGCCAAGCAAGAAAACAGGATTAAAATCAGGATGTATAATCTAAGGTGTGTTATCATTTTTTGATCCTTATACCTGTTGGTGCTCGAATGTTGCTACCATCAGGGATTTTAATGGTCCGTGCTGTTTTTCTTTGACTCTTACGCCCGTTGCTATCGATAGCATAAATATCAATTTTGTGTGTACCTGGTAAAAGCGTATTTATTTCGATGTCTTTACTTTTATCGATACGAGTTGAAATTTCGCGTCCTTCTTGTGTGTATAAGGTGATCCAGTATTCTTGCGCACCAGGAACTCTTTTCCATGAAATTTTAACTCGTCCTTGGTTGTCACCTTGAAATTCGACATCTTTAGGTAATAGCTCAGGTGCGGGCAAAGCCGGTAAGGGCAGTAGTCGAAATTCTTTGATGCTAGATTTGGCTAAGACTTGTTGCTTTTCATCCAAGGCTTCGACGACAGCCAAATACAAGCCTTCTTTTTTCAAAGGGATTTTTGCATTTAGATCTTGAGTCGTTACTACTTTCATTTCTTCGGTGCGATCTTCTTGCAAGATTTTTACGTCGTCACTGATTTTAATTCGCCATAAACGAACTTGTTGCTTTTCAGTCGATGTCCAACCCAAATTGGCAATGGGTTCGTTGAGGTAATTTTGCGTGGCTCGATCCATGGGATGAATCCATTGAATGGCGACGGGTAAACGAATTTTCTCTTCAATTTTAGGTTTAGAAGACAAAGAAAATTTCATGACAGCCGTCGAGATCAGTTTGTTAATTCCTGGATAATTGGATGATACTCGCCAGTAGTATTCACCCTCTTTAAGGTTTTGTTTAAACAGCGAAGTCATTCCTAAATTTTGAAACACTACTTTATTTCGTAAATCGGGATCGGTACCAATTTCGATGGAAACACTTTGTGTGCCTTCGGGAGTATTCCATTTAAAATCCACGCTTGGTGATAAGGGATCTTTTTGTAGAAAAGAATTTGGCAAAGGGGCTAGGACGGCGGGGGCATAACGAGGTGTGATCTCTAGTCGATAAATGGGACTTTTTTGTAGGACCTGCTCTGTCGCGGGGTCCGTCGCAACTAATTGAAAATAATGTTTACCAACGGGTAAACGATAAGGAATAGCATCAGCATTTGCACCTTTGGGAGCAGAGGTCTCTTGCAAATCTTTTCTATTTTTGCCAACCCACAAACTAACTTGAGTTCCGGCCAAAAATCCTTTCCACTTAAATTGAATGGGTTCGATAAAATCTGGATTTACAAAATAGGCTTGATCAATGGGTGGGGAAAGAATTTCAACACCTGTGGTCTTAACACCGGCGTTGATTTCTTTGACTTGTCCTTTGTTATCTAACTTGATTTTACCTTTAAGAACTTGCACATCGGTTTTATCTTTATTTTTTGATAACTGAACAGTGGCTTGACCGATTTCAATATTTTGTTGGCCGGACTGAACGACGAAATTATTTTCTTCGTTTGCAGCTGTTACGAAAATAGATCCATCACGAAGATCGACTTGGGTCTGTTGATCTTCTTGTTTTAATACAATCAAAGTGTCTGGTTCCATATCGATATAGCGATGGCCGTCGGTGAACTGAATTCGAATCTCGGCATCACCGCTGGTTTTGATGGACTCGCCCGAGTAGATGGGATCCCATTCTTTAAGGGGGTACCAGATTAGTTTGTCAGAGGCCTTGCGATGAACATCGTGATTAAGTTGTTGAGCAAAGGCAATGGGTTGATCATAGTGTGTGTTGTTAGTTGCTTTTATGGAATAGTGATACCACCACTGAGTACCGGCAATGATACTTGCGGAAAGAAATGCGGCAAAAAGTATTCGGCGCATTTTTGAACTCAAAAAATCCTCCTGCTATCGCTCTAACATTAAACGCTTGCTATCATTATGTCTTTCGGAATTTTTGGGTGGAGTTTCAACTGGATAAAGATCTATGTTTGATACAAGAACCTGTGGATTTAGACTATTGTCTGTGTTAGCATCTATGGCTATGTCAGAAGATAAAAATTATATTACCCCAGTGGGTTTTGAAAAATTAAAATCAGAATACAGCGAACTTTTAAATAAAGAACGTCCAAAGGTCGTGGAAACGGTGGCGTGGGCTGCCAGTAACGGCGATCGTTCGGAAAATGCGGATTATATTTATGGGAAGCGACGCTTGCGTGAAATTGATTCTCGACTTCGCTTCCTGGGTGGCAAAATCGAAAAAGCATTTGTTGTTGATCCTGCGACCGTGCGTTCAGAAAAAGTCGTTTTTGGTGCGACAGTGACTTTTGA
This sequence comes from Bdellovibrionota bacterium, assembly GCA_052033755.1. Classification (GTDB taxonomy): domain Bacteria; phylum Bdellovibrionota; class Bdellovibrionia; order Bdellovibrionales; family Bdellovibrionaceae; genus JBPOJH01. Next base: position 38,625 of record JBPOJH010000004.1, on the reverse strand, counting down.
AAACGAGGACGGTGAAGTTGTTAAATACCAAATCGTGGGTGAAGACGAGTGGGACATTAAGTTGGGTAAGATTTCCTGGAAAAGTCCAGTGGCTAAATCCTTGTTGGGAAAAAAAGTGAATGATGAGGTTTTGGTTAAAAAACCAAATGGTGAAGAATATCTAACGATTTTGAAAGTGGAGTATATTTAAGGGAAATTAAAAAATCACTTATTAGATGATATAACTAACAAAAAAGAATTGAATAGAAAAATAAAAGAATAAAAGAATATAGGAATATAAGAATAGACAGGAAATTATAGATGGAAAATTTAACAGGGTTGTTTGATGTTTTAGAAAAACTGGTGTTGTTGATTTTGATGGGGTTGTCAGTTTGGTCTTTGGCGATTATTTTTAATCGCTTTAAAGTTTTAAAAGACCAAAGCCAAACAAAATTAGTGACGGATTTAAAAAAAGTTTTAGTTTCCGAGGGAGCTAGTCAGGCTCGACAGTATTTAGTTAAAAATAAGACGTTGGCATCGAATAAAGATACCGCTACGACGGCAGAGAATTCGAACGCTGGTCCATCAGAAGATTTGTTTTTGTATGGTGGGGCGCAAGTGATTTTAGATTCAGGTTCTTCTAGTGAGGGAATAGATAGGGCGCTGTCCGCTTTTATTAAATCAGAAAAAATGAATTTAGAGCGAGGCTTGGCAGTGTTGGCTACGTTGGGAGCAAATGCTCCCTTCATTGGCTTATTTGGAACGGTGTTAGGAATTATTCGATCATTTTCGTATTTGGGAAATCAGTCGGGAGCTCAGCAAGTGATTTCGGGAGTGTCGCAAGCGTTGGTGGCGACAGCCGTTGGTTTGATAGTCGCGATTCCGGCAGTGGTGGCTTACAATATTTTCGCAAAAAAAATCAAAGATTTAGTGGTGCAGCTGGAGTCGTTTCGTGATTTGTATATTTCACAGCTTCGCAAAGCTGAAGTAATTCCTGGAACGAAGGGTTCTTCAATAGGCGCATCTGGAGGACTCTCTTCATCGACTAATCCATCTGAGTCTAAATAGGGGGATAAAATTATGGCAGGCGGTAGTGGTGGTGGGTCATCATTGGATAGCGAAGATGCAGACAGTAGTGGCGGATTGATGAGTCAGATTAATATCACGCCCTTTGTGGATGTGGTGTTGGTTTTGTTAGTGATCTTTATGGTGACGGCTCCGATGTTAGTGAAAGATATTTTAGATATTCGGCTACCAAAAGTTAGCAGTGGCAGTGGTAGTTTATCTGAGACTTTGGGTGTGGCCATTAATCGCAATGGAAATATTTTGTTAAATGGAATGATTACCGATGAAGAGCAATTGGCGTCCAAAGTGCGTGACAGTTACAAGGCCAATCCAGAAGTGCAAGCTGTCATTAGTGCAGATGTGGAAGTGGCATATGGAAAAGTGGCAACAGTCATAGATATTATTAAATCCAATGGCATTGAAAAGTTCGCGGTGCAAATTGAAAAAAAGTCTCGCTAGTTCTGTACTAGTTCATTTTGGTGTGTTGGTGATTTTATTAGGTTTTATTTATTGGCCTAAGAGTAAATCTGTGAAAGTGAATTTAGAGGTCATCACCAAAGATTTGGCGACAGCCAAGGTAGTGAGTGAAAAAGCGATCGAGGAAATAAAGCCGAAATCGCTACCGAAAGAAGAAAAAATAAAATCGAAAGCGGTTTTTGGTGTGCAGCCGGATAGTTTACAAGATAACAGTTCTGCGGCAGCGGATACGGTGTCAGTGAAGGCGGGCAATACTGTCGCGAAGGAAAATGATGATTTAAAGTTAGATCCTAATGATGCTAAATCTTTACCAATACCTGCGGATGAGTTTTTAATTACAGAAATGCCAAAGGCTAAAAAAGAAATTCGTATTCCTTATCCAGAGTCTGCTCGTGCAAAGAATTTACAAGGTCCGGTGGTGATGGAATTGTTAATCGATGTGAATGGCAAAATTGCGCAAGTGAAATTAATTTCAGGTCCAGGTGTTGAATTAAACGAGGCCGCCGTTCGCGCTGCTGCCAACCTAGAGTTCACTCCCGCCAAAATCAAACAAGAACCAGTTCCAGTTAAGATACGTTACACCTACCGATTTCAGTTAGAGAATTAGTTATGGGAATTGGTATTGTTACGATAAATAAATTTTCAACAGAAAGAGTTCGTGAACTCAATAACTACTGAGGTTACCACCAAAATTTAGACCGCTTGCAAATAGAGTTTTCCAGCATCTAACTTAGATCGAGTGAGTATACAAATAAAGAAAAGGTTCACGGAAGAACAGATTATCAAAATTCTAAATAGAAACCGTAATTGAAGGTTAACCCACGCATTGCAAATGCAATTCTAGCTACTTTACAAATTGCAAATGCTATTCGTAGCTACTCGATACATTGTAACCATTATTTAAGGCCACCTCAGTTAAATTTAGGATATAAACTTCGTATTTTTTTCTTTTAAATATTTCATGCGATTATGAGCACCACATAGAATCTGTAAATTTTCCAGAGAATGAGTTCCGCCAGCCCACTGTGCCTGTTTATGATCGATTTGTAGAAACCATTTACTTTGACAAGTATTTCCAGTGATTGGGTCTTTGTACTGACAGCATTGAACATTCGCAAAAACTTGTTTTCGTGTATTTACGCTAATCCCCTTCGCTGTCTGAGTTGACAATTTTTTATCTACAACCACCGCCACTTGGCGGCAGTTAGAATTCGCCCGACTATGATGGATATTATTATTATTATTATTATTATTATCGATTTTGTTATTGTTTCTATTGCATTCGCGATGGTCATCGATTGTATTACTATTACTATTACTATTACTATTACTATCAGTTTGCTTGCTACTATGAGTATCGCTGTTCCATAAATTCGTGAATGGTGCGTTTACATTTTTCACAAATTTAGTAGTAACAACCGAATTTGAATTTGCGACCAATAAAGCCTGAGTTTGTGATCGCTTTTCTTCTTTGTCAGAATGTTTAATTTTATTTTTAACTTGTTCTTGTGCTACAGATCTGTGTGAGGTTGTATTTGTATTTGTATTTGTATTTGTATTTGTATTTGTATTTGTATTTGTATTTGTATTTGTAGCGAAATCGTTTTCCAATGGGATTGCTTTAGCTGTCGGATTGTTGGCTAAACTGTTGTGGGTCCGTATATTGATCTTATCTTCTGAATGTAAGGTGTTTTTGTAAGTGAATCCGGTCGATTTGAAATTCGCATACTTTTTTATTGCTGCGGTAAAAACATGAGTGATTGGTTTGTTCTCTGTTTTAGCTTGAATGACTTTAGCTGTGATGTAATCAAGAAATTGCACTAGGTCCCCTGTTGGTATAACGTGAGACAACAATTGTTGTGCCTTTTCGATGTTTTCAAATAATTCCTTTGAAACCGTAATTTCCAAGCGTACACTCTCATCGGCTTGTTTGATTTTCTTGGTGTCTTGCAAAATGGGAAGATCAAAGAAGCTAGCAATAGCATGCTGTGTTTCGAGGTAATTCTTTTGACTTAATTGTTGAAGCAAATTTTTCTTTTCTTCGATAGTCACTTTTTTATTCTGTATTTTTAAAATCTGTCGAGAGGCTTTTTGCAACATCGATACTTGGCTTAATTTGATTTCACCTGATTGAATGAGCTGACTGATTTCCGGAATTTCGTGTAGAAGTCGAGCTCCATCAATACGTCGTTGTGCAGAACCTTCACTATAGCCCAATCCCTGAGTTAGGTAGGAAAATAAATTCGAAAAACCAAAATCTAAATAGAGACGACGACTGTCAATTTCCTTAATAGTAAATAGAATTTCTTTTAACAGTTCTTTTTCCTTCGTAATCAAAATTCGAATCCGCTGATCTAATTCTATTTTACTCAGATTTTTCAAATTCACAAAGTACTCCTTCATTTTGAAATTTTACCATAAATATTAAATGTAATAAACTCTATGGAAAATATTTTCAGCGCTCGAAGAAATTCAAAACTTGCAAAACAGTGGCGATAAGAGTTTGTCTTTATATACATGATTAAATGAAATAAATAAAGAGAAAATTTTTTTAAATTAATTTATAGAAAAATTATTTCAAAAAAAATGTTTTGTTTTTTTAATTTGATTCTTTCTTTTAAGAAAATAGAAACATGTTCGCAAGATTATTTCTGGCTAGATCGACTGATGGGATGCGAGTGTAAGATTAAAACTAAAAAACGAATCACACTTTCATTAACACATACAACATCATTTCTATTTGTCTTAACCTATTCGCTGCTTCGAGTATCTGTGCAGTCCTTATCTCAATAATGGCCCTCAATCTGGCGGCGACGCCTTTCATACTCAATGCTAGTTTCGATCCTATCGTCAATTCTGAGCTGCATCTATTGATGCTAATCACTACTCACGTTCTCATTGAAATTGCTATCACTGTCTTTTATATTTCAACCGCCATTTGGCGGTTGAGTGGTCTTTATTGAGATTGATTTTACACAAATTTTTAGAGTGACTTAGATTTCAAATTCAAAAGGAAAATATGATTTTTATTTGCATATAATTATCTAATGAATCGCAATTCATCGTAGATACGATGACTGTGTAAAGCTTGGCACTTGTCAAAATCAAGCGGCGTTTTCTAATCTCACTTTTTTCCAATCGTGGATTCAAAACGCTATCAACGAGTTAAGCAACTTACGCTAATGCCAATTGCATATCATTAATCAGCAACCAGCTCACTATATTTTTCCACATCAAATCCAAAACACAAAGTCTTGCCCTTAAGTTCTAAGATTGGACGTTTGATCATTGAAGTTTGCGTTTGAATAAATTGAATTTGCCGAGCTTCGGATAGTGATTCGAATTCTTCTTTGTATTTTCGATAAGTTGGGCCTGATTTGTTAACGGGTAATCCGCCAAAGGATTTCTGCCAGCGTTTAATATCGGTTTCACTGGGAGGAGTCTTCTTAAAGTCCACAAAAGTATATTTTACTTTTTTATTATCTAAAAAATTCAAAGCCTTTTTAACGGTGTCGCAATTTTTAATTCCATAGATTGTAAACATGCAAATCTCCTTCAAAGATAATAATCCAAAAAAACTACCGCCAAATGACAGTTGCTAGCAAGGTCAAAATAAAACAATTCGATCTAGTATTAAAATAAAAAAAGCCGCAGTATTAATTTTCTACTGCGGCCACTTTCTTAAAGTTCATTTACATGTCTGTACGTTTATTGTTTATGAGTACACACATCTACACACATCTACACACATCAATGTCTTTATTCGCATACAATTAGAAGCTAACAGCCAAAATCTAAGACTGTCGCGCTAAGTGCTGGCAAAAACTATCGAGGATACAAACCACGTAGCAACATCGCTTTCTCTAAACGCTGAATCGAAACCGCCACAGCCGCTTTTCGCATGTCGACGTTTTTCTCTTTCGATAAAACATAACCCTTTTCAAACGCTTTGACGATAATCGATTTCAAACGATTATTGATTTCGTCTTCATCCCAGAAGAATGACATGATATCTTGCACCCATTCAAAGTAACTGACCACCACGCCACCACCATTGGCAATAATATCTGGAACAATGAACACTCCCTTGTCGTGCAAAATGCGAGTCGCGTCGTTCGTCACTGGACCATTCGCACCTTCGACAATCATCTTCGCTTTTACTTTATCTGCATTGTGAGTATCAATCACGCCCTCTAGAGCACACGGAAATAAAGCATCGCACGCTAAAAACAATAACTCTTCATTCGTTATCGGTTGCGATCCTGGAAATCCAGCTATGGATTTATTTTTATTTTCTTGCGAGTATTTAATCAGTTCTGGAATATTTAAACCATCGCCATTATGAATTCCACCCTGCACGTCGCTGACAGCGATGATTTTAGCTCCGCGCTCATAAGCATATAAGGCCGCGTGTGAACCCACATTACCAAAACCTTGCACGGCAATTTTTGCGCCGTTCATCGGTTTGCCAATTTTCTCGAAAGCTTTTTCTGCTACGTAAACCACGCCTAAACCTGTGGCGCCAACGCGTCCTAAAGAACCACCGATTTCCACCGGCTTACCCGTCACAACTCCCGGTTGTGCATAACCACTTTCTTGCGAGTAGGTGTCCATCATCCATGCCATCGTTTGTGAATCAGTCCCCACATCGGGAGCAGGAATGTCTTTGCTAGGTCCAATGAATGGTCCGATTTCAGAAGTATATCTTCGTGTTAAATTTTGTTTTTCTGTGCGAGATAAAATTGTTGGATCAACAGTGACTCCACCTTTACCGCCGCCATAAGGTAAACCCATCACTGAATTTTTAATGGTCATCAAAGCAGCTAAACCAACCACTTCACCAAGATCTACATTTTGGTGATAACGAATACCGCCCTTATATGGTCCTAGGGTGGAGTTGTACTGCACGCGATAGCCAGTGAATACCTTCACTGTGTAATCATCCATACGTACGGGTACGGAAACAACGATACAGCGTTTAGGTTTTTTTAATCGCTCAAGGACATTGCGGTCGATGTTGATAATTTTCCCTGCATCTTCCATGGATTTCAATGCATTCTGAAATAGCGGGTGATTCAAGTGAGCTTCCACGGTCACAGTGTCGTGTTTAGATGAGGAAGTTTGCATATCAGTTTGGTCCTTTCAAGTTTATGTTTTTTCAAACATGTTAAGTTCAGCTTGTAATTTAGCTTTTGTAAATAAACATATAAATAGCATGGTATATGAACTCTAATTCTTTGGTCGAGCAGAAGCGCATAGCATTAGCTCTTAAGTCTGGTTTGACTAAGTCTCAGCAATCTTCAAAGCTGTATCTTATGTCTATCACAATTACTCGTAATCCCAATTTATCGAAGCCGAATCCTTTGCCTCAAACTCGTCACATTTTGAAAGAAAAAATACCTGATACCGATTGGTGGACAGGTCTGGCACCAGAAAAATGCCCAGGCTTTGATCCAGTTCGGCAGTGTTTGGTCGCTTTACCGCAGTTGAATTTACAAACTTGCACACGGCAACAAGTTTTAGATTATTTCAACAACAACTGGACGCTGACCGAATTGTTATTTCGCGGACTAAAAAATGAAGAAGCGTATATTCGCCCACCTTACCACCAGTTGCGACATCCCATGATTTTTTATTACGGTCATCCGGCCGTTTTATTTGTGAATAAATTGCGACTAGCAGGAGTTTTCAAGGCTCCGATTAATTTGTATTTGGAAAAAGTTTTAGAGACAGGCGTGGATGAAATGTCTTGGGATGATTTATCCAAAAATGAAATGTCCTGGCCCAGTGTTGTTGAAGTTAAAAATTATCGTAAACAGGTTTATGATTTAGTTTTGAGCTTGATTCAAACGCATCCTGATCTAGCGGGTCCCGACGAACGTCCAGCTACTTTATTGGCTGACTCACCATTGTGGGCTTTGTGGATGGGGTTTGAGCATGAAAAAATTCATTTTGAAACCTCGAGTGTTTTGATTCGTGAACTGCCCATCGATTATGTCGAGACACCGAAATATTGGGCGCCTATTTTTTCCAATAAAGATAAATCTCATGTGACAACGACTGCGAACGTAACATCTACAACAGGAACATCGCAGACTGAAATTACCAAGGACCTGACCTGGAAAACACAAAAAGGTGGTGTGGTGCAAATCGGTAAACCGGCATCGACTCCCTATTATGGTTGGGACAATGAATATGGTTTTCGTGAAACGAAAATACAAGATTTTCAATACACGGAAAAATTAATTTCCAATCGTGAGTATTTCGAATTTGTCAGTCAAGGACATTATGTTTTAGATGAGTACTGGAGTGCCGAGGGCTTGCAGTGGCGTAAGTTTAGAAACACCAAGCGCCCAACGTATTGGGCCGCTGTCGGTCCCGAGGGCTCACACGAATACGAACTTAGAACTATTTTCGAATACATTCCCATGCCGTGGGATTGGCCAGCAGAGGTGAACTTTCACGAAGCGCAAGCGTACTGTCGCTGGCGAAATAAAAAAGATCAGTCTAAATTGCATTATCGTTTGTTGACCGAAGCTGAATATCGTTCCGTTTTATCAAGCGCAGACAGACTGGCAAAATACGCCGATGCAAATATCAATTTTAAATACAGCTCAGCAAGTCCCGTGGATGATTCCTGGAATGGAAATGTTTGGCAGTGGATGGAGGATCAATTCAATCCTTTGCCAGGTTTTCAAACGCATCGTCTGTATGATGATTTCAGTACACCTTGTTTTGATGGCAAACACCAAATGATTTTAGGTGGTTCCTTTATCAGTTGTGGACATGAGGCCAGTCCTTGGGCTCGCTTTCATTTCCGTCCTCATTTTTATCAACACTCTGGATTTAGAATGGCGGCGACATTAGATGGTAGTATTGATAATGGCGCTGTTAAATTACTAACGTCGACAGAGTACATTCATCCTAGCCGCGAAAATATTTTGGATCAGACACAAAAACAAAATTGGTGGAACACCTCTTTGTATCAACCGTTGGAAATGAATCTACCCGAGATGCAGAATTTATTTAAAATCATGACTGATAAAATTATGCAGTTCGAAAAAGATTATGCGCAACAGCCGCCAATGGGAACCGCCCTTGATCCATTCACGAACGATCTTAAAAAAGATTTTCATTTACCATATCAAAGCACCAAGGACTTTCCTCAACGAGCGGAATCCGCCGAAAATTTAATGGATTTAATTTTCAAAGAGCTAGCACCTTATGGACAGTGGCCAGGGCATCCAGGATATGCGGCGTATGTGGCTGGCAGTGGAAATATGATTTCCAATGTGGGACAGCTAGTGGCGCAGACATTGAATCCATTTTCGGGTCATTACAATATGTCGCCGGGCTTGGTCGCTTTAGAGTTAGAAGCCTTGGGTTGGTTTAAAAATCTATTTGGTTTTTCATCTCAAGCGGGAGCCTATTTTACTTCGGGTAGTAGTGTAGCTGGCATGTCGGCGTTAAGCATGGCTCGTAATCAAAAGTTGCGTGCGAGTGCGGCCAATTTTGATTTATCAAAATACACCTTGTATTTATCGAAGCAGGCTCATCATTGTTCGGCCAAGTCTTGGGTGTTTTTAGGTTTTAATCCTGAAAATATTCGATGGATTGAAGTGGATGAAAAAACTTTATCCATGAAGTCCACAGCTTTGGCAGAGCAAATTGCAATCGACAAAAAAAGCAATCTGATTCCATTGTGTGTTGTTGGAACGGCAGGAACAACGAACACCGGAGCTATTGATCCATTGGCAGCGATAGCTAGTATCTGTGAAACAGAAAAAATTTGGTTTCATGTCGATGGTGCGTATGGTGCGGCATTTATTTTGACCGAGTCTGGAAAAAATAAATTGGTAGGTATTGAAAAAGCGGATTCATTGGCTTTTGATTTACATAAATCCTTGGCGTTGCCTTATGGAACTGGATGCTTGATCATTAAAAATCCACAGTCGATGTACTTTTCTGATTCAGGTTCTAAGACCTACATGCCACCCAGATATCATCCGCAAATGGGTGTCGAAAAAGAAATGGGACCGATGGATTTTGCCGACGTCACGCCTGAGCTGTCTCGCGATTATCGAGGATTGCGCGTTTGGTTGCCGATTAAGATGTTAGGTATTCAACCGTTCATTTTAAATCTGGAAGAAAAACTGGAATTATCGAAATGGCTACATCAGCAATTACAGTCCAAAACAAAATTGCAAGTATTGCCAGATCCGCAATTAAGCATCATTGGCTTTAGTGTGCGAGAGGAGAATTCCTCTGAGGCAGACACTGAGGCTGAGGGATTAGCAAACGCCGCCAATGCCAACGCCAAGACACAAAGACTGCTTGGACTGATTAACGAAAAGGGGACTTTGTTTTTATCCTCTTGCGAGGTGAGCGGCCGCAAAGTCATTCGCGTTTGTTTGTTGGGTTATCGATTGCATCACCCTCGTTTGCAACAGTTCTTGCAAGAACTGGATTTGATTTTAGGAGAATTGTAGTGGCAGCAAAAACGGCTTTGTCATATTATCAGCAGCAATTTTTTTCCTATCAAAATCCACAAAATAAACTTTTGCATTTTAATAATGCGGGATTGGCACCGATCTGCTTACCTGCGAAAGAGCGCATTCAATATTGGGGTCATCGGTTTTACGAGGAAGGCTTTTTTACCGATCATGATTACATGCAAGACATTCAGAACACACGACAGCGATTGGCGCAATTGATTGGTTGTGAGTCGACGGAAGTTGCATTTTTTCAAAACGCTTCGGCCGCCATTAGTCAGGTGGCTTTTTCAATGGGTTTGCAACCGACAGATGAAGTCGTGATGTGGGAGCAAGAATTTTCTTCCAACATGTACCCTTGGCAAGAGGCGTGTCGACAGTCTGGTGCTAAATTGATTTTAGTTCCAACGCCATCGGATTACAGCACTCCGTATGAAACACTATTGCAATCGTGCACAGCGCGCACGAAGGTGATCGCCATATCTTGGGTGCAGTTTCAGACTGGTGAAATGACGGACCTAAAAAAATTAATTGAACTAGCTCATCAAAAAAATATTTTCGTCATGGTCGATGCCATTCAGGGATTGGGCTTGCATGAATGTGATTTTAAAAGTTGGAACATTGATGCCTTGGTTGGAGGTAGTCACAAGTGGTTGACCTCTGCAGTCGGGGTTGGTTTTTTAGCTTTACGGCAGGACTACATTTCAAAAATGATTCCGCGAGCGATTGGTTCGATGACATATGGAACTTGTGATGATCCGGCGATGTTGGGTTGTATTCCTAAACGTGATGCCACGAAGTTTGAAAATAGTTCTAAGCAGGTATTGGAAATCACAGCGCTGGGGGCGGCACTAGAGCTGATATTAAAAACGGGTGTGGATGTGATTCGCGGAGAGGCTTGCCGATTAGCTCATATTTTATCGAAAGAGCTTTTACAAAAAAATTTCGTTCTACATTCACAATTAGAAAGCCCTATTCCAATTGTGAATTTTTCAAATACAAAGTTCTCTAACCAAGAACTTAAAAACAAGTTATCAACCATTCATGCCAACTGTGCATTGCGAGGACCCGGCGTGCGATTGTCTCCCCACGCCTTTAACAATGAAACAGAAATTCAAAAAATACTTTCTGTTTTATAAAACGTATCGGCATAATACCATTGACTTCGTATTTTGCTAAAAAATATTTCTGAAACCACCTTGACGAGCCACGGATTCGTACTCAGATTGCCCCACTATGCGTGATTATTATGAAATACTAGGTGTCGAAAAAACAGCAGATGCAGATACAATTAAAAAAGCGTATCGCAAATTGGCTATGCAATTTCATCCTGATAAAAATCCAGGCAACAAAGAAGCTGAAGATAAATTCAAAGAAGCGGCAGCAGCGTACGAAGTCCTTAGCAATGCGGATAAGCGCGCAAAATATGATCGCTTTGGTCATGCGGCATTCCAAGGCGGTGGTCGAGGTGGGCAAGGTGGCTTCCAGGATATGGATGATATCTTTTCCAGTTTTGGCGATATTTTCGGCGACATTTTTGGTGGTGGGCAAAGCGGAGGTCGATCTCGACAACGTTCAGGACCAAGACGTGGTGCTGATTTAAGATACGTGACTGAAATTTCATTAAAAGATGTGATTTTAGGAATCGAAAAACAGGTCGAATATCAAACCGAAGTGGATTGTTCCTACTGCCACGGTTCGGGTGCTGAAAAGGGTAGTTCTCCTGTGACTTGTACGACTTGCGGTGGCGCAGGTCAGGTGCGAGTCAGCCAGGGATTTTTTCAAATCGCGACAACTTGTCCAAAATGTCATGGTAATGGTCAGATGATTCAGGATCCTTGCAAACCTTGCAAAGGCAAGGGCCGAGTGGTTGAAGATCGTAAAATCAAAGTCACCATTCCTCCGGGAGTTGACACTGGAACCCGCTTACGAGTTTCAGGTGAAGGCGAAGGCGGTTTTAAAGGTGGTCACGCGGGTGATTTGTACGTCGAGGTCGCAGTACAAGATCATGCTCGATTTGAGCGTGATGGCAATGATTTGTACTCTGAGAAAAAATTTAATTATTTGCATTTATTATTAGGTGGTGAAGTGCCATTTGAAACCCTAACTGGTTCGATCGATCTTGAAATTCCCAAGGGGACGCAAGTGGGCGAACGTATTCGGTTGGTGGGTGAAGGGGTTCCTAGCTTAAAGGGCTCGCGCCGAGGTGACTTGTATGTAGTCGTCGGGGTTGAGTTTCCACAAAAACTAACTAAGGATGAAGAACGCTTATTAAAGGAAATTGCCGAACATAAGGGCTTGTTTAATAAGGGAGATTCGAGCGAAGAAAAAGGCTCTTCTTTCTGGGGCAAGAAAAAATAGACCCTTGTTTAGGGGGGGGCTATAATCCCCTCTCTGCCCATTCCACTAAATAATTGTCCGTCGTTGCTGCACTTTCGTAGTATTACAATACAACTTCAAGCTTGCGCCTCGGGCAATTAATTATTGGAATTGGTATAATTTACGCATTTAATTTAAAAACGACTCAAATCGAATTTACCGACTTGACGAATGGGAAAGACTCCCCAGATTGGTAAACGTAAGACTAGTAATTGCTAACTTTATTTAAAGGAGAATAACTATGGGAAAAATTATTGGAATTGACTTAGGTACAACGAATTCAGTTGTAGCTATTATGGAGGGCGGAGAACCCAAGGTTCTTGTGAATGAAGAAGGCGCAAGAACAACACCATCGGTGGTGGCTTACACAAAGGACGGAGATCGTTTGGTGGGTCAGCCAGCAAAACGTCAAGCGGTGACCAATCCTGAAAATACAATTTATTCAGCGAAACGTTTCATCGGTCGTCGTTTTTCAGAAGTGCAAGAGGAAATCAAATTGGTTCCTTACACGGTTATTGAAAAAGGCAACGATTGTGCATTCAAAGTACAAAGCAAATCGGCATCTCCGGAAGAAATCGGCGCTGGTGTTTTAGCAAAACTAAAAAAAGTAGCCGAAGATTATTTGGGCGAGCCAGTGACAGAAGCTGTTGTCACAGTGCCAGCGTATTTTAATGACTCTCAAAGACAAGCCACTAAGGATGCAGGTCGCATCGCAGGTTTGGAAATTAAGCGTATTATCAATGAACCAACTGCAGCGGCGTTGGCATACGGTTTAGATAAAAAGAAAGACGAAAAAATTGTGATCTATGACTTCGGTGGAGGTACTTTTGATATCTCTGTACTTGAAGTGGGTGACAATGTCGTCGAAGTGAAAGCGACTAATGGGGATACTCACTTAGGTGGTGATAACTTTGACGTGCGAATTTTGGAATGGATGATAGCAGAATTCAAACAAGAAAGTGGCGTAGATTTAAAGAACGACAAAATGGCTTTGCAGCGTCTAAAAGAAGCGGCTGAAAAAGCAAAAATCGAATTGTCGAGCGCCCAAGAAACCGAAATCAACTTGCCATTTATTACTGCGGATCAATCAGGTCCTAAGCACTTTTTGCGCAAGTTATCTAGATCTAAATTTGAACAAATGGTGGAAGATTTAATTAAGCGTTCGATCGAACCTTGTAAAAAGGCTTTAGCGGATTCTGGCTTAACGATTTCGCAAATTGATGAAGTTGTATTAGTGGGTGGTTCGACTCGTATCCCTGCGATACAGAAAGCAGTGAAGGATTTCTTCGGTAAAGAGCCAAATCGCTCTGTGAATCCGGATGAAGTGGTTGCCATCGGTGCAGCGGTTCAAGGTGGCGTACTTGCGGGTGATGTAAAAGACGTGTTGTTGTTAGACGTAACTCCGTTGTCTTTAGGTATCGAGACTTTGGGTGGCGTGATGACAACTTTGATCGAAAGAAACACCACGATTCCTTCTAAAAAATCGCAAGTGTTTTCGACAGCGACAGATAATCAACCAGCGGTGGATATTCATGTGTTGCAAGGGGAAAGAAAAATGTCTGGCGATAACAAGACGCTTGGACGTTTTGAATTGTTAGGAATTCCACCAGCACCACGAGGCGTACCACAAGTAGAAGTGACATTTGATATTGATGCGAACGGAATCTTGCATGTATCTGCGAAGGATATGGGTTCAGGTAAAACTCAACAAATCAAAATCACAGCGCAAAGTGGTTTAAGTGAAGAAGAAATTAAACGCGCAGTACGTGATGCGGAAGAGCATGCACGTGATGACGAAGAAAAAACAAAAGCGATCACGGCTAGAAATAACCTAGATAATATGGTTTATCAGACTGAAAAATTAGTGAAAGAAAATGCACAAATTCCAGAAGCTGATAAAAAATCTTTAGAAGAAGCGGTCGCAGCGGCGAAAAAAGTTTTGGATAACAAAACAGCTGCTTTAACGGATCTAGAGCGTGAAGCGCAAAACTTGCAAACGGTATCTCATAAAGTGACTTCTGAACTTTACAAGAATGCGGGTGCACAAGCCGGAGCTGCGGGTGCACAACCAGGAGCGGAAGCTGGTGCTGCAGGTGGTGCGGCGTCTGGTAAGTCGGGGGATGATGTCATTGATGCCGACTACAAAGACGTCAACTAGGGGACTATTTCCACTTACGGCGTATACCTTCGTTGTCGTCGTCGCAGGTCTTGTGCGGCCTACATTTAGTAGGCCTCCGCGCCTGCTCCTAGCCGCCTCGGTCTACACCGCAATTGAAAATAGTCCTGCGTGGTCTGTTTAATTTTGTTGGATTGGTTTATAAAATTGGAACGAAAATTTAAAAGCGTTGGTCTTGACCATAAGGATATGGGTGAGGCCAGCGCTTTTCTGCTTTGAAATTGGTAATGTTTTATAATTGGGATTATTTGTTGGTAGTATTTACGAGTGGGACAGAGGGGAAGTTTCTCCATTTTAGAACTCGTAATTTTGTTAAACCAGTGACTTTAAAAAATGGAAAAACCAAGCCTGAATTGCGTTTGCCATAAATTTCTTGGCTTAATTCCAGTTTATTAAAAGGATTTTCAGAATTATAGGGTTTGGTAAATCCTGTAAAAAAATCAAATCGATTTGCTCGATATGCAAAGATGGATTTAGCTCCGGTATCGCGAACAACCATAAATCCATTGTGGTGAGTTCCATCTGGCAGCAACAGACCAACTAAGGATGGAAAAAACAAGACGTCTCCGGGTTGATAGTGGTTGTCTTTGTTGTCATCTCTGGAAGTGTCCGCAGCCACGCTATAAAAAGGATCTAAGGCGATCGCTTGGCGTAGCGAGATGTCTTTTGTGGCGGATTCTTCGTTATACAATTTTTCTAATTGATCAGAATATGCATTGCCAAGGCCTTTGCCGAAAGGAAATTTTTCCGAATCCAATAATTCAAAGGCAGGATTTCCCGACCCATTCAAGTAATAAGTTTTATTGAAAGGATGATCATTGTTTTTAGCGTTGATTTTTTGCGTATAAAAACAAGAACCTTCTATGTGACACATTTTAAAATAATTCATGCACATGTTAATTGACTTAGCTGTTTTGTTATCTTTTTCCAATATAGGATCACCCTTAGAGTTCACAAGTTTCACTTTTTTAAATCCATTTTTTTTATCAACACATTCATTATAGTAGTCAACGTGAACGGGGACGTAGTAAATTGTGGGTCTAGCATACCTAGCGGTCGTACCTTTTTTTTGCGTACAAAAGATTTTCTTTTCTTTCGTTTTTTTATTAACGATGGTTGAGCAAGATTTTGGATTTAGAAGTGTGCTTTCCTCTTGTTGATAATCGTGTAACCAAGTCACAGTACTGAAGTCTTTGTTGCTAACAATATTGAAAAAATCTTTCGAAATCACATTGTAATTAACAGATTCTGAGTTTTTTAAAAAGCTGACAAAGTTTTCAGAGTTGGCATTGAATCTGTCTAAATTTGATTTAGCATTCTGTATCGCTTCGGATTTACTTTGAGTCTTAGTCGTAGACGCAGTTGCCGTTGTTATCGCATTAGTACTGGTGGTGGACGCCAATGCCTGGCCACACAGAATAGAAATTGCAACGAAACCGGTGATGCGAATAGCAAGGTTGCTAGATGCACTTTTTTTTGCTTTTATATTTTGTCTATGCATGTTCATTAGAGCCTCGCTATTCAAAAAGTTTTATTTGTATTATTCCAAGTTCTTCGCGGCCATTGCTTTGCTGGATTCCAGATAGGCCTTCGCACGTTGAATTAAAATCTTCTTTTTAATGATCAGTTCTTGTAATTTAATTTCATCAGCCGTAGTCAAAGTGACTTGTTGTTGTTCTTGTTGTTGTAATCGGGCTTCTAGGTTTTGCACTTGGGATTGATTGAATTGGATTAACTGAATCATAAAAGAATTGGAACTGGAATTTAATTTGTTTATTTGATCTTCGCTAGACGTTAAGTTGTGAATTTCTCCATGCTCATATTTTGCAACACCAGATAATTTCGAATTCACTAATTGGCTAAAGCTTACTGTTGTTGGTTGTTGCTGAGTATCGGATTGCATTAAACTAAGCCCCATTAATAAGGCGGATCCAGCAGTGGCTTTACTTGCAACCGAGCTTAAGCGTGGCGATAGCCCGACAAGGCCACCGATGATTTTACTAGCGGCCACAAATCCTAGGGCCTGAGATAGAGCTGCTATTTTTTTCCCTTTATATATGGAATCCGCAATTTGTTGTTTAAAATAATTGCGAGCGTCAATAGATTTTGGAAAACACTCTGTCAAAGCCAGATTAAAATAAAGATCCGATTGTACTATTTCGGCTGTTGGTGATTCGCCAAAATAATTAAAAGTATAGTAGGCCGTTTGAAAAGCTTCGTCTTGAACTTGATCTAAAATTTTTTGAAACGATCGAACGGAATACATTTTAAAAGCCAAGTGATTTTGAAAAACTGACGGAATATCAAAAGAGTTTTCATCTAAATATTTACAAGTATTTTTGGTAAACAGGTAAATATCCCCCGAAGTCAATGAAAGCGGGGTTGCGGATTTTTTAAATAAATCAGCATAAGAAACACTTTGAACACTCGCAATTATGAAAGCTAATATGGAAATTGTCTTTTTTATTTTAATAAAGTCACACATATTAATGTCCTTGTGCTGTCGGGGCAGCAGGATTTGCAGCTGAATCTGATGCTAAAATATCATCGTACTTAAATGTTTCTAAGACGATGGAGCGACGTACGGCTTCACTTTTTAGAAATTCAAAAATAACTTTGGCCGCTTTGACCTCTTCAGGAGTCTTCAGTACGATATTAATTAATTCTTCTTTGTGTGTAGCGACAGACGAAGCGATACCCGTTAGAATCACCATCACGGACGAACTTTTCGACCATTTAATTGCATTTTCGCTAAATAACTTATGTCGTTCCGCCCATTTTTGTAGTTCTTCGACTCGGCCTTTGCTGGTATTCCAACGCTCTAAGGCTTTGGCACCAGCGGCAGAGGTTTTACCACCGATCAAAGTTCCACTTGGAAGTAAGGCTCCATAGAAAATCCACCAAAAAGTATCTTTAGCGACAGCGATAATGACTTGTCCCTGTCGTCCCTCATAACTATTCAGTTTTTTAGTCACTTCATTAAAGCGAATGCGCATCAGCTGTGTCAGTTTATATGCGTTTTCAGCATCAAGGTCGGTAAGACAAGGTGTGTTTCTTGATTCATTCAATTCATCAATACTTCGAAATTCCAAATTACAAATTCGTGTTAGTTTTTCTTCTTGAGTTTCAAATTTTTGATTGATGCCGATGGGATGAATCGTAGCTGGAATTTTCGAAGACGGAGATGGGGACGGAGACGAAGTGGAGGGCGTGGTTGCTGTAGTATTGCTATTATTGCCATTATTATTAGGTTGACCAGATTTATCGTTATTGTCAGTTGAAGATGGTTTAGGTGTCATGTCTGGATTAGTCGTTTCTTTTTTAGAATCACTACTGGTGGACGATGTGGTAGGTAAAGTGGTCGTCGTCGTTGTAGTAGTGGCTTGTTGAGTGCTGACGGCATCAGAGGCCGAATCCGATTTTTTGTTACAACTAGTAGATCCTAAAAAAAATAAAACTAACAAAACTGGCCTTATTGAATTAGTAAAAAAACGCTGGAATTGGACTGGGCCTAGTTTTTTGAATTTGGACATTATTGACTCCCGCTAAAATACTTAATGTGAATGTAATTGCATATTTAGGGCCACAAAAACTAATAGGCGGACGCAGTGATGGCTTTCAAAAAAAATGAGAGTGTTTATATTGGACTTGATCTGTAATGTGTTGAAGGCCAAGGTTTCAGTCTGTAATACTTGCAGTAAGAGGCAGCGACATCAGGTCCATTGCGCAAAAATTGTCACGAATGCAGAAAAGTTCTACAAAAAGACAGTTGAACTGAAATAAATTCTAGATACAATCTGAGTGCATGAAAAATAATATTATACACTTATCGGATATCTGTTTTCGGTACTCTTCTAACCCACCAACAACAACCAATTCGCAAGATTTGGTTTTGGATATTAAAGATTTTCAAATGCAAAATCACGAAAAAGTTTTTTTATATGGTCCTAGTGGATGCGGTAAAACCACTTTGTTGGAAATCTTAGCTGGGGTGTTAGTGCCGCAACAAGGACAAGTTGTTATCTGTGAAAATGATTTAGTTAAAATGTCTTCCATTCAACGGGATGCATTTCGAGCCAATCACATTGGCTATATTTTTCAAAGTTTTAATTTAATTCCGTATCTGAATGTGGAAGAAAATATCACATTGCCAGTTTACTTAAATCACCAAAAGCAAAAAAAATTAGGTCCTGATTTTTCGAAAGATTTGCTTAAAGAAAAAGTGGTCGAGCTTTGCACTCAGTTGGGTATACAGGATTTCATTCACAAAAGTACATCAGAGCTTTCTGTAGGGCAACAACAGCGTGTGGCTGCGGCAAGGGCTTTGTTGGGACATCCGGAATTGATTTTGGCTGATGAGCCCACTTCGGCTTTAGATTTTGATCATCGGGAAAGATTCATTCGATTATTATTTGATGTTTGTCAAAAATCGAAAACATCAGTTTTGTTTGTTAGCCATGATCGCGCGTTGCAATCCTTATTTGATCGTTCTGTTTCATTGTTGGATATCAATAAGGTGGCAAAAAATAATTCGTTTTCGACTGATCTAGAAATATAGTTAATTGTTTATTGATACTGGTATTTGCAGCCATTTATTATTTTAGGAGTTCTTTGTGATTTTTCTACGCTTAGCTTTGAAGTCATTAAAAAACAGAATGGTATCTACTATTTTAACAGTGATCTCCATCGCCCTTAGCATGGCTTTGTTGTTATCCGTTGAGCGAACTCGGCGCGCCGCTGAAAACGGTTTTACGCAAGCTATTAGTCAGACCGATTTACTAGTGGGCGGGCGAACAGGACCATTGAATTTAATTCTGTACACGGTTTTTAATATGGGTAGTGCTTCCAATAATATTTCTTGGAAAAGCTATCAAGATATTCGTTCGAATCCCAAAGTTGAATGGACAATTCCATATTCATTAGGAGATGGGCATCATGGTTTTCGTGTGATCGGAACCGATGAAAATTTTTATCAGCATTATCGTTTTCGTGGTCAGCAGTCAGTTGAGTTGGCAGAGGGAGTCCCTGCTTTAGATATTTGGCAAGTGGTCATCGGGTCCGATGTACAAAAAAAATTAAATTATAAACTGGGCGATAAAATTTTGATCGCACATGGAGTCACGCGTGGCGAAGGTGTACAGTATCATGATGATAAGCCGTTTTATGTTTCTGGAATTTTAAAACCCACGGGGACGGCCTTAGATCAAAGTTTATATATTTCCTTGTACGGTATGGAAGCCATTCATATGGACTGGCAAGACGGGGCCGCTCCTACAAAAGACAAAGCGATAGCCGTGGATAAAATTAATAAGGACAATATTAAAATTGATCAGATCACATCCTTCTTTTTAAGAACAAAATCACGCATCGAAACATTAAGACTTCAACGCGAAATCAATACCTATACGGAAGAACCATTGTTAGCGATCATTCCAGGGGCAACCTTGTCCGAGTTATGGCGAAGTCTCAGTCAGATAGAGCAAGTCTTGAAATTAATTTCATTGATGGTGATGGGTGTCGGCATGGCCTCTATGCTAAGTTCGATTTTAGCTGGATTGAATGAACGACGTCGTGAAATGTCGATACTAAGATCCCTAGGGGCTGGACCGCTACGATTAACAGTACTGCTTGTATTTGAAAGTATGTTGTTAACGATCTTGGGTGTCAGTCTTGGATTGATTTTTGAACTTAGCGGATTTTTTATTTTATCTGGATGGCTAGCGGAGCAATATGGATTTTACGTTGTGGGTAACCCGATTACCAACACGGAAGTCGTATATATAGTTTTGACTTTATGTTTTGGAACCGCCGTAGGTTTAATTCCCGCTTATCGAGCGACTCGTTTGGCTTTAAAGGATGGTTTATCCGTTCGAATTTAATTTTTAACGGTATGCAAATCCAATAATTAATTATTGGATTTGGTATCATTTAACAGCATAGTTGCAATATATCCGATGGCAACTGAGTGCTGATTAAAAACGGGATAACATTTCAGTAATTGAATTTTAGTTGTATTTTTACTGACACTCATTCGTTCGCGAACAACATGGGGACGACAATGAAACTTCATTGATTGTCCAGTTAATAATGTCATACGTGTGGTTTCCATAATTTTTTGTTCTTCATAATCTTCGCGTTCAAATAACTCATGCCATGGATAATTAACAATATCTGCAATCGAGTAACTAAGCTGATCAAATATTCGATAAGACTGAAATATCATCTTTCCTTCATCAGAAAAAACCTGAAAAGCATTTTGATGATTGTTTTCAGTGTAAAAATCATCACTCGCTTTGAAGCCATGGGATTTTTCTATTTTTCGTAAATGACGAACTGACTTTTGGTGATCAACTAGATCACCAACCGGGAATTGAATAATCACTGAAAAAATATCTTTCAGATTAAAATAAAATTTATGGAATGCGAACGAAATCATAGATCGCTCTTATAGCAAATTATTTCTATAAAAGAAATCGATTCTGGTAATCAGGCCACATTTGGAAGAAAGGTAATCTCCTCCGATGGAGTGGAAACATTGATATCTATCGTTTTTAAAACCAACCATACACATGGGGTGTTGTTACAATGAATAATATTCCCTACGCGAGTGGCTCCATACTGACAACAAATCTGATCAATGCGTTTGTCGGTTCTAACTAAAGTGATCATAAGTTCTTGTTTTTGATTTTTTAAATTCCAAAAACTATTATTAATGATTAACTGAGCTAAGGATTTAGTCTGTGGTCCATTTGAGTAATCTGTAAAAAGCATACCTAGTTGTGTGAAACTTTCTGTAGTTATGTCCGATTTACTAGGAAAACTAGCAAAGTAGGCATCGGTTTGTATTTCTTGCGCGGAATAATTCTTTTGGCAAAGAATGGCGCAGACATCTTGGTTCTCTAATGTATAGACATAATCTAGATTTAAAAAGTAAGACTCTGGATACAGTATCGATATGCCCAGTTTTTTTTCTGTTTCCTGAATTTTTCTTTTGATAAATTGGTAGGGCCTTTGTCGATTTGAAAATCGAGGATATATTTTAAAAATCAGATCTGAATTTAATTGCTGGGCTTGATGAGCCATCATCGTCACCTACCTTGTTGTAGGTTCTTTCGGAGTAAACAAATTTATGTTGTAGACCTGATTGATTTTTTTTACAATTATAAGAGGCAACATCCACCGGACGGTTAGAAATTATGAATAAAAATAATACCCAGCCAGTTGAAAAATCTAAGGTCAATATTAAAGAAATAAATCCTATCAATTTGGAAAAATTTTGGAATTTAATTTGCAAAGCTTTGTCTTCAGATTCAGTCGTTTTACAAACCGAAAAAAATCTTTTTTGCATTTCAGGAAACTCACAAAAAATTTTAGGATGGATTGAACCTCAAAATTTGCAAGAACTTAAAACGGTCGTTCAAATCGCCAATCAGTTGCAAATACAAATTTACCCCATCAGCACTGGACGCAATTGGGGAATGGGTGGTGCCTTACCCATCGTATCAGGATGTGTGATAATCAATCTTCGGCAACTGAATCAAATCAACTATTACAATGCCGAATTAGGTTTGGTTGAAGTTCAACCTGGTGTTACACAAAAGCAGCTGAGTGATTTTTTAAGACAGCAAAAATCAAATTATTATTTGGATGTGACTGGTTCACACGAGTTGACAAGTATTGTTGGTAACACTTTAGAGCGTGGAGTGGCTTACAATAGTCAGCGTGTTCACGCTGTGACTCAAACAAAAATTCTATTAGCAAATGGTGAAACGTTAACGACTGGATATGGAGCTGACGATGATTTGTCCAGGCTTTATCGTTATGGTATTGGACCATCGTTAGAGGGACTTTTTTTTCAAAGTTCATTTGGTGTAGTAACAAGTATGACATTTCAATTAAACCGATATCATTCCTTTTTGCCCTTTGTTTTGGTTATAAAAAATCATCAGGATCTGACAGAGGTCATGATGCAATTGCAGATCTTGTTACAAAAAAAAATCATAACGGGAGTCCCACATTGTTTTAATCAATATCGCTTTTGTAGCGCTCTAGAGCCTTTGTTATTTAAGGAAATACAAAAAAATCATTCGGATAAATTATCTATTCAAAAATGTCTTACGCAAATCATTCAAAAATATGCAAACGGCGCCTGGTATATTGTTGGAAAACTTCAAGGCGATAGTCGTGAATTGCATTGGAAAAAAACGGTCTTTAAAAAACACATGCTTAAATCCAAAAAGGCGCAAGTGTATTTGACTCCAGCATGGTTGCAAAAGCTCAGCTTATATTTAGCACCAAAGAACTTAAAATATTTTATTCGTGCTAGCTCACAATTGTCTGGATTGACGATGGGAGTCCCCACAGCTCAAACCGTGCATAGTGTTTATTGGCCGAACTTTTCTGAAAAGCTCTTAGACGATCAAGAAGTATTGTCTGAATTAGATGGAGTTCAGAATCAACTGCCAGCTCGGGTCGTGTATGGTGCGCCTATTTTGGTATATAACTCTGCGGACATTTCAAAAACAGTTAGTATATTGGATCAATTTCAACAAGATCATCAGATTCGGATTGCAATGGCGTTTAATATATTAAGTGAAACTTTATTAGAAGGCGTGATTAGTTTTCACTACCAACAGCCACAGGCGGAATATTATAATCAAAAAATGTCAGAACTTCTGATTTTGTTAACAAGGGTTGGTGTTAAACCCTATCGCTTAAGTAATACCACTATGGAAATGGCTTCCGATTTGATATGTCCACAGTCACAACAACTGATTCATTCCATTAAAAAAATATTAGATCCTAATGGAATATTTTCACCAGGTCGATATGGGATCAATAGTGACAATTTCAGTCACTGAATTAACATTTTGTTAACGAAATCAGTCTGAAACGACATTAGTTCACTCCTCATCTTGGATTCGGTTTTGCAGTATTTTGCCGAAGTAGTTCATGTTGGTTAAGTCATTTTTCTAAAGGCGCTTGTATTTATGAAAATTAAAAAATGGTTCTTAAATCGTATCTATAAGGTTATCAAAATTGAAACGCTTTTCGTCGTCATTGGCTTTCAAGCGCAGGCGTATCAAAATTCATCCCAGCAATGTCAATCTATTTACCAAAGGCCCGCCTTGCAACGGCCAGCTACACAACCAGCGAGCACGATTGCAGATCCAGTCATTAAGAAAATGTTTCTAGAACAACTGCTAAAGGATTTTACGAGTCGACCCATGCCAGCCATTTTTCGGGTCATTAAGAAAAATCCAGAGCAATTGTCGGAACTGATTCAAATCCTAAGAAAATTAACTTCGGAAGAACAACAACAGCTCAGTGAGGGAACTGGTTTTGTTATCGACAAGGATCAGCTGATCGAGGATTCCACTCGCATCAAAAAACAAAGCAAAGATGTCATGCTGGCATTAAAACTGAAGTTACTAGATCTTACTAAGTCTTCGATCAAGGACATGAATCTAGAAAACCAAACATTGTCTGTTTCGACAAATAAAACCTTTGTTGCGAATAAAGATTATTTGATTAAAAAATTCAATGCTCAAACCGGCGCAAGATTATTAAGTGAACAGATTCGTCATGTCATCGATCAAATACGCATTCCATCACGTTTGATGGAAACTCAATTTTACACGAATAAGATAATTTACGAGTCCATGGTGGCATTGATTTCAAGCGTGGAAGGGCTAGTTTATTTCGCGGCACGAACTGGGATCATTTTTGATTTAAGAACTGGAGATGCATTCCTAATATTAAATGAACGCTCTGCTGAAAAAATTATTTTTGGCATGAAGAGATTAGGCATTACTTTAACTAAAGAAGAATTGCAGCCGGCCATTACCAAGTTTGAAAAGTTGGCTGTCCAAGAAATTGAGACACTAAATAACAAATTGAATGCGGTTGATTGGAATACTATCTTAGAAAAAAACAAATCTTTGAAGTGGAATAAAGAGCACAAAGTTACGAACGATAGAAAGGATTCGAACAAAGAAAAGTTATCCTATCCAGTATTGCTAGCTAATATGTCGGTCGAAGATATTCCCATCATGGTGGCAGCGTTCAAAGCCTTATTGATGCAAAAAGCCCCTCATTTGTATGATCAAGTGATGTTGGCTGCAGGCCAAGTGAAGCCTCAGTTGCAGTTATTGAAGTTAGCTTATCAAGCAAAAGCACAAGGATTACTGAGGCAAGAAGATATTCAAAAATCAATCGAGCAAGCTTTGGAGATCGCGACAAATCCAACAGAGTTGACAGAGCGCGATGAAGCTAATCCTTCCGTAATCATCGATGGTGAGCCAGTTACAAAGACAGTTAGCTCAATGTCAAAAGACGATTTAGAAGTGCAAAGCCATCTTTCGAAAAAAGGTGAATGGTCACAGGACTTCTTAGAACGCTTGGGAATCATTACGCCATTTAGTTACATGGATGGTACTAAGGGATTATTCTCTATTGAAATTTATGATTTGAAATCCTTTATAAAAGGATTGCGAAAAGGTTCTGATATTTATCGCAAGTTGCAAGAATCACCAGAAGAAATTTTAGAAAAGATTAAACGAGTCGTCGAGTTTAAACATGGCCAAAGAAATGCCTTATTGCCCAAGGATGGTCATCTTTCAGATTTTTATCCTGAATTGTTTAGTTTATATTTAGGAAGTTATCGAATGCTACTTGGGGTTGAAAAATTAGTACCTACCGCTGATGATCCGCGAACAGCTCGAGTGGTTATTTTGATTTCCTATTACAAAGGTTCGATCACCGATAAAACAGAAGAGCAATTATATAATCAGGCGAATCGATTAGCTAAGAAAGGCCAATATCGCTTTTCTGGAAATTAGAATTAATATCAGTTGCTATCGAGCGGCCATGGCCATGACCAAGAACAAAATAATTTAATTTGCTTGTCACAAAAGTAATTTTACGTCCGTAATAGAACCATGCTTGATCGAATTATTAAAATCGCAATTTCCAATCGTTTGGTCGTTATATCTATGGCCTGTTTATTACTGTCATATGGTGGTTGGGTGGCCGTCCACTTACCAGTGGATGTTTTTCCCGATTTGAATCGTCCCACGGTGAACATCATGACCGAAGCCCAGGGGTTAGCTCCAGAAGAAGTGGAAACATTGGTGACATTCCCGTTAGAGACTTCGTTAAATGGTCTGCCTGGTGTCGAAAGAGTGCGCTCCAGTTCTGGTGTAGGATTAAGTATAATCTATGTCGAGTTTTCTTGGGGCACAGATATTTTCCGTAATCGCCAGTTGGTACAAGAAAAGTTAACTTTAGCCAAAGAAAAACTTCCCAAAAATTTAACTCCGGTGATGGGGCCGATTGCATCCATTATGGGAGAAATTCAATTAGTTGGTTTGACCTCTAAGGATCCAGCTGTAAATCCCATGGATTTAAGAACGGTCGCTGATTGGGTGATACGTCCCAGATTATTAAGTATACCAGGAGTATCGCAAGTCATTTCCATCGGCGGTGGAGTACGACAGTATCAGATTTTATTATCCGCAGAAAAAATTCAAAATTTGCAATTACCGATTGCCGATATCGAACATAATTTGGCAGAGATCAGTTTGAATTCGACGGGTGGATTTATCAATATTGACAAGAACGAATCGTTAATTCGCGTCTTAGGTGCGATTCGTGATAAGAACGAAATTTTAAATTCCGTAGTGGGAATGCATTTAGGTAAACCAGTCCTAGTCAAAGATGTTGCCGAGGTCAAAGAGGCGCCACAAGTCATGCGAGGAGATGCCAGTGTGAATGCCAAGTCGGGCGTGATTATCAGTATTCAAAAACAACCCGGAGCAAGTACGATTGAACTGACGCAAGAAATTGAAAAGGCTTTAACTGAATTAAAAAAGTCATTACCAGAGTATGTTGAATTGAATGCTCATCTATTTAAGCAAGCTGATTTTATTGAGACTTCGATCGATAATGTCAAAGAAGCTTTACGCGATGGTGTTATTTTAGTTTTAATTATTCTGTTTTTGTTCTTATTAAATTTTAGAACGACTATGATTACTATGACTGCAATTCCATTGTCATTTGTGTTGTCTGCAATAGTTTTTAAAATCTTTGGCTTATCCGTTAACACGATGACTTTGGGTGGGTTTGCGATTGCAATCGGAGAATTGGTAGATGATGCGATAGTGGATGTTGAAAATGTCTTTCGCCGGTTACGTGAAAATAACTTTTTGCCAAAACCAAGAAATCCATTGTTAGTGATTTTTGAAGCTTCAAGTGAAGTTCGCAACTCAATCGTAATTGCTACGGTAATAGTCTGCTTAGTTTTTTTACCACTATTTAGTATGAGCGGAATAGAGGGACGGCTATTCGTACCATTAGGTATTTCTTATATTATTTCATTGATCGCTTCGATGATAGTCTCTTTGACGGTAACGCCTGCGTTATGTTCGTATTTACTGACGAAGGGAAAACTGCTTGAACATAAAGATGGAGCATTGGTTCGATGGTTAAAAAGTCTTGATACAAAAATTCTTCATTTTTCACTTCAATTTCCAAAGGTCATAATTATTTCTACTTTAGTGTTATTTGCCGGTGCTATGTTACTAACTACTCAAATGGGACGAGATTTTTTACCAAAATTTAACGAGGGAACGGCCACAATCTCTGTAATGGCTCAACCCGGTATATCGCTAGAAGAGTCTAATAAATTGGGTATGCAAGTTGAAAAATTAATTTTACAAACTGCAGAAGTGAAATCAGTTTCAAGAAGGACGGGGCGTGCAGAGCAAGATGAACATGCTGAAGGAGTACATTCGTCAGAAGTTGATGTCGACTTTAAAGATGAAGGCCGGGATCGAGAAGTTGTATTACGTGAAATTCGAAATAATTTATCTGGTTTAGAAGGTGTATTTGTGAACATAGGACAACCTATTTCGCATCGTTTAGATCATTTATTGTCAGGAGTCAGAGCGCAAATTGCTATTAAGATATTTGGTCCAGAATTATCCGTATTGCGAGCAAAGGCTTCTGAAATAAAAAAGGCATTAGATTCTACGAGCGGATTGGTGGATCTGCAGGTCGAACAACAAGTGCTAATTCCTCAAGTGAAGATTCAATTGATGCGTGAAGAGGCTTCTAAGTATGGAATTGTCATAGGTGATTTGGCTCAATTATTAGAGAAAGCCTTGCAGGGCGAAGTGGTAGGGCAAATTTTAGAGGGCCAGAAAAGTGTCGATGTACTTATGCGTTTTGATGAAAAATCGCGTTCTGATTTAGAGCTGATTAAAAAGACACCTGTAAAAATATTGCCGGATGGAACCCGAATAACGGTTAACCAAGTGGCTGATGTTTTTGAGTCAACAGGGCCTAACATTGTTAACAGAGAGAATGCGCAAAGACGCATTGTCGTTATGGCAAATGCATCAGGCAGAGATTTAGATAGTTTAGTTAAAGAAATTCAAACGAAAATTGAAAAAAACATTCAACTACCAGAGGGGTACTTTGTCTCTTATGGAGGCCAATTTGAAAGTCAGCAGCAAGCAGCGAAGCTGATGTCATTTCTTGGCTTATTGTCAGTACTTGGAATATTCATCATTTTGTATATGCACTTCAAGTCCACATTTATTTCAATACAAGTGATGTTGAATATTCCAATGGCTTTTATTGGTGGAGTGTTGGGAATTTATTTAACAAATAAAACAATCTCGGTTGCTAGTTTAGTGGCATTTGTCACATTATCTGGAATTGCTTCACGCAACGGAATAATGATGATTTCGCATTATCTGCATTTGATGAAATTCGAGGGCGAAAAATTCACTCAAGAAATGGTGATTCGAGGATCTTTGGAAAGATTAGTTCCTGTGTTGATGACCGCATTGACAGCTATCTTAGGTTTATTGCCATTGGCTTTTGCCGGCGGAACGCCAGGTAAAGAAATTCTGCACCCAGTAGCAGTGGTGATTGTGGGAGGACTATTAAGTTCAACCTTACTTGATATGTTTGTAACGCCGGCGGTTTTTTATCATTATGGCAAAAAATCAGCGGAAAAAAGTATTCAACAAATGCAACAAAAAGATATTTTCGAAGGAGTAAAATCATGAATAAAACAACGCGCAACTCAATTATGAAATTAATTTTAGGAACCACGTTAGGTCTTGGTTTCGTGTCAGTCCCAGTACAAGTTTTTGCTCATGAAGGGCATGACAATGCTCCGGGAGCGTTAAAGGCTAATCATGGTGGCGTCGTCAAGGCCGGCAAGGAAATCAATTTAGAATATTTAGTATCAGGTAATGAAGTGAAGTTATATCCGGTTTCACATGAGGGCAAAGATTTATTACCAAATGAAGTGAATTTATCGGGAACGACACAGGTACCTAAAGGTAAAGTCGAGTCCGCTAAAATCGAAATCAAAGATAATGTGTATTACACAACGATTGATTTTAAAGGAGCCTATCGTTCCGAATTAAAAATCAAAGCGGATCATGCCGGTAAGGTCAGTGAATTTAAAATTCAAATTGAGAAATAATACCAATTTCAAATGGTATCATTAAATGAGCTGAAACTGAGTTGTCTCAAGAATGGATTAGAATCGATTTTGTCTTGTTCTGAGATTTATTGTTAAGAGTATTATAATTCCTGAAATCCTCCCTCAAAAAGCTAACTATTTTCGATAGCTGGCCGAATATCTATGTAATGAGTTCAGAGTTGCATTTATCATCAGATCATTTGGCCGAAAAGCAATACGAAAAAGAGAAGATCTTTATGGTCTATCGTAGTCAATGGGTCACTTTGCAAGGTAATTTTGTGCTGAGTGGTTTTTTTGCGATTTGGTATGCTTTCTTATCAGGTCATTATGCATTTTATCTGACTTGGTATGCTGTCTTTTGCGCCTTTTTATTATTTCGAGTTCGTATCGCCAAGGCCTTCAATCGTGAACACGCTGCGCTTGCGGCCAAAGATTTTAACGCTAAAAAATGGGAGCGAATTGTTAATGTCATGTTGCTAGTAACTGCAGCTCAGTGGTCTACGTTTGCAATTTACAGTATCATGACTGGCAAGCAAGCCTTATTTAGTTTAACGATCGTATTGTTAAACGGAGTCGCCGCAACAGGAATTATTTCCTATCCGGGTTATAAATTTATTACTAAGTACTGGACACCAGCTGTGATTTTTCCGATGGCTGTGCCAATTTATTTTGGACCATTTCCTGAGTATAGATTTTTTGTGGTTGCGATTATATTTTTTTATATAGCCGCTGTAAGTTCTGCCAAAAATCACTTAGCATTGGTGTTGGATATATTTAAAGAAAAAGAAAAAAATCGAAAACTCGTACAAGACTTAAATCAGACACTTTATGATTTAAAAGGCAAGAATGATCAAATCCAAGATTTACAACAGCAACAAATTCAGTCTAGTAAAATGGCGGCCTTGGGTGAGATGGCGGGTGGTATCGCTCACGAAATCAATAACCCATTAGCAACTATTAAAATTCGCGCCACACAAATCAAGCGGATTGTTCATTCTAATCCCATCAATTTTGAAAAACTGGATCAAGCCGTAACGAATATCGATACGACAACAGATCGTATTTCCAGTATCATTAAAGGGCTACGTAATTTTGCTCGCGATGGCGAAAGTGATCCGTACGAACAAGCTTCGGTCAATAAAATCATTGATGAATCTTTGGATCTGTGTCGAGCCAAATTATTAAATCGTGAAATCGATATACGATGGAAGCACGTCGAACCAGATATCGAAATCGAATGCAGGCAAGTGCAAGTTTCGCAAGTGATCTTGAACTTAATAAGCAATAGTGTGGACGCCATTGGTGACTTGCCAGTGAAATGGATTGAGATTTCAGTGCAGGACCTTGGCGATAAAGTCATGATCTCGGTCTCGGATGCAGGATTGGGTATTCCACCAGATGTGGCTCACAAAATTATGCAGCCTTTTTTTACAACGAAGGAAATTGGTAAAGGGACTGGCTTGGGATTAAGTATTTCCGTTGGAATAATACGAGCTCATCATGGTGAATTTTTCTATGACTCTGCAGCCGTTAATACGACGTTTCGGGTTGTGCTACCAAAACGATATGTGGAATCCTCTGATAACACAACCATCACATCCAGCGCAGCTATTACCCGCAATACCGCTTCACAAAACAAAGCGAGCTAATACCAATTCCCAGCACAGGCTGTCAAAACTATAGACAATATTCGTGTCTCAAATGCAGACGTTTTTTAGTATTTATCCAACATTTTTCAGCAGATAGCGCGACTGGCACAAGCCTTGATATACATATAGTTAGCGAAAGGTAACAAAGTATATGAAGACTTATGAATTGAACCGCAACATCATTATTTTTGGAACTCTGGTCGGAGTACTAGTGGTGGGTTTTAATTTAAGTCTTAGCTTTCGGTCGTTCACTTCTGGTAAGGACACAGATGGATTTAATTATGAAATGGCTCGCTCGAAAGATTATACGCCCGAATTTTCCTTAGAAGGACGAGACGTTGAATACGATCAACAAATTGTTTGGGAAGATAGCGAAGAGTTCGATGGTTCACAGGCCAATAATGGTCATAAATCCAACGGAAACAAAGCAACGGTCAACGGAAAAAACAAAGCAGATGCTGGAAAAAAAGTAGCAAAATCAAAATCCAAAGATGCGGCTAAAAAATCGAAACAACTCACAGTGGAAACCACAGACACGTCTAGGCAAACGACAGCCATGCATGGTTCTGACGACCAGGATATGGATCGTTCTTCTGACGAAGAAAAGATGAATTATTTAACTCAGATAAAAAAAGAAGAAGCCAAGAAAAAGAAATCCCTTGCTGTTGATAACAAGGATGCAGATTTACCAGATTTGTCTTTTCAACAATGGAGAAATTTATTAAACGCCGAACCCACTGCCAAAAATGCCTACGACTTTGCAAAGGTATTTAAAAATGGTCAAATCGAACCAAAGGATTTTTACTCTTTAGCTAGCGAATTTGTTTTGGACTCTAACGAGAACAAGCAAAATTTAGGAGTGTATTTTTATTCCTTAGAACACAGTCTGTTTAACTTTTCTAGTTTGGTGCAAGTGATTTTCAGCGCACAGAGCAAAGTACAAGGCAAGGCCTTAAGTGGATTGAATTCACAATGGACTAGTTATTTAGATGCTAAGTATTTCACCGTATTAAATCAAGCGATGGTATCAACAGATACAACGACATCAGCCGCCGCGATCAAGCTAGTTCAGCAAGCCATTACAAAAGCTTTTGCAACAACTGAAGATAATAATAGTACTAGTAATAGCAACAACAATGTCGCCAATGTAACGACAGCTAGAATTCAACGTATGGCAGCAGCCGAAGCCAATAATATTAATAAGAAATCCATTCTTGTTTTCGAATCAACATTGAAGACTTTGGCCAATATGGCCGGTGGACACTATCAACAAACTGCACAGAATTTGCTGCAATATATACTACAAGCTAAGTCTTAATTTTCGCAGCTGCGATAAACCACATTCTTTGCCGTTGAAAAGCAGTTCTGATTAGTGATAGGCTTTTGCCTAAGATGACATTGGCGATTAAATATTTTTTCATTTCGATTGTTTCTGCTATGATGGTGATTTCGCAAGCTCATGGAAAATTAGTAATTCCATCGCAGATGACTAAATCAGATCGTCAAGATTCTTTAGAGATACTGGGCTTGTCGACCTCTTATAAAAACGTTGCGGATCCTTACCCTTTGGGTGGCTACAGTGGCGTGCAGTTATCCTACACGGTAGAGTCGATTCCCACATCTGAGTTAAGTCGATTGGGTAGCAAGACTTCCTCGCAGTCTGATTTTTCATATGCAACGGTGACATTGGGTAAAGGACTTTTTCAAAATATTGATATATTTATTCAACTGACACCTTTTCAACAGCAAGAAGATTTTAATAAATACGGTGGTCAGTTTCGGTGGGGTTTTTACGATGCTAAAAATTCTCCGTTAGCAATTTCTTTGTCTGTTTTTGCTAATACCTGCAATTTTCAAAATTTAATTTCCACCACATCACAAGGTTATGATTTGTTAGCCTCTTATCAGATTGACAATACATCGTTGTATTTTGGTTGGGGTTTGGTGCGTGTTTACGGTGCTTTTATTGGTGGAAGCAATGGTGTTACCTCTACCGGCAATTCGGAATTTGATGATTTATCAGATACACATTCGTATTTAGGATTGTCGTTAAAACTAGAAAAATTATTTTTAGCCATGCAGATGGATCGCTACAGGAATAATACCTACAGCGGATCTATTGGGTTTCGCTTTTAGCTCAATTGGGTTTCGCTTTTAATATCAAGGCTAATAATCCATTCCTCATTGTTGCCGCGCTTTCGCAGTATTACAATACAGCTTCAAGCTTGCGCCTTGATGAATGGACTATTAGCCATGATAATAGAGGACTTAATTGTTTTTGCTTTTTTCGATGATGTTGGTGGTGGAACGGCCTTCGACGAATTGTAGGGATTTGACCTCACCACCATAGGACAAAACAAATGAAGAGCCCACGATTTTTTCTATGGGCCAATCTCCACCTTTAACCAATACATCTGGTTTGACTGATAAAATTAAATCCAATGGAGTTTCTGTATCAAAGATACATACAAAATCCACACAGCCAAGTGCAGACAAGATTTCAGCACGATCATTTTCAGTCTGAATAGGGCGAGTCGGCCCTTTTAGTTTTTTTACACTTTGATCGCTGTTGATACCAACGACTAATAAATCCCCTTGTTTTCTTGCATCTTGCAAATAACGAACGTGTCCCACATGCAAAATATCAAAACAGCCATTCGTAAAAACAATTTTTTTGTAATTACGGATGCCATCAAGGCAAGTCACTAATTCTTTTTGCTGGCAAACTTTTCCCATGTATTAAGCCTTTTTGTGTAACTCCAACTTTAACCATTGTCCGATCAAATCTTTATTCATGAACATGGAAATAATCGGTAAAGGCAGAATACCAGTAAGGACAATCAAAAAAGATCTGGCGGCTGTTTTCCAAGCATAAGTCACTGCGTTTTTAGGATTTTGCTGTTGTTCAGGTAAACCCAGGCGTTGATCAAAAACCCATTCTCCCGGAGTGAAACCTAGGAAAATACGATTCACTGTTAAGTATATCCATGTGACTGTTGCTGTTAGTGCATACATCGCTACATAAATCATGGGGTCTGCATCAGGACTTAATAGCACGCCAAACAAATCGACTTTGGTTAGCATGAGGACAATGATCAGACAAAATAACTCGGCCGCGATCACCAACAATGAATCCAATCCTGCAGCGGATAAGTCCATCGGGCAAGGCTTATAGGTTTGCGTCTGCTTGAGTGTTGTAAAATCAGTTTTGTTTTTCTCTTTTAAGCTTTTTAAAATCGCATCGACAGCTTCATTTTGGTAAGAGTCTTTCGATGAAGGCATTGAGGGCGATGAAGGTATCGAGGTCTTATCTTTTAAGTCTTCTTTTTTCAAAAGACCAACAGAACTGTTGTTGTCTTTTTTTCTTGGTAAAGACGGCGTGATGTCTAGATCCATCATCGGATCATTGGCTTGAAATTTAATTTGCTTCAAAACATCGGATTGTTTCTGAGAGCTTGATTTTGTTGTCGTCGGTTTTTGTGTGTTTGTTGGAGTTTCAAAAGACAACGAGCTCGCTAACGTATTGGATAAAGCTGAGTCCGAAGATGAAGAGAATTGGGACTCATTACCAGCTGAAAAATTCATTTGGCTTTTACGTGCTAGCTTGGGTGAATTTTTTTTGTGAAATCCTAGACCTTCCGTGATGGGCTTAAACTCAAATTCCTCTTTTGGTTCCATGGTGTCCTCCAAGTTCATACTTTAGGATGGAGCAAAGGCTGATGCAAGCCGTTTCAACACGAAGCACCTGCTCCCCTAAGGACACGGCGGGGATCTGAAGTTGGTTAAAAAACTGGACCTCAGTCTGGGAGAATCCTCCTTCTGAGCCCACAAGGATTAAAACTTTCTGATAATGTTTTTTGTCTTCTAAATATTGCTGCAAACTAAGGGGGCTTTCTCCCTCGAAGGCAAAAACTGGTAGGGTTTCTGCTAAGCGGTCTTTGCTAAGATGTTTTTTTAAAACAGCCTCTAAATTTTGAGGTGCCTCAATCTTCATCAAGCTGCCGCGGCCGGATTGTTGCGTGGCTGAGATCACAATTTTTTCCCAACGCTCTAATTTTTGTAGAGGGAAGGTGTTATCCTTGCGCACAAAGCTAAAATCAGAAAAGAATGGAACGAAGGTTTCAACCCCTAGTTCAACGGCCTTTTCAACGACGGCGTCCATCACTTGATATCTAGAAACTGACAACGCCAAGGTCACTTCTGGTCGACTGGTAGGGGGGAGGGGGCGACTTTCTTTGATCTTTGCTAAGGCCGAGTTTTTTCCGACTTGTGTGACCTCTACTAAAAAAGCCAATGGCGTTTGATGAATGGGATCAAAGGCGCCAAGGACTTCAAAGTGTGAACCCACACCCTGACGGCAAACTCCAAAAATATGATGAAATGATTCACCACTGATCTGTACTTGTTGGATTTCAGTGCCATTGCCAAGATAGGATTCTGCGGATAACCAATAACGTCGCATGATTAATTCGACTCCGTTGTGTTTGCAGTATCGTTAGCGAAGCTGTTAGTTGAGTTATGAACAACATGAAGGCGTGTGTCTTGCAACCAGTAACCCACCCACTCGTCTTTTTCTAAACGTCGAATCACTTGCAGCGGACTTGTTTCGATGAACTTTTCAAAAAATAAATTATCTCGTTCAGTTAAGATGCCAGTTAGAAAAATTTGACCACCGGGTTTTAGGATTCGTAATAGATCATTCTTAATTCGAATCAAAACACCATCGATAATATTAGCAACGACAAAATCAAAAGTTTCGCGAACTTCTTCCAGCAAGGCATCGGAAATTTCGACATCCAATAATTCGTTACGCAAAACATTTTCTTTAGCGACTCGTCTGGCTTCGGGATCAATTTCAATACCGACAACTTTGCCAACGCCTTCCAGGTGAGCCATCATGGCCAACACGGCAGTTCCAGTTCCAACGTCTAACAAAGACTTAGTTGCCAATTCTGATTGAGCTTTAATGTTCTGGGTGTTGTGTGGTCGTTGTTTGTTGGAATCAGAGGTGTTTTTATCTTGTGTTGTAGGGCTTGTTAATACGGATTGTTTTTGTAAATGGAACTGAGATTCATTATTGGTTAGGCCGGATTTACTCTTAAAAGACTCACCCAGTTTATGCACGAAATAGGCGGCCATTTTTGTTGTAGGATGAGTTCCAGTACCGAAGGCCATACCAGGATCAATGAATAATCCAATAGGGGCTTCGGGTGGTTTTTCCATCCAAGTAGGGACGATCCAGTATGGTCCGACGAAGGCAAAGGGCTTGAAGCTTTTTTTCCATTCGGCTAACCAGTCTTTGGATTCTTCTTCGATGATTTCCCAGCGTACATTGGGCATCCACTCGCTCAGTTTTTCAAAATAGGATTTGTCGGGGCTGACATTAAAATAAATATCTAAATCATGAGATTTTTTAAAAACGATGTCAGGTTCGTAGGTCAGGTCGGGTTGACTGAATTGTAAGGCTTCGGTGATGCCAGTGGCGCTAAATTCAAAACTCAGTTCGGTGACGGTTTCTTCCATGTCCTTGGGCACA
Organism: Bdellovibrionota bacterium; assembly: GCA_052033755.1. GTDB lineage: Bacteria > Bdellovibrionota > Bdellovibrionia > Bdellovibrionales > Bdellovibrionaceae > JBPOJH01. Next base: position 2,369 of record JBPOJH010000004.1, on the reverse strand, counting down.
GAGTACAGTCGAACTTTGTAAAATTTACTTTGCAAGTAGTCTGTGCTTACGGGTTCAACGTATCCAGAGTTATCAGCGCCTGTGTTTGTCGAATGATTACTGAATGGCGTAGTTGCTTGAGTTGATACGGGCATAGCATGTGGCTGTGCAGTTTGAATTATTACTGTGCTTGTCGTTGCGTCGGTCGAATTATTTTTTTTGCTCATGAAGAGCTTACTTATCAGAAGCTTTCTTATTGTCAATAAATGATCCAGCTAAATCCACTCGATCACCATTCATGAGGCCGGTTTGTTCTAGCATGGGTTGGCTTTCACGAGATATTAATTGAAACTCACGAGCGACGGCGACGCGATGATAGGCAGCAATGATCTTGAGTCGACCAACGGGAATTAAAATATCGCCATAGCTTTGAGTGCCACTGGCATCTTTGATGTTGGTTTTGCGAAGGACCGTGATAACAAGATTTTCTTTCAATCCAGATTCAACACCAGCGTTGATGTAGTAGTCTTTGTAGACAGGATCGGTGTCGGAAAGAGGAATATTGCGACGAACATCGATGATGGATAGTTCGTTGCTTGTAGAGGCAATGTCGGCTGGACGCCTGGTCGGTGTTGGCGCTATGTTATCAGTATTAGTAAGTTGTGCGGTCGTCTCAGTGCTGGCGTTCAGTTTTAGACTACAGAATAATAATGTGATGTAAATAGCAGGCCTAAAAGTATTTAAAAACATGACATTCCCTCGTCAGTGCAACGACAGTTCTTGTCTAAATTAGGCCATCCTGGCTAAATAATTTATCGGTCAGCTGTAAAGAAACATGACAGTGACGAAGGTCTAATTTTTTAGTTAGTGAATTAGTTATCACTTTCAAAAAGAGCGCCAGTTTATTTGTAGTTAGGTCGAGTTCTTGTTCTTTGTTCTTGTTCTTGTTCTTGTTCTTTGTTCTTGTTCTTTGTTCTTTGTTCTTTGTTCTTTGTTCTTTGTTCTGACGAATTAGATAGTAGCTCGGTTTAACTGTGCGATAGCTTGTAAGGGGCTGTATAGTGTGTTGTCGGCATCAATGGTTATTTTGCGACAAGCTTGATTCCTGCCTCTGTAGTGTATTTCATTCGATTGTGAGCGCCACATAGTATTTGTAAATTCTCAGGTGTGTGAGTCCCACCAGCCCAAAGTGGTTGTCGGTGATCGATTTGTAAAAACCAGTTGCTCTGACAAGTTTTTCCAGTAACAGGATCTTTGTACTGGCAACACGAACTTGTCTTTAATATTTGCCGACGCACTTTTGCGCTCACTTGCGGTCTAGCATTTGCTACCGCCATTTGGCGGTGAGTGGACCGAGTCGAATCTACCACCAGATGATCATCTGTTGATTGATTGGCATCTAAACTAAAATCTACACCTGAATCAACACACACATCTTTATTTGCGTCCACATCTACATTTGAACAAACACGCACGTCCTCAGCTTCTGCTTTAATTAAATTGACTAACGGCTTGACGCAGGTCTTGGCTTGGATGACTTTTTCGGAGATGAACTCAAGGTACTTTACAAGATCTCCACTGGGAATAGAGTGCGATAAAAGTTGTTGCGCTTGCTCTATTTTTTCAAATAATTCTTTGGATAAAGTAATTTCAAGACGCACACTTTCGTCAGCTTGCATTGTTTTTTTAAAATCTTGCAAAACGGGGATCTGAAAGAAATTCGAAACAGTAAATTGCGTTTCAGAATGATTTTTATTGGATAGTTGAGACAGCAAAGCTTTTTTCTGTTCATTTGTGATTTTTCTATTTTGTGTTTTTAAGATTCGCCTTGAGGTTTTTTGAACCATCGAAATTTGACTTAGGTTAATCTCGCCAGACTGAATGAGTTGAATAGCTTCCGGTATTTCATGCAAAAGTCGAGCTCCATCAATGCGTCGTTGTGCGGATCCTTCGCTGTAGCCGATCCCTTGTGTTAAATATAAAAATAAATTCGCATAACCAAATTCTAAATACAAACGACGACCATCAACTTCTTTGATCGTCCATAAAATATCTTGTAGTAAATTATTTTCCTTGGCGTGCAAAGTGCGAATTCGTTGATCCAATTCGATTTTTCCAAGATGTTTTAAGTTCATAAAAAACCTCAAATTTGAGAGTGAAAATTAATTTTTTATATATGCGAAAAAGTAGAAAAAGTTAAGGTGAAAAATGAATTTAAAAAAAATAAAAAACGAAGAAATAAAAATATTTTTGTTGCGAACATTTCACCTCTGACGTAATTTAGATTTAGATTTAGATTTAGATTTAGATTTAGATTTAGATTTAGATTTAGATTTAGATTTAGATTTAGATTTAGATTTAGATTTAGATTTAGATTTAGATTTAGATTT
>JBPOJH010000072.1:0-56461 GCA_052033755.1 Bdellovibrionota bacterium | reverse complement strand
CCAAAAGCCAAGCGACAAATAGTTGAGTTAGTAATTAAATCTAAAAATTAAAAACCACATCGTGCGTATAAACTTTTTGTGCTGAATTCTTCAACATATTATTACAAAAGTACATCCAAAAAGGACGACACACTTTTGAAAGAAAAACTAATTGAAGTTTCTGGCCAGCGCACGCGCTGGGGCTGTCCTAGAATTTATCAAATAGTTCGCAGACAGGGTTTCAAAGACAATTACAAACGCGTAGAAAGAATATATTCAGAACTAGGGTTATCACTAAAGATGCGAAAGAAAAAGAAGCTTCGAGGGCATTTGAGACTGGTGCTACCAGCACCAGAAAAACCAAACGAAATTTGGTCCATGGATTTTGTTAGCGAAGTTTTAGCAGATCAAAGACGATTTAGATGTTTTAATATTGTTGACGATTTTACGCGTGAAAATATTTTGATTTATCCAGATAGATCAATACCATCAGAAAAATTAATAACTATTTTTAATAAATTAAAAATAACAAGAGGTCTTCCGAGGATGATCGTTTGCGACAATGGTCCAGAGTTCATTTCACAAAACTTAGATATGTGGGCTTATCAAAACAAAGTTGAATTAAAATTTATTCAACCAGGTAAGCCAGTGCAGAATGCATACATCGAATCATTTAACGGTAAGTTTAGAGACGAATGTTTAAATCAACATTGGTTTTTAAATTTAGAAGAAGCTAGAAAGGAAATTGAAATATGGCGAAAAGATTACAATCAAAACAGACCGCATAGTTCATTAAAATATAAAACACCAAATGAGTTTGCAAAAGATTATGAAATAATGTTAACGAGTTAGTAAATACAGGAAGTAATAACTCCGCCAGTCAATGGGGGAAGGTCAAGACCATCTTTTAAAGCCTTCGCATTTCCAAAGAGACCTTTTTTTAAACGGTCTACTCTGGCGATGATCTTGCCCCTTACGAGTTATCAAGTGAATCCAGCCAGTCATTAAAAGGCTCGTTTCCGCTCGCAGTTTCATAGATGAGAATCTCATAGGCTGATTTCGCTCCCTCCACTATAGCGTAGATCGGAGTAATACGCAACTTTCTTCTCTGTTTTCTCGATTTTTTGGTCATAAGACCTCCTAATTTGGCTATTAGCCCTGTTTCAATTTGAGATGTATTGTTCAATATAACTTGTTAAAAATGACTATCCTCATAAGTAAGATTGTTATTATCCAACCATCTATAAGTGTCCTTTTGATTACAAGCTTACACATTAAACTTCTCAAGCTATTGAAATAATTAGGATTAAATAAATTAAGAATATTCTTTAGAAAATACCCCGTTTTTCATTTTTATTTTTCATTTAGTAAAGGACACGTTCTTTTCGTATATCATTATAAATTAGTGTCCGTTGTGTTGATGGCAGATGCATTTTCCCTGAATTGGTTGGCAAGACAGACTCTGTGAAATATTTGACGAACATGTCTTAGCGGGATTGGTATCGACTAATATTTGACAGTGCGGTACAAATTGCAATGAAGTGCTGCCGATTTGAAGCAAACTTAATCCATCTTGAACGATGCTAATACGAGCTAGTTGTCCGTTTTGAGCTGTAGCTGTGGTGGTACTTAAAGAACTATCGTCTTGAATGTCGCCACTAAAAATAGTCACTGTCGTTGCGGAAACAATTTTTCGATGATCATAGACCAGTACGTCTAAATTTCCGCTAAATAACGAGTGACCCATTCTCAAATATTTTGTTTGAATGTGTCCGCTGATTTTTACATTTCCAGATTCGCACTGGATCATTTCTGCTGATGCCGAAACGGTTACTGCCACAGTCATCATTAAAACTGCGGCGCTTATAATTCTCCTCATTTAAGTCCTCTTTCATTTTTGTGAATCTAAGCTCAAGCTGAGCCTAGATGGTTATTTGCGGCAGAAAATAGCGTAATTTTCGTTTATTGGATAATTCATTATTTTCATTTATTGATAACTTATAGTTACTTTAAATAATTTGCTGCTGTTTGTATTTGTGAACATGTTTGGAATTTTTTTAAAATTAGCCCATTGCGTTTTATGTGACTTACCTTTCAAATTAATTATAGAAAATCACATGTGAGGAATTTTATGAAATTTATAATAGTGATTCTAAGTATCATTAGTGGATTTGCGTTTGGCGCAAGTAAACCGCTTGAAATAAAAACGACCAAGATGCGCCTTGTTTTTCACACTAGCGCCATGGCGTCGCTTGTATATCAGGTAGATTGTTTAGCTGGTCGGATATACTGTGAAGACAGTCTAGTTAAACGTTTCTGGAAGACACAAAATTGGACAGCCGACGATGACACGGCCATTAAATCCTGGAACGATGTTTTTGATAGATATGGTCAAATAAGTGAGTCTGTTGAGGAGCTTTCTTCTGAAGTGACTGATGCAATCGGCTTTCCTATTCGTAATAATTCAGTGGCCTTTGATAAAAAAATTAGGATGGCCTCTTTTATTTCAGAGGACTTAGCTTCCTATAAAAATGCAATTAGTCTTTTAATGGTTCCTGCAGATGTTGAACAGTCCGCAAGAGTGATTCAGCATTTTCAAGCTCGTCATCTTAAGTGGTGGAACAAGGAAGGTTCCAAACGCACAAATGCCTTTGCTCAAGAATTTTCTAAAATACTGCAGCAAAAAAAACTGATCCCCTTCGTAGAACAAGTGGCCGCATTTTATGAAGCGGAACTTTCTGTGGAAACTCCCGTCTTTTTTCATTTTTTTTATTTGCCTGGACATAGCGATCATTCCAGCGGCGAGCAAATTGAAAATCATTCCTGCATCGAATTTCTTCAAGGCGAAAAAATAGAGGATCGCATCGATGTGGTTCTGCATGAACTTTTTCATTATTTTTATAGATCTGTAAGAGTGCAAAAACATGCAGACTTTGTAAAATCTTTTGCACAAAGTTCGGAGGCCCCAAGTATAGTGGCCTATAATCTTGTAAATGAAGTGTTAGCTACGGCATTTGGAAATGGTATGGTCTTTCAGAAGGTCACTACCAAAGATAAATACGCGAAGAGGTTTGCAAAAGAAAAGACCTTTTACAACGATTACGCAATTGATACAGCTGCAAAAACCCTGATTCCACATCTAGAGCAAAATCTTGCAGATAACTCCACCCTTTATGATAAGGCTTTCGTCTATGACTATATACAAGTGGTAAAAAATACTTTAAGGGAAAAGGCTAAGGCTCCAAAGCTTGCGTTACGCTCGATGGTGGCAATTTATCAAGATGGTTTAAATTTCAGTAAAGATCTGGATGTTTTTTCAAGAATGATACGTTCGGGTAGTACGTGGAGTTCTTATGACTTTGCATCTGAAAAATCGTGGAGTCGCCTGAAAAATTCGGTGCATTTAAGTGGTTTATTACTTTTAACAGCAAAAGATATTGAATTGTTGAAACCATTAGAGCCAATATTAGGTTCTTCGCAGCTTACAAAATTTCGCAAGCAAGCAAAAAAGGAATCCTCGTTTGTTTTTACGATTCCTCGTTCTACAAAATCTTGGATTTTTGTTGTTGTCACAAATCCGGGGGAAGAAGCGCAAAAATTATTAGGCCAAATTGCGAATGCAGAAAAAATCGAAGATATCGAGAAACCATCTAATGCGAAGTAGCTCCAGATGACTGTGTTTTTCAAAGATCACTTTTTCAGAACCTTTATTCTACGTCTTTCCATGCCTTAAATTCACTTGGTCGGATTTGATATCTGGCAATATTTCCCTCGTGAAGGCATGAAATTTCAATTTCTAATACCTCAAACAGTTTTTTGGAATCTTCATCCGACAGTTTTAAACTGTTAACTAATTTGGAAAGTTTAAGAGGTACTTTCTTACCTGGAGTTTTTCCTTTAACTATAACTTGAACTATTTCTTGAATCTTATTGCGATATTTTAGTTTGAATAGATTTGGTTCTCCCATCGATTGCTGTATTGCCGTGTATCTTTGGGTTGATCTTTCATAAGCCCAGATAAATAAATCTCGGAATAGTGAAATTCCATTTTTCTCATAAATTCCAAGTAGTGATTTTAGATACGTGTCTTGGTCAACATCGACAAATGCAAGAGGTTTTAAGTTCATTTTCACTAGGGGAATATTTGCTGAAATTCTAGAAGTACGTTTATTCACATCCTCAAATGCTTGCATATAAGATAGATGTACCAGAGCGAAAAAGCTTTGTTCAAATGGATCTTTTATCTGTTTTATTTTTTGTAAAAAGATATCAAATATCTCATTTAGTAGATGCGGATTATCTATTGGCAAATATGTACTTGCAGAAATTTGTACGGTTCGTTTCCTGATTTTTCCTGATGCGCTTGGATCTCCCAGTAAGTTGTCTGAAAGAAGTGCGTGAATGTTGCAAATTGTGATACGATCAAAAACTACTTCATCAGCGGAATTAACAAGGTATTCGATAGCGGCCTTATGATTTAAAATCATTTGTGCTTCACCGGCATTTTTTCCATCGGCAGTTTCACCAAGTTCAATCAGTCTTTTGGTTTCTAATAGTGAGTAGGTATTGCCTTCGAGTCGACTAGAGTTCCATGATAAATCGATGTTCAGTCTATTGAAGATATCACGGGCGTAAGTTCCTGCGGGTTTTTCTGAATGCTCAACTTTGCCAAGTTTCATAAGGCTCTTTCGTTGCTCTAATGACAGATAGTGGGTCTGATTTGGAATGTAGCTTCTTAAGATGTCCTGATTATAACCGATTGGAGCACGTTGTGTTATCGGCTTACTAATATAATTTAGTAGTAACTCGCCCTCGCGTGATAGCTTAATATTTTTTATCATTGAGGTTGAAGACTTCAACGGGATGGCCATTTCATCTGACTGTGTAGCGATTGAATAGGTTCGCGCTCTGGCTTGACCTTTAATTTCTATTTTCTTTTGTATCGCCAATGATTTTATTGATCGCTGGAGAGCTTTTCTGACGGCTGGATCTTCTGGCCTCATTTTTAGAGCTGTCGCAAGTTCGGTGATTTTCATTCCGTTTTGATTTTTTGATAGAATTTCAGTGATCTGATTTTCCAGTTGGTGGGGCTTTTTCATAACAGTTTTATTGCGACAAGTTGTTGTCGCAATTCTCCCTATAGCTAATATATAGCATCTGAGTGTCGCAATTTCAAGTATTGAGACATTTATTGTCGCAATACTTGTTTCCAGTGGTCTTCTTAATAAAGCTGATCTTACAAAAACTGAAAGGGTTTTGGACGAAGGTCGTGCGCCTAGTAGGGGAGTGCAAACGGATTTTGTTAATCACATTGAATAGTATTAAACTAATTTCATGCATTTATTTCGTAAGATAGTTTTAATTCAGATATTTAGTTCTGGAATTTCCATTGCTGCTCCGGTGGCGACATCAGATACAACTGGCGTCTCTGGACAAGTATCTGCGGATTATAATTTATTGGGTCAAGAATTTTACAGGACTTTGTCTGATGTCGGTGGAAAAATTAAGGGGCCTAAAAATATCGATCGATTAAAAAAAGAATATAATTATATGATAGCGCCCAGCAGTCAGGATGTCATTGCGGTTGCTGATTCCGGGGCTATTGATAATATTCAGACTCCTGATAAAATTTCGTATTTGATTCACCGTATGGGTCAGAATAGTGCGGATCAGGCTTTGTATTGGCAAGAGGACAAAAATGGATTTTTTCGTCAGACTTCGCTAAGCTTTCCATTATTTTTAAGTGCATCAGGGTTTCAATTGCAAACTAGTCGGTTTTTAAATGGACAGTTTGATCATACGACGTATTGTTTGTCTGATAATATTAAGGACAAACAATTTGCCGACTATCATTGCGCGGTGATTTCACCAATGACATGCCAAAAAGTAGAAAATTATTTTACCAGATCTGCGGCTGGTCAATTGGGTAGTAAAAAAACTGTGGATAGTGAAAAGAAAAATATTTTGCAAGAAATGAATCAATGTCAAAATTTAGATTTGACGATGAATCCTTCTAGTTTTAACGGGAATTCGAATAAAGAAATTTCAACAAAGAACCAAGAGGCAAAAAAGTCTTGCGAAGTGGCGCTGAAAATATTTACTTTCAATCAAAGCAAAGAATTTCCTTTAGCGCCAGAGACCATCATAGGGAAAGCGCAGGACTTAAAATCTAAATTGGGAATCAGTCAGGTTCAAAAAGCCAAGACTTCCTCCAATGCAGTCTTGTTTTCGAATGATCAAAAGTTTTTTAAACAAGCCATAGATCATAGTTTTAAGCGAATAGTTGAAAATAAAGATTTATCAAACTTGAATTTAAAAGATTCAAATGTGCAAAAATCCATCCCAGATCAATCAAGCTCATTGTACGAAAGGGCTTATACATGGGTCTATAAGGGCGAGTATAAATCTGATTTTCGTGTTCGATTTCATGATGCCGTCGAAGAATTGACTTCTTCGCAAGACAAAGCCAAGCCCCTAGAGCCGGCTCAGTTGAAGGCGATAGGGTTTACCGCAAAATTTTGTTTAAACCATCCTGAAATATTAAATAAAGGATCAAGCAGGGAATTGAATAACGGAGGGCAAATCCCAGGTAGTAATTTGGATTTAAATTCAAACAAACAAAGTGCTGACTGATCAAATCCGTAAAGCAGACAATGGCCAATGAGGACAGCAGTTATTTATCAAGTTGAATTCCAAATTTGGATTTAATTTGTGTTTTAAAGTAATTTTTTTTAATCAAATTATCACAGGATTTTTTAAGTGTTTTAAATATCGCGGGCGGTAAATTTTTGTTAACATAAAAAGCGACTTTGCGATTAGAAATTTCATGCGTTCGCATTTGATGTTGACTAATATCAACATTTTTCAACCCTTCACCCAAGCTAATAAATTCTGTGCAGAAAGCTTTTGTTCTATTGTTCTTGACTTGTTCGATGGCTGTTTCTACCGAGTTGGCCTCTAAAAATTCTATTTTACCCTCATTAGCGGCCTCAAAATCTTTGCAGCCATTTCTTAATCGTGAAATTGGGCTTGCTTTCAGCGTATTAATGTTCACTGGATTAGGACTTAAGTAAAAAAGCAAACTTGGAATTTGAAATGGATAACAAACCACGACTGCGGAATCGTTGAGATCCTTGCTTTCGAACATTATGGTTGACTGACTTTTCCCCGTAATCACTTCCTCTTTTGCTCGTGCAAAGGGTTTGATTTCGATCTTACCTGTCAAACTTGTTCCTTCGATAATTTTATTAAAAAAATCAACATACAGTCCTTCAGGAGCGCCTTTGTTAATGAACGCATAGGGTTTCACATCAATCGCCGCGAACTGTAGTTCTTCGACGGCATAGACTGTTTTGCAAAAAAAAGGAAAGCAGAAATTCAAAGCAAGAACCGCAAGCAGGCTAGATATTCTTTTGAAATGGAAAAATAAATCGTGCTGACTCACAGTAGCCTCCTTGGCTCAAGTAATTATGGTACATGAACTAAATTTTCAAAATAGTACTTAAAATATAACAGGTCATTTTAATTTTTGAATAAGTTTTTTCTTTTTTATAGTGTAGTAGAATTAGATATCAAGAAAATCCTAGATGGCTGATTTTAAAATTTCCTGTAATCTTTCTGGAATTTCTTCCAGATTTTTAGGCTTAAATATGAAGTGCCCAAGTTGCGATAGTAAAAAAAATATGAAGTGCGAGTTAATAGTTCATCGTTTTAAGGAATCTGGGCTTGATAACATTATTCTTGATGGTGTTAAGCAATTTCGTTGCAATCAATGCGGTGATGTTTTCTATGATTATGGTGATGTGAATCAATTAAATCGTTTAATTGCGGATACTTTGTTAAGAAAAAAAGATCATCTTTCTGGTCAGGAAATTCGTTTTCTTAGAACATATATTGGTTATTCAAGCGAAATGTTTGCTCGAATTATCGGTCTTTCAGATAAAACAAGTTTAATCCGAATCGAGAATAGTAGAGGTAAAATTTCTAGTCAGGTGAATATGTCGGTTCGATTTGCTGTGGCTGGAAAATTAGCTGATCGGGACTATGATTTGCATGATTTGTATGAATCTATTGAAAACGATGATTTACTAACTTTTAAAAACGCTGAATTTAAAGCCTCTGCCAAAGGGCATTGGCAATTAAGAACCACTTAGTTTTATCGAAATGAATTTGCCAGCTTTTGCTAGTTATGATCTTTTGCCATGGATTCGTAAAACATTTCATCGGCCAATCAATAACTCATAAGATTTAGTTCAAATAAATTATATATATCAAGAATTGCTTCAAAAGAATAATCGTCCAAAAATGACGAGATTTTTGAAAAATCATCCAAGAACTTTTCAATGCTCTAAAATATATGATTAAGTTCATTTTATTAATTAAAAAATAAATTGGAATTAATACGAGCTTATTTAGCGATTTTTATCTTGGAATTATTGGCAACAAGTTGATCTAGCGTTACAGCCTTTCCTAAACCCAAAGAAACTCCATCTTTAATTTCCTTTATATCGCCACCCATCTTCTTTTTTTTAAACACGACAACTTCCCTGAGGCAATGGGGATCAACCTCACTATGATTTGGAATGTAAGTAGGTAAGTAAGTAATACGGCTTATTCCAATATTAACTGGTTGGCCCACAGTCTATTTAAAAAAATATTCCATGGTAAAAATTCAATGCCATATTCAGTTCTGGGAATTGGATCCATTGATACGATAATGTGTTTTGTTGTTAGGCCTTCTTCCATAAGGGCGAACAAACCATTGAAATGTTTTTTTTGAATCTGGCTTGTGGCTTTGACTTCGATTCCGATTTCATTGTCAATAATGAAATCAACTTCATGCTTACTTTGATTTCTCCAAAAATACATTTTTTTATTTGGATGTAGGTAACTAATCCAGGCGCGAATTTCTAACGCGATAAAATGTTCGAAAGCATCTCCCCATTCTGGGGTCTGTCGCGATATTTTTTTTCGATTTACAATAAAATTACAAACGCCTAAGTCAAAAAAATAAAACTTTGCAGTTTGAATGGCTTTTCGTTTTTTTGATTCCAGCCAGGGCTCTAATTTAAAACCAATCAATGTATCTTGTAATATATTATAGTATTCCGCAATGGTGCTGGCACTTAATCCCACGTCGCTAGCAATATTTTGGTAATTTAGTAATTGCCCATTGCATACTGCGGCCATTTTTAAAAATCGAGAAAATGGTTGTAGATTTCGTATATTAGATTCCAGTTGGATCTCTTGTTGTAAATAGACTTGAACGTAGGGCTCCAATTCATCATTGGCATCTTCTGGATGTAAAAACACTCTTGGTAAGCCGCCGATATTTAGATAGGTATCTAAATCAAAGTTTTCAATTTCTTTATAACATAAGGGGTGCATATTCATAATTCCGGCGCGTCCCCCAAGTAAATTAGCTTGTTCCTTTTTTAATTTTCTGGCGCTTGAGCCCGTTAATAAAAAATGAGTGTCTGATTCTTCGATTAAATTATGAATTTCATCTAGCAAGATGGGAAGTTTTTGAATTTCGTCGATAATAACAACTTTTTTATTAGCAGCTAATGTTCTGATTAAATCCGGCTTTGCAGATAGAGCTAAGAATTCATCTGATTTTAAAAGATTAATGTACATGGCTTCCTTGGGAAGATTTTTTTTAAGCCAATAAGTTTTGCCGATAGATCTAGGTCCAAATAAAAAATAGGATCTTCTGTTGATTTTTTGAAATGGATTTAATAGCCTAGAAATCATATAAGTACCTGTTATTATTTAAATAAATATGTTTTTGTCAAGACCTCATATGTACTATTCTATCAAACTAATCGTACATAATCAATAGCAATAAATTTGAATATGGCCATAATCAATACCTGCAGACTGCGTTATGTCTAATATATTAGATTTGATCGTAATATTGCAAGAAGCAGGGATGGTGGGCTAGTGAAAGAATAGTATTTTTTTAATAGCTGTGCTGAAATATAATATTTAGGAATTGTCATAAATCCTATTCAGGTGCCAGATTTAATTATTAAGTCCTTAGGTACGGATGTTGTTTCAGTATGGTGTCACAAATTAGATTTCATTCATGACAGAATGAGGCTTTTGTTCCTGTATTGTCTGTATGATCTTAGCACGACTGCCAGTCATAAAGCTAAACAGCACTTTTTCTAAAAATATCTAAAGTAATAAGTTTGAAAACTATTTTACATATCAGCGAACGGCTTACCTAGGTCAGTTTGGGATAGACCCAGAATATAAGGGTAAAAGTTTTGGTACGATGTTAATTAATTATTGTGAAAAGTTAGCACTGACAGAGTCAAATAATGGGACTGGGCTCACGGCTAATACTATCAATATGTCCTGATTTAAGACTAAAACAGCTATTTTTATGGTGTATTTTTATCCAAAATAGGCTAGAATCATGGGATGTGAGGTTTTTGTGCTTTTAAGAAAAAATCTTGAGAATTTAAAAAGTTGGTACCACTCTAAGCATCGAAAGCCAATGATTTTGCGAGGGGCTCGTCAGGTTGGTAAGTCGACCTTGGTCCAACAATTTGCACAAGTGAATAATCTTAATTTATTAGAGTTTAATTTTGAAACTATTCAGTTTGAATCTTTAAAAAATAAGACCATCAAACTAGACGATATCATTCAAGAAATTCAATTAAATATAGGTCGTTCCATTCGACCTGCGACAGATTTGATTTTTTTTGATGAAATTCAAAAATCACCACAAGCCTTAATGAGTCTTCGCTATTTTTTTGAAAACAGAAAAGACCTAGCCGTGATCGCCGCTGGGTCTTTATTAGATTTTCTATTAACTGAGGAAGATATTTCGATGCCAGTAGGCCGTGTCGAGTTTCACTTTTTAGGTCCACTTCAGTTTTCTGAATTTCTCGCGGCCACTCAGCCATATTTATTTGAAATATGGCAAAACTCTTTCGATAAGGTCACTGAAGTTGTTCACAAAAAACTTTTGGAGTGTTGGCATCAATTTTTAGTCATCGGCGGAATGCCCGAAGCAGTTTCAAGATTTATAGAAAACAAAGATTTCCTTGAAGTTCGGAAGATTCACCGAAATATTGCGATGACCTATAAGGCCGATTTCTTGAAATATGCAAAACGATCGCAGGTTCATCGCTGTGATACAGTATTTGACTATGTTCCAACCGCTCTTGGTGAAAAGGTAAAGTATTCCCAAATTGACTCGAATGAAAAATCAATGGAGTTAAAGAAAGCTGTTGATTTATTAACTATGGCTCACGTTATTTTGAAATGTAAACATAGTAATGCTAGTTCTGTTCCTATATCAGCCACTTCTGATGATCGAATATATAAAGTGTATTCATTAGATGTTGGATTAATGTCATCGATGATGGAAATACCTCCACTAAAAATTATTAATCATGATCACGCACTGAAGGGAGGCATTATGGAGCAAGCGATCGCACAGCATTTGGCTTATTATTCTCCCTACGAGGAGCCTCATATTTACTATTGGTTAAAGGATAAAAACACTCAGAAGGCTGAAGTGGATTTTATCTGCGCTTATGAAGATCAAATATTGCCAATCGAGGTTAAATCAAGCCCTTCAGCAAAAAGTAAATCATTGGCTGTGTTTTGCGAAACCCATCCTCAGTGTAAGAATGTTATTCAATTTAGCAATAGTATGGTTCAAAAGAAGCAAACTGAATATGGAACTAAGCTACATATACCGTATTATTTTATTGAAAAATGGGCTGATCATTTTAAGATTATGAGAATGCATTCACCATGACATATACTCATACCAGCTGAATAGAGGGCAAAATGAATATTCGATTACTAGTCACCGGCGGGACCTTTGATAAAGAGTATAATGAAATTGATGGCTCACTGTATTTTAAAGATACGCACACGCCAGAGATGCTGCAATTGGGCCGATGTTTATTACCTATCAAGATCGAAAATCTAATGATGATAGATAGTTTAGAGATGTCGACGTCTCATCGAGAAACTATTCTGCAGGCTTGTCTTCAGTGTAGCGAAAATAAAATATTAATTACTCATGGAACAGATACCATGGAAATTACGGCAGAGTTTTTATCTGCAAAATTGGCAGGGACTGAAAAAGTCGTCGTCTTAACCGGGGCGATGATCCCCTACAAGTTTGGCAGTTCGGATGGATTATTTAATTTAGGCAGTGCCATTGCCTTTTGCCAGACCCTACCAGCAGGAGTTTTCATAGCAATGAATGGTCGAGTTTTTCCAGCCGGAAAAGTGACCAAGGATAAATCCACCGGTGTCTTTAAAGAAAAAAAATAAAATAATAAAATGTAACTTCTTTTGCTGCAATAAGCATGGTTACTCCAACGGTTCAAAGATTGATTAATATAGAGTCATTGATGCCAAGAAGGACTGTCAATAAATTTTAAAACATAAAATACTATTTACGATTACGATACCAGTAGCCATGTGTATCTTTAGTTCGATATTGATTGTGCGAACGACAAAGTAAACGTAGGTTATTGATTTGATTATCACCGCCGTGACTGATGGGAATGATGTGGTCAATTTCTAGTTGATGTTGACCACGGCATCGATGACCGCTGTCACTCACATACTGACAACGATTCTGCGCGCGAGTGTAAACTATTCTTTTACTTGAAGCAGCGATGTATCTATTCTTGTGTTTAACACCTAGCTCCTCCGTCAGCGGAGATAATTCAGCTGCATCTGTCTTATGATTTTCTGTTTCTTCGGATTTTACATTAAGACCTTTTCGTTTTTGTAAAATCACGATCATTTCTTTAGTTATGTACTTCAGAATTTGATTATAATCTCCGTCAGGAATAGAGTGACTTAATAAACTTTGTACCTGTTTTAATTGCGCCAATGTTTTTGCATCTACCACAATTTGTAACTGAGTCACCTGCTGAGTGATTATTTTTTCTTTTTGCTTGGGAAGTACAGCCGCAGGATTAATGGCCGCCAGAATTTGTTGCGCTTCTTTACTAGTTTTATTTTTGACTTCTTGAATGAGTTCCGTTTTTTCATTTATCGAAAGTGGTTTGTTTTGTTCTCTTTCAGTGCGTTGAATAAAACTTTGCAAGGTCGCAGCATTGGTTAGTGATAAGTCACCGTTAAAAATCTCTTTAGCCGCTACGGGCACAGACTCCATTAATTTAAGCGCATTTAATCTTTGGTAACTAGAAGTTTCACTCAAATGAAAATGGCGAACAAGCATTTCAAACAAACTGGAATAACCTAGGAATGCATAAATGCGACGGGATTTAATTTCTTTAAGCGCTAATAAGATAGAGTCGCCAATTTGTTTTTCTTTATTAAATAACTGCCGTAGATGATCTGTTAGTTGATTGTCTGATAATTTTTTTAAATCACTAGTCACGCTGATTAAATTAAAATTGTTACTGAAATCTTTCAAAAACAACTCATTGCAATTCATTTTCAAATGGCCACTTTTATTAGTATTAGTATTAGTATTAGTATTAGTAGATATTGCTAAACTCATCTTATATGCTCCTAAAGATTAATAGTAATTATATTCAAAAACTTTATAACATAGAATTTGTAATCCGTTTTTTGCATCTTAATATTGAATATTACGATTGAAAATAATTTATCTGCGGTGGATGATAAAAGTAGAGAATAAACTATAACAAAGTCATTATAAGCGTTGTGATACGCGCTTTATTTATAGTTTGCTGATCGAAAATGAAATTACAAATCATTTCAAAAAAGGCTGTCAACAAATTTCTTTTGAACTTGATACTTTCAACGCGCATCTTCTCCGTCAGCGGAGCCTCAAACAAGATTTTTCTTCAAATAAATTTGGACTAAATTATGGGGGGACATCAATGTTAAGATCTCAAGCGCACAGAATTATCGGTGAGCTTCAATCACGCACATCAATCATTTACTTCAGTCATACTAATTGCCTGACTATATCTATGGAGTGACAGGTTTTAAATTGGGTATTTTACCTTCGTTGTTGATTCTAAGTATTAATGCATTTACATCGTTGGATTTGCTTTCGATATACGAAACGTAATTGTCGAATCCATAACTTGGGAATGATTCATGCAAATTTTTAAGTACATGTTGTATTTCTGAAAAGTTTCCGAAATAGATTCGTAATGATCGACCAATCCATTGCAATCTAGAAACATCTGTGTTTTTAAAATCAATGTGTGCAACAGTTTGTGTCGCAATTTGGTTATATATGGTTAGGTAATTTACTAAATCTACAACAAGACTGTGGGATGCTGATTTTAATTTTTCGATTTGCTGGTGACTCCATGTTTTTTCATCAGGCTGTCTTACTTGTAAATCGGTTAAAATATTATCAAATCTATTTTTATTGATCACCAAACTATCTAATGTAAATTCAAGAGTTTTTATATGTGGATTTAAATATTCAGGCAGATCCATTTGAGCCTTTGCGGTTCCGTCCTTGGTATCGAATCCTTTGTTGCGAGCTAAGTCCCAGAATTTTAAATCGGCCATCGCAGTTTTTGCCAAATACAGATTTTTATTTAAATTCTGTGCCCAGCTTTGAACTTGCTTATTGGGAAAATTAAGCAAAGCCTGTAATCGGAAGTCGATCTCAGTAAACATTTGTCGATAAAAATACACCTGACTTTGTGTCATGGACTGGAATGTTACTTTTTGCAAAGCCTGTAGACGATTCGTATCTATGATTCGCGTTTGAGATTTGTTATTTCTGCTAGGCTCTTTGTATATCTGTCCATACGTTGATGTGATAATTTCTAATTGTGCTAGAAAATAATCATAACTTTCCTTGATCCAATTGTAATTTTCGATTTCCTGCGGAGTGAACTGATTAAAAGTTTTTTCCGTCTTCGTGGGTCTTAGTGTGGTAACTTTGTTATTAGCAGGACGATAAATCCGTGCGCATTGATTGACTGGCGTATTAGGGATAACGACAATCGTTTGTGCCTTTGCCCAATTCGAGTTTGTAGATAAGAAAATATTTGTCACCATGAAAATAACAGAACAAATTGATAATTTCTGCTTAGCTAATTTTGCGAAATGACTATCAATGCGATCCACATCTGCTCCTGTATAACACCTATTCAACGCCAGAATTTGTCACTTAAATTACCTGTAGGAACTTATATATTCGCTAATAGCTAAAAATAAAGTAGCCGTTGGTAATAATAAGAAATAGAGCAATCTATATTCCAAGTTTTTGTTTATTACAGTCGCCCTAGTATAATTCTTCGCAATTGGCTTGTGGATTCACTTCGATATAGTCAGAGATATTTTTAAATAAAGCTTCACAGTTTGGATTGACCTCCGCTTCTTTGCGATTAATTGGTCCAAAGTGTGAACGACGTAATCGTAAAAGAGTCATTGCGTACTCGGCCGCAAATGCGGGACAGGCTTTATTGAAAACTTGAAACTTAGCACCCTCTCCATCACCAAGTACGTCTTGTGATTTGCATTTGACACCTTCTTGGAAGGTCGACAGTAAACATCTTTCCGGAGTAGCTTGATACTCTTGATATAATTTTTTTAATTCACTAGATGCCGCCATGGAATCATAACTTACTTGAAAAGTCCCTGATTCGGCGGTTGACGAGGGACGATTCGATCCAGCTGATTTATCCCAGCCCTCGCAATATTTACCAGAACTTTCGCGCATGCCTAGTCCCATACCTAGACTGTATATTGCTTGTACCGCTTCGATTCCAGGTGCGCTGGTTAAAATTCCTAAACGAGAAAAAACATTTTTATAATAATTTAAAGCATCTTTTTTACTATCATTGGTATCGGCAGCATTTAATATTTTTGCAGCAGGAGCGCTTGTATTATTAACTTTAATACGACATACACTTCGAGCAAAACTAAGTGCGACACCTTTGATGTAACCTGCAGGTGCGCGACCGCGATTTTTCCAAGCGTATTTAGTGCAGGTCGATTGTCCAGCCATTTGCAAGATTTGCTCTGTTGTCGATGTGGCTGTCGCATCTACATTTTCAAGATCTGCAAAAGCGAATGGTGAAGTAAAAATAAAACTCATTAAAGCAAGAATATGGATAGAATTTTTCATGCCTATTTTTACGGCATATTGCTGGGGAACTTTAGTAACTAATGTCTAGGATTGGGTCTAGAAATAAATTCAGAAATAAAATGAAAAACGATCTAGAAATAAAAAAGAGATAATTATTTGTTGAATAAAAATCAGGACTAGAAATCTTTCCAGTCCTGAAAATTTGAAGTTAGTTCGCTTGAAATTGAAGCAACGTTAAAGTTAATTATTTATTAGAGTTGATGTTAACTGGCACCAATAGCTCAGTGTGTACGTCCATGTCTTTAACCATGGTTGGAAAAGTGCGATAGACTTCATAAAATGGGATGGCTTTATTTTGTTTAATTTTTTTGAACCGCAATATATTCATTAAGGTCGCCCAACCATTTCCCAAATAATGATAAGGACCAAAGTGATCAGCTTGCAAAGCTTCGTGAGATGGAATTTCACCCTGTATCATTCCGGAAGGGATGGGAAATGCAATTTCTTTATTATAAAAAAGTATGGCAGAGTAATCGCAGACGCCTTTAATTAAATTAAAATCATGTGTCAATGACATGATTTGATCAGCCGAAGGTACTTTTTGTTCATTCATTAATTGCATCAACGAGCCAAAGTCTTTTGACATATGCGCACTTAATTCAGATATAGGACATTGAGTTCTGATACCGAAATAATAGCCTTTGTTTTTTTTTACTGTTCCAATCATTCTGGTTTTTGTCGATACAATACCGGATTCAATATATTCTTTAAACATCATTAATCCGCGGTGCATGTCATGACCAATATAGGCGATCATCATTCTTTTCAAAAAGAAGAGGAAAAATGGCAATTCGCCGTTCATACTCCAAAATAAATGAGTTCCTTCTTCGGTTTCTTGTAACTCCATCGTAGCGGTGCTTTGGCTTTTCCAGGGCTTTAAAAACTGCAACTGAAAATGAATATTTTTATTCAATAAAAGAGTTTCAATGATCATGCGTCCAGAACCGATCATTTCCCCATTCCATTCTTGCGTATGTCCAACAGTATGTGGCGCGCTTTTGATGGTAACAGGACATTGAGGTTCTTGATAGAGCCAAGGAGACCAGTGCTTCCATTGGTTAAAGTCAGTTAGTGATTGATAAACATCTGTCACTGGTTTTTTAATAACAATTGTTTTTGATGCATGAAATAATATTTTAAACATTTTTAATCCTTGGTGTTGATTTTTATAAATTGTAAAAGAATAAAAAGAAAATTCAAGAATGTTTACTTGCGGAATGTAAATTTAAACTTAAATTTATGTTAAATATTTCACATAATGAAAGGTGTCGCGAAGTTCATCAAATTCTGCAAAGTCATTTTTGGTCACGTTGTCTAAGACAAAATGGTTACGGGTCGCAATGCGAATGGATTTTTCATTTTTTGAATTGCAATTCAATGTGATTTTTTTAAAGCCGATCCTTTTGATTTCTTGTTCAATTAATTTTAGGCAGTTAGTAATGTATCCGTGTCCTTCATGGGACAGTCGTATCCAATATCCGATCTCAACTTTTTTTTCAGATAAGTCGAAAGCGTGCAAGTGAATGGTGCCAATGCAAGCATGGCCATCAATGGATAACAGATATAAAATTTCAGAATTCGGATCGTTTAAATCCATATTATCTATAGACACTCGATCAAGATATTCTCTGACATCGAATAAGCTATTAATATTGAGCCAAATATTTTGGCGCATTTTTTTATCATGTCGAATGCTTTTCCAAAACTTTGCAGCCAAATTTGTATTGGCTAAGTTTAGTTGAACTGGATGACTTGTTAGAACCTTGGAAAAAAAAGTAGCTTTCATTTTAAACCTATGTACTAATTACTGTATCATAAGTTTTCTTGCGGGTCCACAGTAAGGGTGTAATAAAAATGAAGGAAATACGTAATACCAATGTCGCTAGTGTAGAAGCTGTTTTAGTTCTAAAAGATGGAACAAAGAAGTTGGTGCATTTAACTTGGAATGCAGCAGACGTACAGCAGTCCTATTTTTTAGTGTTAAGCGAAGGTCTTTTGTCTTTATCTATTGCTGATATTCAATTGCATCGGGGCGGTAATAATAATCGACTTATTTTTTTAAATCATCCACAGCTTGTGGATCAGGTCATTTATTTGGAATCCACCAAAGAAGTAATTCAATTTTTTGAAGCAGGGCCTAAGCATTTTGTAGACCGCTTTAAAAAAACATTGCATCCCATTCGTCTTGATCACCTATTATCCTGGGTGTTCGTTGTTTTTTTTATTACGTCTGTATTTGGTTTATTCATTTTTCGAGGTCCGATATTTGGTGGAATTGGTACGTTATTGCCTTTTCATTTTGAAAAAGCAGTTGGTGATCGGCTTTTTTCAACTCAGTTGAATGATAATCAAGTCAAAGTGAACTTGCAATTGAAACAGTTGTTAGCTCAGATTCAAATAGCTGATCAAGATCAAAATCAGGATAAGGGTATCGATTGGAATAAAAATTTTGTTTTTCATATCTCTTCAGATATGACGGCGAATGCTTATGCAAGTCTCGGCGGGCATATTTTTATTAATAAGGGGCTGTTGCAAGTGCTAAAAACCAAAGAGCAATTGTTGGCCGTTGTTGCGCACGAGATGATGCACGTCAAAATGCGACATGTAAGTCGATCGGTGTTTCAGGCGTTGGGATTATTTACTTTTATGCAAGTATTAGTTGGCGATGTTTCTGGTGTTGTGGCTGTATTGGTGGATCAAGGGGCGCCGTTATTAAATCTGCAATACAGTCGTAAGTTAGAAACAGAGGCAGATCATGAAGCCATTCGTTACTTAATTGCAAGTCATATTGATCCACATGGATTACCTGAGGCTTTGCGATTGTTGATGGAAGAAAATATAAAATTAAAATCCCAACAACCCGGAGCCGAGGTATTAAATCAGCTACAAAAAATTGAAATATTAAACTCACATCCAGAAATGGAAAAACGGATACAAGAGTTAGAAGATCTTGCGAATCGAATGTGGAAAGGGTTTAATAATACCCAAAAGATCAAAGGTGATGTTGCTGTCAAAGCAAAAAAGACAGAGCTCTCAGTTTTAGATAACAGTTATGAAGAATTGCAAAAATCTGTTAAAGAATATTATTAACAAGAAAAGGACAGCAATCTATGTCGGATAATAATCAAGGTTTTATACCTATTCATGATTTACAAGTGGCATCGCAGGTCAATGCGGTATCCACCAATCGAGATGAGTTTGTCAGTGCGGTGAAAGAAGTTGGCGATAGTGCGTTTCGCATGTTGAAGTGTGACCTAAAGCCGGGGGATACATTAATTGTCGAATCAGGCGCTATGGCCAGTCAAGATGTTGGAATCGTACCGACTACATTGATGAATGGTGGATTTTTGAATGCTTTGATCGCGAAGTTTTTAGGTAAGGAATCTTTTTTTATCAATTACTTTACTAATCAAGCCTCTAGGATGCAGTCGATGTTTTTAACTCAAACAACACCTGGAGACATTGTAAATCAAGTTTTAAATGGTGAAACTATTTTTATTGAACGAGGGTCGTTTATAGCAAGGACTCCTGGAGTTAGTCAGCAGGTCGTTTGGGCTGGACTAGCTAGTTTTTTAGCAGGTGAAGGGTTGTTTAAATTAGCTTTTAGTGGCCGTGGAACCATTTGGTATGGTTGTTATGGATCCGTGATTGAAAAAGAAATTACAGGTGATTACATCGTGGATTCGGGACACTTGCTTTCCTATCCATCGACAATTCAATTAAGTTTGAAATTATCTGGAGGAATATTTTCAAGTATTTTTTCAGGTGAGGGTTTGGTTTTAAAATTAAGTGGACATGGTAAAATTCAATTGCAAACACGCAGCGTAAGTGGGTTGGCTCAGTGGTTAAACCCAAGATTTTGGTAGTTATACCAAGTCCACTAATTAATTGTCCTTCGTTGCTGCGCTTTCGTAGTATTACAATACGACTTCAAGCTTGCGCCTTGGATAATTAATTATTGGACTTGTTATTGAATAAAAAAAGGAAATGCAGATGCAAATAGAAATTAAAAATGCACCAGCGGCAACGGTGGCAAAAGTTTTATTAAAAGCGAATGAGTTATTAGTAGCTGAAGGCGGAGCCTTGATGGCTTATCAGGGCGCTGTGAATGTCGAGACAACAACACGCACGAAGGGTGGCGGAGGTTTTTTTAAGGGACTTAAACGATTAGTTAGCGGACAAACTTTTTTCGTCAATCATTTTTCTGCCAACTCGGATGCAGAGGTTTGGTTGGGTACGCCATTGCCTGGTGATATTTTAGTGAAGTCATTGCATGGTGAAAAGTTAGTCGTTGCTGGTGGATCCTGGGTGGCCAATGAATCTACGATTGAAACGGATTTAGAGTGGCAAGGATTTAAGTCCATGTTTTCTGGAGAAAATTTATTTTGGATTCGCTGTCAAGGTAGCGGCCAGGTGATCTTATCCAGTTTTGGTTTTATTTATCCTGTGCAAGTGGATGGTGAGTACATTGTTGATACAGGACATATAGTGGCTTTTGACGAGACATTGAATTTTACTATTTCCAAAGCCAGTCAAGGGTGGTTAGATGCCTTTCTAAGTGGTGAAGGACTGATTTGTCGATTTACCGGTCATGGGACAGTATGGTGTCAAAGTCATAATCCAGCCAGTTTTGGTCATGAATTAACACCGTACTTAAAACCTAGAAAGGAGTAATTTAAATATGAATTTTCAAATACAACATCGTCCAGATTATTCTTGGCTGACAGTGCAGGTGCCAACAAATGAAAAAATATTTGTCGAAGCCTCATCGATGGCGGCTATGTCGACCAATATGAGTATGAAGACTAAGATGAAGGGTGGTCTAAGTCGATTGATTTCGAAAGAAAGTTTATTTGTGAATGAATTTAAAGCGGATGGCATTCCGGGTGAGATTTCTATCGCGCCAGGACCACAGGGGGATATTGGACATTTTCAATTAAACCAAAATAGCATTTATTTATCTTCATCATCGTTTGTAGCGCATAGTCAGGGGGTTATTTACGAATCTAAATTTCAAAAATTATCACAAGGATTATTGTCTGGCGCGGGTTGGTTTTTAATCAAGATGAGTGGTGTAGGAGATGTTTGGTTCAATGGTTATGGTGCGATCATTGAAATGGAAGTGACTGACGGTATGGTGGTTGATAACGGTCATATTGTTGCGTTCACGGAAGGTGTCGAGTACGAGATCATCAAATTGGGTGGATATAAGTCCTTGTTTTTTAGTGGTGAAGGCTTTGTATGTCGCTTCCGCGGCAGCGGCAAAGTTTATATACAAACAAAAAAGCCCGCGGCCTTAATTCAGTGGGCCCATCGCTATCGACGAGTACAAAAAAATAATAACTAGTTGCTGAACTATCGCTGATAATTGCATTACAAATTCAAGCTTGCACCTTTGACAATTAACTCGCGGAATTGTTATTACTTGAAGTAAATTTTTTGACAAGCATTGGTTTGATTTGTCTTATTCAATGATTGTGGTATTGAGTTGTCCAAGAGCTTATTCTGTATATTTCGTAAGCGCGAATTTTTTGAAAAACGCAACTCGTTTTTAACGACACTATTTAACTTCTGTTTAAAGTGATCGTAAATATAATCTGGTACTAAATATTTATTAGTTTGAATGTATTCCATTAGTACAATTAAGTTATTTTCGTTGGCAATATTCATAATCTGAATTAGTAAATCAGATTTATATTTAAAATCACTATTGTGGCTGTAGTGTTTTATTAAAATTATTTGTAATAATCGGCCAGTTAAATCTTTTTCAGCGGATGCGACTAATTCATATAGTAGAATAGTTTTCATATTAATCTCGTCTGATTTTTGCGTGTGTTTATAAGCTGGTGTATTATCAATCAAATGCCGTAAGTCAGATAATTGAAGCTTATTAATGAGGGCTTGTATAAGTTTCTGATTACCTAGGTCATAATTATTTTGACTCAAAGAAAGAATAGCTTTGGTTAATTGAGTAGATTCATTAAGTTGACTGATATAAAAAGCTAAATGATCATAGGAGTGTTGTGTTTGCAGTAAGCTTAAGAACGCATCGACTTTCTTGAATGATCGCAGAATAGAAAATAGTAATGTTCGGTAATTAAATATGTATTCTTTAGCTACAAGATTATCTATTTTTAGATTTAGCCTATCCCACAGTAATAAATAATCGTGCTGGTTCAGGGTAAATTCTTTTTGAGACAAGACTGTTAACAATTGATGTAATTCAGTAGGATATGTAATTTTATCAATATATTTTATCAATAAATCATTATATCTATAGAAATCATCTTCTGTATTAATTAGATCAGATACTAATTTCGATGCATTAATTTTCTTGTAGTTATTTTTGTCATACATTGCGGCCATGATTTTTGATAATGCTTCATAATTATCTGAAGACCACAGTTTTTGATTACCCATTGTTTTTATAAGAGTATTAATAAAACCTTCTTGATTGGCTAATTTTAAAAAACTTGGATAAATCATATTTACAACATGATTTGAACTGAAATTGTTAATCATAATAGTCAGTATAGCTAATTTTAGTTCTTGGTTGTTTGACTTTAGAAGTATTCTTTGAATAAAGTCAATTCGATCAGGATTTGCAGATTCAATATTAGTAAAATATTTTTTAAACAAACTTGTTTCGTTTTGTTTTATTATATAACTTATTTTATTTATAATGGTATTAAGTTTTTCAATTAAATCAGAATCTAATTCTTTTACTTTTAAAAGCGCTTGCTGATTCTTGCTTTGTAAAAAGTAAATTACATCTATGTGTAACAAGTAAGTTTCAATATTTTCCATGATGAATCTGTTGATGCGAACTAATTGCGATGGAGATGCATGTTCTATTAACAAAGTAGAGATGGGTATTCGCTCTTGAATAGATTGTTGATTATTGAATGAGGAATTTAAAAAAATATCTGGTAGGTTTTCGAATGAATTCATTCGTTCTACGATAATATTTTCTAGTATAAAATTATATTCTTTACCAAAAAGTGAATAATCATTAAATATATTTTGCAGAAAATACTTTAACTGCTCGGCTGTTGATTTTTTAATAAAATAATAAATTAGTTTTTTGTATTCGTTATCAGTTCGGGCTTGATAAGTGACTTCTTCGAATAGAAAACTACTCACTGGGCTTTGCGCTAGATTCAATAAAGCATGTCTTATTTCTTCAAAACGTTCTTTTTCCATTAAATCGATGACTTCAGTTTTGTTAAGCACAAATTGCTTTTTATTTTTAACTTCGATAGAAGTATTATCAAATTTAAATGTCGGGAATTTACTTTTAAATAGTGAAATTGAATCTTTATTTTTATTTGGATGGATTGTTAATTGATGATATAGATGATTTAAAAAATCCGCTTTCGCCTTTTTTTGTTCTGCAGTTTTAGAGTCTTCAAAATCACTTACTAAAAGCATTATTTCATCGTATAGATATTGACTGTCTTGGTTCAGTATCATTTGTGTCAATATTTTGAATTTAAAAAAATCGGTCCAGTCAGTTAAAAGCATATTGATTATAGAATTAATTTTTCTTTGTTTGGAATCTCCGAAATCATTATTGACATTTAATTGTATGAATTTCTGTCCATCTTGCTTTTGAAGCCAATGCATTTTAGTAAAAAATCGTTCAAAGAAAAAGCTAAACTCAGATTCTGATAATCTTATCATTTCTGTTTCTAAAATCTTTTGTATTTTTTCAGTAGTGTCATCATTTTCAATGTTCAAATTCTTTCTTACATTTAAATAATCCATTAAGAGGAATATGGTTAAGATTTTTAAGTCAGAGTTATCTGATTTTTTGAGCCATTGAGTAAGTAATTGGAATTCGTCCTCCATAATTAAACGTTTAATTTGTTCCGTTAATTCTTTTGAAAAATCTTTCCTAACGATTGTGATAAATTCGTTAAAATTTCGATCGGAAGTGCTTGTGATTAGTGAAATACCGTGAATTTGCTTTTTTAGCTTGGGTTTATTTTCTTCGATTAATTCTTTAAAGTCAGTAATGCTAATTCTTTTTATAAAATCATTGGTATCATTACTTGGTTTACGACTGTCAAAAGTTTTGACACTGCTAAGTTTAATTGGGTTTAATATCAAAATTAAACCAATTAGAGTTGAAAATATCGCTATAAATCGCTTAATCGAGTGCATGTATTTAGTGCTATCAAGGATTATACCAAAAATTTTAAGTCGATACTGTTGCTTTTCACAAAAAGTATTAATTAACTAAGATGATTATGTTAGCTTGAAAAAAGCAGGAGAGACATCATGTTGGCAATAGATTTTGGTACTAGTAATTCGCTTGTTGGAGCTTGGATAGACGGCAAGGCCTATCAGGCACTGTCTTTGGATCCGTTTGCGGCAGATCCTACTTTGATGCGAACCTTGTTATATTTCCCGGATGAATCTAAAGCGTTTTATGGAGAACAAGCCATTCAAGAGTTTGTTCAAAATGATATGGAAGGGCGCCTGTTTCGCTCTTTTAAAACTCATCTACATAATAAAAATTATTTAGGCACGATCGTGGGAAATCGAATCATGCCCCTAGAGCAAATGGTGGGGATTTTTTTATTAGAGTTAAAAAAACGCGCTGAAAAAGTACTTCAGCAACAAGTGCACAAAGTCGTACTTGGAAGACCTGCGCGATATTCGATGGATACTGTGGCTGATGAATTTGCCGTGCATCGAATGAAAAAAGCCGCTGAATTTGCAGGATTCACGGAAGTTCATTTTACTCCCGAACCATTGGCCGCAGCTTTTGATTTTAAAAAGTCCCTGAATAAAGAAGTCACCATTTTAGTTGGTGACTTCGGCGGGGGAACTTCTGATTTTACAATTATCAAGTTAGGTCCTCAAAAATTTAAGAAAGATGACGTGCTGGCGATTGAAGGTTGTCCACTGGCCGGTGATGCCTTAGATGCTTTATTTATGCAAGAACGATTGAACGCTCACTTTGGTGCTAAAACAAAATATCGCCTTCCTATGAGTGACAATATATTAACCATGCCGTCCTCGATTAGTGAAAGACTGGATCGGCCTGCACACATCGTGCATTTAAAATCTAAAGAGTCGTATGAGTTCATTAAAAATGTAAAAAAATGCACACTGAATCCCGAAAGCAAACGCTGCATTGATCAATTGCTAACTTTAATCGATGATCAACTGATTTTTGAATTTTTTGAAAAAATAGAAAAAACAAAACGCGAATTATCCATTCATGAAGAAACCACTTTTAATTACGAATACCCCGGTATTCTAGTGCATGAAGTATTTCAAAAATTACAATTTGAAAAATGGGCGACTCACACACGGGAACAGATTTTTTCAGCCGTCGATCGATCACTGACTTCGGCGCAGCTGACAGCTGCAGATATCGATTTGGTTTGTTTAACCGGTGGTACAGCAAAAGTTCCATTTATAAAAAACGAACTGGAACTGCGTTTTGGGAAAGATAAGTTGCAAACACAAACGGACGCCAGTCAAGGGCACTTTCACTCAGTCTTGTCAGGTCTAGTCGAATCGGCCGAAATGATTTCAAATAACCTCATTCTTTAAGTCCTTT
The DNA here is from genome assembly GCA_052033755.1 of Bdellovibrionota bacterium. Classification (GTDB taxonomy): domain Bacteria; phylum Bdellovibrionota; class Bdellovibrionia; order Bdellovibrionales; family Bdellovibrionaceae; genus JBPOJH01. The sequence continues at coordinate 30,806 of JBPOJH010000072.1, read as the reverse complement.
TTTAGCTAAGTAATCTTCGTAGGTTGTTGAATCATCAAATACAACGGATTGTTCAATTTCAATGATACGATTGGCGACTGTTTGAATCAACTCATGATCATGTGAAGTAAAAATAACGCTACCTTTAAATCGTTTTAATCCATCGTTCACAGCGGTGATGCTTTCTAAATCTAAGTGATTCGTTGGACCATCCAAGATTAGGATATTCGCACCTGATAACATCATCTTGGCGAACATACAACGTACGCGCTCTCCCCCTGACAAAACATTTGGTTTTTTCAAGGCATCAGCACCACTGAAAAGCATTTTCCCTAAAAATCCCCGTAAGAAAGTTTCATCCTTGTCGTTAGAGTATTGTCGTAACCAATCCACCAAAGTGTCTTTGTCGGCCTCTGCAGTTCCTTCAAAGTATCTAGAGTTATCTGTTGGAAAATAACTAATACTGGTTGTGATGCCCCACTTAATGTTTCCCGTATCAGGGGTGATCGCGCCACCTAAAATTTCTAGTAATTGCGTCTTGGCCAAGTCATTACGACCAATGATTGCAACCTTATCGCCTTGCTTTAAACGAAAACTAATATTCTTAAGTACTAAAGAACCTTCCACAGATTTTGATAAGCCATCCACTTCCAAGACGTCGTTGCCTAATTCGCGCTTAATATCAAAACCGATAAATGGTTGCTTTCTGGAAGAGACGGGTAGTTCGTTGAATTCTAATTTTTCTAATTGTTTTTGTCTAGAGGACGCCTGTCTTGATTTCGAAGCATTCGCACTGAATCGTGCGATAAAGGCTTTTAACTCTTCAGCCTTATCGGTACTTTTTTTATTTTGATCGGATAACAAGCGTTGCTTCAGTTCGCTAGATTCTCGCCAGAAGTCATAATTACCTTTGTAAGTAGTGACTTTTCCATAATCCACATCAGCCATGTGCGTACAGACTTTATTCAAAAAGTGTCGATCATGGGAAATAACAATGACTGTATTTTCAAATCCTAATAAAAAGTTTTCCAACCATTGAATCGCATAGATATCCAAGTGATTCGTAGGTTCGTCCAGCAATAAAATATCTGGTTTTCCAAATAAAGCCTGTGCAAGTAGGACTTTGACTTTGTCGCCGGCATTTAATTCTTTCATTAGTTTTTGTTGTAAGTCTTCACCAATATTCAATCCAGCCAACATAACGGAAGCTTCGGATTCGGCCTCCCATCCATTCAATTCGCCAAATTCAGTTTCTAATTCAGAGGCGCGTACCCCATCGGCTTCTGAAAAATCGGGCTTGGCGTACAAGGCGTCTTTTTCTTGAATCACTTGAAATAATCTTTGATTACCCATCAAGACGGTATTTAAAACGGTGACATCCTCGAACGCATAATGATCTTGTTTTAAAACAGACAGGCGCAAGTTAGCAGGAATGATGACTTCACCAGTGTTGGGTTCAATTTCTTTCGATAGAATTTTCAAAAAAGTAGACTTACCCGCACCGTTGGCGCCGATAAGGCCATAACAATTGCCAGGTGTGAATTTGACGTTCACGTCTTCGAATAATTTTTTACTCCCAAAACGCAAGCTAACATTCGATGTACTGATCATTTGGTTGTCCTTTGGTGGTTGTCCTTTGAATCTAGTGGTATAAATTTGTGGTATAAATTTGAGTATTCCCATTGGGGCGATACTTAAGGATTTATAAAAAAATATTATTAATCTATTTTTGCCCTGGATGACAACTAATTTTCTGTATAGATCCAGTTGTTGTTAATACAATTATTGCAAATTCCACAGGAACAAAAATCGTTCAAAATTATTATTTTGAGTTGTAAAAATGACTTGAGATCCATGGATTTTAAAATTTTCGACGGATCCATATTCGCTATAGCGGCCATTAATTTGAAATAGTCCATTAAACAGACCAAAAGGGTTTTCAGTGGATGAGTCGTCTTGGGTGGCAATGGCCTCTGTTGTATGGTCAGGTTTAGTTTGATCTAAGTTATAATAATAAGCATATATCTCATTAATGCCATCATGATTGCGGTCGTCGACAAATACAAAAAATTGCGTCGATTCAGCAAATTGTATTCGTCGAGTTGTAGGTCTAAATGGGCAAATGGACTTGGTCATTAAGGCAATGCTTAACCCTCCTCCCTGAGGAGCTGATAGTACTTTCCCTTGGTGAAAAATCAGTTCTTGTGAGTTATTACTGGCCGAAGTTGTGAAATAAAATGTTTGATCATTAATAAAATCAAATGGATTCGATTCATTCATAAGGCCTTCGATATTATCGAAACGATACACCAGTGAATGATCTAAATTCGATAATTCTAAAAATACATCTGCGGATGATGAGCTTGGTTGATATTGGTATAATAACCATCTACCATCTTTGCTGATTTGAATCTTTTTTAAATTATTGACAGACCATTTTAAACCTGTTTGTAGATGAAGGACTTCATAAAGACTTTCAAATTTGTTTGTTTGATAATTGATATTTGTCCATCGATTTGAAGCAAAATAGGCACCACTAAGTTGTGTGTATTTGTGGGCTTCTTGTATTGCTGAAAGGGGAGTTGCGGACGCCATGGCCAGACTGGTGGGATACTGATAGTTGGACTTGTTCAAATTGAAATTCAAATTTGGCATAAAAATATTTTTTTGATCTGCGCTTAACATGGATCGTAGAAATAACGAGTGAGCATATTTATCACTGACATTCGTTGGATTGGTGTCAAGAATATAAATGGATTGATTTTTGTGACGTAATAATTGTTCCAGCCAACGCGGGCTAAGACCATAAGATGACAGACTATCCGGATTCCCAAAGATCTGCTGGATCGAGCGCATAAAGTCTAAATCAGATACGTGGAGTTGTTGATAAGACTTTCCATCCAAACTATTAGTTCGGAAACGATAATCCGCCTCATGTGCTTGAAACGCGGCTGGCATTTGCCCCTCTAGAAATATCACTTTTTGCGTTTCAAGGTCTTGTTCAAAATCGTAAACCGTGGTGCCGCTTTTATTTAATTGTACTAATTGACGATTGGATCCTAAGCTGTATAAATCCGAATGTCCATCAACACTAGATTCTGTCATTATTAGTAAGCTGGATTGCTTATACTTCAAGGTGGAAGCAGATTGAAATTCTGGTAGTTTTACTAAAGGGATTCCTGTTAGCTGACCGATTGGATATTGAATCACTTCACCATTAGTGTGTCCTACGATAATAGAATCCTCTGTGGGGGTAAGTAAAAAGCTAGTAAAAGGTGTTGTCGTTAAACGAGCCGAAGGCCAAATGACTCCGTCGAAGTTTAAAGCTAACTGACAGGTCATCTGTATATCATTAGTTTTTAAATTAAGGACTGAGCTGTCTGCTGCATTTATATTTTTGTTCATAGTAGTGGGCCATTTTAATCGTGATGCAAATTTGCCCAAGGCTAAGTCCGCTCGACTCACTTTCGTGGCATCAATTTCTAGTGATACGTCCCCTTTTAAATACTTTATCTTCTGCATGAATGCTGACTTATTGACAGAGTCAACAGTCGTCGATTGGTTTTGTATTAGATCCCGTATTTCTATTTGATATTCGGAAGGGGATTCCTTAGTTACTCGTAACGAGTAATTGGGGTTACTGCCGATTTCGTAACATAACACTTCCGTCATTTTTGTAGTGTTTAGATTGTTTTGACGTTTTTGATATAAGCCATCTTTAATGGAGACAATGTCATTATAGTTTTGATCACCTTGAATATCAGATGGGTTAAGATTGATCTTAGTCGCGTCACACTTTTCTTTTGTATTGATGGTCAGCGTGACAGAGTCATTTTTTAATTCAATTTTGGAAAATGCAGCCGGTTGGCCCTCACACTCAAAGCCTGGAATAATTCGTTCATAGATTCCTTCTGGTTTACCCTCATAGCCTCCACCGTTACCACCAGGTGTTGCGTCTTGGCTAGATTCAGAGTTTTTTAATGACAAGGAAGCCGTTGAAAATTGCAATGGACTTTTGATACTACAATTTTGAAAAAGCAAAACTACAATGAAACTCAGTACAACAACTGCAGTAGAAGATCTGGTTTTTAATGGTTTCAATAGTGATTTCATTCAATCACTTATCGGAAAAAATGGTCTGGTGTTATAGTCTTAAAATGAGAAATAGGTGCATTTCATAGATATAAAATCAGTATAAGTATCACAATGATGCGATCGTCCTAATGGCATCATTGTAACGTCAAGGATGAATTTAAAACTCACTAACCTTTACAGCATGGACTACTATGGGATATGAAAGGCTATTTCACGGCTGTCCACAGATAATGTGCTTGTGGTAGTTTTTTCGATTTTTCAAGTTTAAAGCCTGCGGCTTCAATCATTTTGATAAATTCTTTGTTGGTATAAAGTCGACCTTGTCCTGTAGCCACGCACTGAAAATACAACGATCCCAGTGCACTTGAAAAAGGTCCCTGCTGATCATCATCGACAGCCATATTGAAGATAAATAATTTCCCCCCTTTGGGTAAAGCTTCGTAAGCACGTTTCAATAATTTCACGTTATTTTCCATCGACCAGATAGTTAACATATGACTTAGTAAGACGCCATCTGTAGTGGTTGGAAAAGGACCTTCGAATAAATCACCCTCTAGGGTATTAATTTTCTGTTCTAGTTTATTTGTCAGAATATTCGTTTGAGCCATTTTACAAACATCGGGCTGATCGAATATTGTAAAGCGACTGACATTAGGAAACTTTTTTGCTAACGCTATGACGTTGGTTCCTTGTCCGCCGCCACAGTCAACTAAGTGGTTACAGCCAGTCAAGTCCACTTCATCCATCAAAACCTGATGACTTGAGGTAGATAAACTGCTCATGGCTTTTTGAAATACAGGTCGTAAATGTTCGTGTTCAGAAATACGCTTGTAAAAATTCGGTGCATTGCCTGGGATTTTCTCTAATCCTAAGTTTTTATCAGCTTTCAGGCTGGCTTCTGCATCCTCAATTCCGGGATAGACGATGTATCTTTGCCATCCTAACACATCGATTAAGTTTTCTTGTGAGTTTCGAACAAAAAACTTTTTTGTAATTGAAGTATTCGAATATCTACCATTTACGTTCTGATAAACAAATTGTAATGACGTTAAAGAAGTCATTAACATTTTCACTGGATTCTCTGCTAGTCCTGTTTGTTTTTGAATGTCTTCAATTGAAAGGGACGGTGATTTTTCTAATAATTCAAAAACACCGAACTGAATCCCGCTCCACAAAAACTGAAATGCTGCGTGGCCTTGACCAATTAAGCTGGCCCATTCAAAAAAACTGACTTTGATGGTCAGTGTTTCATTATCTTCATCGCTAGTCACGCTTTCAGAATTGAAATTAATTTTATTCAAGACTTCGCTTTTTTTATTGCTGCTTGTTTTTGTTTCTTCACTGGAAGGCATAAAATCTCCTTTGACGTTGATATTAGAATCACAGTTTTCGCGTCCTCATGACCTACTCTTTATAACTTCTGCTGTGATCGCTGTTTGTTGATAATAGAATATTTTAAAAATACGGTGACTCCCACGGACATTTATGTCCTTCTAAGCCAGTCGAAGATTAGTGAATATCACTATTTGCAGTAATTGTGTCCTATTGAGACGTTGACTCACTTTAGTCCAATTTGTTTTTTTCCGATAAAAGCATATGGGTCGAAAACCTATTCATACAAATAAGATCGATGACATTGAGTCTTTAGTGAAAAGTGGGAATGCGTCCCTAGCGCGCAAGTCCATTTACGATCTAATCAAAAGAACAAAATTAGATTCTTCATCATTAGTTCGGGTGGCAAATCTGTCTCGTCGTGCCGGTATGGTTATGTTTTCACTGCGACTGATACGGCCGTTGATCTTTGAACAACAACAAATAAAGACAATAGTGAATTCCTATCACGTCAGCTCGTATGCAGCAGGTTTAATTGCTATTGGAGCTATAGATGAAGGCTTAGCGCTTTTACAAAATCAAAATGGTGATAGAAATCCAGATGTTTATTTTTTTCAATCCTTAGCTTTATTTCAAAATTGGAATTATCGAAAATCAATTCCGTTGTTAAAAAAGTTTATACAACATTCACTAAACACACCGTATCAAAAATTAGTGGGAAAGGTGAATTTGATTTCAGCTTATTTAAGTTTAGGACAATTTGATTTAGCAGACGATTTAATTCATGAAACATTAAATGAAGTGCTAGTTCCTGGTTATGATTTACTATTAGGAAATCTACTGGAACTAAAAGCACAGTCTTTATTTTTGCAAAAAAAATATCATTTAGCAGACTTATTTTTAAAGGAATCAGTAGACAGATTAAAGCAGTCGTCTGGATTTTATTTAGTCTATGCTAAAAAGTGGCAAATATTAACAGAACTTTATTTGCAGAAAACATCCCCTATGGATGTCAAAAACAAAATAGCCGAAGTTAAGAAAATGGCTTTTGATCGCCGAAATTGGGAAACACTTCGGGATTTAGATTTACACGAAGGGCTGATAACGAAGGATGCGCAAAAATTAAATCAAGTTTATTTTGGAAGTCCGTTACCTTCATTTCGATCTAGATTAAGGCAAATGTTTCCCGATGATTTTCAGTTACAGGAAAAGTTCATATTAACAAATAGTGGGAATCAGAATTTGAATTCATCGACTCGAATCCTAGATGTTTTAGCCGTGGAAGAAAATATCGATTTTAAAATAAAACCTTCAATGCTAGTAGGAAAATCATTGCAAACTTTACTTCAGGATTGGTATCGACCTGTACGAGTAGGTACTTACTTTGCAAGTCTTTTTCCAAATCAGTATTTTGATCCAAATACATCAATGGATCGTCTGTCCAAAGTGAATAGACGCTTACGCTATTGGTTGTCGGCGAATCAAATTCCGCTGCAGATTACTCAATCACAAAACATGTTTACGGCGAAATTGACAGAAGAAAATTATCAGCTTTTGTTCCGCAAGAATAACAAGGTGATGAATGCGCTACAGTTAGATTTACTAAAACTACAGCGCAAATTTGGTACTAGACCATTTACAAATCAACAAGCCGCACAGTTGTTAAATATTTCAGATCGACAGCAAAGACGTAGGATAAAACAAGCCATCGAAGCTGGTGAACTTCATGTGATTGGTGATGGATCAGAACGAAAATACAAAGTCGCCTAGGTCTACATATTCCATTCATTCACCATCTAGGTATAACAACAAGATAATGATCGATATGACTTTGTAGTTTGTGGCATTTTTACCTGTCAAAAAAGCAGACATTTGTTAGGTCTGCACTTTTCGGCTATAAAGCAGTTATGACGACATATAAAGTAATTTCTATTCGAAGCATTTTATTATTAATCTGTAGTGTCTTAATAGGGTGGACTCTGGGGACAACAGAGATAGCCTATGGATTTCAGTTAGCAAAAAATAGCGAGCTTAGTTTTGATCAATTAACGGATAACGATATCCAGCACGCCATACAAAGTGATGAAATTGAACTTTCGGTAAAAAATAAAGTGATGGATTCTAGTCGTGAGTATTGGGATATTGAAGGTTTCGCTCGTATGAATGCCTCGCTAAATAATGTATTTGATAAAGGACTTGAATTCGAACGTATCAAAGCGACCTCTGATCTAATCAATGTGTTTGAAATTTCTAGGGATCGTCGATTTATTACAGTGGGGATAAAAGTTTGGCCTTTTTCAGCCTTCACGCAAAAAATTGAAGTAAAGCCAAATGTAAGAAACTACACAATGGATCTTGATTTTCAAGAAGGTGTTCTAGAAGGTTTGACTGGCGTCGTTGTGTTAACAAATGCCAATGATCAACAAACGGATGTGCAGGTCAAAATTGATGGTCAGGTTTTATCTAAAAACGTACCAATGGTATTAACGGCCAGTTTTTTAGAAACAGCTTCGAAAACAATTTCTCAGCGCTTAAAAGAAAATATCGAATCAGACTCTAAATAGATTTCGTAAAGAAATTTCGTTAAGTACTATGAGGCTTTCTTATTTAAGATCAGTAAATCTTTTGGTAGTTCGATGATAAAACAAGTATGGGCAGAGCTTTTATCCAGAAATAATTTTCCGCCGTGTTTTTCAATCAGTCCTTTTGATAAGCTTAGCCCCAGACCGGTACCTTGACCGACCTCTTTGGTTGTAAAAAATGGAATCATCATTTTATCGGCAATTTCTTTCGGGATGCCCAAACCAGAATCTGTAACTAATATTTGAATGCTTTTATCTGTTAGCGACGCTTCGACCTTAATCCATCGAAAGCTTTGATGGCGAATGGCATCGATACTATTGTGAATCAAATTGTAAATCGCTTGTTGCAAGTCAGTCCTTCGACATCGAATTAGTATTTGTGTCGGAGTGGCGTTTTCAAAAAAGATTCCGTTTGATCGAAAAGATTCACTCATCAATGAGCTGACGTCTTCGACCAATTCAAATAAAAAGGCTTCGGTATCAGTTTGATCCGAGTTTTCTTCGCTGGAAAAGTTTCTAAGACTGGTAATTAGTTTTGCGATACGATTGACAGTATTTTTAATACGTCCCGTATGCTCCAGCAATTTTAATTTGTTGATTTCTGGTTCTTGAAGGCTTCTTTCAATTAACGAGGCCGCACTTGTAATTATGGACAACGGATTGTTAATCTCGTGAGCCATTCCATTTGCCAACATTCCAAGTGCTGAGTTGCGATTTTGCTGAGCCAGTTCAGTGCCCATAATTGATAATTCCTTATGGCTACGAAATAAGTAATGCATCGAAAAGTACATCGTACCAATGGTCACGATAGCTGTGCCAAGAATTGAAACCTGACTCATGATGGAAATATGAATGGAAGGAATATTTTGCGGTCCTACAAAGAATTGATAACGAGTGGCTTCTTGAAACAGAAATAGTACAATTGGAAAAACTGCATTCAGTGAACGCCAAGAGCGGACCTCTCTAGGGGTCAGCATAAAAATGGATAAGCAACTGGCTGCAAAATAATAATATTGAAATTTCGAGGTGCCATTCACGAATTCGTTTGCCGAAAAAATAGCTAAAGTAGCGATTAGTGGAACGCCCACGCGTGCGATGGCTTCTTTCTTTGTATACATTAGAGCTGTCATCAAAATAAAACCCAACAGCCAAGGCAAGCTAATCCAGAATGTCATTTGCAAGCCGAACAACCAATGTGTACACATGTTAGTTGCTTGAATAATAATAGAAATCCAGCCAATGGTGCGAGACATTTTGCGGACATGGCGAATTGAAATTTCATCTGCGGTTAAGCCAATCACTTCTTTCACCTTGTTCCTATCGGTGTAAAGTTCTGATTTGCTAAGTGATTTTTACTAATTATCTGTTAACGAAATATTTTTATTACTTGAATTCAATCCACCAAAGTCTAGTTGAACAACTGGACTTTGGTGTTTTACACAGTAATACCTTTCAAGTGGAGTTAGTTAGTGGAATTTATAAAAGTGTAAGTATTAACTTCTTTGATTGTAGGCGTGATTACATAACAAACTAGCTATTCGTTTGTATTCGCTAAGTAGGTCTAAATGAATGGAGCTGGTGTTGATGGACTCACGAAGGCCTCTGTTTAGACGCGAAATATGATTTTCCCTAAGTGTAATTTCTAATTTCGCAAGTTCGCGTTTAAAGCGAATCGCTTCTTCACACATTTCACGCGAGTTAAAGGCATTGATGCCAACACTGGCTACGTGCACAACTTCCGTATGAATTTTAACAATCTCGGCCCAGCCTTCTTCGGAAAATTCTAATTTCAAAGCATTTTTCTTAATCGCTAAGGTAGTAAGATTAATGTCAATTAAATCGGCCGCACGTTCTAAGTCACTTAAAAACATAATCATGTTCATAATGTTTTGATGAACGGCGATATTGGATTTGTTCGCATGATCTAACAGAAACATTTTTGTTTCACGGTACAAAAAATCGACTTTGTTATCTCGGTCTTTGATGGATTCGATCAGACTGGGATCATACTCGTTAAACATTTTAACAGAATCTTTGATCATACTTAAAACAATATCAGCAGTTCGTAATATCTCGCGATTGGCATAGGAGATAGCAAGTGGAGCACTTTGATAATTATTCATATTCAAGTACTCGGCAGCGAACTCGTCTTTTAGATCTTTAGGAAATATTCTTTCAATAAACTTGGCCGCAGGTTTAATGAATGGAAAAAAGATGGCGGCACTAATAAGATTGAAGAATAAATGTCCATTGGCAATGGAGCGCGTGACCAAGACTCCGAAAGTTTCTAAAAATTTAACAAAGGCTATGTGAAATGGCTCGACTAAAAAGATAGCTACACTAAGTGTTTTGTAAAAAAAGTGAGCCCAAGCCACTTGGCGACCCACGTGATTACTACCGACAGCCGCAATCAGTGCCGTCGACGTCGTTCCAATGTTGGCGCCGTAAACCCAAAACATGGCATTGTCCAAAGTGATAACGCCAGCTTGAGCTAAGCTCATTGCTAAACCGATCGTAACAGCAGATGAATGCACAAAAGCGCAAAAGATCATCGAGATAAACAGTGACAGATGAGGATTGGATTGTAAGGTAGCAAAATAAGATTTCAAAGACTCGCTTTGTGCATAAAAATGCGCGGAATGTGACATCAGTCCCAATCCTAAAAACAAAAACGAAAAGCCAATAAAGACCATACTGATATTCTTAATTCCTGGTTTTTTAGCTAAGAAATAAATAAAGAACGAAATGAAGAATAACGGGAATGCATACTGTCCTAAATTTAACGAAATCAATTGCACCGTCAATGTCGAACCAATCGCTGTACCAATAATAACACCCATGACTTGTGGTAATGTAATTACTTTTGCCGATCCCAAACCCACTAACATCGAAGTCACAGCACCCGAACTTTGTAATAAAGTTGTGAGTGATATACCAACGACAATGGCTAAAAATTGACTGTCCGATAATTTATTCAGTAAGCGAGAGATGCGACTGGCCATCAATTTTTCTAAAGCTTGTGAAGCCATAGTCATGCCATAAAGAAAAAAAGTAATCCCCGCAAATAAACTTAACAGTGGATTTTCAAGAAGTTCACTCATTTCAACCATCCTTTAGTCACAACATAAACGCGAGTGGTGTAGGTTAATAGTCCAAACGAAATTATAGTGGGTAATAAAAAACCTAGATACTGCCAATGCAAAAAAACAAAAGCAGCAGCCAAGGATCCTAGGACGAAAAAAGCAATAATACCAAAGCGCATGATGTTCGCTTTGGCTTCATGGCTTTGCACCCATGAGCTTTGTCCCGTCGCAAATACGCGGATCAGTCCAATACCCAAATCGGTCGTGATACCTGTTAAATGTGTGGTGCGAACCACAGATCCCGATGCGGAGGTAATTGTGGCATTTTGAATACCAGCTGATAAACAGAGTATTGCCAGTAAAATAAAATCAGATAACAAACTGGATTTGGAGTTCCAAGCGGAGCCAAAAACTCCAAAATAGCCGTGCATTCCTAATAATGTGACCGATAACATTCCAAATGTAATAAAACCAAATGACAAAGGGTAAAGTGGCATTTGTCCTTTGGCCAATTGTCGATCAATTAAAAAACCGGATGTCATACTGCCAATTAAAAAAAAAAATGGCACAGATAGCATACCGATGGCGGATTGATAGTTTTCTTGCGCCATTTCAGCACCAAAAAAAGTAGCAAAGCCTGTGATGTGACTGACAAAGCGGTGACAAGATAAAAATCCACCGGCATTGATGCATCCAGCTTGAAAGGCCAGCAAGAACCAAATGAAAATATTTTTTTTATTAAATTGCGCAAGGTTCGAATTCTGTGAAAACATAAAACAATATCAGCTTACAAAATTTGGAGTCAAAGTGCAAAGTAATCTCAGACGGAAAATAAAGGTCGTGGCCGGAGCGTTTTGGCGAAGACACGAAAAGACGTTCGCTTTTGAAATTGCCTTTTTTCAAAGAAAAAAAGGTGACGTCGGTGAATTACAATTTGAATTTCCAGGTGGGAAGTTAGAAGCCGATGAAACTTATGAGCAAGCCCTTCAGCGAGAACTGCAAGAAGAATTGCTAATCGAAGCCCAAATCGGAGCCTTCATTGGTGTGTCTTATTTTACAACAGCTAAATATGAGATCGAATTACATTTGTTTGTGGTAGATTCTTTTACTCCCGCCAATTTTACACTCACCGAGCACGAATCTGTTGTTTGGGTCTCAGAACAAGACAGGCTACCTGATTTAGTGCCAGCGGATAGGCCTTTGGTCGAGCCCTTGTTTTCCTTTTTAAAATCTAATTTTCAGGTATAATTATTACATGGAAGTATTTGTATTTCCCCTGGGGGAAGTTGTATTTTATCCCAGCACATCAAAGCCATTGAATATTTTTGAACCTAAGTATTTGCAAATGGTTAAAGATGCCGTTTCTAGTCGAACGCCAATTGCATTAGCATTTGTTGATGATCCGACTAAACGACATGAATACAATGTCGGTCGACCGCTTGAATTTGCACGATCTGTGGCTGGAATTGGTCATCCACTGATTTTGGAAACTCGCCCGGATGGCACAATGATGATTTTTTTACAAGGAGCAGGCAAAGTACGATTGAAGGAAGTTGTCGATCGTCACACACCTTACATAGTTTGTGAAGCGGATTTGTTGAATGAAAATCATCTTTTGGTTTCGGACCGAGCGCAAAGTTTTTTTACCATTAAAAAAGTAATGACTCATTGGATATATCAACACATTCCCGATGTGAATAACCGCGAGCAGTTTTTAAAAACAGTGCAGTCACCCGAAGAAGTGGTTGGATGTTTTGCCTCTTATTTAGTTAAAGATCACGATTTGCAGCAGTTAATATTAGAACATGATGACATTAATGAAAAAGTAGGTTTGATTGAAGCCATGATCGGATCAGGAGAACTATTAAGGTAATGGCAAGTCATCATTCACAGAATCACACACACAAGCACGGACAGCATCAGCAAAGCCACAACCATAACCATGATCATGCCCATCACGACCATCGCGAGCATGACCACGACCATAAGCACGACCATGATCATCACAATCACCATCATCATCATCATCATCATCATGATTTCAAGGGACTCAGTCAAAAGCGCATAATGATCGCATTTATTTTAAATATCTCTTTTGCCCTGATTGAACTGGTGGGTGGCCTTTGGACAAACAGTTTTGCCATTCTGAGCGATGCTTTACATGATTTTGGTGATGCCCTTGCGTTGGGATTGGGATTTTTTATGGAACGAAAATCCTTTGATGAAAGTCATTCTGGATATTCTTATGGCTATCGTCGATATTCGATTTTATCAGCAATATTAACAGCAATTGTTTTGATTGTGGGTAGTAGTTTTATTTTAATTTCCAGTATTAAAAGATTTTTTGAGCCCCAGGAAGTTTATTCACAAGGGATGATGTTATTGTCCCTATTGGGAATCAGTGTGAATGGCTTAGGGGCTTATGTTCTTTCAAAGGGCCGTAGCCTGAATGAAAAAGTTTTATCCTGGCATTTGATCGAAGATTTATTGGGTTGGATTTTTGTTCTTGTCGGTGGAGTCGTGATTTACTTCACGCATTGGACTTGGGTGGATCCATTACTAGCGGTATTATTGTCACTATGGGTGATTAAGAACGTCATTGTGCATTTAAAAGCCAGTTTGCAAATTGTACTACAGGCAACTCCTGATGGTGTTTCAGAAATCGAAATTGGTAATTTTATTGTTGCTCAATTTCATTCAGAGGTGAAAGATGTCCATCATGTGCACTGTTGGAGCTTAGACGGACAAACTCATATTATGACTTGTCATTTAGTTTTAAAAAATGAAGTCAATTGGCAGCAAATAAGTCAGTTAAAATCAGCGATTAAAAAATCGTTGAATGAAAGTTTTCATATCTTTGAAGCCACTTTGGAGCTGGAGTGGGAAAACCAAGATTGCGAAGACCCACACCATTCGTAAGACCTACTGTTAAAATTGGCTAGCAATTTGAATGATACGTCATCACTTAATAAAGGAGTGCGTATGAGTTCATTAGCCTTCGCTTTATTTGTGATGGTGATGGTGATAGCCCAATTTGGCGTGGCCCGTCCAAAAAATCGACACTTTGTTTTTACTGTGCATGGTTTAAATGGCAGCGAAAAAACTTTTGGGGCCATGCCGGAACTGCTGACTCAGCAATTAGGTGAATTAAGACCTGATGAAGAAACGAAAGTTTACACATTCACATACCCAACTACTAAAACCAATGAAGGGACATCTGTTTTTGCTATCCGGTTGGGGGAATATATTCAGCAAATCATTCGTGATGAAAATATTCGAACTGGATTTATCTCTGACGACATCAATAATTCAGATTTAAATTTAGCAGATCGTATTTCGTTAGTGTCGCACTCTCAAGGAGGTATTATTTCTTGGATTTGGTATTATAGTTCTTTAAATCAAGTATCTCGTTATCAAAACTATTTACCGTTCGCGAAAAAGATTGATGCTTTTATTACGTTAGGCACTCCGATCTGGGGTTCAAGATTTGCGAATATATTGTACGAGGAATCTTTTTATAAGGGATTGATAAATGTATTAAACACGATTGGAATTGCGGATTTAAATTGGAAGCGTGAGTTACGAGAATTATCTTTTGGTTCTAATACCATTTATAATTTCCGACAAAAAGCGATTTCATTAAATGAAAAGAACATCGAAATACCAGCTCGACCTTTAGTGATAGCTGGTGTGTTCCCGCACTCTTCTGATCCGGAAGTCAAGTCTTTGGGTTTAAAATATCGAGAAGCCTTGCGAATTGCAGAAGCCTTTGGAACGTTTGAGTCAGGTTCACGATTAGAGACGGACTTGGTGGTGTCGGTGCCCGAAGCCAGATGGGATTTTATTTATACGCCAAAAGCAAAATCGACAACATGGGTGAGGTTTTCAGAATTTAAAAAATTTAATAATCCGAAATACGACAATGTGGTGTTTTTAGAATCGCCACATATGTCTTGGGCGCAAAATGAGTTTTATGATATGGCTGAGGTGCCATTAAAATGCGGTAATATGGAAAAGGTGTGTTCACATCCAACTTATCCATGGGTTCTTGGTTTTTTAGCGAATTGCTATCCAGTCATAAACAAAGATACAAATGAGTATATTAGAAATTGCGATGTCGATGCGCAAAAGCGAATCATTAATAAATTTTTCCTTTCCGCTGGACAGATTCGACACCAAGCTGGTTTAAATACGAAAGCACTTAGAACCTTTTCCATGGATGTCAGTGTGCAGTTGCCAGAAAATTTTCCAGTCGTGACTTGGCCCTTGGACTTAAAAAAGACGGTGGATTATCAGGATCCAAAAGGTCGTTTTAAAGCTCGGTTAAATATGTTTTCTGAAATTAAAAGTTCCATATTTGTTGAAAAAGAATACGACCGAAAATACCATACGGGTGAAGGCGGTAAAGAAAGACATCTTCGTGTGCATGTAGCAGGGCATTTAGAAATTCCTGCAGATTTTGAGCGGAAGAATCCAAAAGCATTCGAGCGTTTATTTCAAGATGGTTTTTTAGTACCGTGGACCTTAAAAGTTCCAGGCTTAAAGCCAATCACTATTGAAGCCAAAGTTATTCCTAGTTACTCTACTTTTGTAGAGGTTATTGGATCTGCTAACGGTGAAAGTCCATTGAAAAAATCCTGGTGGAATATGATTGAGTAATGGGAGTTTGTGATTATATGGTGGGCCCAAGATGCGTATAGTAAGAATCAGGATAAGAGTAGTAATATGAGTAATGGAGAAAGTAATTACAAAGCCAATCGACGAATTTTAATTCCGGCAGCGGGCTTTGGTTCCAGAGTGGGGCATCCGATGGCCAAAGAGATGTTGTTGCGTCCAGATGGTGTGCGCTTTATCGATCATGCTTTGTTGCTAGCAAGTCTTTGTCAGGCGAAGCCGCATGTGATTTCAAGAGCTGAAAAGAAAAACCTCAACCAACACTTGAAGTCACTGGAGGTGTCTTTCCAGTTGGTAGAGCCTACTCAAGAGTGGCCCGACTCTTTATTAAAAAGCAAAGAATATTGGTCTGATTACAATCTTGTTGTTTTACCGGATACAGATTTTGGTCCAGCAGAAATACTGTCTGAAATGTTTGTGACTTTAGAAAATAAATCAGATTTAGTCGCAGCCAGATTTTCAGTGGAGGATTTTCGAACATGGGGTGTAATGGGTTATGATCGAAGAGATCCACATTTGTGGTGGGGTTGTGAGAAACCTTTAACCAGTTTAGGACACGAGTGGGATTTACAAGCCTGGGGTGTTTTCGGATTTCGTAAAGAGTTCGGGGAAAAAATTTTAAGTACGCTTTTAGAAAGTACTTTAAGTCATGAGTGGAAAACTTTATGTTTGAATTATCATTTTTTTCAGTTAGACTATTTTAGGGATTTAACAAGATAACTCAAAGTAAAACTTAAAGTGTATCTGAAATTAAACTTAGAAAGTATATCAAAAAAGTATTTATAAAAATGTATCACAAAGGAGGCCATGGATGGCACGAAACGTAACTGGCAATGCAAAAACCTCTCAAACAGAAAAAAACCGAACAACATCGGTTCTGATTTTTTCAGCGGCCTCTATTTTAGCGATTTTAATTTCAGCTTTTTTTGCACAAGAAGTGAAAGCGCATGTGCCTGTTTTGAACTCAACAGATCTTCAGAATTCAAATAAGTTAATGCCAGTTTTGGCAGATTTAAAATTACTAAATCTTCTAAAAATTCCCTCCTTATATAAAGATGAAGAGTTAGGTGTCGGTGTGGCATGGATCAACTCAGAACAAGAAGTAACCATGTCTTACTGGGCACACAAGGTTGGTCGTTGTGCTAACTTTGAGGCCTTGAATGATAGCGAAGTCGGAGAAAACATCATTGTTTCGATGAATCGGTTGCGCGAATTAAAAGTATTAAATGAAAGATATCAACAGTTATCAATGCGCTCGCATAATCTGGTCGCAAATACAGATTTACAAAACGCGATCGATCAAGTTAGCGAAGAGAACTTAAAATCTACGGTGCAGTTTCTTTCTGGGTTTCATGATCGATACAATAAAGGTGCAAATCCAAATGCACCGATTGAAGCCTTTAAGGTGAAGATTCAAGAAGTGGTGGCGGATTCTAAATTGAAATGGAGTTTGGATTTAATCACTCATAAAAGTACTCCACAAAAAAGTATTCGTCTGCGAATTCTGGGGGAAGAGCGTCCTGATGAAATTATTGTTCTTGGTGGACATGTGGATTCGATCAGCGGTTGGGGAGGAAGATCGGCTGCGCCAGGTGCAGATGATAATGCTTCGGGATCGGCAAATGTTTTAGAGGCTTTAAGAATTGTCGCGCATGGAGCTCCACTAGCAAGAACAGTTGAGTTCTTTTGGTATGCCGGCGAAGAATCGGGCTTGTTGGGTTCAGCGGAAATCGCGGATAGTTATGGTAAAGAAAAAAAATCAGTCGTTGGAGTTTTGCAATTGGATATGACCTCATTTCCCGGTAATGGACCGATGGTGATTGGTAATGTCACAGATTTTACCAGCGCTTGGTTGCGAGATTGGTTAATGGAAATTAATAATATTTATCTAAAAGTGACTTTAGTGGAAGACCAGTGTGGCTATGCATGTAGTGATCATGCATCTTGGTATCGTCGTGGATTCCCAACGCTGTTGCCTTTTGAAGCGACTACATCGACGATGAATGATAAAATTCATACCGAATCGGATGTAATTAATCAGAAAATTAATTTTAAACACTCGGCTGTGTTTTCAAAAATTGCAGTGTTGTTTGCGTTGGATCTAGGTAATTCAACACGCAGACAACCATTCTAGTTTGCATGTGGCAAAAAAAAATCCCATCTGAAATCAATTTCGAGTTCACTCGCTCTAGAGGAGTGGGTGGACAACATGTGAACCGCACGGAATCGGCTGCGGTTCTTCGATGGATACCACAGTTCTCCAATTTATTTACTGAAGCAGAAAAAGAGCGTATTCAAAAAAATCTGGCTAACAAAATGACGGCCGAGGGTGAAATTTTAATACGTTCTGAAAGTCATCGCGAGCGCGATCGTAATATCAAAGATGGCATTCAGAAATTAATTCAAATGGTCGAGAAGGCTTTGTTTGTCCCTAAGGTCAGAAAAAAAACCAAACCTACTTATTCTTCTACTCGCAAACGTTTAGACAGTAAAAAAGTCCATTCTGAAAAAAAGCAGTCTAGGCAGAAAATTAACCGAGACTGATCTTGATTGATCTATCCTAAATTCAGATATCAATTTAAGACAATGCGACGATGGTCCAGTTAACCTTCAAGCTGATTCAACCGAAATACCAATGACACCTAAATTGGAGATGCGGGATGAACACCAAAATTGCCTTTAGTCAAAAAGGCCCGAAACACACGCAAGCCGAATCTGTTTTGCTACTGCACGGCTATGCAGGTAGTCCCATGCATTGGGATCAGGTGGCCGTACGATTAGCAAAAAAATTTAACGTGATTCAACCTAACTTAAGTCATTTGTATTTAACCAACGAAGAAATACCATTTGGATTTCAAGTGGATATTTTAGCTAGATTTATTAAGTTAAATTTTCCAGATCAAGTTTTACATATTGCAGGAATTAGTTTTGGAGCCGCCTTAGCTTGGGGATTGGCGCTAAAGTATCCGGACTTAGTAAAAAAAATAATTTTTATTAATCCAATGCCTCCTAATCCAGTGCCGTCATTTAACTGGAAAGGCATGCAGGGATTTTTTAAAATCCCTGTTAATAAGCAAAGTATTTATTATTTTTTAAGAACCCCGGTGGGACGATTTTTTTTGAATAAAGCAGCCACGATGTTTCGAGTCGAGCGAGCAGATTTCTGGCATAAGGTAGATGATTTGCGCGGTCAAAAGTTGTTGTTTGTTTGTCATGTGTTAAATAAGTTTCATTGGATATTAAAGAATGAAAATTGGAATTACTGGCTTGGTCGCATGAGTCAGTGGAAACACAGTTCAATCATGTTAGTGGATTACCAAGATCCATTATTTAAAAAATCGGCTTATGAAAAAATGGCCTACGAAATTTGTCCCCATGCCGTGATCGAAATTAAAAATGCAGGTCATATGGCTATTCACTACAAAGGCGCTGAGATTGCCGATCATATCGAAAGTTTTTTAACTCATTGGGACAACTCAAGAAAAATTGCCGCGTAAGGTATTAGTTTGAAACAGCACTTTATCGCAGCCAACGTTTTTGCAAACTGATACTTAAGGTTCGTCCCAGGGATGTGTTCAACGGATCGCCAATCAGAGTTTGATCCGCCCAACTACAACTGTAACTCCACTCATCGTTAGGAATATAAGCAAGGCTTAGTATCATGGTCGCGAATTTCTCAACACTTCCAGAAGAATTGTACGAGCTGTCAGATGTTTGTAATTTCATGGCTTCTTCGTAGCTCCACTCGATAGCGGAACCGATTCGAAAATCTTTTTTGTTCCAACCGAAACCAAGACCTAGGTGTCCTCCCCAGCCGGGTTGAATTTCACCGGTGTAATTGGTTGTTCGTGTGGAGCGAGGTAAAAAATGGTGTAGATCGACGTTAGTAAAAATATCCCATTTACTAATGTTACGAGTGAAGATAGTTCCAGCGCCAAGGCCCCAATGACCTTGCCCTAGATTATCTGCGCCCGCCAAAGTAGTATCATCACTAAAATGACCAGTGGGAATAATTAACTGCAAAAAACCAACACCTTTGGGACGCCAGGGATGATAATCCCAATCCGGTAAGTATTCATATCCAAAACTAGCTTGCAAATCGCCAAGACCAGAATAGCGATAAGAACCTCGCTGTTTATTTAGGACGGGAATGGACAAACCCATTTGAGCCAAATCAAAAGCCCAAGCTGCATCTAGACGATAAGTTTCCAATGTTGAGATGGATTTGGAGGGGTGCCACACGCCCTTGGTGTCCACGCGATCAATGATGGTTTCATTTCTAGAAAGACTTTGTGAAAGCTGCGCCTGTTGATCACCTACAATCAATGCGGGAGTCGAAAAACCACCTCCACAACAGGCGGCACTCCAAGCGCGATCAATAAGACAGAAGTGGAATCCCAGAATTAGTATTAACACTGATAACAGAAATCGAACAGACATACGGACACTTCTTAAAATAATAAAACCGTTTAAAAATTTAATTAAAATCGATAGGAATGATAATTTCATTTTTATTTCCGTCTTCGGTCGTCAGTTGTAATCGTAATTGCCAAGAGCCGCGCATGATTAAATAAATATTGGAAAGTACAAAAGTTCCAGAAGAGGTTTCCGTCAATATCAGCGGAGCTGTACCATGGCCTTTGCCGTTTCCCATGTCCATCCAAAATGAAGCTGCAAAAGCGCCCTGAGGGTGTGACAATATTGGAAATTGATCTTCATTATCCAGTTGAAAAAAGCGCACTTGAATTTTTCCGTCCTCTTCTTCACTGGTGGGGAAGTGTTGCCAGTGCCATTGCAAGCAATATTGATTTAATTTTATTTGGCAGATGTTGGCCTCTAATTTTTGTTGAGTGGTGTTGGGGTTCGTTTCTTGAATGTAGGTGGGCTTAGCACAACTGATAACTCCACTTAAAATTCCACCTAATACTCCGCTTAAAACTACCAATTTGGATAAGTTAATGGGCCCTGTTTTCATCGATTAGTCTCCTGGTCTGGCATGATGATCAATCATATTGGTCTATCTTTTTAGTCAATCTTCTTGATCGCGACTGATGGAGCAGCCCAAGGTGCGTCCTTCGGGCGTGCTCACAGGTTTATTTTCTGAAATTTCCATTAGCGCCGTTCGTAGAAATTTTTTATCCGCGTTTTGAAATTTATTACTTGAGGAGACTCCGCCTTGGTACAAGACAAATCCTTCAGAGTTGATCACGAAAGCATGTGGAGTTTTTTTGGCATGTAAGGTGTTAGCCCATTTTAAATTATCATCTTGCAGGACGGGAAAGTTTAATTGCGCTTTTGAGAAATAAAACTGCGAATGCTCTTGAGACTCATCAGGATTCGAATGAATGGCGATAAATTGAAATTGAGGGTAGGTTCTGGCTAAATCGATCAATTCGGTGTTGTGGCTATCTGAGCAGGGGCATTTGGCAGAAAGAAATACGATCACCAAGGCTTGCTTTTTATCAGTAAAACTCCAGGAGTAGTTTTCGTTAGTAAGGATATTTTTGCCTGAGATATTTGTCGGTGCTGATTTTAATGCGGCTAAAGAGGGAGTCATTGGGAATATTTGCAAAAATACAATCAGGCTAAATAGAAGGATTCGCATATTTGTGGTTTCCTTATTATTGTTTATTTTCACTAATTAATAACTGTCAATAAAGTCGCAGACTAAAATATAATTCCTGATTTGGATATAATTTAGGAGAATTTCAATAGGCAATGGGACAAAATACCACCCTTTTTTGAGTAGAAACTTTATTCTAATGAACATGTCAAAATTGCAAAATCATCAGTAGTTACTGAATCTTCACTTGGTGAGTGGTTTGTTTTAAGTCAGAATCTTTCTTTAAATCGGGGTTGAAATAATTTTTCAATAGAGGGGCTAACTTAGCGATGAACAACGAACTGAACAACGAACTGAACAAAGAACTAAGCAACGAACTGAGCAATGTAACAAACGGGATGAGCTACGAAACAAACAATGTAAAAAGCGAGATAAACTACGAAACAAGCAACGTAACCAAAAATTTAAGTGGTGCTAGATTTTCCAATGGTCTTTATGACGAAACGATGGAGCATGATGCTTGTGGGATCGGCTTGATTGCTTCTATCAAGGGAGTGGCCTCGCATCGAATTGTCCAAATGGGTTGCGAAATTCTAACGAATCTGGCGCACCGAGGAGCCGAAGCCGCCGATGGCAAAACCAGTGATGGTGCCGGTATCTTAACGCAAATTCCAGCCGATTTTTTTGCCAAGCATTTAGAGTTTTATGCCCCAATGTCACAGCAGCCATGGGCTGTGGGGATGATTTTTTTTCCATGGAGTTCTCATCAGCCGATAGAGTCCCAAGCTAAAATTCAAGCGCAGCAAACAGTTTTCAACGACTTGGCATTGCAGTTGGGATTAAAGGTTTGGGGATGGCGTTTAGTGCCGGTGAATTCCAAGGTTGTTGCAAATGCCGACTTACATTCTGACGTCTTGAGCTCTGACGTCATTAGCACAGATACAGAACCAAAAATTTATCAGGTCTTTTTACAATTGCAGGATTTAAAATCGGATGAAATTAAACTGGTTCAATTGCGACGAATGGCTGAAAAACAACTGCGCGAATTCGAAGGCACTCGACATCCGCAAACAGGGCAAGTTTTATCACAATTTACAGTTGTTAGTTTATCGTCTAGTACGATTGTCTACAAAGGTTTGATGTTACCGCAATTACTTGCGGATTATTACTTGGATTTACAAGATCCAGATTTTACCTCGGCTGTCGCTTTGGTGCATTCGCGTTTTAGTACGAACACTTTACCTGCCTGGGAGTTGGCGCATCCATTTCGGTATTTGTGTCATAATGGTGAAATCAATACTCTACGAGGCAACATACATTGGATGAAGGCGCGCAAGCTGGCTTCAGAAAATTTGCAAACAAATTTATTACCTTTGATTCGTGAGGGTGTCAGTGACTCCTCGGCCTTAGATCAAGCGTTGGAATTATTGCTAGCGTCTGGTCATCATTTGGCAGAGGCAATTATGATGTTAGTCCCTGAAGCTTGGGAAAATGACTCTGAAATTTCGACGGACGTAAAAAACTTTTATTCCTTTTATTCTTCACGGATGGAACCATGGGATGGTCCAGCCGCATTGTGTTTTACAGATGGAAAAATTGCGGGAGCCACCTTGGATCGAAATGGATTACGTCCCAGTCGTTATCATGTAATGGATGATGATTTATTTGTGCTATCTTCGGAAGCGGGTGTTCTTAATTTACCTAGTGAACATGTGATCCGTCGAGGTCGATTAGGGCCAGGTAAAATGATATTAATCGATATGGAAGCCGGACGGTTGATTGAAAATGATGAAATCAAACAGTGGGTATCGACTCAACATGCTTATGGGGATTGGTACCAACAGGAGATCATCGATAGCGATCTTATTCTAGCAAAAAATGATGTGAATGCGGCGGCTACGGCGACTTCAATGACAACACAATCGATAAATTCAGATCGGGCGATGTTGATGTTAACTGCGCAAGGATACACAGAAGAAGAAGTCCGAATGGTGTTAACTCCGATATTGAACGACGGTGAAGAGGCGACCAGTTCCATGGGGAGTGACACACCTTTGGCCATTTTATCGACGCAACCACAATTGTTATTTAAATATTTTCGGCAATTATTTGCCCAAGTGACCAATCCTCCGATGGATCCGATTCGTGAACGATCGGTGATGTCTTTGCAAGTGATCTTGGGAGGAAAATCTAGTCCATTTATTTTACCTCAACAGCAAGAACAGGAAATGGACCGAAAAGAATTGCATAAAAAAATAAAACTAAAAAGCCCGATCTTGTTAGAAACACAGTTTGTTGCCATTCAAAAACAAGATGTGATTCACTGTGCGACATTAGATTTGACCTTCAACTATCATGACCAGAATAGTTTTATAGAAAATTTTCAGAAGCATTTGTTGCAATTGATAAAGCAAGCCAAGGACTTGGTCAGTAAAAATCACGGGCTATTAATCTTATCTGATGAACGATTAATGTCAGCGAATCAGTCGATGAATGCGACCATGTTTGCGTCGATGAATGATTCGATGAATACTCAGTCTGAGGATTCAAAATCTAAATTGTCGGCCTTACCGGTGTTGTTAGTGGTTTCGGCGATTCATCAGGAATTAGTTCGTCATTCGCTGCGAACACAAACATCGATAGTGGTGGATAGTAGCGAAGTGCGCGATGTGCATCAATTAGCGTGTTGTATTGGATTTGGTGCTGAGGCCATTTATTCCCGCGCGGTCTTGCAGCTGTTTGCCAAAAATGAAAAGCAAAAAATTAATTATCAAAAAGCGATGGAAAAGGGTTTATTAAAAATTTTATCGAAGATGGGAATCGCGACCATTTCTTCTTATTGTGGAGCTCAAATTTTTGAAGCTCTGGGGTTATCGACGGAGCTGGTGAATTCCTATTTTCAGGGGACGGCATCACGTATTGGTGGGTTAACTCTACAAACATTGGCCTTAGAAACATATGCACGTTTTGAAATGGCTCAAGGCAGATCAACGTTACCAACAGGGGGCGAGATTCATGCACGCGCGCAGGGCGAGATGCATTTGTGGAATCCACACAGCATCACGCGCTTACAAAAATCGACACAGGAAAATAATTATCAAACATACAAATCCTTCAGTCAGGAAGTGCAGCGCACGTCACTGAGTCAACTGCGAGGATTGCTAGAGTTTAAAACGTCCTCACACGGTTCAGGTTCCTTGTCATCACCATTATCTTTAATGGATGTCGAATCTGCGGCCAGTATTGTGAAGCGATTTACGACGGGGGCGATGTCATTTGGAGCCCTCAGCAAAGAAGCCCATGAAACATTAGCAATCGCCATGAATCGCATAGGTGCAAAAAGTAATTCCGGTGAAGGTGGCGAGGACTCTTCGCGTTTTCAGCCAGAAGAAAATGGCGACTCGAAGAATTCGGCCATTAAGCAAGTGGCCTCGGGTCGATTTGGAGTGACGGCAGACTATTTAGTTCATGCATCCGAGTTACAAATCAAGATGGCTCAAGGTGCAAAGCCCGGTGAAGGTGGACAGTTGCCGGGTTACAAAGTGGACGCAGTGATCGCAAAAATGCGGCATTCAACTCCGGGTGTGACATTGATTTCGCCACCACCTCATCACGATATTTATTCTATCGAAGATTTAGCACAGTTGATTTTTGATTTGAAAAACATAAATCCACAAGCGCGCATTTCCGTCAAATTAGTTTCTACTCCCGGAGTCGGTACTATTGCCGCGGGGGTGGCAAAGGCGCACGCGGATAAAATTTTAATTAGCGGTGATGGCGGCGGGACGGGGGCTTCGCCTTTATCGTCGATCAAGTATGCGGGCAGTCCATGGGAGTTAGGGCTGGCGGAAGCCCATCAGACATTAACAATGCAGGGCTTGCGCCAGAAAGTGATCATCGAAACCGATGGCCAGTTACGTAATGGTTGGGATGTGGCTATGGCAGCGGCTTTAGGGGCACAAGAATTTGGTTTTTCCACAGCGCCCTTGATCGTAGAGGGATGTATCATGATGCGAAAGTGTCATCTGAATACTTGCCCCACGGGAGTGGCGACGCAGGATCCAGAGCTTCGCAAAAAATTTACCGGTACACCCGAGGCCGTGATTCGTTATTTCTTTTTTGTGGCCGAAGAGTTGCGAGAAATATTAGCCATGTTGGGATTACGAACTGTGAATGAATTAATTGGTCGAGTGGATTTGTTGCAAAAAATCTCTTTGCCAAAGCAGACGCCGTCTACCATTGAATCCTCAGTGAGCTCACTATGGTATGAAAAGTTAAAATCCGTGGATTTATCAAAAATTTTGCATATCAATAAAAATCTCGGGTCTAACAAAACGGTGATGATAAAAGATGTGTTGGCGAATCAGTTGGATCATCAATTGATTGCGCAGTGGCAGTCGGGGGCTTTAACTAAAAAAGTCATTCCGGTTAAAAATACAGATCGTACAATTGGAACGATGTTGTCCTGGGCCGTGACTAAAAAATACGGTCAGAAGGGATTGCCTCAAGATTCTATTTTGCTCAGTCTTGCAGGAACAGCGGGGCAGTCTTTGGGTGCCTTTTTAGCTCCTGGAATTACTTTGCAGCTCGCCGGAGAAGCGAATGATTATGTGGGTAAGGGGTTATCTGGTGGCCGAATTATTATAGCTCCCCATTTAAAATATTCCAGTGATGTGATTGCGGGGAATACTTGTTTGTATGGAGCCACCTCGGGTGAGTTGTTTGTTGCGGGTTCTGTGGGAGAACGCTTTGCGGTTCGTAACAGTGGTGCGCAGGCGGTGGTAGAAGGAACCGGTGATCATGCTTGTGAATATATGACAGGTGGGTCGGTGATTGTTTTGGGAATGACGGGGAAAAACTTTGCTGCCGGAATGTCGGGTGGTGTGGCTTATGTGTTAGATGAGACCTCGGATTTTCATTTGCGATGCAATCAACTTATGGTGGAGATATCTGAAGTCAGTACCGATCCAGATTTTGAATTTTTATTTCATCAGATTCATCGTCATTATCTATTAACGGGCAGTGAAAAGGCAGAAAAGATTTTGCAGTCGTGGGGACACTGGCGCGGTCAATTTAAAAAAATAATTTCTTATGAACTTTTGCAAATCCAGAAACAACAATTATCAACGGAATTACAGTTAAAATCACAGCCTGAGGTCAGTTTATGAGTGATTCATCGGTTTTAAATCCAAAAGGATTTTTAAAGTATCCACGCAAAGAATTAAAATATCGTCCTGTCGACGAACGATTAAAAGATTGGAACGAAGTCACTCTTTCGAAACAGTGGTCCGCACAACAATCCGAACAACTACAAGAACAGGCCAGTCGTTGTATGGATTGCGGAGTGCCCTTTTGTCAATCCGAAGACTCTGCATACAATGATCTGACTGGATCTGTAAAAAATATTCAGGTCGATCAGCGACAAACTGTCAGTGATAACATTGGTTGTCCGGTGGATAATCTTATACCGGAGTGGAATACGTTGGTGGCTCTTGGTCAGTGGCAACAGGCATTGCAGCGGTTGCATGCGACAAATAATTTTCCAGAGTTTACGGGGCAATTGTGTCCAGCGCCTTGCGAATCGTCGTGTGTGTTGGGGATTAATAATGATCCTGTGACCATTCGAAATATAGAAAGCGCAATTGTCGAGTACGGGTTTCAGAACAATTGGATTCAACCACAAGATACGACACCCATTCGCCGCCTTAAAAAATCCTTAGGTCAAAGCAAAAATGTGGCAATTGTGGGTTCGGGGCCTGCGGGTTTGGCAGCGGCTCAGCAGTTGGTTCGAATGGGTCATGAGGTGACTGTGTTTGAAAAAAATGAAAAACCTGGCGGACTTCTTCGGTATGGTATTCCGTCTTTCAAGTTAGATAAAAAAACAGTGGATCGAAGATTACAACAATTGATGGCTGAAGGGGTTCGTTTTTGTTGTTCGACGACAGTGGGAAAAGATATTTCTTGGGAACAGTTAGAAAAAGATTATCATGCGGTTGGCGTAGCTATAGGAGCAGAAACCCCACGTGATTTGCAAATTCAAGGACGAAATTTAAAGGGCATTCATTTTGCGATGGATTATCTACGTCAAGATTTTACATCTGTGCCAGACGCGACTTCGTTAGCAAACTTGACCGCAGCGAATACATTAAACAGTGAAGTCGAGAAAAATTTTATCAATGCTAAGGATAAGCATGTGATTATAATCGGTGGCGGAGATACAGGTTCCGATGCCTTGGGAACGGCTTTACGTCAGTCGGCGAAATCCGTTTTGCAATTTGAGATTTTACCTCGGCCGCCGGAGTTGTCAGCGGTGCAATCGACAGCTTGGCCTTTTTGGCCAATGGCTTATCGAACATCGCATGCGCATGAAGAGGGTGGGCAGCTACAATTTGAGAGACGATTTGAAATCATGACAAAAGAATTTTTAGATAATGAGGGGCAAGGGCACATCACGCATTTAAAAGCGGTGATGACGGCAACGGGGGAAGAAATTCTATTCCCTGTGGATCTAGTTATTTTAGCCATGGGTTTTTCGGGTGTGTCTTTGCAGGGAGTTTCCAGCTTACAGCATCTGATCAGTCGACCTTCATTTTTTATTGCCGGTGATGCACGTCGTGGAGCCTCGTTGATCGTTTGGGCGATACAAGAGGGCCGTCAGATGGCCGAACAAATCGATCGATATCAGTCAGTTTGATATCAATCATCCCTGCAATCTAGAATATGGTCAAAACAGGGGTCTGTTTTGACCATTTAGTGGCTAAAACACCCCCCTATTTTGACCATAAATAGCTTGAAACACCCCCTATATTTTGCCATAATATAGACAATATGGAACGAAAAGCGTTTAAATACCTAGAAAAATGGTATCAAAAAGAGAAAAGAAAGCCTTTAATTTTAAGAGGGGCTAGACAGGTTGGAAAATCGACGTTGGTGCGTTTGTTGGCAAAACGTTTAGGTCTACAGTTAGTTGAATTTAATTTCGAAATCGAAAAACTAAAATCTGCTCAAAGTAAGATCGGTGAAAAGGAAATGAATAGTTTCCAGTTTGAACATCTGATTGCAGAAATTGAGTCTAAAAAGAATACCCATCTTGATAAAAACTGTTTGTTGTTTTTTGATGAAATTCAGCAGCAATCTGAACTGATACCATTGCTTAGATATTTTTATGAAAAACGCCCAGATGTCCCTCTAATTGCGGCTGGATCTTTATTGGAATTTGCATTAGAGAAAAAAGCGTATTCAATGCCTGTGGGTCGCATTGAATATTTTCATTTAAGTCCGATGGATTTTGAAGAGTTTTTATTAGCTACGGGTAAGAAAAAGTTAAATGAACAAGTGAATCTATTATTTAATAAAAACTTATCATACCCTGAGTTGTTTCAAGTGAATTGGCCAAGCTATCTAGGGAGTGAACTGACTCAGGCGGTAAAGGATTATTTGTATGTCGGAGGGATGCCAGAAGCCGTCGACGTGTTTGCTAAGACTCGTAGTCCGATACAAGTACGGGATGTTCATCGATCCATATTACAGACCTATAAAGATGATTTCTCTAAGTACGCAACGCCAGCGACGACAGTCAGGCTTGAGGAGTTATTTAATAGATTACATCTTTTTATAGGTAAAAAAGTAAAGTACAGCGAATTGCTGATTGAGACTAGAAATCGTGAAATAAAATCAGCATTGAATTTATTATTTAAGGCTAGATTACTGTTATTTTGTAGACACACAAATGGTTCTGGATTGCCTTTAAGATCTTTGGCCAGTGATGAAGTTTTCAAATTTTATTTTTTAGATGTGGGATTATTGGGTTATTTGCAGGGTCATACGTGGTCAGAAATACATAATTTTAATGACCTTACTTTGTTAACCAAAGGGGATGTTGCGGAACAGTTTGTGGCTCAGCATTTGGCGTATTTGGATCGCGGATTTGAAGAGCCAGAGCTATTTTATTGGCTCCGGGATGGAAAATCCGTTAATGCAGAATTGGATTTTTTATTTTCATGTGAAAGTCAAATTTATCCCATCGAAGTGAAAGCCGGCAAATCAGGAAAAATGAAATCATTAGTAAATTTTTGTAGTGAGCGAAAACTCAAATATGCCTTTCGCTTTGACATGTCTGAGGACAGGCAGACAACACTAGAGGATGTTAGTTATAAGTTACCAGCTGTTCAGTTTAAGTTATTTAATTTTCATTTAGGGTTGATCGCCATTTTTATAAAACGAACAGCGCAGAAACGTTTAGCATAAGATTAATTTTGGGAAAAAAGACTGATTGAAGAAGTTCAGTTTTTGCAGTCTATTTAAAGGTAATATGAAATACACAGTTTTAATTACAGGGGCGACATCGGGTATCGGTCTTGCGTTAGCGCAGAAGTATTTATCTTTGGGTCACAAAGTTGTGGCCATCGGGCGTAATACGCAAAACTTGAATGAATTGCAAAATCGATTTCCGAATCAACTAAAAATATTTTATTATGATATGAGTTTGCAAAACTCTGAAAAAGACTTTCTCAATTGGGAGTCAGCATTTGCAGGATTTGATCATATTATTTTGAATGCCGGCATGGCTGAGGATTCGCAGTTAAGGGATTGGTCAAGATCTCGTATGATGATTGATACTAATGTTGGTGGAACTTCGGAGCTAATTCATCGAATTATAAATAGCCGTCGTCGTTTTATAAAAAAACATCCTATGATTAAAAATAAGAGTGTTGTGTTGGCTGTGAACACTTCGATTGCTGGCTTAAGAGGTTTAAGGCAAGCTCCATTTTATAGTGCAAGCAAAGCTTTTCAGATTAATTTGTTGCAAGCGCTACGAGGTATGGTCCGGAAAGAAAGTTTAGATTTAAAAATAGTAGATATCCGTCCTGGATTTGTAGAAACAAAAATGGCAGGTGGTCGATTTTGGATGTGTACGACTCAGCAAGCGGCGGAAATTATTTACGACGGAATTTTAAGGCAGAAAAAAATTATCTATGTGACGCCAAGGTGGGCTTTGGTTGCATGGTTACTAAAATTATTGCCCACGTGCTTACATGAGCGAGTATAAGAGTAAAATACGTGTAGCAATTCATTCATATAAATAATTATCATTTATTTTCGTTTCTTCAATCTAGGATATATTATTTACAAAAATTCTAAATATACTTAGGTCAACCATTTCGGTGCGTTATCAATATTAAGCTGAGTTTTGTCACCTGTTAGAATTGTTACAGTGTAATTCTTTTTAAATTAAGTGTACTGTTCTGCAACTTAAATTTATTTCCATGCCCTTTGGGACTTACCCCAACCCCGCCATTGAAAACAAGGAGTCCCCTATGAAAAATGTAATTGTATTCTTAACAGTTTTTGGAGCAGTGGTATCTGCGAACGCAGAATCGTTTCTATTAGGTACTGCCGTTACCTATGGATATACAGCTGTGACTAGCCTTAGTACTATTTGTAGTCCTGGTCCATGTATGGTTGCTTATGAACAAAAAGAAGCAGCAGTTAACTATC
>JBPOJH010000043.1:0-15870 GCA_052033755.1 Bdellovibrionota bacterium | reverse complement strand
CAGCTGTTTCATTGACCTCGAATAACTTCGTGGCTCATTCGGTCGCCTAGTGAGACTCGCATTGGGTCAGCCCGTCTGCGTTGCACTTCGCTAGGTCTGTGTTTGGCCCCTTGCTAGGTACTTTGCTTAGTCCACTGTTAAATCCGCCATTAAATCTACTGTTAGATCCACTGTGTGGTTGTTCGCGCCTCGGTTAATGAAGTAGCTGGAATTGGTATTAGACATAGCATTTGAGGCGGGGAGAATGCAAAAAATAGTTTAATTATTTTGAAAGTTGTTTTGTCACCATTACAGTGTCAGTGCCTTTTACCGCTCCGCTGATAGGATTTTAACATGTGAAGGTATCAAACAAGTATTGGTCCGTATCAATCTTAGGAAATAAATTGAGTATGCTTCTCTTTTAAATATTTAGATCGATTATGAGCCGCACATAAAATTTGTAAATTTCCTGATGTGTGTGCGCCATTAGCCCATTGCGGATGTTTGTGATCAAGTTGTAAAAACCATCGACTTTGACAGATTTTGCCAGTGACAGGATCTTTATACTGGCAGCAGACACCAAAGGGTTGATTATCAGTAAAAAATTGTCGTCGAGTTTGGGTACTGATAGAATTAAGTACCAAATTTGAACTAGTTTTAGGTTTTTTATTTCTTGGTTCAGTTTCGCAATCAGTAATGATTTTACTAGCCACCGCCATTTGGCAGTTAGTGTTGCTGCTGCTGTCGCCAATGCCAATGCTATTGATTGCACTCATATTATTATTATTATTATTATTATTATTATTATTATTATTATTATTATTACTGTTGCTGTTGCTGTTGCTGCTACCGCCATTGTCATTATCAACACTATCACGGTTGGTATCGGAAGCTGTGAAGGCCTTACTCTTACAATTAGTATTGGTATTACGAGTCGAACTATTAATATTTGCGGAACTAATACTGTTTTTGTTGCTATTCATGATGCTGCTAGTCCTACTATTACTATTACTATTACTATTACTATTACTATTACTATTACTATTACTATTACTATTACTATTACTATTACTATTACTATTACTATTACTATTACTATTACTATTCAGAACCAAACTTGAAGCGAAAGGTCTGATTTCAGTTTTTGCTTGTATGACCTTCTCGGTGATGTATTCGATATATTTAACCAAATCGCCGCTGGGTATGGAGTGAGATAGAAGTTGTTGAGCTTTTTCAATTCTTGCAAATAGTTCTTTCGATAAAGTAATCTCAAGTCGCACACTTTCATCAGCTTGTTTAGTTTTCTTATAGTCTTGTAGAACTGGTAGATTAAAAAAACTAGCAATGACTTGCTCGCTTTCGGAATGGTCTTTTTGAGTTAAATTCTGGATTAAAATCTTTTTCTGCTCACTTGTTATTTTTGTATTTTGAGTTTTCAATACTTGCCGCGCAGCCTTTTGCAGCATTGAAACTTGGCTTAGTTTAATTTCCCCAGTTTGTAAGAGCTGACTAATTTCTGGAATCTCACGTAGTAATCGTGCCCCATCAATGCGTCTTTGAGCTGAACCTTCGCTGTATCCTAGGCCTTCAGTTAAATAAGAAAATAAATTAGGATAACCAAATTCTAAATACAAGCGACGGCCATCAATTTCCTTGATGGTAAATAAAATTTCTTGCAGTACTTCTTTTTCTTTCGAAAATAAATTTCGAAGGCGTTGATCTAATTCGACTTTACTAAGAAGTTTCAACTTCATAAACGTCCTTTTTAAAACTAATATAAGAGCTGTAAGTACCCAATTTTTATTTGTTGCTTTTCTGTTTTTAGGACTTACTTTTTAAGTCAGTAATTTGAGGAAAATCAAGATGAAGAAAAACAAAAACATAGAGTGAAAAAGCTGATTAATTTCTATCGTAAAAGAATGAAAATGTATAGAGAAAAATTAATTTATCTTCTTTGAAAAAAAATAAATATTTCTTGCAAGTAGAAAGTAGATTTTTATATTTCAACATCAACATCAACATCAACATCAACATCAACATCAACACCAACATCAACACCAACATCAACATCAACATTATAGTTGCCGCCAAATGGCGGTAGTTGAAAGGATCTGGTCTGTAAGTATTTGGACTTAAAATCAAAGGATCAGTTACTTCCTCTTCCGAAAAGAAAAACAAAATAGGAAAAGAAATAAATCTGTATATCAAAAAATTGCACTCAGTTTGAAACTCGGATATTATGGTTTTTGTCCTTAGATCATGTTCCCAACAACTGGGGCAAAGTCGGAAGTAGCTTTCCAAGCTACTTACTTACTTACTTACTTACTTACTTACTTACTTACCTACCTACCTACCTACCTACCTACTTACTTATCTATCTATCTATCTATCTATCTATCTATCTATCTATCGCGTTTGAGTAATAAATATTAATAACAAAATAACTGAATATAGCGAATTCTTCCAACTGCCGCCATTTGGCGGTGAGTTTGAAGAAAGGAATATTTAGCTAGAGTCAGTTCTGATGACGTATCTGAAATGATTAGAACAAAAATACGGCAAAGAAAATTTTTAGAGAGAGGACTGTGCATGTTCCGTCCGTTGATACAACGAATACGTATACAAAACAAAAATCACCAACAAGGTCATTTCGACAACCGCAAATCCCAAAGCTGTCACAGGGGACTTCAGAAAAATCTTACTTTCATCCCATGCGGAAGTTAACAACGGCCAGGCGACTCCGGAAACGATAAATAAAAAAAACAATCGTCCTAAAGCACCCTTACTTTGCTTTTTAGAAGCCTCCAGTGCGTCGATACGGCCGGCCTGGTACTCAGCATCAGTCATCACGACGAAAGGCACAAAACTATACTGCAAATACTTAATAAATCCCGGCACCAATAACAAATAACTCCACAACATGGATTTTCCCCAGACGCGCATCTCTTCTTTCAATAATAACTGAAAGTGTTGTAGCAATACCCGATGCGGAGCTAGGCCCTGAATGCAAGCCACCACCACCAAGGTACCCAGCAATGGAAAAATTAAACTATGTAAAATCGAAATCGCACCCAAAGTCACAATGGCTAAATTCGATGGATTCTGACCACCCAGAGTTTCTTGAATTGCAACAGCTAACCATTGTTCGATAAATAAGCCGACGATTATCAAAGGTAACAAGTGAATAAAGGCTCGTTGAAACACCAATCCAAAAAACAAGATCGCTGATTTAATTCTTTCACGCATTCAGTTCAATTCTCCGTCTAAAAGTTTTAAAAGATTTCTTGATATTACAATTGTAATATTAATTTCATTTTGAATTTCTTCTGAGGGTTCTATCTTATTTCAGCAAACCGAAAAGATTTTCTTTTTCAATCAAATCACGTACTACATCCGGAACACAGTTTTTCCACTCTGGATCTTTTGCTAAAATCAAATCCCGCACATGATCTGAATGCAAATAATCCTTAGTTTCATCGCACCCAGAAATATCTACGATATTTTGCGACTCTAAAAAGTACTGATAGATTTTCAAGTACTTAGTCGGAGGAAAAAAAGACCGCGTCGTCATACAGGTCGTTTCCGTCTTGTGAGGGTAAATGTACATCTTAGTTTTGTGATCAAATAACTTCGCCAGACCCTCAAGTAAACCGCCCTCAAGGTGACGGTAGTACTCTTCGTGAAACAAGCGATCCAAATGCGAAGCTCCGCAAATAATAATCAATGGTTCTTCTGTGTACTGTGCCAAGGATTGCTTCAGTTGGTAGTACAAGTCAAAACCTGAAACCAAAACATGTTTCCCCAAAGCGCAAAGCGAACGCACGCGATCTAAAAAATCTTTTTCGTTGATGTTACCATCCGGCGCTAAGGACTTCATCGTTAACTCGTACAATACTAATGGATCTTTTTTGTATTCTTTTTTGAAGTGCTTCATACCCTTATCTAATACATCCAGATGAGTCGTCGTGACAGGGCGAAATATTCCACGTTGTAATAGAATAGATTTATTAAAGCACTCATCGGAAATATTTAAAATGCTTTGATCGGGTCCAAATAGCACGGCTTCGGCCAAAGATTTTGTGACTAATTCCAAATTAATTAAATGATTATTAAAATGAGCCAAGTCTGGTCCTGAAAATCGTAAGAAATCAATCGACACTTGTCCTTGTTTTAGATTTTCTACCAAGGCATCGACAAAATCTTCAGGTTGATTTAATTTTTCAAAAGCAGCATCGACTAAATTAGTTCCTAATACCCCTAAAGCTTCTTGTTGCATCAACCGGTATTTATCCTGCAGTCGCAAATGAATCACGATATCGTTGGCGGGTCCCTGCGGTCGAGTCTGAAAACGAATACCCATCCAACCATGACTGTAACGCTTTTTTCCACCACTGGTCGCAACAGTATTTGCTAAGGCAAAAAACGTCGTGCGATCACCACGTGTGGGGCCTAAGCGCTTGATCAGCAAGTTAAATTCTTTATCTAACATTTTTAAAACGCGAGACTCACAAACGTAGCGACCACTTTTTTCTTTCCCATAAATTTCGTCGCTGTAAATCATGTCATAAGCAGAAATTGTTTTCGCTATAGTTTGCGAGGCCTGACCAGCTTGGAAAAAATAGCGAGCAACTTCTTGGCCCGCACCGATTTCTGCAAAGGTGCCATAGACCTGAGGGTTGCGGTTAATCCATAAGGCTTTTTCAATCGTGCTTTTGGCTTGATTCATCTGATTTCACCCATCCTGTGATTGCTAAACTCATTGCTTTTTCAATTGGTAAATCTATCTTTTGTATTTTGTCCTTAGGAATTAAAAAAGTAAATCCCCCCAAGCCATAGGAAAGTGGGAAATATACGGCCACCTTATCTTTGGCTAGATTACCGAAAGGTAAATCTTCAAAGGATTCGCGGGTAACGACACCAAGGGCGCAGGCCTCGGTGTCACCCATCTTCACCAAGACTACACTTTGCAATGAGCCGTGCTCTTTTTTAGAAAATAAATTCATTAAATCTCTTAGTGGAGAATAAATGGCTTTAATGAAGGGCACTTCTTTGAAGCGATTTTCAAATAGTTTTAGTAAATTACTAACTATTAAATTATTCAAAAGTAGCCCGAATAAAAAAATCAAAACAAGGGCTAGTAACAATCCTAAACCAGGAATATAGGTATCATCTTCAATAAATATTTTCAGTAAACTACCCAAGACATTATCTAAAATATGCACTACATGATATAAAATATAAAACGTCAACCCGATGGGCAATACGGTCACTAATCCACGCAGAAAAATCTTATTAAAGGACTTCATTGATATTAACTCCGACTTATAAAACAACAACTTCCGTATCATCTTAGCAAACTTGTACTGGAATGAGACAGAAAAGTTTTTCAAAACGATAATTTTTCCTAAGCCCTCAATGCGCCTAGACTTTAATCCGATAGAGCTAAGGCTTGGAATCGCATCCTTC
Source organism: Bdellovibrionota bacterium (assembly GCA_052033755.1). Classification (GTDB taxonomy): domain Bacteria; phylum Bdellovibrionota; class Bdellovibrionia; order Bdellovibrionales; family Bdellovibrionaceae; genus JBPOJH01. The sequence goes on along the minus strand of JBPOJH010000043.1, from coordinate 10,425 downwards.
GTACTCAGTGGAAATACAAAGTACAGGAGCGAGTTGTTTGTCTCAGAGGGGGTCCGTGTGTTGAATATCATCCAAGGTCACATATCTGCGATTGTCATTTGTGCAGGCTTGGTGCTAGCTTCGGCTTCATCATTGGCGCAAGACTATGTACCTGGCGAAGTCATTGTAAAATTAAAAGGGCGAGTCAACTCGGCCTCATCCTCACAATTTCTAGGGAAGATGATGGGTAAGGCAGGTGGTTCTGTCGAGTTAAAAAATTCCTTTCAAGCTTTAAACATGCATCGTTTTGCTTTCAAGAATCAAGATGTCATCAGTATGATGTCGGATTTGCGCAACGATCCAGCTGTGGAATATGTAGAGCCAAACTATATTCTTCATAAATCCGAAGCGATACCAACTGATGTGAATAAATATTCAGCTGATGATATCACTTCCTCCAGCGCCGGTGATCAGTACTATCAATCTTCTGCGCACACCAATGTCGAACAAACATGGGGAGTGATTTCCCATGGCCCTAATTTTGAAAAACCGATTGTAGCTATCGTTGATACGGGACTGGATTATAATCATAAAGTTTTCAAAGACTCGGGCGCGGTTTGGGTGAATCAAGCAGAGCTAAACGGGCGTGCTGGAGTCGACGATGATGGTAACGGTTATGTGGATGACGTTCGTGGTTGGAATTTTTGGGCCAATACAAATAATCCGATGGACGATGATGAACATGGAACTCACGTTGCGGGAATAGCACTTGGCGTTGGACAAGATATTATGAAGACCACCTTAGACCCTGCGATCATTCAAATTATGCCACTAAAATTTTTAGGAGCCGATGGCTCGGGATCTACATCCAGTGCTATTGCGGCGATTTACTATGCTGTGAATAATGGAGCCTCAGTGATCAATAACTCTTGGGGTGGTAGTAGTTACAGCCAAGCATTGCATGATGCTTTGGCCTTTGCCTACACTCATCATGTGGTCATTACAACGGCCGCTGGGAATTATGGAAAAAACAATGATTCGACACCAATGTATCCAGCCAACTATCCTGTGCCTAGTCAAATATCGGTTGCGGCCACAACAGATACGGATTTTTTAGCTTCGTTTTCTAATTATGGTTCTCAGTCGGTGCACGTCGGAAGTCCCGGAGTTGCAATTCTAAGTACTATCCCTGGCGGACTCTTTCGATATATGTCGGGAACTAGTATGGCAGCTCCTTTCGTTGCGGGAATGGCCGCTTTAGCTGTGCGTGAAGCCAGTCAGTTAACTGGTTATCAAATTAAAAATATTATTTTAAATTCTTCGGCCGCTGTCGGTAATTTACGTTCAAAGGTTATTACAGAATCACGAGTGGATAGCTATTCAGCGGTGGTCTCTTCCAAAGCCGAAGTGACAACCTCTAGTACGCAGCCTGATTATAACAATGCTTCTACGTCGACGTCGGCTCCGCGCGAAACAGCTTCAACGACAAAGGGTGGTTGCGGAATGGTAAAATCCAGTAACGGTATGCCCTTCAGTGAAGAAAATAATTCGCGTGATGAAAGTGGTTCGAATAAGGGCTTTGGATTATCCGGTAAAGGGTTTGCATTGTTGTTTGCATTTTCCTTATTGCCAGTGATCTTTTGGCAAGTGTTGCGTCGAAAAGACGATCCTAAAAATCGCCGCGCTTATGATCGCTTCTTGATGGATTCTGCGATAAAGATCAACGTCGCTGGTCGAGAATTAACAGGACAAATGAAAACGATTTCAATGGGTGGTGCGTCCTTCAGTCTGGATGCCATGTTGGAAAAAGGTGGCTCGGTAACAATGACGATCAATAGCCCAACGGGTGATGAGCAAGTGCAAGTGCAGGGACAAGTTGTTTGGAATGAAAGTAATCAAGCTTTTGGAGTTCGCTTTGATGAAGCCAAAGGGGCAGTGCAAGAGCAAATACAAAATTGGACTAAGGATTTAAACAAGGCGGCCAGCTAAAGTATAAAGTAAAGTATTCAGAGCCGCTTGCGTAGGAGTCTACTAGGCGGCTTTGTTGCCTGAATTATGTTTCGTCAACATATCTTTCACTAGAACTAAGAACTCACCAAAATCAAAAGGCTTTGCTAAGATATGCAAGGGGCCTTTTTTGTAATCCTTCAATAAATCTAAGCGATTTGAAAATCCTGAAGCTACCAAGATGGGCATGTTTGGAGCAATGGCATGCATTTCGGTGATCAGTTGATCGCCGGAAATTTTAGGCATAGTCATATCGGAAATCGCCATCGCAAAATCATTGGGACGAGATTTAAAATTCTGTAGAGCCACTTCCGGATCTGTGTAGCTTTCCACTTGGTAACCAGATACGGTCAAAAATTCGTGAATCATATCCACTAAAGCTTTTTCATCATCAACGACGATAATTTTTTTATCGATATTACCAGCTGGTGTTAGCATGTTTGTCTCCACATCTGTTGTTTGCGCTTTTTTGGATGAAAGCGGTAAGTAAATATTAAATTCAGTGCCTTGTGTACTGCTGTTCTCAACAGGGTTTGATAATTCAATATCACCGCCATGTCTTTTAATAATACCATGGGCGATAGTTAAGCCAAGTCCTGTTCCTCGCTCTTTCTTTTTAGTGGTAAAAAAAGCATCAAAAATTTTGTCTTGGATATCGCTAGGTATACCAGGACCATTGTCCTTAATACACAGTCGGGCTTGGGCTTTGCCGTGATGGATGGAAGGGGATAGGCTGATATCAATACGTCCAGGCTTATCTCCTAAGGCTTGTTTGGCATTTACAAAGACATGTTCAAGTGCATTGTAAATCTGATTTGGATCCGCATACACAGTCACCTCTGTTGGAGGTAAATGCAAAATTAAATCCAAATTTTGTGGTAACTTATTTTTATTTTCAGCTTCAAAATCAAGAATCAAAGCCACAAGATCTATTTGTATAGGCTGCGGATCGCGAGTACGACTAAAATCTAAAATTTGTTTGGTCATATTTTTAACTCGCAACAAGGATTCTTGGATCTTTTCAATGTGGGGAAACGCAGGGTGATCTTTAGATGTTTTGATCGAGCTTAATTCTAAATGTCCAAAGGCTGTGGTCAGAATATTATTAAAATCATGTGCTAGCTTGCCGGTAACTAAGGTTAAGGAATTATCATGCGTAGATTTGTCTGTATTTCCAGAATGGTTTGCATGCAAGCTTTGCAAGTTGGAATTGCTTTCTAAAATTTTGGCCTCATCCGATTTTTTAGATTGAGCTGCGTGTGCTTGGGACTGAGCTAGCGCCGATTCATTGGCCTTATTAAATGCGATGGTCGCTTCAATTTTTTGTAATGATTCATTGAGCGAAATATTTTTATTGGAAGCTGAGGTTTCTTTTTCCGCTTGCAAAGAGGCATGAGTCATTTTTTGATGCAGAACCAGTGTTTGGTATAAGACGCCAATGATTAATGAGATAATCACTAAATAAAATGCGATATAAAAGCGAGTACTTTGCAGCCAATAGTCAAAAACTTCTTGATAGGGGATCGTCGTACCAACGATCAGTGGAAAAATGCTGACTTTTTTAGACGAACCAATTCTTAGTACACCATCAATGGAAACCTTAGCTTTGTTCAGATTAAAATCTTTTTGATTTTTGATGGATGACCACAGCGGCTGTAAACTGATATCTTTCCCTATGGAGTCTTCTAAGAAGGGAAATCGAAATAATATATGACCGTCTTCGTTCAGTATAAAAAATGTACGTCCCTGGTTATTGGCCGCTTTTAAAAAGCTAGAAATAAGATAATCTTGTTTCAAGCCAATAACTGCAAGACCTATGAATTCGTCGTTTTTATTTTTCAGGACTCGCACCAAGGGTATTATTGATCGATGCGAAACGGGATCTATTTGTAAATAATCCATGAAAAACTTTCGCTGGAAATTTTCTACAGCCGATTTAAAGAAGGAATAATTGGATAGGTCTTGATTCGCTCCGACTAAACGTCCTTTGTGATCGACAGCAAAAATGCTTTCATAAGCATTTTGATGGGATTCTAGTGCTAAATCCATCATGTTGGACAATTCTGTCGATTTAAATGATTGTAAGCTGTTAACATCCGTTTTGATCAGTTTATTTTGAATCTGCTCTAAAATTTGTGATGAAATATCTAATATCGAAGCGGTGTTGTCTTCAAGAAAAGCAGTGATGTGTACGGACTCTTCACGAAAACGTTCTGTCGTCGAGTTATAGTTTATGGCTTCGGCAACGGCAAAGCCAATGGTGGCTGTTAAAGCCAAGAAGGCTAAGCTTGCAAAAACCTTTTTATGTAATGACGATAACTCGTTTAATATATACATCAGCCTTCTTTTCGTAAAAATGGATAATATTATGAATGTAGGAAAGTCTAGATTTGGTTAGATATAACACTAGACAAACGATGAGTTTTAATGAGATCAAGATTCAAATGTCCAAAAAGCGATTTCATAAAATCAACATCGAGATCAGTAACATTTGCAATCTACAATGTAGTTTTTGTCCCGAAGTCATACGTCAGAAGCAGTTAATGTCAGAAGCCTTGTTTGAAAAGATTATTCAACAAGTATCCGGATTAACAGATATGGTGTGTTTTCATTTGATGGGAGATCCCCTGGTGCATCCATCGTTAGGAACTTTTGTAGATATTTGTCAAAAATATCAAGTACCGATTTTTTTAGTGACGAACGGTGTTTTGCTACAAAAAAAACAATTGGAAATCTTATTAAAGCCAGTTTTTCATCAGGTGAACTTTTCATTGCATAGTTTTTCAGATAATTATCCTGATCGGGATCCCTCTGCTTATTTAGAAAAAATATTTGCTTACACGGAAATGGCCTTTGCACAATGTCCGCAAATGTATATTAATTATCGACTGTGGAATTTAGCGACGGTGAAGGGTGAAGATATTAAGAACACGCACATTTTAAAGCGAATCGAAGGGCGATTTGGCGGGACTTTGTCTAACCACGTGGACGTAAAAAATCAAAAAAGTATAAAAATTAAAAATCGATTGTATTTGCATTTTGATACAGAATTTATTTGGCCCAGTTTAGATTTACCGGTGTTGGGGACTCAAGGTAGCTGCTATGGTTTAAAATCACATTTTGGTATTTTGGTGGATGGCACGGTGGTGCCTTGTTGTTTGGATAAAGAGGGGTGCATCCCATTAGGAAATTTAAATGATGAAGGTGTGACGATTCTAGATATTTTATCCAATGAAAAATCGCAGCGGATCTTAAATGGTTTTCGGAACAACCAATTGATCGAAGATTTATGTCGGCGCTGTCAGTACATCACACGCTTTCAATAATTTTTCTAGGTCGACCCTTTAATGTATTTTCAAGTTTGGCTTTATATAGGTTCATTAGCTGTTGCTCTGCGAACTGTCCTTGAGCGGCACCGGCTGTGATGCTTTCGGTGATGCCGATGGCCTTGGCGATAGCTTCTAAGGTGGACATGCCATAATCGGTTGTTTCGGCACGCAAGTGTTGTGTGGCCAGATTGGGTTGACTTAGCATGACTCTGGGGATGTCTGCAAATTCTTTGTATCTAGTGTGAACCTTGCTGGCTTGTCGCCAATTGCCATCAGGTACAATCAATTGAATGGGTTTATTAAAGCTAGTTATTAATTCTGGAGTCAGTTCGATGGCGTCTTTGGCGGGATAAAACAACAAAGTTTGATAAGCTGGATTTAATAAATCTTGTAAGTTTTCATGTCCCAGGCCTCGCACCTTGATCTCACTATTGACTAAAGCAGCTGTGGCTAAGGTGCCTGTGTTAGTGGTGCGTTTTAATTCTTTCGCATGAATAATTAAAACGACGCGAGTTTTTAATTCTAATCTAGGTATCTGTGAACAGATACAAAGAGTTTTGTTCAATCCGCAGCACACGCAGGGGGCCTTTGGTTTTCTCTGTCCTTGGCTTCGATGTTGTCGAAGACCAAGATCTTGGCCAGTACTAGAACAGGGCATTGGTGACGAAGGGATAGTAGGGCATGGCGCATGTGGAAACGCCTACGATGGGATGTTTGATATTTGTATCGACGGAAAAATGTTTCACACCGTTTTCGTACCAGCGAATTTCAATTAGTTGTCTGGTAATCGGATCGCGAATAAATACGATATCGCCGTACATTTCTAAAGTTTCTGTGCGTTGATCGTCCCAAGATTCTAGCTCAATGTTGCGACCAATTTCTGGAACTTCTTCGGATTTCTTTAAATCCAATTTAAAATTGATGGAATCATAGATAACCTTCAAGTAAATATCTTGTGCTAACTTATTGAATTCGCTGGTTGGATGTTCAGCGAAACCCATCGCGACCAGATTGTGATTTGTTTGACAGGTTATATCAGAATCGTTAGTGGACTTGGCATTTGCTACGGTGATGTTCGCTATATTTAGTGATAGAAAAGTGATTAGCAGAAAATATGCGTTCATTAAATAATTAGAAGATAAAATTATTTTTTTCATGAAGGACCTCATTCGTCGAAGTTGGGATGGAGCTTGGTTTCACTGCTATTTACTTTGATTGTCAAAGGAATTCAAATAGTGTGCAGTCGCGGACAGTTCTTTGTGGGGCCTTTTGCAAATTTTGTGTAGCTCTGCCGACAAAGGTCTTTCCAACTCCAATATAGGCCAGGCTTTAAATAGAGATTGACCATGTGTAATTTATATGTAATTTATATGTAAATGCTAAGATGGATATTGTTCGATTTGAATTCGTTTTTTGCCTCTTGTGAGCAGCAGCAGGACCCGTCGCTTCGAGGGAAGCCTGTGGCCGTAGTGCCAACCCTAGCGGATAGCACGTCGGTGATTGCAGCCAGTTATGAAGCAAAACAAAAGGGGATTAAAACAGGGACCAAGGTTGGGGATGCGAAAAAAATGTGCCCTGGCTTAATTTTAAAAGCGGGAAATCATCGCTTATACACAGAATTTCATTACAAAATAGTGAAAGCGGTGGAGGATATTTTACCGATCAAGCATATTTTATCCATAGACGAAGTGGCTTGCGAATTGATTGGCAAAGAGCGGGAGGTGGAGACCGCGAAGAAACTCGCTCAGCAGATGAAGGATTATGTTCGTCAGCAGGTGGGTTCAGAGATTAAAAGCTCCGTAGGGATTGGTCCCAATATTTTAATCGCGAAGATGGCGTCGGATATGCAAAAGCCAGATGGCCTAGTGTGGGTGACAACACCTGAGATTGAAGAAAAAATAGGGCCTTTGCCGATCGATGCGGTTCCTGGAGTAGGTCGGCAGATGAAGTATCGTTTGAATCAGTTGGGGTATTTTAAAGTGGCTGATTTTTTAAAAGTCTCCGAGCATCAACTTCGCAAGCACTGGGGGAATATTGCTGGCTTACGAATTGCGAAGGAACTGCAAGGGGTTTGCTTGTCTTATCGTGAGCGAACTCAGCAAAAATCGATCAGTCATCAGCATGTCTTGCCACCTCAATTGCGAACGACTTCACAGGCATTTCAGGTTTTGTTAAAATTATTAATCAAAGCTTTGGCACGGATGCGGACTGAAAAGCAAAAAGCCACTCAGGTTTCTGTATACGTAAAGTTTATGGGACAAGAACGATTTGAAAAATCAATTTCATTTACGGAAAGTGATGACAATGCTTTTTATATTCAGCAGGTAAAAAAGCTATGGCCTGCCACTTATGATTATCGATTTCACCAAGGGCAACCCTTCAAAGTAGCTGTGGTTTTGTCAGGATTAACTGACGAATGCACTCAGCAGTTATCTTTTTTTGATGATCCTAAAAAAACACAAATCAATCAGGTGCTGGATTTAATCAACAACAAATTTGGTAACAATACTTTATATGTAGCTAGCATTCACGATGTCATGGACAGTGGAAAAACCAGAATCTCGTTCAATCATATCCCTAAATTGACAGATGAGTTTGAAAAAAATTGAAATTGGTATAACCAGAATAGAATCGATTTAAGAGCGGGATGGGGGGGGAGTTGCAAATTCAAACAAACAAACAAAATAAAGTTAATAAGCAAAAATTGATTTATTAACAGCTTTGTGATAAACTCGCTCAAACTAAAAATATAATAAAAAACCTTAGCAATTCGAATTGGATGTGACTGATGAGCCAAATATTGGAATTGAATCGCTTCGAAGAGTTAGTCAGAACGGCGCCGTTAATATCAGTGGATTTTATAATTTTGAATGAACAAAATGAAGTACTTTTGGGGTACAGAAATAATAATCCAGCGAAAGGGTATTATTTTATTCCAGGTGGCCGCATTCGTAAGGACGAAAAAATTTCAGACGCTTTAGCGCGAGTTTCACTCAAGGAATTAGGATATTCAATTCCAATTGAAGATTTGAAGCCTGTCGGTATCTTTGAACAATTTTATGAAACAAACTACTTTGAAAAGCAGGATATCTCGACCCATTATATTTCGATGCCATATCAATTGAAATACTGTTGGAATAAACCATTAATTCATGATCAACAGCATGAACAGTTCATGTTCTTTTCCTTGAGTGAAGCGCAAGCAAACCCATTGGTTCATTCGTATACAAAGCAAATTTTAAAACAGATCACTTAGACTGTGCTCGCAACATTTGTTTAACTTCATAGTAGACTTCTTTGTGCTTTGGAAGTCAATGCGGTTGCATGAAAGGAAAATCGCGCTTGTCTAAAGATTTGTCATAAATAAAATATACTAATTTTCTGTGGGGTTAGGCTTTATTATGGCTTTATTTAGAAATGAAGATAGCCTGTTTAAATCATTGTTAATAAAGTCTTTCAGTATTTAATAACGTATCCGAATTTGGTATACAGTGCTTTATGAAAACAACGAATGAAAATAAAAAAACTAATTGCAAAAAAAATACTTTATTAAAATCGTTCAGTTTAAAATATAGAATGTTTTTTGTTTTGTTGTTGGTGCTTAAGTGCACAAGTGCTTACAGTCAAAACGTCATTAAAGTTTTGGGTTATAATGCTAATGGTGAGGTTGAGGACGAGGTCGATCCTGAAAAATATAATAAAATATCGGCTATTTTAAAGCCAAATACGGCAGCGCCTATGACTGTAGCTGCGATGATAGTTTTGGGACAAGTGCCAATCTCTGTACTAGATTTTAAGCCGGATGAAGACAGTTGGCGCCGACAAGAAGCTAAAAACGTATATGAATATATAGAAATTTTCAAGAATCTAAAATCCAGAGGTTACAAAATCGAATTAATCACAGATCCCGTGGCTGATGATTTTCTAGATGCTTTTCGTTCGACCGAAACTGTAGCCTTGCTGCACGAAGGGCATGGGATTCGACATCCAGAGAAAGATCTATATATTCTAAAAATAGGTGAAGAAAAACTTTCCATCGATGAAATTACAAGCTACCTACAGAAAAATAAAATCGACTCGATAAAAGCTGGCAAAAACCTGCGCTTTGTTTTTACTAAGGCATGTTTTGGAGGGAATTGTCGAAAATATTATATTCCTAAATTTAGTTTGCCAGAAATAAATTTTGATAAGCGTCCGCATTGGATTGGTAGTTTTCATCCAATTAATCTATTTAATACAAAAGAAACAGTAAATAATCTAGAGTACGCAATTCAAAACAATTTACCGAAAAAAGCTCCCAAGCCTGTCAACTTAAAGCAAGGGCCCGTTTGCGCGAAGATTTATTATTATTGATAAATAAATGTCGAATTAAAAAGGTAATTCTTGCAATATTATCAAGGCCTTTGTTCTGATGTAAATACTCCGGCGTAACAATTTCAAGCTATTTTGTGTTTAAAAATCTTTTTAAGTATAACTCCATAGCCGTTTCAAAATTTCATAAGTCTTTAACAATGAAATTTGCAAATTCTTTTGAAGGCTCGACAAATAAATCATGCATGGGTTTGACCTGGTTATAAAATTGCTGACGGACACCGTCGGGTGTTCGGCCACGTTCAACAATGTCACGCTCCATGCGTCGGCGAAATCGTAATTCTTCCGGAGTATCAAAAAACACTAAGTCGTCACACAGGCTTCTGACTTGTATTGAGTGAAATATTAAAATTCCATCGACGATGATGATTGGCTTTGGATGAACCGTCATCGTTTCTACACGTCGTTTATGAGTTGAAAAATCATAGGAGGGGATTTCTGTACCTTGACCAGATTTAAGATGCTTCAAGCACTCAGCTAATCTTAAAAAATCAATACTTTCAGGATGATCAAAATTGACGGATCCACCATCAAAATCAAATCGATTCGATTGATCAAAATAAAAATTATCTTGATAAACGATCTCACAACATTCGACACCTAATGTATTTAGTAAGGCTTTGGCAAAATAAGTTTTGCCGGAACCACTGCCTCCGGCAACACCTAAAATAAAGGGTTTCGAGGCGCCAAATTTATTTGGTTTGATATAATCTGTCACCGGCGTCTCCCAATCCCGGAA
>JBPOJH010000147.1:0-8401 GCA_052033755.1 Bdellovibrionota bacterium | reverse complement strand
AAATGCAGCCATAAACTTTGGCGACTTGATCTTCGGGGCAGGGGCTTGCGTCTTTGTCCAAACGAAAGGTGCGCACTTCATTGAGTGTTATTTTTAAGCGATCATTTAATGACTTTACTAAGGCTTTAACCAGTTGAGCTCCAGCTTCCAAATTTTGTTTGAATATATCAACTGGCACTTCGACGACTTTTGTTTCTGTCGTGGCAATAGCGGTAAAGGTATGAGTGTTGGCTCCTAACAAAGCTTGCTCTCCAAGTACATGCGAGGGGCCCAATTGAAAAATATCTATATTTCGTTTTTGTCGCTGCAAGCAAACAGATACCGATCCAATTTGAATCAACATCATACTGGAAATTTTGTCGCCCTCTTTGAAAATGACGTCGCCTTTTTTAAAAACTTTTACGGGTGTAGACATAAATGAGTCCTTTTAGTTATGCTGTGAATTCAACGCCTTCTTCGGGAGGACGAAGGCCTTTCTTTTTAATTTTCTCCACCAAAGTCGTGCGATTTAGTTTTAGCAACAAAGCGGCTTGATTGCGATTCCAACCTGTTTTTTCTAAAGCACGTAGTATGAGTTGATTTTCGTAATCATCGACAGCTTTGTTGAAATCCATGCCATCTTCTGGGATTTCAAGCGAAGTCAGTTCGATGTCGACAGGGGCGGATTTAAAATTTTGATACTTGGCTGGCAAATCACTCAGTTCAATCTTTCCATATCCTTTTAGAATCGCTAAACGTTCGATTAAATTTTCTAATTCGCGGATATTACCTGGCCAAGGGTAATTGCAAAGACTATCCATGGCTTCTTCTGAGAAACCTAATAGGCCTCTGGATTTATTTTTATTAAAGGCTGTGACGAAGTGACCTAGTAATAATGCAATATCAGTTTTACGGTCTCGCAAAGCTGGAACATTGATTGGAATGACATTTAGTCGATAAAATAAATCTTCTCTGAAAAGGCCATTTTGCACATTCTGTTCTAGATCTTTATTAGTCGCTGCAATCACGCGAACGTTGACTTGTATGGATTTTGTACCACCGACAGGTTCCATGCTTCGCTCTTGTAAAACACGTAACAGTTTGACTTGCAATGAAGGTTCCAGATCACCGATCTCATCTAAAAAGATAGTGCCTCCATTAGCCATTTCAAATCGACCCACGCGATTGGATATGGCGCCGGTGAAGGCTCCTTTGACGTGACCAAATAATTCACTCTCAAGCAATTCAGCCGGAATAGCGCCGCAGTTGATAGCGACAAAAGGATTTTGTGCACGAGGAGAATTGTAGTGAATGGCTCTGGCAATTAATTCTTTACCAGTGCCGCTTTCTCCAGTGACTAAAACTGTTGAATCTGAATCTGCGACACGTTCGACTAAAGATAAAACAGATTTAATTTCCGGACTTTGTCCAATGATTTGATCAAACTGATATTTTTTATTCAATTCTGTGCGCAGGGTTTTGTTTTCTATCTGTAATTTTTTTTGATTCAAGGCTTTGTCAATTAAACTGGTTAGTTCTTCAAAGTTAAAAGGCTTCAGCATAAAATGAAAGGCGCCCATTTGTGTGGCCTTGACGGCGTTATCAACTGTTCCAAAGCCTGTCAAAATGATGACTTCACATTGTGGATGTTGTGTTTTTAAAAAAGTCATCAAATCTAAACCATCACCGTCGGGTAAGTTCATATCGACAATGGCTAAGTCAATGGCTTGATCTGTTTGTGAAAGCAATTTTGCTTCCTCTAAGCGATTGGCTGTAATGACTGTGTAGCCTTTTCTATCTAGCATTCTAAATAGAGAGGTACGCAAAGAGGATTCGTCATCAACAATAAGAATTCTGGAATTTGACATGGACCGTCCTTCCTTGGATCTTCAAATTTGGGCCTAGCATCCTGCTGGGCTGGTAATCTGGGTCAGCATTTTGCTGACCTGTAAATCTGGGCCAGCATTTCTCTGGCTTTTAAATCGGGGCCAACAATTCGCTGGCCTTAAAAAAAGGATAAGGGGAAATTGACGGCACTGTCAAAATTGAGTGCCAAAAAACCGTTAGTTTAGCGAAAAACTGGACGTGAGAATGTTATTTTTACACCATGGAAAGGTCCTGAATCCCGCATAAAGTCAAGCTTTCCACCATGTTCGAAAATTATCTTTTTTGTTAGGTCTAGTGAGACACTGGCCCACAAAGAAGACTGTAGCTCATTGGCAACAGTACTATTATCTAATAAATGAATTTCGTAACTGGAGTGAGTTTCTAAGATCGAAATTTCAGCAGAATTTCTTTTGTCGACTGAAGGGATTAAATTTTCAGCAATCGATTCAAACCAAAGATACAAAATATTTTGCAAGGATTGCAAAATCAACGAGGCATTACCTGTCATGGGACAATGGGGCATCGGATTTTGAATATTCAATTGTATATTTTTTGTTTTCAATTGCAGTTGTTGTAATTGAATCGCCTTCAGTAAAATTTCGTTCAAGAAAAAATCATCTTTAGCTGAAAATTCGGGTGATCTTGTGAACTGCAATAAATTTTGAATGATGTCTTTACTGCGATGAACAGCTTTTTCCATTTCCAACATGTCTGGTAAAAAAGGCGAGTCTTTTGGTAAATCCATTTTAATCAATTGCACGAAAGATAAAATTCCACCTAAGGGGTTATTTAATTCATGAGCGATGCTACTGCCAATGGTTCCCAACTCGGCCATCTTAGCGCTTTCAATCAGTTTGGATTCGATCTTTTTTTCTTCGGTGATATCTTTGTATAGGTGAAAATAAACGTGCCTTTTTTCCGATTGAAAATGCAACTCTTGCGAGTGAACTTGGTAAGAGCGTAAAGCCTCATTTTGAACGATGGAGCTTTTTCCTAAATGACAACCTGGACAGGGTGTTTTCCGATGAAATAAAAGTTGATAACATTTGCCGCCGACTTCTTTGCCATTTAAAAAACTTTGATTCGCTTGCAAAACCTGATATTCGTCCGAAATCAAAGCCAAGGGCGTGCTGATGGAATTGAACGTAGTTTGCCACTGCAGGCGAATGGTTTCTGATAGCTCTTGATTATGAATTCGTTCCATTGTTAGCACAAGTGCTTCCGATAGTTGTTGAAAGAAATCTATTTCCTCTTTAGAAAAATTTTGTTCTTCATATCTTTGAATGACTAGATAATGATGTTGTTGTTGGTAATTTGATTGTTGCAATTGCGGATGATCTTGTTGGTGCAAGTGTAAATTGGGATGGTTCAATTCCAGCAAGATTTTGGTAGAGATCGTTTTGTAATGATTGGCGACGTTTGCATCGTTAGCTAAGCTTGTCTCCAGGAGCGAACCCTCAGGACGTTTCGTAGTAAACCACGGGCCTTCAAAATAAACAGTCTGAGCATGGAAGTGCTGTTGCAAAAATTGTTGTAAGAATTTTTCAAGTTCTGTTAATGTATTGGCTTTATAAATTAAATACAAAGCTTCATTCAGTAGGGCCCATCTATTTTTTAGCATTTCTGTGCGATGAATAGCTTCTAATAAAAAACGCTGTCTTTTTTCAACACGAGTTTCTAATTCGTTATACAAATTCTTTAGTTTTTCTTTTTGTTCCTGCACGATAGTTTCTAATTGTTGATCTTGTTTGCGTTTTTGTGCAAAGTCGATGGCTTTCCATAGATCCTCTTCAAAATCTATGGCTAAGTAATTTTCAGTGATAAAAAAACGTTGATAGATTTCAATTAATTTCTGAATGGGCTCTAAAGATGGACGGTGCAGTTGATCCGGTGGAATTTCAATGACCAAAACAGATTTTTTATCTAAAGCTTGCTGATCCCAAAATTGAATAAAAGTTTTATCCATCGCCATAGACAATGGCAGGCAGATGACATCGTATTTAACTTGGCTCAATTTTTTTAATCCATCATGTAGATTCAACGAAAAATCCGACTCTATCGAGTGGGATGGAGATCTTTCTGTTCCAAAAATTAATACGGATGAGCTCATCACAAGGGGGGACGACATAGCTTGAGTAGCTCCTTGTGATTATCGACGATAAAATCAGGTTGATCTTCAGGGATGGTGATGGGTTCGTTTTTGTGTTCACCATGATGGAATAGGCAAGTGTAGGCCCCTAACATTTTGGCAAATCGCAAATCTGTTGATCGACGATTGCCAATGCTGACAAATTCTTTGGGTTTTAATTGGTGTTTTTTTACCAAATATGAAAACGCATTTAATTTCGTTTCATTTGCCATGGAGTTTACTAAAACGATGTCTTTGAAATAATGCTGAATATTCAAAGATTGAATTTTTTGACTTTGCACTTTGGGATCACCTTGTGTGACTAATATTAAATCAAAATGTTTTTTTAATTCCTGCAAAGTTTCTTCGGCATCTGGCATCAGTGGCAAAGGTTGCGCGATTTTTTGAAAAAACTCGGGACGATCAGCGATTGGAATTAAATATTGAGTTGTATCTAATAAGGTGTCATCCATATCAAAAATAAAAGTTCTAATTTTTGTTGTCGTCAGTAAATCGATCAAGGCCTTACCAAAATGATGCCAAACTAAATCTAAAGGTATGCCTTCTTGTTCTTCGATGCAGATGACAGGTGTTTGCTTATCCAGCCAAGCGTATTGGCCTAAGCTACCTGGCGTGGGATAGCCAATATCTTCTCGGGATGTGTAATCGGTGTCTTTCGCTAACCAATCAGCGATGGCTTTGGCGACTGAACCTGTATAGACTACGCAGGGTTTCCAAGAATGAAAATGCACGATCAATTCGGGTTGAGTTTGATCGATCAATCGAACAAGGGCTTGCGTTTCGGGTTCCGAGTTAGGACCTGATCCTGGGAAATATCGTGCCTGCTTAAACTCGGGGCTCCAATCACGACAGGGAAAATTGCGATTTAAATCGACACCATGTCCATTGGTGCGTTCTTTTCGAAAGTAGCCATCCGGATTTAAACATGGAATTAAAATAAATGGGCGTAAGGGAATCGACGGATTTTCTTGAATCCATCGCAGTAAATCTTCGGCCAATTGCACGCCCTCGGGCTCATCCCCGTGGACTCCGCCAATGAATAAATAGGGTCTGGGATGATGAAGCTCTACAACAGGGGATGCAGTCAAATTGTGGTGCAAAGTCAACAGATTGGTATACAGGGAAATCTTTTGACCATTCGCAGAGTAAGCCCACGAAGAATGATGTACAATTGAATTAGCCATGTTTAGATTATGGCTATGAAATCACAATTGAACAAAGAAAAACATTCAGAAGTTAAAACATCAACCAAGAAACCAACAACGCAACCGTTTAGTGCGATTGTTTTGGCCGCAGGTAAAGGCACGCGAATGAAGTCGCCCTTGCCAAAGGTCCTGCATCCGGTCGCTGGTCAGCCGATGATTGGTTATGTCATCGACGCATGTCGAGATTCTGGTTGCGAAGAATTGCGAGTTGTTGTTGGACATATGCAAAACTTAGTTCGTCAGGTTGTCGAGCCGATGGCGAAGCCATCGTCCAACCAACAGGCGACGTTGCAATTAAAAGTATATGTTCAGACTGAACAACTGGGAACTGCGCACGCGGTTCGTTCCGCCGATGTCGATACCTTAAATGGCGAAGTGGTCATTCTAAATGGAGATCATCCTTTGATAGCCGCGGAGGATATTCAATCTATCTTGCAACAATTTCGTAGCAGTCAATTGGATTTGGCCGTGGTCACAGTAAAGTTAAAAGATCCAGGTGAGTTCGGTCGTATTGTTCGTCATCATGGAATGATCAAAGCGATTGTAGAAGCTAAAGATGCGTCAGCCGAGACCTTGAAAATCAAAGAGGTGAACACGGGAATTTATGTTGTTAAGGCAGATGTGCTGTCAGATTATTTGCCAAAAATTCAAAATCATAATTCTAAAAAGGAATTTTATTTAACAGACATCATTGGTTTATGTATCGACGATCAATTGAAGGTGGGAACAGTATCGGCTCCGATGCGAGTTTCGCGTGGTGTGAATGACCAAATACAATTAGCTATTGCGACTCGTTATCATTTTAAGAAAAAAATAAAAGCCTTGATGGAAGAGGGTGTAGTGGTGATCGATCCGGCTTGCACTTATATCGAAAGTCATGTGCAGATTGGATCGGGCACGGTGGTGTATCCCAACGTGTATGTGCGTGGGAAGACAACGATAGGTTCCTTTTGTGTATTAGAGCCCAATGTGCAGATCATGGACAGTGCTATCAGTAATGGTGTGCAAATCAAAGCAGGTTCTTACATCGAGCGTTCAGTGATTGCGGACCAGTGTACGGTGGGTCCATATGCAAGGTTGCGTCCTGAAACGGAACTAGGTTCGGAAGCTCATATTGGTAATTTTGTAGAATTAAAAAAAGTAAAGTTCGGTAAAAAATCTAAAGCCGGTCATTTGACATATTTGGGTGATGCGGAGATTGGCGAAGACGTCAATATTGGTTGTGGGACCATTACTTGTAACTATGCGGTCGACAAAAAGAAATATCGCACTAAAATTGGCAATCGAGTATTTGTGGGTAGTGATTCGCAATTTGTGGCTCCGATTGAAGTGGGTGATGACGCGATCATAGCCAGTGGTTCGACCATCACTGAAAACGTACCAGCTAAATCGTTGGCGATAGCCAGAGTCCAGCAAGTGAATAAAGACAATTACAAAGATAAACTGGATCAGGCGGCTAGGGCCGAACAAGAGCAAGAATAAGGGAGTTAATTATGTGTGGTATCGTTGGTTACTGGGGTTATCAAAATCCAAAAGATGTCATCGTCGGAGGATTAAAAAAATTAGAATACCGAGGCTATGACAGTGCAGGTGTGGCTATTCTTCATCAGGGGAAACACAAACGCGTTCGTGCCGAGGGTAAATTAAAAAATTTAGAAGCGAAATTAGTGAATGAAGCCTTTGATGGTACAATTGGTATTGGTCACACTCGCTGGGCGACACATGGAGTTCCCTCCGAACGTAATGCACATCCGCATCAGGTGAATGGAATCAGCTTGGTGCATAACGGGATTATTGAAAATTATTTGGAAATCCGCGAAGAGCTTTTAAAAAAAGGAGCTCAGATTACATCGGATACGGATTCCGAGTTAGTGGCGCATCTGGTGGCCGAAGCGGTTGAAAAACAGCAAGATTTATTGTTAGCAGTTAAATCTGTTTTGGGAAGATTGCGTGGAGCGTTTAGTATATTAGTGATGTGGGATCAGCAGCCTGATGTGTTAGTGGCTTTCAAGGATGGCCCACCGTTGATAGTCGGCATCGGTGAAAAACAAAATTTTGTGGTCAGTGATGTGCAGGCGGCTTTGCAGTATACGAAAAATTTTGTGTATTTAGAGGATCGTGAAATTGTTTGTATAAAAAATAATGAAGTAAAGTTTTACTCGGCGACGGGTATTCCAATACGTAAAGATGTAGTCACATTAAATTGGAATGCAGATCAAATTGAAAAGCAGGGCTTTGATCATTATATGTTAAAGGAGATTTATGAACAACCACAGGCCGTGGCGCAAAGTTTAGCTCCACATGTGGACTTGTCTAAGTTTCAAATCAAGTTAAATCGATTGGGCTTTGCAGGAGTGCCTCCACAAGAATTAGAAAAAGCAGATGTCGAATCCGATTGGAAAGTCACACAAGATTTATTTCAAAAAATAGATCGCATTTCGATTGTGGCGTGTGGGACCAGTTATTATGCGGGCCTTGTTGGTAAGTACTACATTGAAAAACTGGCTCACATTCCGGTGGAAGTCGATGTGGCTAGTGAATTTCGTTATCGGGATCCGGTGATCGTGCCTAATACCTTAGTAATTACAGTTTCACAAAGTGGTGAAACCGCAGATACGTTGGCAGCGATTCGCCTAGCCAAGGAAAAAGGTGCTAAGACATTAAGTATTTGCAATGTGAAAAACTCATCGATTGATCGCGAAGCTCATGGACATTTGTACATGAATTCTGGGCCCGAAGTTGGTGTTGCCAGTACAAAAGCCTTTGTTAGCACATTGGTTTTATTAAATGCCTTGGCCGTGACTTTTGGAAAATCGAAAAAAGTTGTAGATGCTGATTTAGAAAAAACACATGTGGAAGCTTTATTAAAGTTACCAAGTCAAATCGAAGGAATGTTGGGTTATGATAAGTATTTCGCAGATGCCTCCGAGGCTTTGAAACGCTTTCATGGGTTTTTATACATGGGACGTTCGGTCTCTTATCCTGTGGCCATGGAAGGCGCGTTGAAGTTAAAAGAATTAGCTTATTTGCATGCGGAAGGTTATGCCGCTGGTGAGATGAAGCATGGACCTTTGGCTTTGATCGATGAAAATATGGCGATCATTATGATTGCGCCTTCGGATGCTTTGTTTGAAAAAACAGTTTCTAATTTGGAAGAGGCTAAAGCTCGCGGTGGAAAAAT
>JBPOJH010000109.1:0-8624 GCA_052033755.1 Bdellovibrionota bacterium | reverse complement strand
TGACCAACATTTCAAAAAGACTGGAATAACCATACGCTAAATGCAGCTTACGCATTTTAATTTCTTTTAATCCCAGCAAAATCACATCGCCAATTTTCTTTTCGCGAGCAAATAAATTCCCCACCTGTTGCAATAACTCTGCATCGGCCATTAATTGTATCCTATATTCAAAGTTTTTTAATTGTTCATCCATACTCCTGTTCTTTCTGGGGTCTAGTTGGTTATTGTTTTTTATATTTTTATTTAGTTTTACTTAAATCAGTCATTACCTTAACTGATAATATTGTTAGTTGTTAGTTGTTAGTTGTTAGTTGTTAGTTGTTAGTTGTTAGTTGTTAGTTGTTAGTTGTTAGTTGTTAGTTGTTAGTTGTTAGTTGTTAGTTGTTAGTTGTTAGTTCACTTATAACATGGGTTTTAAATTTCGATTTTTGATGTCTAATATCTCCCAGATTTGATCGTTGAAAAATTAATGTGGCCGGGCTCTAGTCTGCAATTTTGAAAGTCACACGAAGAACGTAGCGAATCGACAATTACGTTTAAACACACGCCAATAACACGAGTGAAAAATCGACTCAATCATGAAAAAACACTGTCAATTATTATTTTTATAATCAGATTAATTTTCAAAAATTAACGCGAGTCTTCTTTGATCGGTGGTGCATCTGAGGCATCGAAACGAATATCAAAAAATGCCATACACTACGAAATTTAACCAAGCAATTCAATCTCATTAAAAGAAATGAACTAAGCTGTGAGGAGTTTCAAAATCAAATATTTGCACAACGACTTACTAGTACGAAGTTCTAAAAATTTTCAAACTGTCTGCTTTATATACGGGGTCAGTAGGGTTGCAATCTTGCGCAAGAATCAAGAATCAAGAATCAAGAATCAAGAATCAAGAATCAAGAATCAAGAATCAAGAATCAAGAATCAAGAATCAAGAATCAGGAATCAGGAATCAGAACTGGCGAAATCAAGACTTGGAACCGGATTGGATCTGGGATATCTAGTGCCTTTAACCGGTATCAACCAACCTATCACCTATCAGTCATGAGTCATGAGTCATGAGTCATGAGTCATGAGTCAATCGCTAGCTTTAATCTATAGCAAGAAAATATATTTGTTTTTTAGAAGCTTGCTCGAAACAAAAAAAATAGGCAAGCTTAAGCCATGTCAAAATTATTATCAAAAGCGCAAAATAAACCAATTAATATCTCAAAGCTCACTGCGAAACTAGCATCTACAACTAAAGCGAAGCCCTCTGCAATAACCAAACAATACACAGCCGCTACACCCACCTCCACAACCTTAACTTCAAGTCATCGTCTGGGAATATTAGGTGGCGGGCAATTGGCACAAATGTTAGCACTGGCCGCTCACCCACTGCAAGTTCAGCCACATATTCTAAGTGAAAACCCCATGGATCCAGCCGCACAAGTTACTAAATGGCATTATTCATCAATAACAGATTTTTTTCGCAATATAGATTCGTTAACTTTTGAAAGTGAGTTTGTCGACGTCAAACCACTACGATCCCTACTTAAAAAATTTCCGCACATTCACGTCTTCCCCTCATTAGATATTATGGAGACTTTGCAATTTCGACATCTACAAAAACAATTTCTATTAGATCATAAAATTCCCACTGCCGAGTTTCTAAAAATCGAAACCCCCGATGATCTACAAAAAGCATTCAAGAAATTCAAAGGTCGATTTGTTTTAAAAAAATCTTTCGGAGGCTATGATGGATATGGCACTTTCTATATTCGCTCACCGCAAGAACTAAAAAGCTGGATTCAAAATTTGTCACATATAAAAAAAACATCCCAGCAAAAACAAAATGCAAAAACTTCTCCTACCGAAGCCTACATCGCTGAAGCCTTTGTTCCATTTCAAAAAGAGCTGGCCATCATTTTTGTGCGCTCTCAAGATGGCAGTCTTTGTCAATTGCCCCTTGTGCAAAGTCATCAACAAGACAGTCGCTGTGATTGGGTCAAGGGCCCGATCACACACGCAAAAACTCACCTTCTGTCACAGAAAATTCGCAAAGCACTTCAGCGTATCCATTATGTGGGGTGCATTGCTTTTGAGTTGTTCGACACTGGCTCTGAATTATTAGTGAATGAAGTTGCACCACGAGTGCACAACACTGGCCATTACTCGCAATTGGCTTTGTCCCATAGTCAATTTCAATTGCACGTACTGGCTGGATTGGGACTCACATTACCGACCACACCACAAGTTTTTGGAGATTTCGTCATGACCAATTTGATCGGCTTCAACAGCTCAACTGCCAGACAAACTACTGGTCAATTCCATTGGTACGGAAAAACTGAAAATCGCCCAGGTCGCAAGATGGGCCACATTAATTACGTCGGCGATAATCAAGATCAACTTTTAAAAAAAGCCCTTCGCGAACGACAGAAAATTTTCAAACAAGGATAGAATACGCAAGCATATAAGAATATCAGCAAGAACAAAATCAGGAATTACACTTAGAATTTTTTCTAAAACGAATAGATAAAAATAAAAAGGACAACCGAATATGCATCCATTTCTAAAAAAAATTGTCTCATATATCCCCGCACCACTAGCTCATGATTTAGCACCCTATTTGTTATCCATTTATGCTAACTCATTCGCTTTAAAATCAACTTCAACCCCAACCAAGAACAACACCGAAAAATTTCAATGGCGAGCATTCACATGGAAACCCAAAAACAAAAAAAACCTTCACTTTCGTAATCCATTAGGCATCGCCGGTGGTGTGGATAAAACCGGGGAGCAAGTTCTGAACTGGCAAAAACTGGGCGCTGGTTTTTTAGAGGTCGGCACCGTGACTCCTTATCCGCAGGGTCCTAATCCTGGTAAAATTTTAGACCGCAATTGGGAGCAAAAAAATTTATGGAACCGCATGGGCTTTCCCGGGCCCGGTATGCAAGATGTTTTCATCACACTGATGTATGCTAAATCGAAATTAAAAATTCCCCTTTTCATCAACGTCGGAAAAAATCGTAGCACCTCCAACACCGAAGCCGTTAACGACTACATCGATGTCATCCAAAAATTTTCTTCTTTAGCAGATGCCTTCGTGATCAATATCAGCTCGCCCAATACTAAAAATCTGCGCGAACTACAGAATGATCAATTCATACAAAATATCTGCCTTCACATTAAGCATATAACGCCCCAAACACCAATCTTAGTTAAATTAAGTCCAGACCTTAGTCGTGATGAGTTAGAATTATTTTTGAATGCCGGTTTGTCTGCGGGAATCGATGGATTTATTCTAACCAACACCACTTTGCAGCGACCTGCACATGTGCATTTCCCCTCTGAGGGCGGACTTTCCGGTCAAGATCTAAAACCCATCGCCATACAAAAATTAAAAGAAGCCATTCAAATTTTAGGCAATCGCCGATCCGAGGTGTTATTAATTTCTGTTGGCGGCGTGCTACATCCAGAAGATGCTATTGAAAGACTAGAAATCGGTGCGGATCTCGTGCAGACTTATAGTGGTCTAGTATTTACTGGACCTGATTTTTTTATACAAACGATGCAAAGGACATAAGTTGACGCAAACAAAATCACACTCTCATTCGTCTATGAACAAAGACAATGGCAGTCGAAAACCAAAACCAAAAAAAACGCACTGGATACCAGTCGTCGCCGGCCTAATAAAAAAAGGTCAATTGGTACTGGTCGGTCAACGTCCCGAAAATAATTCTTTACCTGGTCAATGGGAATTCCCTGGAGGCAAAATCGAATCCGGAGAAATTCCCGAGATCGCCCTAGCACGAGAACTCCAAGAAGAACTCGACATCGATGCCACGGTTGGAGATTTAAAATTCGCAACGACTCATTCATTTGGTGATTTAAACATATTACTTTTGTTTTATGAAATTTTGTATTGGAAAGGTGAGCCCAAAGCGAAGCACCATCTGATGATTGAATGGATACATCCTGAAGAACTTCTACACCGCAACATCCCTGATGCCAATCGTCGGATCATCGACAAGATTTATAAGGCACTGGGGGTGAAATGGCCAAAATAGCGATTATCAGTCCTACAATTCATCCCGCTACTTTGCAATTGTGTGAAACGCTTTCGCAGTATCGACACGAAGTCAGCTACATCACCTCGGCACAAGATAATATTCCATCCCATTTTTCCTTTCCGATTTTGACCTACTTCAAAAATTGGAGTTTTTACGAAGGACTGAATTTTTTTTCTAAATATTTATTTCATTCGCCAGATATTTGGCATTTTGTATTTCCAGAATTTTCTGAAGCGGAAATATTACGAGCCCATTGGATTTTGTCAGCTTTGGGTGGCGCCCTGCCTCGCCGTGCGGTGATGGGCAGTTTTTATAATTTAAATATTTCAGATCAAAATCGACGGCAAGATCCGAACTGGCTTGAGCGAATTAAGTTGCAGCTATTTTTACGTCAGATGGATTTAATCACCACTGGGACTCGCGAAAATTTGATGTACTTAAAGCGCAATTTGGTCAAAACCTCACGCACCCAATTAGAGGTATTGCCTCCACTACCCGTCGATTGGGAGCAATGGAAAAATAAACATCAGTACGTCAAAACCACTTCGCACTTATCTGAATTGGAAATTTTATGTCGCAATAGTCAACCCTATCTGTTTGTGCCCACGCAAATTTATGAGCGTGAAACCATGCTGCCACTTTGCGATCATTTTCACATCTTATCCCTGGGATCTAGGCCTAAAAAACATTTGTCAGAAGAAAAAACAAATTCTGTATCAACAACCGAGTCGACAGCTTCAACACCATTTCGAACCGAAGCTAATAAGCCATCGAGCGTGACTAAAAATCGAATTCATTATTTAGGTTCCGATTTATCAGAATCAGATATTCAATACGTGGTTGAAAACTCGAAAGGGATTTGCACCGCCCTAGAAGAATTAAGTCTGCTTGAGTTAGTCAAAATTCAAACCTGGGCACAAAAGGCCGGTAAACCGATCATCGCCAATCGTCGTCAGGTGGAGTTACTTCCCGGCTTCGTGCAAGATAAAAAAACAGGTTGGGTGATTGATGGGCATTCTCGTGACATCTTGCACATCAAAGCCAGCAACCCGCATTTTAATCTTAACCTAAAAAAAGGAAATGTCACCACGGGTCCCCTTGTGGATTCGACAATCAATGAATTAAATCGTCTTTATGCAAATTTGCTGAATCAAAAACTTGAATTGCAGCCAAAAGCTAGGTTTAATTAACCGCGAATTCGATTTCAGTTTTTTTGTCACTTAGGATCTCGCAGTCTTTGCGGTTTCGTAATTGATGAACCGACTGTGATCGCAATCCAACTCGATTCAAAGATTAATACTAAAGGAGTAAACTATGAAATTATCTACACAAATGTTGTCATTATTGGTTGCAGCTGTCGTCATCTGTACGCAAAACGTAAAAGCTGAAGAGTCTTACTATGTCGTTAACAATGCACCTACCAAAGGTGAAGTGGAAGTGTCTTACGCTAGACAAAATCAAATCAACAACGGCATTCAAGCGCACTCGACAAAAACAAATTCAAATCAGTTCCAATTAAAGTACACGCACGCCTTAGATGAAAACTTCTCTGCTTCGATTGGAAGTAGCTTTAATATGGGACAAAGAAATTCTGCTGGTGCAGGCGATTCCCAAATCTCTGGTATGGGCGATTTAAACTTAGGCATCAAAGCAGGAAAAGTTTTTGATGCTTTGACAATGGTCTATGGCGCCGACTTGGGCATCAGTCCAGGATCCGCAAGAAACTCGTACACCTTACGTGATCAAAATAATCAAATCATTCGTGAAAACGAGGGTAATTATTTTTCTGGGCACAATCAACTAAGTCCATTTATCGGTGTTGAATCTTATTATAAAAACATCGCAGTTGGAGCTCGTTTTACTTATGCTTATTACTCAATAACCAATATTGAAGATGCCAGTGCAAATACACCAAATGGAGAAATCGAAGTTGGTCGCGCTTCCGCTTACCGCTTACAAGGTTTTGTTGAATTTCCAGTCGACAAAAAAGCTGACGTTGGTTTTTTAGCTGGTATCGGACGCGAAGATGGCAACTTGGTACGCTTTGTTGATCGCCAACGTGGTTCTGAGTACCAAGCCAAAATCTATTCTCATTATCATTTAGATAAAGACACACGCGCCGTATTGGCTTTTGAATCAGTGAACACACAAGTTCCTTATGAAACAACCAATTCACAAGTTCAATTAGGTTTACGTCGTAGTCTGTAACTGCGATAAACTAAGTATACTAAAAACTACACATATTGGTTTGATAGGTTGAAATGTCTGGTAAACGTAGTACGGAATCTTTAAGAATATGCATCGTGGCCGCTCGCTTTGTGATACAAGGGCGAGCCACAGATCAGGGTTTTCTTTGGCCCATTGCCAAACACCTATCGAATCGTGGCCATCACGTCACTGTGATTTCCACCAAAAGTTTTATTGGTAAACCCGAAGTCGAACGCAATGGCGTTAAGGTTTATTATCTACATGATGGCTTTCCAAACCTAAGTCACATGAAATTCGAAAAAGCGGTTTTACAAAAATTCTTAGCGCTTCACAAAGAAACTCCTTTTGATATTGTTCACAGCATGGATCGATCTGCGAATCTAATCGGTAAATATAAAAAAAATCTAGGCTGTAAAATCGCGTACGACATTAATGGCACGCAGATGACTCAACTGTTTTCCATATTAGGGATGTCACAAGAATCCGTCGGTAGCTTATTACAAACCGGATTAGCCTTAGTTTATAAATTCCTAACCACTTATTTTTTAGGCGGAGATCGAGACCTATTAAAAAATGCCGATGGCGTTTTTGTTGGTTCTCCTCAACAGAAAATTTTCTTAGAACGTTATTATTTGTATCCCGAATTTAAAACCTACACTGTTCCCTATGGCATCGAACTGGGTGATCTGTCGATCAAAGAATCCGATCACCAAATGCGCACTCGCTTTCAAATTCCTGAAGGTGCCCATTTAGTTATAACATTTTCAGATTTAACGGATGCCAAGGAAACGACCGTTATTTTAAAAGCATTTGAAAAAGTCGCGATCAAAAAACCCAATGCCTATTTATGTATTGTGGGTAATGGCCCGGCCTGGAAAGATGTTGAGTTTGAATTACTCAGCTTAGCTCTTGGCAGTAAAGCCATCATGACCGGAGCCCTTAAAGGCGAAGAAATTTCCGAACTGATTGCGGATTGCGATGTACTGATTGACTTGGGGGCAAAGTCCTC
Source organism: Bdellovibrionota bacterium (assembly GCA_052033755.1). GTDB lineage: Bacteria > Bdellovibrionota > Bdellovibrionia > Bdellovibrionales > Bdellovibrionaceae > JBPOJH01. Next base: position 1,349 of record JBPOJH010000109.1, on the reverse strand, counting down.
GGGTCTGGATCCAGTCATGGTCGAGGCCATGGCGCAAAAGAAAATAATTATTGGTTCCGAGATGAGCCCGACTTCTGATTTAATTGCCGACGGCAAAGACGGATTTTTAATACGTCCAGCTGATAGTGATTACTTGTCGCAATTATTATTAAATATTTTTTCAGGCGTGATTCCTTCATCGGAAGTTGGTGAGCGCGCCCGCGCCAAAGTTCTAGGTCTATTTGACACCAAAAAGATGGTCGATTCGATCGAAACCGCCTACCGCAATATGTTAAAATAAAATTTCCTCTCCTCATTTCCCTATCGATTAAGTCATAATCTGACTATGACAAAAGCGGATTTAATCAATAAAATTGCAGAGAAAACAAATATCACCCGAGTCAAAGCAGAAACTGTTGTGAATACAATATTTGATTCTATGATCGAAGCTTTGATGCGAGATGATCGCATTGAGATTCGTGGATTTGGATCATTCGTTAATCGCAAATATGATGCTCGCAAAGGTCGTAATCCTAGAACAGGCCAAGTCATTGACGTCGAAGAAAAAAAATTACCATTTTTTAAAGTCGGCAAAGAATTAAAAGAAGATCTGAATAAGTAATTTTTTGATAAACGATTTGTTCCCGATTGTTCATGTACTATGTTTTCTGCAGTCTGTTCATGAATCGATCCTACTCCAAAATTTAAGTTGCAGCTATAATTAACTTTTTCCTATTGTCTTGATCGAAATTTCTTAGCCCACTTCAAATACTCTGATGGCGAAAGTCTAAATTTTGCATAGTTACCTTCATGCAAACCATCTAGTTCTTTTTGTATGAATTGCCTTAATTGCCGACGCTCCTTCGGTGTTACTTCTTTCTGACTTACTTCTGGAATCTTATTTACTCCAGCTCTAACGACCTGAGCCACAGTTTCCTGAATAAATTGTCGATATTTCATTTTAAATGGATGGGGTGGTGTTAATGATTTTTTTGTAACTCGATACCTTTCGGCAGTACCAACATAGGCTCGAAAAAAAATCTTGCGCAGTAATGAAACGTCATTATTTTCATAAACGTCAATGATCGCTTGAATATATTCTTCTCGACTTATTTCGTTAAATGACAATGGGGAAAGTTGATGTTTTAAAAAAGGAATATTACAAGCCACACGAGCTGTTCGTTTATTTAAATCAACAAATGGCTGCAAATATGGTAAAAAAAACAGAATAAAAAAACTTTGCTCGAATGGATTTTTAATTTCAGAAGCTTTCTGAACAAATAGTTCGACTTGCTCTTGAAGTATTTGAGGAATATTGATGGGTACATATTTAGACCCATCTATACCAACAGCCAGGCTACTTATTTGTC
>JBPOJH010000019.1:0-74481 GCA_052033755.1 Bdellovibrionota bacterium | reverse complement strand
AAAGAACAGCCAGCAAGATGGCTCAGCAGTTAGAATTAGAAGAATTTTATGCCGAGGTGTTACCGCATCAAAAAGCCGAAATCATTTCGAAGTTGAAACAAAGATATACTCATGTGGGAATGGTTGGTGATGGCGTGAACGATGCTCCCGCCTTAGCTGTCGCAGATGTGGGAATAGCCATGTCCACAGGTACTGACGTTGCAATGTCTACAGCAGGTATAACCTTGATGCGGACACAACTTTCTTTAGTGTTGGACGCCATTGAAATTTCCAAGCGAACTTATCGTAAAATATTACAAAATTTATTTTGGGCCTCTATTTTTAACGTTGTTGGAATTCCGCTAGCTGCATTCGGCCAATTGTCTCCGGTATTAGCGGGCTCTGCTATGGCATTATCATCTGTCAGTGTTGTAACCAGTGCCTTGTTGCTGAAACGTAAATTTAAAAATGCTTATTGAACCAAGGCACAGCGTTTAACTTGTGCTTCAAAGTGCAAGGGTCTAGCTAATTCTGGAATACCAAACGGCACAGTAGTGGCCGGGTCTGTTTTAAGAATAATTTTTAAATCCGCATTATTATGAGTGACCGCAGTTGTATTTGAATCTGCAGAAGGCTGTCGATTCAGCATATTAGGTGGTGAATTATTTTTTTGGTCGTAAGTAGTGGTAGAGTTCAAGGCCGATCGCGCATTAGAAATTGTTTTAGGGTTTAATCTAACTTCGGTGATTTGGTATTTGTAATTCACTTCGATGAACTCGGTTTGATATTGTAATTCTGAATTTAATGTCAATCGCATGAAGTAGACCGGCAATATGGTTGTCTTGGGTTGTTGTGATTGATTCATCCAGCATACGGGACGTGGAACGATGCGAATCAAGTCCATCACATCGGGATGATTGATATTCATCGAAGCGGGATCATAGGTCCAGACATAATCTTTCAGTCCGCGCTTGCTAAGTGTTTTTAAAAAATCTTGAATGCGTGTGTTAAGTATATGACGAACGGACTCCATACCTTTTTCAATAATCGCAGCCGAGGAAGATTTTCTAGCTTGATCGGAACCCGTGACGTTCTGACATTTTTTATTGGCAGATAAATGCAATCCAGGAATATCTAAATTAATGCAGCCTAAATTAGTTCCGTAACCGGAATTTTCCATGACTTTGTCTAAAACATTTTTTGAAAACATAGAAACAGTCAGGTTATTGATATTAGCAGAAGTTGTTTCGGCAGGGGATCTATATTCCAAATTGTTGTCAACGGTACTGGAGTGGGATTCGTCACTTAAAAAAGAATTACTAATTAGTCCGCGCACGTTACCATCGGATCCAATCAGTGGTGATCCTGAATTGCCGCCAATAACTTTGCAAGGATTGAAAAATGCGATATTATGAAAGTCGCCCATGATTTCGGGAAAGATAATAGTTCTTTGCAAAGCACGACAATCTGAGGACTCTAGAAATATTTTTTTAGCAGAATATTTATTTTCATCGGAAGAGTTTTCGAATTTTTGAATATTCATTTTAAATATTTTATATTTTTCTCCATTTTGAAACCCTTGCTGAGAAATTTTTAATAAAGGCCTTTGCGATTGGCTTTTTAATTTTACAAAGGCGAAATCCGTATTTACCTTTTTATTCAAAGGATCAGACGTCGTTAAAACTTTATCGCATTCCTGGTTTTCTTCAGGGTATGTCAGAGTTGCTGGAAAACGGATTTTTAAACCTGAGCAATCTAGGTTGTTAATGTACTGATCTTTCATGCAATGTCGGTTTGTCGCCATTATCTCAGGCGTAACTAAGAAACCAGTGCAAAAAGAAAATTTAGCGCGGTCATTGGTATCGACAATGGCGGCGACAGAATCATGGCATTGATTTTTATCAGGACAACTGATTTCAAATGGGATTTCATGTGAAATATTTGTAGAGGATTGTATAGGTGTGATAGATATTAATGGTGTTATTTTTTGCGAGTGAGCAATAGCGACAGAAAGCGTAACAAACAAAATAATTTTAAGTCGGCTATGCCATGTAAAGTCCATGATTTCTTATCGGACTTTTTATCAAATAAGATAATCATATTATGCCAGCAAAAGACCCCAGAAAATTTCAACTTGATACAAATAATTGATATTATAGTTTGGGAAATTTCAATACCAAAGTTTTATCTTTATTTTCAATTTCAACTTTTTGCCAGTCCACATTGTCAGGCACGGAAAAAGATTGATGATACTGGGAACTGATGTTGCCGTCGCTATATTTTCCAGAAATAGAAACCATGCCATCCTTTACATCGACATTCAAAGATTGTTTGTCAATGTTATCTATTTTTAATTCGTAGTATAAGTACTTTTCGTCTTCACGCTCTTCAATGGATAGGTTGCCATCGGCCATATTTAATCCAGTACCTAAACCATGAAAAGATTCCTGCATTTCTTTTTCCATCTTTTCTTGAATGTCTTGCATGTGTCCCCACATATCATCTTCAGATGAATTTTCTTTTCCAAAAAACTGATCAAAAAAATTTTTATTTCTAGATAGTCCTTTGGACTGGCTGCTTGTGTTGGGTTTTCCCAGTCCTATAAAAGAAGTCCAGCGGGATGAACTGCAACTTTGCAGTGCTAAGGTCGAGATCACGCCCAGGAAAAAAAATAAGAAAGCAATTGTGACTGTTTTTAAGAAATTTTTACCTTCATTAGACATAAGTACTCCTGCACTTTAGATCTGTAATTTGTCTATAAGTCGACAAATTGTCAATATTTCAACTAAGATAATAATATGAAGCCAAAAAATAGTTACGATCAGTTTTTTAAAAAAGCTCAAGCTGTTGCACAATCTCAAGGTGGTGTTGCTAAAGGGAATTCTAATCGAGCGTCCTCTTTGGGTAAAAACAAACGTTCCAGTGATATAGCTATCGAGTTGCGAGAAAAAATGCTTCGTCAAAAGAAAGAAAAATCAGCGAAGTCATCCAAAATTCCTTGGAAAATGGCAGGAGTTAGTTTTTTAGGTGTAGTGTTGATGGCATATGCATTTGAAAATTTTGACAAAGTCGAAAAGTTTATTTCAAAAATAGAAGTTCAAATGTTGGGAAGTGCTATCGGTGCAGAAACTGCTGGTAAAGCTGAGACGAATAAGGCAGAGGGTGCAAAGCCCGATTCGGCCAATGCGACAGATGAAAAAAGCAAAACGGCCGAAGCCGATAAAAACAAGGCCGATGAATCGAAGAAAAAAGAATGGAGTCAGGAAGAGATTAACCACTTTGCACGACTGAATGAGCGTAAACGAGAATTAGATGCACGCGAAGCTGAATTGAATCGTATAGAAAATGAATTGACGGCGCAAAAAGAAGAACTTGAAAAACGCATGAAGGAATTGGAAAAAACCAGGTCCAATATTTCCAGTGTACTGGAAGAAAAAGTCAAAGCCGATGATCAAAAAATTGATACTTTGGTGCAGATGTATTCAACAATGAAGCCGCAACAGGCGGCCAAAGTATTTGAAACACTCGATGAAGATTTGTCGGTTGAAATCATTAGTCGAATGAAGAAAAAAAATGCAGCCGAAATTTTAAACTTATTGAAACCTGAAAAAGCTCAAATGTTTTCAGAGAAGTTTGCAGGGTACAAAAAGAAATAACAACTAACAAAGGAGGAATTTTGGTTACCGGTCTCACATCAATGATGGGACCATCCACAGGAAAAGATTTTGGGATTAAAAACGACAGAAAGTTGGAAAAAGCCGTAGGCAGTCCAGCAGACAAGTCGGATGAATTTTTTGCAAAAACATTGGATGCAAAATCAGTTCAACCCAAAAAAATAGATCCACGGATGGGATCACCAAGTGAGGCAGATAAAACCAAGCAGCTACCAAAAAATCTAGCGACGAACAAAGTTGAACCCAAAGAATCCAAAACGGAAGAGCGTAAGCCCAGCGCAGATCGAGCAGACAAAGAAAATTCTAACAAAGAAGTTTCTAAAGAGACGAGTTCTGAAGGCAAGGGATTGAAAACAAAAGAAAGCACTAACGGAAAAGATTCCAAAGTTGTAAAAGAAGTCGCAGATAAAAATCAGACGGAACGGGAAAAGGTGATGCTAAAATTCATGGACTCTTTCGAGAGTGAGTTTGGCGTTCCTCGAGAAAAAATGGTCGAGGCGATGACAGAACTTCCCAATTCCGAACTGGCTGAAAAACCCGAGGTAACAGCTCAGGGTGTGATAGCTAACTTGGATCTGCCTACAGAAAAACAAGAAGAAGCCTTGTCCATGTATTTAGCTATGCTTGGAACGTTAAAATTACTTAGCGATCCGAATGCAGCAAAATCAATGGGACAACAGTTGATGCAACCGATGGCTACGTCATTACCAGATTCGATTGGGAAAAACATTTCCAAAGAAAGTTTGACTCAGTTTCAATCTCCGAATGGCAGTCAGTCAGGATGGGTGTCGTCTAAAGAGCGACAAAAAATGATCAACCAATCGTTGGATAACATGAATAAAAAATTCTTTTTGCAAGAAAATCAACAGCAGTTCGGTTTTCATAAGCAAGAGGGTATGTCCAACTTTGGTGCGAACACCAACAATCAACTGTCGAACGACTTACTAAGATCAACTAATGTGAAATCAGAGTTAGGCACCATTCCTTCAAATAATGGAATGACGGCAGCAGATCTTCCGCCGGACCTATTAGCGATGGATCCTGATTATGCTATGAATCCTATGAATGCGAACGGTGCTATTCATTCACAAGCCATAGCTGATTCCGGTATGTCTGTTGAAGAAGAACAAGAATTCGCTAAAAAGTTGGCCGTACTGATGGGAGCCGTTGGTGCCTTAGAAGGGATTTCGGCCTCTGGTAAAAAGGATATGAAAATCCAGAGCGCAAACTCTAAAAACGGATTGGAAGCCTACGCAAATGCTAATCAGATGAATATCAATGATTTGCAATTTGCGAATGGAAATATGGTCACTGGTGATGCCAACGCCTTTGCGCAATCTGGTTCATTTAGTGATAGTGGATTGGATGATGGATCGGACTCACAATCTGATACGTCTGGAAAATCTTCGACAGCGGCAGGGTTGGGAGCCTTGGCCGGCGGTGCGATGTTAGGATCAGATCAGTTCAAGGTGGATTCAGCAGCGGCTGGAGTGAATGGAAATCCAGCGATCACTCCAACCAAGGGGCAAAATGAGCAAAACATGCAAGCTATCATGAAGCAAGCGCAGTATTTAATTAAGCGTGGTGGTGGCGAAGCAAAAGTGCAAATGAATCCCGATGGTTTGGGTCCAGTGCATCTGCGAGTAGTTGTGGAAGAAGGTGGTAAGTTGAATGTGGAATTATCAACTAAGACCAAAGAAGCAAAGCTTGCGATTGAGGATTCCTTGGGGGATTTGCGCTCGAAGTTGCATGAGCACAAGTACTCTGTCGAATCGATTAAAGTCGATGTCGGCGGCGATTTGCGCAGTGAAATGAATCAGCGAGATTCTCACAAGATGCAGGATGGTTTCAAAAATTTGACCGATTTTAGAAACCAGCAGCAAGAACAAGAGCAAGCCAGACAGTTTCTGCAACAGTTCCATCAGGAAAATCTTTTTAAGCGTGATACCGCATGGGACATAGATAATCCCAATGGCTATCGACCGGCTGTCAAAGAGTTAGCTCCTTTGAAGCCTGCCAGTGGTCAAGCAGCAGCAAAACGTTATCAAGGAATTTCCAAAGGACAAGGTCTAGATTTAGTAGCATAGACATTGGTTAGGCTCAAACTTTTGAGCCTAATCAGATAGACTAAGACCAATTCCAATAATTAATTATCCAAGGCGCAAGCTTGAAGTTGTATTGTAATACTACGAAAGCGCAGCAACGATGGAGAATTATTTAGTGGAATTGGTATAAAGACATTAGGAGGATGTGATGGCAGTGATGGGAGTAAAAACAGGAGTCAAAGCTTGGGGAGATACAAAATCAGCCGCAGCTGAAAACTCACGTTCAGAAATGGCCAATAATCTGGGTGCAGAGGATATGCAAAAACTAGGTGCTGACAATGTCGGTGATCTATTAAATAAAATTGCAGATCCGAATTGGGTCGATCCCAGTAAAAAACCCAGAGGTGTTGGTAACGACAAGTTGGACAAAGATGCCTTTATGAAATTGATGTTGGCACAAATGAAAAATCAAGATCCAACGAATCCCATGAAGAATCATGAGCTAGCAGCACAGTTAGCGCAGTTTTCGTCTGTCGAACAAATGACAAATATGAATACGACATTAACGGAAATGAAGGCCGCACAAAAACCAGCGGAATCATTTATGGCTTTGAATTTCATAGGTAAGGCGGTAGCTGGTGATTCAGCTAAGTTGGTGCGAGCTAAGGGAGATTCGAATCATGATTTTGGCTTTAATTTGCCAGACAATGCAAAGGACGTAGAAATAAAAGTGCAAAATGAAAATGGTGAAATCATTCGTAAGGTGTCATTGAAGGATTTAAAAAAGGGTGAAAATAAATGGGTTTGGAATGGCCAAGACGATAATGGTCGCGCAGCGCCAGCTGGGGAATACAATTTTTTTGCAACTGCAACGAACTCGAGTGGAAAAAAATTAAGTGTGAAAACAGATTTTGAAGGAACAATCACGGGAGTGAATTATACGAATGAGGGCCCTGTGCTTTTGGTGGGAAGCCAAAGCGTGAAATTAAAAGATGTGAAGAAGATCATTGACCCAAGTCTTAAGAGTAACGACCAGAAATCGCAAACTGGTCCTCAACCAGACTTGAAAAGTGTTAAGACTTCATTAGAAAATGAATCTAATGCAAAGGCAGGAGATCCTGTCAAAGCAGGCCCCTCTCAGTTGATGAGCTCGGTGGGAATGTCGAATGGCATGATGGCCAAACTGGATAAGGAGACTAAACCAGATGCTCCGAAAACAGGTCCGGTGCTAAAACCAGAATCGACTCCTTCTGCGGAACAGAAAAAGGGAGGTTAGTACAGTGGATTTGAAAAGGGTGAACGCCTTCGATAACCAAGCGATCCAACCTGCAGGAGTGACAAACAATCCTGCGACAGGAACTGTTAAAAGTCCTGATCTAAAAGGTGGACCTAGTTTCGAAGAAACATTGGGACGATTGCAAAATTGGAATGGGCTACAGCAGCCGACAATTCCAATAAGCAAAAATCCTGAAGCTGCGGTGGGAGTGAAATTTTCGAATCATGCGGTTGAACGCATGCAGACTCGAGGAATTTCATTCACAAAACCAGATCTAGAAAAACTAAATACGGCGATAGATAAAGCAAGCGCCAAGGGATCGAAAGACACTTTAGTTTTAATGGATCAAGCAGCGTTGATAGTCAGTGTGAAGAACAAAACGGTAGTGACGGTAATGGATAAAGCGGCTTTGAAAGAAAATGTTTTTACCAATATCGACAGTACGGTAGTGCTTTAATAAATAACTTGAGAGCTGGTCCTCGTAGAGGGGGCTCTCCATATCGAGTCGCTTATCGAATATAAGTGACTCCAACAAATGACATGGAGGTCATGATGGGTATCCTATCATCGTTATACACCGGTGTATCCGGTTTAACTGCACAAGGTGAAGCGTTAGGGGTTGTCGGTGACAATATCGCCAATGCGAACACCACGGGATTCAAAGCCAGCCGGGCCGAATTTCAAGACATCGTCGCGAAAAACTTAAAAGGTATTTTAGGTGGTAACCAAATTGGTCGAGGTACTAAGATCGGTGCTGTCAATCCCATATTAACTCAAGGTAATACGGATGCGACTGATAAAGTGACTGACTTAGCAATTTCGGGTGATGGATATTTTATTTTAAGAGGCTCTGATGGAGAGTCATTTACTCGTGACGGATCTTTTCACTTTGATCGTGAAGGATATTTAACGACGAATGATAATCAAAAAGTTCAAGGTTATGTGGCGGATGAAGGTGGTAAGATCATCAATAAAATGGGTGATATTAAATTTCCTCGTGCATTGATTCCAGCCAAGGGAACTAAAGAAGTAAAAATTGATCTAAACCTTGATTCAAGATCTGAAACGACAAAGAAATTTAATTTAAAAGACCCTTATGCAACTTCTCATTATTCGACAGGTGTTGAGGTGTTCGATTCACAAGGAAATAAACACTTGGTAACGATGTTCTTTAATAAAACGGAAGATCGTCAATGGGAGTACACAGGTGTTTGTGATGGTAAAGAGATCACCGACGGTAAAGAAGGTGAAATGGGAGTGGTCTTAAAAGGTAAATTAAAATTTACAGTTGATGGTAAGCTGGATGAACAGGAAGTGACTGAAAGTTCTTTTAATTTTGCAGGCGGTGCTTTGCAAGATCAAAAAATTAAAATTAATTTTGGGGATGATTTGAAATCGGGTGGAAAGGGCCTTGATGGCACTAAACAGTATGGTAAAGACTCGGATTTGATTTCTTGGCATCAAGACGGTTCCGCAGCGGGTACGATCACGAATTTATCATTCAATGATGAGGGTGTGTTGACGGCCTTGTACTCGAATGGTGAAGCGCGGGATTTAGCACAAATAGGCATGGCCAAATTTGAAAATGCAGAAGCGATGTTTAAAGTGGGTAACAATCGTTTGAAGGAATCTAGAGATTCTGGAACGCCTGCTTTTGGTCAGCCCAACCGTGCGGGACGTGGAAAGTTATTCGCAAAATCTTTGGAAAGATCGACTGTGGATTTAGCAGCGGAGTTCGTGAATTTGATTCAAAATCAAAGGGGCTTCCAGGCCAATGCGAAAACGATCACAACAACAGATGAATTATTGAATGAAGTGATTCAGTTAAAACGATAAAATTTTAGTCAGTGAATCATTTTATTAGCAGAGTTCGCTATTAACAAAATTCATTGATGCAAAAAATTAAAAATTGATCGAGACAAAAAAGCCCCAGCCAATGATTTGGTTGGGGCTTTTCTTTTTTTAGTTGATACTTATTATCGTTGCTATTACCTATTGGGCACAATTCCAAAAAAGTTAGAATTTTAAAAGTCCATCGTGACAGTTGTAAAGAGGGTAATTATGGCATTAAAAATGTTAACTGAAGAGCAAGTCAAAACCATGACCTTAAAAGAAAAAGATGAGTGGTGGTTAAAAAATGTTTACCGTGGAGATATGCCACAGTTGACTTGGCGCTCGTCGATCACTGGATTTATTTTAGGTTCCGTATTAGCGCTAACGAATTTGCAAGTAGGAATGAAGGTGGGTTGGAGTTTAGGCGTGGGTATTACGTCTGTAATTCTAGCATTTTCATTTTTTAAAATTTTGTCACGTTTGGGTTGGGCCAATGAAATGACAATCTTAGAAAACAATGCCATGCAATCGATTGCCACATCAGCTGGTTATATGACGGCGCCTTTGATCTCCTCTATTCCGGCTTTTATGTTGGTGACGAATCAGGTTTTGAATCCATGGCATGTCGCAATTTGGATGATATGCTTATCGATTTTAGGAGTTATATTTGCTTTTCCTTTAAAGAAAAGATTTATCAATGACGAGCAATTGCCTTTTCCTGAGGGGTTTGCGGCGGCGGTGGTAATGGATGGCTTACATGATGGCGAGCATGATTCAGCTTCTAGCCAAGATAAATCGGCACAGAATAACTCCAGTACTGTAGCTACAAAAGCAGCGACCAGCGGATTAGATGGAATTTTCAAAGCTAAGATTTTAACTGCCGGGGCTGGGGTGGCTTCATTGATTGAGGTTTTAAGAGACGAACCTGTATTAAAAGCGTTAAAGTTAAGTTTTTTACAGTTACCTGAATATTGGGATGATTTAGTTTATAAAATTTGGACGCCGACCATTTTAAATACTCCATTAAAAGATCTGACCGTGCGTTTTGATTCTTCGATATTAATGATGGGTGCTGGTGGATTGATGGGAATGAAGACGGCAGTGTCATTGCTGTTGGGTGGAGTGTTAAATTATTTTATATTAGCTCCTTACTTTATTCAAGAAGGTGTGATTCACGGTGTGGGATTTAAAAATATAACGATGTGGTCTTTGTGGGGTGGGGTTGCGATGATGACGACCTCATCATTATTCTCGTTTCTTTCCAAGCCCAAACAAATTCTGCAAGCGTTTAAGAATCCATTTCAAAAAAATAAAGAGGAAGACATCTTAAAAGACATTGAAGTACCTAGTTGGGTTTTTCTGGTCGGATTGATTATTTTTGGCCCTTTGGCTGTGATCATTGGTCATTACTTTTTTCACATGGAGTGGTGGCTGGGAATGGTGGCCTTGCCATTGGTTTTTGTTTTTACATTAATTGCAGTGAACTCGACGGGTTTGACGGCAATAACTCCAAGTTCGGCTTTAGGAAAACTAACGCAGTTAACATTTGCAGTGATCTCGCCAAAAAATATTGGTAATAACATTATGTCAGCAGCGATCAACAGTGAGGTTGCGTCCAATGCAAGTAACTTGCTGATGGACATCAAGCCTGGTTACATGCTTGGAGCTAAGCCTAGACAACAAATTGTGGGACATGTGATTGGGATTTTTGCTGGGTCCTTGTTGTCGATTCCAGTTTTTTATTTATTATTTCAAGGGGACTTAACAAAGTTCGGTACTGAGCAAATGCCAATGCCATCGGTGCAAGTTTGGAAAAGTGTTGCCGAGGTATTGATGAAGGGTTTTGAGTTTTTGCATCCATCGGTGCGAATGGCGATAGTTATTGGTGCCTTATTAGGATTAACATTTGAAATTTTAAATATTCGAATGAAAGGTAAGTTTCCATTATCGGCTGTGGGTATGGGGCTGGCTTTTGTATTAAAATTTTCGGATATATGGTCGATGTTTTTTGGTGCGTTTATTTTTTGGATGATTGGTGTGATGACGTCATCGGAATCAGATTCTAAAGATACTTCCAATTTAGTCCGTCGTATTTTTGTTGATAATCAAGAAACTTTAGCTGCCGGGGTGATCGCTGGGGGAAGTTTGATTGGAATTATTTTAACTTTATTGAATGTATTTGTACTTTCGTAGCTGGACCATGGTCTAAGTCCATTCAGGACTATAGTCTAAGGTGGAAAAAATTTACTTAAGTAATTCTTAACGTTCGCCGTGTTGACACATTGCTCGTTCGAGCTCAGCATAGAAGGGTACTTGAAAAAGTAATATTTATAATAACCAACACGGAGGTTTATTCAAATGAGAAGTATTAAGAAGGCTATGCTTCTTACTTCTGTTTTACTTGCAACGACTCCCGCATTTGCTGGAAAAGTTGAGGACGTACAAGCAGCAGTGAAAAAAGCATGTAGCAAAGATGTAACATCAGCGGACGCATTGCGATTGGTAAAAATCGTTTTTCTTAACTGTGTACCTGGTTCCAAGGTTGATGCCGAAGGATGCCAAGTAGATTGTTTAAAGGAAAACTCTGGTGCGGTCGTAGGACAATAGGATGGGGAGCATAAATATGAAAAAATTAATTAGCACAGTATTATTAGTAAGCGCTATGGCTCCAGTTGCTTTCGCACAAGAGGATCTTATAAAAAGATTATCTTTGTTGGAAGATAGGATTGGAGAATTAGAAGCAAATCAATCTTTAAATATTTTCAAATTTGGTGGGTTGTTAGAAACTCGTTATGACAATATCAAAGCGTTGCAAACGGATCCAACGTCATCTGCAATCGATTCAAAAGTTGACTATCTTCGATTAAGAGCAAGTTTTGATATGAGTGCAGACGTTTCGAAGAATATCAAAGTGTATTCTCGATACACTATGACTAAGTTCTCTAACATCTATTACACCCAGTCAGTAGGTACTGGTTCAGCGCCAGTAACAAGTGCAGACTTATCTGCTGCTAAAGAGGAAAATGGTGCACAAGTATATGTAGAGAAATTTTATGCCGATGCAACAGTACCTGATACTGGGGTAGTGTTTAGCTTTGGCCGGCTGCCAATTTCTGATGGTCCTCCATTTCACTTTCCAAATGGTCGTCCAAGAACTGGAACATATCCAGGATTGTTGTACAATGGTCAATTGGACGGTGTTGCATTGACTTATAATAAGCCAGTAGCTGATGGTACTTTTTCAGTAAGAGGTGTTCATACACCAATGACTGTATTAACCTCAAGCGCAGGAAAGTTGACGGGAGCTAAGGGGGTTATTTCCAATCCTACTGATAACGCAGGGAATAGTTCACGAACACTTAGAGATTTAGATACATTGATGTTGGAATTCAACTCAAACAAAGTATCATTTGCCGATAATATCTCTATTATTTTGCAGGCGTTCTCTGTAAGCTTGACGATGGCTGGAAGTCAGTTATCGGTACCATATCAATCCACATCGTTAACTGGTTCGGGGGATGTAGATTTCAAAATTGAAGCTCAGGCGTTGTATTTTGGAATTGAGAACATAGCGCATATTGGCTTAGACTTTTCTGCTACACATCTGATGTCTACAGTTACAAATGATGGATGTATTACATTTGGTGGAGCTCCTTGTACAGATGCCTATATCTCTGCCAGTTCAGCTATAGCTGGTTTTGGTGCAACTACTCGTGGCGAAAAAATGAAAGGTAGTTCAACATTATTGACTGCTAGATATAGAATTATTTCTCCAACATATTTCGGAGTTGAGTATCTGATGGGTGGTAAGAATGTTTATGTGTTTGACCAAAATTCAGATAACATAGTCGCATTTTATGATACACCAGGAACTGGCACGCACGCATATATTTTGCATAAGTTTACAAATGACTTAGGTTTACGACTTGGATATATGCAGCAAGACTATAAAAGTACTGTATTCGGATTTGGACCGTCTAAAGATACGGATAGAAAAGTTACAACATACTACGCAAACTTACGTTTAGATTTCTAATCTAAGCTAAACATTAAAATCGCATCGCCCAGTGGTGCGATTTGAAAATATAAAATATTCTTACTACGGAAACTAAAGAATATTGAAAAGCGAAGACCTAGCCTTATAAAGCTAGGTCTTTTTTTATTTCAAATATATCTTACTTATTTGCAAAAAATTTTCATTACCAGGGCAGCGTGGAGGATTTTCTTACTTCTAATTCCGCAAACGTCAATACTGCTGTGTCTTTTAAAGCGACCACCGATCAAAGAAAACTTGCGTTAAAATTTTAGGTAACAAAGTTGAACTGTCATAAGAAGAAGACACGTTATTTAAGTCAATATTTGCCTGTGGTAGATTGGCGGCTCAATCAAACATGAGACATTAAGAAAATAGTTTATTTTATAGAATTTCGGATATTTTAATCCAAAAATCCAGAATTAGAACCTCAAATTCAAATTAATTAGATTTGAGAACCACAGTTGTCTGGCCCGACCCTTGCTATTGTGATCGCTGCTAACAAGCAAAACCACAAAACTATCAAAGACGGGGGTCATAAATGAAAAAATTTTCCATTAATCCATTCGAAAAGCCATTAGCTTCATATTACAGTTATCAGAAGTACATGAAGATTATAGGCTTCGTATTCCTTTTGATTCCACAAATATCAAACGCAACTTTTGGAACAGTATTGTATAATTACTATAAAGAATTTGATATCAAATGGGATGTTAATGTCCCAATAGAAAAAATTCGATGTATGGAACTATATGGGGCATCTTCAGGATTCACCTATATAGATGAAGCCGTAAGAAGAGAATGTCACTTAACGTTAAATGTAGCGACAGACACGGATATCACACAACTACACACATCTATTTCAAATTTAAATACGGAACTAACTTCCAAGATAACCGCATTGGAAAATTCTACAAACACTAAATTTAAACTAATGGAAAGTAACGTCGCTATTGAGGTCATAAACAAAGTGAATACTATGCTTATGTTTGAACCAGCGAATGGAAAAGACACACTAACCACAGAAAAATTCCGAGATTTCATACGCAAGATCATTAAAGAGGAATTAGCGAAAGCCAACGAATAATAATGACTCTGCAGTTTATAAGATTGAACTCGAAATATAGATCAATCGAGATTAAAAAATACTAAAACGACTAATTTAACTATTATAGAAAACGAGGATTTTATATGTATACATTAAAAAACAAAATGCCGCTTGCATTTGCTTTGTTATTAGTATTTTACACAACTCAAACGTTTGGATGGGTATCAGTTAATGCATTTGTGAATGGAAAAATGTCACTTGTAAGAGAATTTCCCACTCCAGATTTAAAAGGTACAATACGAATTCCTCCACATCCTTGTAACATATCAGATTCATCGGATCTTGGTGTATCTGATTGTTTAGATTGGACTGCAGTACCTACATATGATGATTACATGGGTTTAAATTCAAAAGTCGATTCAAACTCAAGCGCAATTTCAGTTTTAGACAAAAAAGTTACTTTTTTTCAACTTGAAATGGTTAATGGTATTTCTAAAGAAGTAGAAAGAGTATTAACAACGGATAAAAACACACGAGGGATGACAACTCCAACTGGGGAAAAATTACGAGATTTAATTCGTTTCATAGTGCAGGAAGAAATTCAAAAAGCCCTAGATGATAGAAAATAAAAAAATTGGGAGATATCTAAATTATGAAAAAAAACATATTACGTAATAAAATAATTATAAATACAGTGGGTATCGCATTTTTATTGAATGCGGCTTGTACAAATAGGGTGAATAAAAGCAACATTGAAGTGCAAGGAGAAGGGTTAAGGCAACCCATTCAAGTAATTCAACCTTCACCAGACTACGAATTGAATAAAGACAGTAAAATTAGTCGTCAGGATTTGGTCAGATTAGAAAACTTTCTATTGAATTCTAGTTTTCCAACAGTCAACAAAGTGAATGTCATTCAAGAGTACGTCAATTATTTATCTGAAAAATATAATGTAACACGATTTGAAGTTGTTCGCGAAATCGAGGATTATTTTCAAGTTCCTGTTGAGGGGGAAATTTTAGCTAAACTTAAAATTGCGAGACCTTTTCTAACAGGATTAAAAAATAACATAGCAGCCAATTCGGGAATTATAAAACCCATTAACGAATTGGTCTCTGAGAAAATCTTTTTTGCTGCGGATTCAGAAGATGTTAAAAGTCTTCGTAATTTGAATTATTATGAACAATTAAAATTAGAAATGGCTATTCAAAAAGCACAAAAAACTAGTTTAGCCGTTTTTAAATCATTTGATGAAGATGCTAAAAAATTGGCTAATCAAGCCCTTGCCGATATTGCTAAAACTAAACAAAAAGATTTAGTGGATAAAGTAAAATGGATTGCAACGTTAAAAGAAAAAGAAAAACGTGTCGAATCCTTAAAGTTAGCAGCAGAAATGGCATCAAAAACTGACATAAATGATGAGTCAGAAAAAAAAGCAATGACTGCATATTTTTATTCCGCCATTCAAGAAGGTGCTGCTAATCCAAAACAGTTTGATAATGATTTGCTACTGAATATTACAGATCCAAAGATTTTAAATTCAGCTGCTAACCTTGGTAAAATTTCAAGAGTTATTGCAAAATACTCTGAAGCTAAGCGAGACAAATTGTTAGACGTATCTAAACAGTTAAATCAGTTTTCAAAAGATGGACAATTAAAAATTGATTTAACTGATTTGACTGGTAACCCAGAATTCAAAAAACATGCTAATGAATTTGGTAAAAAAGTAGCTGGATATGTTGATGATGGGCAGGAACTATTAAATATAGCTAAAGCCGTTGGCGTTGATCCAGAATTTTGTGACAAAGCTCAACAGGCTATAGATGTAGTAGGCAAAGGTGTTCAATTAGTTGCTGCATTATCTTCTCCAAATCCATTAGCTGTGGTTGGTGCAGTCAGTGCTTTATTGGGAGGTGGATCAATGCTTGGTAGCGCTGGTCCAAGTCGTACAGAGCTCGAACTAAAACAATTGCAAGCTAAAATGGATATGATGATTACCTTGCAAAATAGAACTCTGGACGAAATTGCCAAAACAAGGCAGGACATTGAAGACTTAAAAAAGTTGACAATAAAATTAGTTGAATTGGTTGGAAGTTTATCCGAGCAAGTCGCTGAATCAAGCCGCGTTCTGTTTAACGAAATTGAAATGGTTTCAGGTGTAGTTAAGCAGGTTAGAGAGTTGACTCAATCTTCATTAAGATTAGCGTCTTCGATGTGTATCACTATGGATGCTTACGATGATTATTCTTATGTATCTACAAACTCTTCTGATCGAGCTTTTAAGATAAATTTAGATCAGTGTTTACGTTCTATGATCGCAGTAGATTACTTAAGTAAACCTCAACTGGATATCTTTAAGTCCACTGATAAAGAAGCATCGGGTGATATTTATTTAAGATCAATGCGATTGGCTAAGTTAAATTTACAAAACAAAGCAAATGATGCTCAGGAAAGTTTCAAATATTACAGTCTGGCATTAAATCCGATTAGTAATATTAAAAATTATATTTCAGACTTGAACTCACTACTTTTTATTAGTTCTAGCTCGGCTAAAAACTTGGTCGACTATACGCACAGGGAGCAAGCTAGATCGGATGATTTATTAGATTTCTCCTACGTAACTGCTTTTACAAATGCCGTTACTAAGCTGGCTCCCTTTCTAACTGTATATACAACAGAAGTGAGCAGTGGAGTAGAGGGGTTAGTTACTGACAACATTATAAAAGTAGATAATTTGGCGAGTAGCTACGACAAAATATTAAATCTAATTAATTTAGCAATAATTCAAAGATCATTTATGGATGGAGTTCAAGTAAGCGATTTTAGCATTGATGAAATGAAAAAAATGAATGCAGAATCAGATAAAAATTGTTCATTAAACCAAGACGTTGATTCTAAAAGGTGCTTCTTTAAATTAAATAAATTAGCTAGAAAAAATTTGTTAAAACTAATGTTAATTAAAGAAATGTTGCAAAAAAATACTTCTTTTGATGCCTATTCTGGTTTTTACAGCACTGACTCGCAGTTATTGTTAACTCGAATGAAGAGCTATTTCGATAACGACATTTGGAAATTTGAAATAAAGGATGCTAAAGTGATGGCGACTGTAGTTGGTGAATACGTAGAAGTTCCGACCGCTGAAGAAATGACAGTTCCTGAGTTTAGTTACAGTTTAGAGCTGAAGTTATTGTTGGCGGCTCGCGAAAACTTAATCGAGTTACTAGCAGACATGAGGCAAAATCGTATTCCAGATGAAGGGGTTCGACGTTTGTTGATGCAAGCAACTCTTAGAAAAGCTTTGTAAAAATAAAAATTAAGCAAGAACGAACAGATCACATAAAAAGACCTAGCTGAAATTCAACTAGGTCTTTTTTATTCATATATTTCTAATTTTTCCGTAAAAAATTCGACCACCGATCAAAGAAGATATGCGTTATAAATTATTGGCTGAATTAATAAAAAATCACAAATTTAATTCATTAACTGAATCACGAGGCCTTCGGGGGTTTCATGCGTAGTTTTGCGATCTCTAGTTTGTTGTGCTTATCTTCTTCAGCTAGTTTTTGTGCGTGTAATTCGGCTTCTTCTTTTTTCTGTGTTTCAACCAACAACTGTGTTTTCATCTTGTTCAGCTGAGTTTGCACTTCCTTTAACTTTAAATCTCGTTCTAATAACTTACCACTGATGTCCTTGACCTTGTGTTTTTCCTCTGCAAATTGCGAAGTTAGTTTTTGTAAATTTCGCTTTTCATTTGCAAGAATATTAAAAATCTTTGCCCGGTCTGCATCTAATAGTTTGACCGCCTTAATCAGATCAGTGTTCTCTGATCCCAAATGTTTGATAATCTCTTCTAACTGCACAGACGGAGTTGGCATTTCTTGTGGAACTTCTTTTTCTTCCGCAGTGGCGGATTCTTTCGCTAAAGGTGCTTCGACTGTTGCCGCGGCAGGTGCCGCAGTTTTTTGTTGATACACAATTGTTGTCGTATTTTCTGGTGTCGCTACACTAGTTGCGGATGCAACTTGAGAAGGAGTCAAGATTTCGGAGTGAGCTGACTCTTCATAAGACGAAATAATTTCTTGCACTGATTTTGTGACAGGTATTTCCGGAGTCGCCAAATCAATCGATTTCAAATCATCAATAGTTAATCCCGGTTGTATAATGTTCATAATGTTACTGCTATTAAACTTATGATCCATATCCATACTGATTTGCCCCAGATCGTGAACTCGCTGCTGCATGAATTGAAAAGTTTGTCCCATTTGATCTAAAGGGTTTGCTACCAAAGTTTGATAATTCACATCGGCGATAGTGCCGATAGATTCTTTCAATTTAACATAATTTGCATTCAATGTTTTTTGTCCAGCTTTTAGCTTTCCAATGATTTCAGCTTGTTTACGAACCAATTTAGATAATTTTAAAATTAAATCATCTTTTTCTTTGTCAATTTCCTTATCCGTCTGCTTAATTGCCCCAGTAGCTAATAAAATTTTACTTCCAGAGTCCGAAACTGTACTCATCGTTTCTTGTATCAATTGATTAAACGAATCACAGCTTTCAGCACTTCTTTTCCCAATCACACGAAGATGTGTCTCTAAAGCAAAAGAGTACTTTTTTAAGTCCATAAATTGTTCTAGGTGCTTGCCCTCAGATTTTAATTTATTGATAGCAGCTAAATTTTCTGAAGCTTTGTTTAAAGAATTACTAATTTTTTGTGCTAGTTCGGGATCTAAATTTTGTAATTTTTTAGACAAAATAGTCATTCGTGTCTGAATGTACTCTGTAACATTATTGATAACATTTATGTCCCTGGATAAAACAGGCTTATTTGATTCATTGATTTTTTGTAAGGCCGAAATAATCGTTTGTACTTCGTGATTGATTTGAAATTTTTGCAAAGCCTCTTCGTCTTTTCCATTAAAAACATTTTTTATTTTTTCTGTTTGGTTTTCTAGAAATGTCACCGTGCCATTTTTTAATTCCAAAATTTCTTGTTTTTTTACTTCTGGAGGTTTAACCAAATCCGCATGTTGTTTGGAATCTTTCAAGTATTCATAAAAATCAAAATCAGATGGAATACCAAAAATATCAATGCCTTTATTTTGATCGATTAAAAAATTTAGTAATTCCTTGCCGTCGTCTGTGGTGAATAATTTAGATAAATATTGAGTGTATTTTTCTTTATTTTGAATTTCAGCATACATACACTTTTCTTCTTTAGAGTGAATTTTTCGCAATTTAGAAATCGGAATGGGCTGGTCCTGTTTTAAAAATGGAATTAAATGATCATTCGCCTTCAATAATAAAAAGCAATCACATGGGGCCACGCCAGATCTGCGAATAATTTCTATGTTGATTGGAAAATATTTACTTTCATCAAAATGAAACATGCTCCACCCATTTTTTAAGGATT
Organism: Bdellovibrionota bacterium; assembly: GCA_052033755.1. Classification (GTDB taxonomy): domain Bacteria; phylum Bdellovibrionota; class Bdellovibrionia; order Bdellovibrionales; family Bdellovibrionaceae; genus JBPOJH01. Next base: position 55,180 of record JBPOJH010000019.1, on the reverse strand, counting down.
TGATCAGTTAAAATATAAACACTTTTAACTGATAACCTATCGGTAAAATCCTTCAAAAAGTTGGGGCCAGATTGAGTTTATTCGAGGAATCATCCACCCAAGTAACTGCGTTGAACGTCTGGGTTTGTCAAAAGGTCTGATCCAGCTCCCGCCATCGTGATCGTTCCTGTTTCCAAAACATAAGCACGATGGGAAATTTTTAAGGCCTGCTTGGCATTTTGCTCGACCAATAAAATAGTCATGCCTTGTTGATTCACTTTTTTTATAATTTCAAAAATCTGCGCGACTATCTTCGGAGCTAGACCTAACGATGGCTCATCCAGTAGTAACAATTCCGGTCTGGCCATCAGTGCTCGTGATATGGCTAACATCTGCTGTTCGCCACCAGACATTGTACCAGCTAGTTGAGTTTTACGTTCTTGTAATCTGGGAAACAAATCAAAACACATTTTCATGTCTGATTTGATTTCAGATTTGTTCGTCCTGGTAAACGCGCCCATCTCTAAATTTTCAATCACGGTTAGGTTAGGAAAAACGCCTCGCCCCTCTGGGGATTGCGCCATACCTAACAAAACACGTTGATGTGCAGGCACACCCGAAATATTTTTACCATGCATTAGGATCTCGCCCTGGCATTCTAAAATACCAGATAATGCACGTAAGATCGTTGTCTTTCCAGCTCCATTACTGCCAATCAATGATACGATTTCGCCCTTATCGACATGAAAATCGATACCCTTCACAGCTTGAATGGCTCCATAAGATACTTTTAAATTTTTTACTGAGATAATCATATTGTTAGCCCTCATCCGTTCCAAGATAAGCTTCAATCACTTTCTTAGAGTTCTTGATTTGTTCCGCAGGGCCTTCTTCAATTTTAGTTCCGTGATCCAAAACAACGATGTGCTCACAAATCCCCATGACTAATTTCATGTCATGTTCAATCAGTAGCACTGTTAAATTAAAATCTTTTCTTATTTTAGCAATGGTCTCCATTAATTGATGAGTTTCATTGTGATTCATACCTGCAGCAGGCTCATCCAAACAAATTAATTTTGGATCTGTTGCTAAAGCTCGTACGATTTCTAATTTACGTTGCTCGCCATAGGGTAAAGACCCAGCCTGTTCTTGATGTTTATCCTGTAAATTAAAAATGGATAATAGCTCCATTGCTTTTTTCTTTAATGCGGTTTCTTGCTGGCGAAATTTTTTTGACCATAATACAGAATCAAATAAGCCATACGAGATCGACTTGCTTCCAGCAAGTAGCACATTATCAAATACGCTGAGCTCTTTGAACAGTCGAATATTTTGAAAGGTTCTAGACATTCCCAATCTAGAAACCTGAAATGGTTTTAATCCCAAAGTTTTTTGACCAGCAAATAATATTTCTCCTCCAGTGGGTTGATACACACCAGTCAGCATATTAAACACTGTCGTCTTGCCAGCACCATTAGGGCCGATCAAGCCCATCAATTGTCCCTGACGAATTTGAAAACTAAGCTCGTCCACTGCTTTCAAACCACCAAAACGCATACAAATATTTTTGGCTTCTAAAATCACTGGTAAGGAACTCATGATGGAACTCCTTTGGATTTTAGTCTGGCTGCGCGCTTGGCTTTTAATAATTGAATGACATCCGGCATTTCTAGTTTTCCAAAAACTCCCTTCGGCCTTAGGATCATTAGCAAAATTAAAGATAAAGAATAAATCACCATGCGAATATCCACTCCGGTGTAATCTTGTAAAGGTCTTAGTAATTCCGGAATGACGGTGATAAATACGGCCGCAAACAAGCTGCCAGTTAAACTTCCCATGCCGCCCAAGACAACCATGATCACCGCATCTACTGAGCGATTAAAATTAAATGAGGCTGGATTTAAATAATTTGTAAAATGAGCAAAGGTCGATCCCGCAACTCCAGCTAAAAAACTAGAAATAACAAAGGCGCGCACTTTGGCATTCGTCGTATTAATACCGATGGCTTCAGCGGCGATTTCATCTTCGCGAACACTCAGGAACGATCGACCATGATGTCCTTCTAACAAACGCCATATTAAAACAAACGTAAATACGACCCAAAATATAGCTAAGCTATAACAAACAAAAAATTTTGAAATCGTGATGCCTGCGAACTCAAAATCTTCCGGACCAGGAATGGCAGGAAAACCTCGAGCTCCACCCACGGCGGGTGTATTTAATAAAATCACGCGAATGATTTCGCCAAAGCCCAAAGTGACAATCGCTAAATAGTCCCCCTTCAATCGTAACGACGGAAGACCCACTAAATATCCAGCGAAAGCAGCGACGCAGCCGCCAGCAACAGCCAGGCCAAAAAAATAAGGCCATTGCATCAAGCCAGACATTTTAGGAAGCAAACTAGAAATGTAAGCAGAGCTATAACCGCCCACAGCCATAAAACCTGCATGACCTAATGAAAATTGTCCCGTGTGTCCGTTAACTAAATTCAAACTCATCGAAAGGATCATGTTGATCAAAATATAAATTAAAATCAGCTGAATAAAGCTATCGAATCCAAACTGAATCGCCACTCCAAACAGTATAAGTACAAAAAATATAATTGCGGGGCGCTTGCTGGCTTGAAAAAATCCGGCATTCCTATCTGCATTCATAATTAAACTTTCTCCACTTGGTATTTACCTAGCAAGCCTGAAGGTTTAAATACCAAAATAATAATCAAGATTCCAAAAGCTAAAGCATCACGATAGGTACTGGATAAATAGGCAACAACCATTTCTTCGGATAGTCCCATGATCAAGGCACCGATGACAGCACCGGGAACGCTACCAATACCACCCAACACAGCGGCCACAAAAGCTTTGATACCAATTAACATTCCCATTAATGGATCTATTTTTGGATACTTCATACCAACTAGAACTGAGCCAACAGCTGCTAAGGACGAACCAACGACAAAAGTAAAAGCAATCACGCGATCCGTGTTGACTCCCATCATTTTTGCGACAGTCATATTTGTACTAACGGCCCTCATGGCTTTACCTAATTTGGTTTTAAAAATAACAAAGTGTAAAGTCATCATCATGATCAATGTGATAATCAGTACAGTCACATCCAATAGCTTCAGTGGAACAGAACCGATCGTTGTTAAAACCGAATCATCTAAAATTTGTGGAAATACTTTGGGACTCGCCCCGAAGATCACCTGACCTAAATACTGCAACAACAAACTGACTCCGATGGCAGTGATCAAGATATTCAACTTCGGCGCGTTTCTCAATGGTCGATAAGCAAAACGTTCGATGGCTAATCCTAATATCGAACAAGCAACCATACTGGCGATGGTCAGAATAATTAAAGTCGACAAACCTGGCGACTGACTAATTCCCATTAACTTCGCTGTGTAGTAGGCGGCAAAAGCTCCCACCATATAAACGTCACTGTGTGCAAAGTTAATTAAATGCAGGATCCCATATACCATGGTGTAGCCCAAAGCGACCAAAGCATAAATACTTCCTAAGCTGATTCCATTGATAAGATGCTGTATTAGATCCTGCATTTGTATTTTTCTCTTTTACGGATTAACTGTTGTTACATATTTCATTGCTGTTCCTTGAACTTGAACAACAACGGCACTTTTCGTTGCATTTCTTTGCTCGTTGATGGTGATGTTACCAGTTGCGCCAGCGAAGTTTTTAATTTTGGCAATTTCATTACGAATAGCAGCCGTCGTAACTTCAGGCGCATTTTTCATCGCTTGAACTAAAACACGAGCGGCATCGTAACCAGCAGCTGATAAACCATCTGGATCTTTTTTGTATTTTTCTTTGAATTTTTTCATGAACTCAACAGCGGCTGAATCTGTACTTTCTGTCGAATAGTGGTTTGAAAAATATCCGCCATCAACGGCCTTGCCACCAATTTCAGATAACTTTGGTGAATCCCATCCGTCGCCACCCATTAATGGAGCTGAAATTCCTAATTCGCTAGCTTGTCGAGCGATCAATCCAACTTGTGTGTAGTATCCAGGAATGAAAATCGCTTCTGCATTTTTAGATTTAATTTGTGTTAACTGAGCTTTGAAATCCACATCCTGATTTTGATAACTAAGGTCAGCTACTACTTCGCCACCAAGTTCTTTTAGTTTTTGCGTGAAGAAATCAGCTAGTCCCATTGAGTAGTCGGAAGAAACTTCTCTTAAGATCGCAACTTTTTTGGCTTTCAAATTTTCAGTGGCAAATTTAGCCATCACAGTACCTTGGAATGGATCAATAAAACAAACGCGGAAAATATGATCCCCAACTTCAGTAACTTTTGGATTTGTTGATGAAGGCGTGATCATTGGAACTTTTTTAGCTTGAGCGATAGGAGCTGCAGCCAAAGATCTAGAGCTGGCCACTTCTCCAAGTAAGGCGACAACTTTCTCCTGTTCGATCAAACGAGTGACAACAGCCGCAGCTTCTTCCGCCTTGCCCTGATCATCCATCGTGATCAGCTTGATTTTCTTTCCATTAATTCCGCCCGCAGCGTTAGCTTCGTCTAAAGCTAAGCGAATACCATCATCTGTGCTTTGACCGAATGTTGCATCCGAACCAGTCATTGAACCAAAGTGTCCAACTACGATTTCGTTAGTAGTTTTTTTTGTACAAGCCGAAGCAAATGCCATAGCAGTCATTGCTACTAGCAGTTTGGTCAGATTCGACATCATTGTCTTTTTCATTTTGTGTTCTCCTTGCTGTCACCTTATTAGGTGTGGTTTTCTATATGGAAACAAAGAAAACAATAGCGGTCAATTAGTTCGACAGAACACTTGCTAAGTTAAGATAATCTTTGGGCGAATTTTTTATCTTATTCACAGCTTCTTCAAACGGAAGAAAAACTAAATTAGCTCCCTGGGTGCCAATCATAATATCAGTTTTCCCTTGCAGTAACATATCGACAGCAGCAGCACCTAAGCGACTGGCTAAAATTCTGTCAGAAGCCGTTGGAGATCCTCCACGCTGAGTGTGTCCCAAAATACAAACCTTGGCGTCCATATTAGATTTCTTGCGAAGCTGTTCAGCTAAATCGTAGGCTCTTCCAGGTTTTTGTCCTTCAGCGGTTATTAAAATGGAACTTGTTTTTCCTTTTTGTTGTGCGGACTTAATTTTTTCAACGACTTTATCAACAGTGATTGGAAAATCAGGAGTAAATATTTCTTCAGCGCCACCTGCAAGTCCCACATAAGAGGCAATCATACCTGAGTTTCTACCCATCACTTCCACAATGAACAAGCGATCATGGCTGGCGGCGGTATCGCGAATTTTATCGATGGAATCAAGTGCTGTGTTTACAGCGGTATCAAAACCGATGGTGTTGTCTGTGCCCCAAATATCATTGTCAATTGTTCCTGGGATACCGACGATGGGTAATTTATGTTCTAAATATAATTGATGAGCTCCACGAAAGGATCCATCTCCACCAATGCAGACAACGCCTTCAATGCCTAGGTTTTTCAAATTATCGACTGCTTTTTTACGAAATTCAGGTTTCAAAAAATCTTGCGATCGACCTGTTTTTAATATTGTTCCACCACGTTGAATGATGTTGGCCATGTCCCTTAGACTTAGGGGCGCGATATGTCCTTCGATCATTCCGGTATAGCCAGAATAAATACCAAAAACTTCTAACTGATTGGCAATCGCGCTACGAACTACAGCGCGAATGGCGGCGTTCATTCCTGGAGCATCTCCACCAGAGGTAAAAACAGCAATTTTTTTCATAAATAATTCCTTTGCGATTATGTTCAATAAAAAGATAAGCAATTGTAATCGAAAAAATTGGAATGTTAAATTTTTTATTGGAATCTATTTTTGTTTGTCATCAGTAATTGTCAGATATTGCAAATAAAAAAGGCCCTGTTACGGGCCTTTTTAAAAGTTTAAATTTAAAACTTAAATTACTTAACTAAAGCTTTAAACTCAGAACCTGCTCTGAATTTTGGAGCCCAAGAAGCTGGGATCTTGATAGCTTTACCAGTTTGTGGATTTCTTCCAGTGCGAGCTTTTCTTTTTGCTTTTGTGAAAGTTCCGAAACCAACGATTTTAACATCGTCACCTTTTTTAACTGTCTTTTTGATGTTCTCAATAGCGCAGTTTAATACTAATTCAGCTTGAGCTTTAGTAGTGTGAGCTTCAGCAGCGATTTTTTCGATCAATTGTTGTTTGTTCATCTTGAACTCCTTCTATGGTTGTGTTGTTCGTTCTTTTTTTTTACCGACAATCGGTCAACACCCCAATTAGAGGAATCTTTTTTATAAACGTCAATCATTTTTCAACAATTTTTTTATTTTTACATCCCACTCAAGCCACAATTGGCAGTTGTACAGCGAACTAGGCGCCCTGTTCCTACGGAATCACCATTGTATGTTAAGTTGAAATCAAGATAACCATTTTCAACGCGGCCTTCTTCGACTCGCAATTGTATCAAAACGTTTTGTGCGCGACTGCCTTGAGGGCCGTTGGCTCTTAATTCAAAACCTTTATTTTCATTGATAGGCCAGATGGTCATGTTTAATACCATGGGATTAAAAGTTCCTGACATGTTCGAGGTATTAAATCCTAACATGTTCAAGAAAAATTCTTGGAAGCTGGGTAATGAATAATAATAAGCTCCACAACCATAATAGTTACAGTTAATCATTGGGTAAGAACGTAAAACTACTTTTGCCATATTTGTTTGGGCGCCATCCATAAAGATAGCAACATCATGATAGCCACCGGTCCAAGAGCTACACGCAGATAGTCCACCATCGTTGGTGTTGCGATCACAAACTCCCATTGCATATTTCAACATCCTAGCTAAGCCGTAGGAGTCAGTATTATAGGAACTGCCTTGGTTATTGTAGTATTGATTCATGTTAGCATTTTGAGCGAAGAATCCTAATTTTGTTCCAGCTGGAATGGGGCCTTGTCCATATATTGGTGCGACAGGGGCAACGGGTGGCGCCACAACAGGAGGTGGAGTGGAGCTGCTATTCTTACTACCGCAGGCAGATAGTAAAGCTAATGAGGTCAGCGAAATAGTGGCCCATACTAGAATAGTATTGCGAATTGTGTGAGTCTTTTTCATTGGAAACTCCTTCAATTTCTGTTGTTACAAGAACGATGCCAGGCAAGAGGTAAGTTATTTTATGTACGTAGTTGGTTTAAAATTCAGAAGTAATCATATAATTAAGAGGGAACATTTGAGTTGAGTGTAAGGTATTCGTAGAGAATGTGTCGGGCGCAATTTTGTATTTAGATGTAAAAAGTTTTGACAGCAGTTTGAGTATAAAAATTTTGATTGTTTTGTGGAGGCGAGGTGAGTAGGTGAGAAGGTAAGAAGGTAAGAAGGTAAGAAGGTAAGAAGGTAAGGAGCCTACCTACCGCCAACTCAAATCAACTTCTTCTACTTCAATTCCAACCAACTCGCGCAACCTTCACACTATCACACCATCTCATCGCTAAGACACGAACCTCATCCCCCAAATCCATCTCAACTCATATCACCTTACAAAAGAATGTTTATTGTCTCATTTTGAGAACAGGCCTGCTTGCATATACAAAAAAACTACCACAATTGAAACCCTATCGTACATTTTCAAAGCATCACCTCGCCCGCAACACCTGCTCGTAGTTGTATTTAAATTATGAGAGTGTGGATTTCTTGAATGATGAGTTTGATCTGCGGTCAATGAAATTAAATAAATTTGTCGATACTAATTGCGACACTTTTCGCTTCTATTATCTTCCTTAAAATTTTATATATATTTCATAAATATTAGTTGCGAACCTTATAGTTGAATTCATTTTTCTGATGACGCTGAATTTACATGGCTATTTTTGGAGTGGATGAAAAATTTTGAAATTCGATCGGATACTAACAAACCACCACCGATCAAAGAAGACTTGCGTTAATTTCTGAAAGTTAATCTGATTATAAAAATAATTGTTGACAGTATTTTCGCTTGGCTGAGTTGATTTTTCACTCGTGCTATTGGCGTGTGTTTAAACGTGATTATCGATTCGCTACGTCCTTCGCGTTGCGTTCTAAATTATAGTTTAGAACCCGGCCACATGAATTTTTCAACGATCAAATCTGGGAAATATTAGACATCAAAAATCGAAATTTAAAACCCATGTTATAAGTGAACTAACAATATTATCAGTTAAGGTAATGACTGATTTAAGTAAAACTAAATAAAAATATAAAAAACAATAACCAACTAGACCCCAGAAAGAACCTGCAATTGCTATGCAAAAATCATAATTTGTATAAGTTGAATTTAACTCATCACAAGAAGCTTACTTACAAGAATTTCACTCAAGTAAATTTCAATTATATTTATAAAAAACAACCATAGATATTAAATTGGAGGTCAGATATTCGAGCTTATAGGAATCAAATAGTAATTTTCCACTAATATAATAGTGATGTTATGAGACACGCGCTCTACTAACGTCCGTAAAATGCCACGATCAAAGTCCTGAAAAAGTTGAAATTTTAAAAATTTACAGGGCTTTAGGCTAAATTTTCATTTTTTTTTAATGTCTCACTTTAGGAAATAAAAAAGCTTCCGAAACGTATCATAAGTGGACAGTACCCATTCGAACCAGGTCGGTTCACCAAACATCACGGATGATGTTTGGATGTCTTCAAGGAGGAGGAATTATGGGTTTAAGGATTAATACAAATACAGCTTCCATAAACTCACAAAGAGTTTTGTGGAATACAAAGCTGAATCTTGATAAGAGTCTTGAACGACTTTCATCAGGATACCGAATCAATCGCGCGGGCGACGATGCTGCCGGTTTGGCGATATCTGAGAATTTAAGAGCTCAGATCCGCGGACTAAAGCAAGCATCTCGAAACGCCAACGACGGAATCTCTCTAGTTCAGGTGGCAGAGGGCTCCATGAATGAATTAAGTACAATCTTAATTCGTTTACGAGAGCTAGCTGTGCAGTCAGCATCTGATACTATAGGCCCAGTCGAACGACAATTTCTGAATGTGGAATATGACCAATTGGTCTCAGAGATTGATCGTATCGCGGACTCAACCGAGTTCAATGGGACACAACTATTAGCGGGAGTTGGATCGATAATGGATTTCCAAATCGGAATTCGTAATAATCCTGAAATTGACCGCATTAGTTTCGACTCATCAAAAGCAGATGCCAACTCTGCAGCATTAGGAGTTAACTTAACGAGCGTCGCCGATAAAGCCTCAGCACAGAATGCGCTGTCAGCTATCGATACGGCAATCATGAGTGTCTCTGCGATGCGAGCAGATTTTGGAGCCTTACAAAATCGTCTTCAAACAACGGTCAGTAATATCCAAAATAGTATTGAAAATATGTCAGCCGCAAACTCTCGAATCAGAGATGTGGACGTCGCTGAAGAGACATCTGAATTAACAAGAAATAATATTTTGCTCCAGGCCGGTACTTCTGTGCTAGCACAAGCGAACCAATCAGCCAATGTTGCACTTGGACTCTTGAACAAGACATTCAGTGGCGGCTAGTAACTAGCGATAGTTACTATACGATCCACTAATGTCCGCGGTTTCTGATCTTAACGATCACCCACCGCTCATAATGTTCAGCTAAAGCCTCATAAGCGCTGAAATTATTGATCTGTTTCCTGCGTTTTAGGGGGGTCCCCGGATCCCCTTAATTTTAAGGATACAAAATTCAGACGATGGAAAAAGCACTCACAGAAGTAATGGACGTGATTGTTTCACCACGAACGTGTTAGCGAATGAAAAATGAAATTCAATAAAAAGAATTTCAAAAGTAAAAATTTGTAATTTGATTTTTCAATCATTTTAAATTCAATCAGTGGATTGAGTATTGAAAATAATTTTATTAGATTTTTATTGTTGACCAGAAAAATTTTAGCGGCAATTTTGTAATTGTAATTGTAATTGTAATTGTAATTGTAATTGTAATTGTAATTGTAATTGTAATTGTAATTGTAATTTTTCAAGCGCCTATCATTGAGAATGGCAACCTTATCATGGGGTTCTCAAAATTTATACAAAGACGGGATATTGCTTCCTGACAATGGTTTACCGACATTAGTTAGTTCTTTTTAACTTTCTACAAAGTCGCTATTTCTATACTAATACTAATTAGCTTTATACAAACTATCTCAATTAACTAACTTAAAATCTAGCCGATAAAAATACTTCCTACCATTTTCAAAAAACTGTATTTGCAAAAAATACTTCATAAAAAAAACATAAAAACTTTCAAAACAAAAAACTAATTTTTTATTAAAATACTTTCTTTCTAGACTTAAAGTTTCAGAAATTATTCCGAAAAATATAATGCTGAAGAAGCAATTATATTTATTAACCCAAGGCGACAGTATGTTGCCGTTTGCCAACAGGATGGCAGCTATCAAGGAGGATTTAGCCATGCAAGGAGGATGAAATGGGACTAAGAATTGCTACGAATGTAGCGTCGCTAAATGCGCAAGGCAGATTAACAAGTAACAACTTAAATCTGCAACGATCATTTGAAAGACTAAGCTCTGGTCAAAGAATCAATAAGGCAGCAGATGATGCCGCTGGATTGGCGATCAGCGAAAATCTACGAGGACTTATTCGTGGAATGAGACAAGCTGATCGAAATACCAATGACGGGATATCTTTGGTTCAAGTTGCTGAAGGTGCATTGAATGAAGTTTCAAATATGTTAATTCGATTACGAGAATTGGGTACGCAAGCTGCGTCTGATACAATTGGTGATACTGAACGCAAGTTTATAGATGTTGAATATCAGCAATTGAAATCAGAGATTCAACGTATCTCAGACTCAACAGCTTTTAATGGGTATGATTTGTTAAACGGAACTGGTGGTGTGATTGATATTCAAGTGGGTGTACATAATAATCCATTTCAAGATCGAATCTCATTTAACTCATCCGCTGCAAATTCGACATTGGAAGCATTGGGAATGACAACAGAAACTGTGGCTACCAAGGAAACTGCACAAATGACATTGGATACAATAGACAATGCACTGACATCTATCAATGCCATTCGAGCGAACTTCGGTGCTTTACAAAACAGACTTGTGTCAACGTCACAGAACTTAAAAGTTTCTGACGAAAACTTAAGTGCTGCGAACTCACGGATACGTGATGCAGATATTGCAGCTGAATCTTCAGAGCTAGCAAAAAATAGTGTGCTTCAACAAGCAGCTGTTGCGGTTCTAAGTCAAGCTAACAATACTCAGCAATTAGCATTGAAACTGCTAGGCTAGTTATCTTTCAAATAGCGATTAAAATATTCTGCAAGTAAAAGCCCTTCGATAATAATCGAGGGGCTTTTTTGTTGAACCCAATTATTTACGAATATAATTAAAAAAGGCCAGGCCACTTAATCCTAAAGCCATCAAGAATTGAAAAAAACTCATCGCCGGAATTCCTAAAATTGTCGGTGCTGCAACCCCAGCCGCAACAGCTGAACTGGGCTGTAAAGCTAAAATTAAACTACCACTTAATATAAATGCACCAATAATTAAACCCAGAAAAACTAAATTGAACGAAGATTCAATAGATCGTTTCAATTGATCCAGCTGTTTTGAATGCAGTTGAATAGAGTGATCTGGCGAGTTCCATTTACGTAGTAAAACATACAAGTGTCGCGGCAATTGATTTAATAAATTTTTTGATTCGCGAGCTGTTCGGGTAAACTCGTCGTTCATTTTTTGCGAAGCAAACTGACTTGTGGATAACTCGGTGGCAAATCCCAAAGAGGCCGTTAGGAAATCAAAGTCTTTTGAAATTCTTCGTCCCAAACCCTCCATTGAAACTAAACTTTTGAAAAATAGCATCAACTCGGTTGGAATTTGCAACCCTTGCTTTGATGCAATTCCCGCTGATTTCAGCAGGATTTTTCCCATATTCACATTTTTAAGAGTAAGTCCATAATAAGGAGCGATTAAATCACGCAATTGTCTAGCAAATAAGTCGATATCTACTTTTTCACTAAAAGGAGCTAGATCAATGTATTCACTGGCCAGTCTTTCGTAATCTTCTTTAGAAAGAGCGATTAACATATTTACAATCGACATTTGTGTTTTTGAATTCAGTCGTCCCACAACTCCAAAATCGACTAAGCCAATCTTATTACCAGATTGAATAAAGAAATTTCCAGCGTGCAAGTCGCCATGAAATAAACCATCTCGAAAAACCATTTTTAAATACGCATGTAGACCTTTTTGCAAAATCTCATTCGCGTTGACGTCAACTTGATTTAAAGCTTCAGGTTGACTCATTGGGATCCCGCTGATGAATTCCATTGTTAATACTTTTTCAGTGGTTAAATCTAAGTAAACTTTAGGAATTAATATTTGTGAGTCATCAGGAAAGTTTTCTGAAAAGCGTCTAATATTATTCGCTTCCACAATAAAGTTAGTTTCTAACTCTAAAGTTCGAAAGTATTCATCCACAATACCGGTGGGATTAAATGGGCGAGTTTCCTCGATGTAGGTACTTAACAGTTCTGCCAGTAGATACAAAACGTTTAAGTCTTCACTAATCGTTTCAATAATTCCTGGTCGTTGCACTTTGACGACTACCCATTGGCCATTTTTCAACTTAGCTTTATGCACTTGAGCAATGCTGGCTGAGCCAAGTGGTTCTGGATCAAACTCTGCAAATAGTTGATATAGATTTTCACCAAATTCTTTTTTAAGTACTTCTTCGATAATATTAAAGGGCAGGGGATTGACCTGATCATGTAGTTTTGAAAATTCATTAACGAACTCTTCGGGTACCAAATCCGGTCTTGTTGCCAACAACTGTCCAAGTTTAACAAAGGTAGGACCTAATTCCTCAAAGCTAATTCGCACGCGTTCGGCCAAACTTAATTGATCAATGTCACTGCGTTGATTCAGTCGTTCTAAAATAAAACGTCCAAGTTTTATCTTTTCAGCTAAATTATGAAATCCATGTGTCGCAAAAACACTGACGATGGTTCGCAAACGACTGGCATTTCTAAGTGTGCGTGAAATTTGTTTTCCAGTCTGAATAAAGCTCATAAGTATTAGCCTCTACGTTTAGACTTTTTATTGGATTTTTTATTAAACTTTTTTTCGGATCGTCTAGACCTGTCGTCTTTAAAGCTTTTCTTATTATTAGATTCTGGAAATTCAATTCTAGCATCATCCTCGATGGTGCGCTTATCCTGTCGTTCGTTCTGGGACGGTGACCTTCGGCCACTATGTTTTACATTTTGATGGTTGTTGGATTTTATCAAATGAGGGTTGCGATCTTTCCACTGAGTCAATACTTTTTCAAAATGAGCTGCAGGATCAAAATTATTTTTTTCAGTCGCATTTGACGCTGGTTTAATTTCAAAGTCAGGATCCATAGAGCGATTTCTAGATTTTGATCTTAGCTCGGACTTGGCCCCAGATTTTTCTTTACTCTTTGATGACGATTTGAAATCGGATTTAGGAATAAACTTGGATTCATTTTTATTGCCAGATTTATATTTTGATCTTGATTCTTTTTTGGACTTAGCTTCCGTTTTTGATTTAGTTTCGCTATCCAATTTAGATTTCTTTTTAGCACCGACTTTAAACTCGTCACGCTTATCGCCAGCTTTTTGTTGAAGTTGTCCTGCAATTTCAAAATCTATTTGTCCTAGTACTGGATCTGCATTAACAACAGTGATTTTTAAAATATCTCCAAGTCCGAAAGTTAATCCAGATCGACGACTGTATAATACTAAACGTTCTTCATCGAACTCCAGTTTTTCCTTAGATAAGCTAGTTATTCGCACCAGGCCATCGACTTCAAACTCACGCAGCAATACGAAGACTCCAAATTTAGTAACGCTACTAATGACACCATCAAAATCTTCACCAATATGCTTCTGCATAAAGCGTGCTTTTTTGATAGCTACGAATTGTCTTTCTGACTTAACAGCGCGTTGTTCGCAAGCGGATAACATATTAGCAGCTGTTTGTAGATCTTCTTGCTCTTCAGCGGCATAGCCCGAATATGGCATGACCTGACTTTTAATTAATCGATGTACGATTAAGTCAGGATAACGACGAATCGGAGATGTAAAATGGGAATAAAACTCAAAACCCAAACCGAAATGCCCGACATTTTCTGATGAATACTTTGCTTGGCTCATGCTTCGCAAAGTTAAAATATTTAACACTTGCGCTTCTGGTTTGCCTTCGAATTCCTGCAAGGCGCGAGTCAATCTTTTCTGTAAATGGCCGTGCGAGGCCTTTTGTGTCAACTTATGCTTGCTGCCAAAATTGTGCAGATATTTTTCCAAGGTCGCAATGGCTTCTTGTTTCGGTTCTTCGTGAATTCGATATAAAGCCGGAATTTCTTTCGAAGTTAGAAATTTAGCGACAGCAACGTTAGCTGCCAACATCATTTCTTCAATTAAACGGTGGGCAAATAAGCGTTCGCTTTTGATGATATCTATTGGAATACCGGCACCATCTAAAATGACTTGCGTTTCGGGAATTTCTAAATCTAACGAACCATTTTTAAAACGATAGGCCATCAAAATTTTAGCCAAATTAGAGGCGCGTAGGATGTCTTCTTTGACATGCAATAACTGATTTCCATCATAGGAATCGTCAATAATTTCTTGCGCCTCTCCGTATGTGACACGCGCTTTACTTTCGATGACGGCTTCATAAAATTCACTAAACATAAGTTCGCCTGAAAAATCTAATTTCATTTCAGCGACTAACGACAATCGAGGGACATGCGGTTTTAAAGAACACAACTCGTTACTAAGAGCTTCGGGTAACATGGGCACCACATAATTGGGAAAATACACACTGGTTCCGCGTTCATAGGCATCTAAATCTAACTGGGTGCCTAAGCGAACATAGTGACTGACGTCAGCAATTGCAACATACAATAAAAAACCGTCATCGTGTTGTTCGACGTAAATGGCGTCATCAAAATCTTTCGCCGTCGCACCGTCGATGGTGATAAAATTCAAGTGTCTTAAATCTTTACGACCTTTGAAATCTTTTTCAGTGACTTCGTGGGGAAACTCTTCGGCTTCTTGCAAAGTTTTCGGATGAAACTCATGAGGAATGTGTTGCGTGATTAAGACACGCTTAATATCCGTCATTGGATCTTCGGCATTACCAATTACTTCAGTGACTTTTCCCCAAAAACCATCGGCAGAGCCGGGATAGGATTTAATTTCAACAGCAACTAAATCATTGGTCTTTGCATTTTTACTAAAGGCCAATGGAATTTTTAAATTCTCGCCCCAAGCTTTTCCTTCATCTAGAACAAGACCAAACTCACTGTCATCAATTTGAAAAGCACCAACAATTTTATTGGAGGATCGTTGAATGACTTTTGTTATCTCTCCACGAAATCGCTGACCGCCGGGTTCGGGAAAAACCTCGACCTCAACCTTGTCGTTGGTCATGATGCCCTTCATAGAATGTTTAGGAATATATAAATCGGGATGAGTTGTATCGTCTGGTACTAAAAATCCAAATCCGTCGGGGTGTCTTTTAACGATGCCTTCTAACAATTGATGTCTCTTCATAGTTTGGATTAAAGGTTTCTTTTCCTTAAATGACAAGTATCCTGGAGTTTATCAAAGCGGAAAGGTCTAGTTATATTGCAATGCAAAATAATCCAACTAGACTTTGGTAGATACGTGTTTTGAGCGATAAAAAAAATAGAAAGAGTCAGTTTTAAAAATTTCGATTTGAATGAAACTCGCACTGGTGAATAATTTCATCGATTTTTTCAACTTAAAACAGGTGATATTTTTTTCTGAAAAATGAATTCTATTAAAAACGTGTACAGTTTTTTCCTGAGTCTTTATTCGATTTATAACAAAATTTGATTGATCTCGGCTAAAGACCTACTTAGGATTTTGCTTATAGTGTTAAGAAAATTTTAATTGTTTGAACAAGATTAGTTATAGCAAAAACAACAACAATTGCGATTCAACGAAAGGATGCAATATGAAAAAAATTTTACTAGTAGCAGTAGCGACAATGATGTCGACTTCTGTATACGCTTCAAAGGCCAGACTTGCTGCTTTACAAAATGCGGTTCATGTGACTGATATCCAGTCGATCTTAATTAATCCAGCGAACATCGCTGTATTGGGTGAGTGGGGAACTTTCGAGTTCGGTACCGGTACTAACACAATGGGAGAGTCTGCTGGTTATAATAAATCTACAAACTCTGGTCATGAAGGTGGATTTGCAAAAGCGATGGGCTCTAACTACATGGGCTTGTACTTAGGTCACCAATCTAATGCGATCGCATTATCTCGTGGATCTGGTAATGCTTTGGCTTCTAGCGGTGGTACAGCTGTATTAACAGAAGAAAATCCTTTTGAATTATTTTACGGTCAAAAAGCTGAGATGAGCTGGGGCGCAAGCTTATTCTACTCAAACTCTGATAAAAAATCAGCTAACAAAAAGCAAAACACTATGGGTTTGCGTGTTGGTGCTGCTACAGAAAACTGGGATGGATACTTCCATATGGGCTTGGCTAACAATGCTAAATCTACAACTTCATCTGTGGATTCAGAAGTTAAGGGTAAAATGTCTGCGAAATTAGGTGGAAGCTATACTTTAGATAAGAATTTATTTTTCTATGGTTCTTATTCAATGACTGGTTTCAAATCTAATATCGGTTCTACAGATGTAACTGATTGGGATATCATTTTGATCGATATCGGTGTTATTGATTCTATGAAGAAAGATGGCACTAACTTTTTCTACGGTGTTTCTTACCACATGGACACATTGAAATTAAAGCCAGGTACTGCAGCTGATAAAAAATCAGAAGCTTCTTATATGCCTTTTATCTTAGGTGTAGAGCATGATGCTAATTCTTGGTTAGTATTAAGAACTTCATTAACACAAAACGTGTTATTGGGTACTATCAAAGATGAAACTCAAGCTTTAACAGGTGGAACTGCTACTTCTGATGCAGATACTTATAATACGTCAACTGTAGTTGCTGCTGGTGTTGGTATCAAGTTCAACAAAATGATCTTAGATGCAACTCTTAAAGCTGCTGGTAACGGTGGAAATGTTGGAACAGATGCTGGCGCAGCTGGCGGTGCTAACAATAACTTCCTAGGTACAGCTTCATTGACTTACATGTTCTAATCTCAGTGTAGACCGCGGCAGCTCCTAGCCGCCTCGGTCTACATAGCAATTGAAACTGATATGATAAAGTTTGTTTCGTAAAAAAAAGGAGATCATGCAAATGATCTCCTTTTTTATTTATTCCGATTTCTTCGGAGTGTTCGGTGATTTAATCTCGTAATAATCAGGGGCAATAAAATCAGGAGTGAATGGGTACTTATAGCTTTTGTAGGCTCCCATCATCGGAGATCCAGATTGGCTGTAAGCCTCGTCCCACAATTGGGCCAACAACAAACTGGCTCTGGCCATTTCTGTTACGATTAGCGATTTAAATTTCGGAGCGACTTCACTAGCTGGTTTTCTTTCAGCCGCGGTTTTGATTTTCATACCTTTTTCTTCTTTGACTACCGATGGCTTGGTGACTGGGTCCAATTTTAAAATCGGTTTGATATCAGCATCACTTAATATGGCCAAATTTTTCATACGTTCAATCACTGATAATTTTTTATTTAAAAAGTTCGGTTTTGTTTTCTCTAAAGACTTTGCCTTTTCAACAATAAGAGCATTCAAGTTATAGGGTTGGTTAGCCACAATGGAATCTTCGTAATAGGCATGAATACCACCATGACCCGATAAATAACCATCATAGTCTACCGAGACATGAAAGGGTTGCGCATTATCACCCACGAAGTGACCCATTAAACCCATCGCCACCACCATATCAAAAGCCGCTTTGTTATAAGCCAGGTTTTCATCTTGTTCTTCTTTTCTATTAGCTGGAGCTGGAGAGGATTTTGCTAGTTCTCCATTTTTTAAAGCCAAGCGAAAAAACTGATCGGCGCGCCACCAGTTAGAACCAAACTCGGTCGGAACAGATTTAATGGTCATGCCTTTTTCAATTTGATTTTCTTTTCCAGTAAAATCAGCAATTATTTTTTTATATTCTGTTGGCACATCCTTTATTTTCATTCCAGTAATTTCAACATCAATAAAGTGAGCGGAATTTCCCAAAGTATTCGCTTCGCTTCCCAGTGATTTCCAATAAAAATCGGGAACGTTGCACAGGTGGCCCATCATGAATGGTTTGTTTTGTAAATACTCTTTCAGGCCAGGCTCTTTCACTAAAAAGACAGCGGCATCACAAATCGTGTGATGGCCACGCCCACCCCAGGCCAAAGATCTTTCTGAACTTAATGCAAAACTAAAAACACAGAACGCCAATAATATAAATCGCAACATAACTTCCCTTCAAGAGGGCTATGGGAGCCCATCTTATGTATTGTGTGGGAAAGTTACTGCGTGTTAAAACAGCTGGCAATGGCTAACTAATTATTGAAAAATTATTTCACGATTTGAATTTCACAGACTCCATTTTAATGCATATTTTCTTTGATCGGTGGTTGTTCACTTTAGAAACTGGTTTGTTTGTAACCAAAGACTTTACCGTTAATTATGACGTAACCACTATTGTGCTTTTTCTCGTTATTGCTGCGATGAACCCAGTGAATGATGGCTCCATCAGGAGAGGCCGGATATTGTGATGTGGGTGCGTCCGAAGTAATATAGTCTCCACAGGCTTCCACGCTTGCGCCGGGAACTAATTCGGGAAGTGCGCCAAAATCTTCATTGTATATCACTTCTAGTGTCGAGTTAAAATCCTTGCCCAATTGAATTTGAAAATGTTCGTGACCATTGCGACGGCCATAATTTTTTGTCAACAGCCCCTTAACTCGAGCACGTGCCAAAAATTGATTGGGAGTTTGCTCTTTCCAAATTAAAACTTGTTCGTTGATAATATCTAAATTTTTTCCATGATCTACGCATTGTACTTGTGCCGGAGGCTTGGGGCTAGGGGTTGGCGGTTTTGGTTTTTTACCCCAACTTGTTACAGACAACGAAAAAACAAAAGAAAATACTAGTAACTTTGTTACCACTAACTTCATCATCGCCCCCTTCCATGAAGACTTTCGATTCTGCAGTTACTGACAATGTTACTATGTAAATTGGTTAAAAAAATCTGCTAAAATAAATCACAATCAAATCCTAACAAGAACTCTACTATGGTCGAGTTGTTGTTGGGACGTTTTCCAGGACTAGCAAAAAGGAATGAGTTTGATGGGCTTGCCATCAAGTTAGCTCTGCGCTTTGTTATAAGTTATTATTATCTAGACTTGCGGGATCAATTAAAGATTAAAATCATTAGATACGCATCAACAATTGCCTCGATTTGTTTTACCTAAAAAAGCACGAGTGGCTATATATACGGTGATGAATATCGAGGTTTTTGAGTGGCAAAAGTTAGGAACCGCGATTCAACCACATCTAGTTTCGCAGCCAGAGATTGCTAATTATGGATGGCGAGAATATGGAAATCGAGTTGGTATTCATCGGATGTTCGAATTATTTTCTAGGTTGAAGGTTCCGGTAACTGCGGCATTAAACGCAGAAGTTGCGTTGAGGTATCCCGAAATTATTCAGGGAATGAAAAAAAATAAATGGTCATTGATGGGACATGGTTGGAATAATTCCTCTGGGCACAGCGCTTTAAGTCTACAAGAAGAAAAAAACTTGATCGACAAAACGATGAAGGTATTTCAGGAATTTTTTCAAAAAACTCCAAAGGGTTGGTTAACACCTGGTTTTTCTATTTCGCATTCGACCTACGAAATTTTGAAATCTTACGGGGTGGAGTACGTAACAGATTGGGTTTGTGATGATCAACCATTTTATTATGACATTTCATCCAGTGATTCAATGAAGGTTCTTCCATATTCGATTGAAACCAATGATATTACCTTATGTCTAACACAAGGATATACGGCTCAACAAATGTGTGACGAATTAGTACAGGCCTTTGACTGTTTAAATAAGGAAGGACAAAAATCACCAAAGGTGATGGCGGTGGGTTTACATCCATTTATTGTTGGGCAACCTAATCGAGTTGCGTATTTAGAAAAATTTTATAAATACGCCTGCAGCAAAAAACAAACCTATTTCGCCCACGCGGATGACATCGCCTCACTGGTTTAAGGTCTGAAGATCCGTCCATAAGTACTACCGATTTTTACGTCATCTTGCAAAAATCGGTAGTATTTAAAGTTATAAGATGTTAGACTTAATCATGCCTCATAAAAGAAAAAGATCCATCATTGATATTATAAAGAAGCGATCTAAGCTGTGGCCTGTACTGGGGTTAATTGGACCTCGGCAATGTGGGAAAAGTACATTTTTACGTGATTTGTTGCCAGAAGAAATGAATCTTGAGTACTTCACGATGGATTCCAAAACATTTCGAAGTTATGCCGAAAGATCACCTGAAGCTTTTTCAGAACCTGTTTTAAATAAAATCAAGGTCATCGATGAAGTGCAAAAGGTTCCAGATTTGTTTGATGCGGTCAAGCTTCATGTGGATCAGAATCGACGTCCTGGTATGTATATTTTAAGCGGCTCGACAGAGTTTTCGCAATATACAGGGATACGTGAGTCTTTAACTGGTCGAGTGGGTATAATTCATTTATATCCATTTTCCCTATCTGAAATTCATCAAAAACTATTTAGCCAATATTATTTAAAAAAGGGAAGCTACAAAGCTCAGTTGAAGTTGAACGAGTTTGAAAAAAAACTTCGTTTTGGCGGAATGCCAGGTTTGTTTTATTTACATAATCTAGAGGAATACCGTGCGGCAACAAGGCAATGGGTAGAAACAACATGTTTTCGTGATTTAGGAGTCGTATTAAAGAAAAATTTTGATGGAGAATTAGCATTAAATATTCTGATGGAAGTAGTCAAGTGTGATGAGCCAACGGTAGCCGAGGTGGCAAGTATTTTAAAAAAAGACGCCAGAGTTGTGAAACGTTATTTAGAGGCATTTACTCAGATCTTAGTTTTAAAAAAAGTGAGTCCTCATGACGTCGGCGTCGGTAAAGATCATTATGTCATAATTGATTCCGGTATAGCTATGTTTCTGGGAGCTAATCGCGAAACAGCATTACGAAGTCATTGTTTAGTTGAGGCCTTGTCGTTATTCGAATCAGCCGGCCGAGTTCCTGACTTTGTCAGTTACTATCGAAGTGAAAAGAATTCCTATTTGCCATTGATATTCGAATGGAAAACCGAAAAAAAGGAAACCATGGTATTGCAGTTATCATTATCAGAAACACCATCAAGGTTAGAATTAGGATCAATAGATAGCTTCCATCGTCGCTTTCAAGCGAAAAAACAAAAAGAAAACTCACTACGAATTATTTTTGCCAATCTTACATCAACAAGCTACACCGAGGATGGCATCGAATTCCATCCTCTACGATAACTTGTACAGTCTTATCAGTTATTAATTCCGATTAAGCTTAAGAACTGAACTGCATAACGCAACTTTTCTTCGATCGGTGGTTCAAATTTACATTGGCATGTACCTACGCCCCATAAATTGAAAGAGAGACAAGTAAAGATCTTTATTCGAGACTTTTTACATCCATTTCCAAGACTTAATTCCAACCTGGTGAAAGTGACATAAAATCCGCACTTTCTCTTGTGAAAGTTACAGAAAAACAGTACTTTCACCGACGGCTGAGTATCTATCTAGAATTGTTGAATAAATTAAATAAGTATTTGGATATAATTCATCGGCCTAAAAACTTCGGAGCTTTTGAGCCGCCGAAAAATCCAGTCACGGCAACGATGGTAATGACATAAGGTAAAATTTGAATCAATTGCACTGGCACGCCGGCTACGCCCTGTAATTGCACTTGCACAGCATCGACGTAGGCAAAAAATAAACAGGCGGCTAATGTAGGTAAGGGTTTCCATTTACCAAAGATCAAAGCGGCTAGCGACATAAAACCGCGACCGGCCGTCATGTTTGGTGAATAACTAGAGGCTAAAAACATAGACAGACAGGCTCCACCAAGACCAGCTAAGCCGGCACCAACAGTGACACTCATCCAGCGCAAAGAAAACACGTTGTGACCACTGGCTTGCAAAGCCTCTGGTTGTTCGCCACCAAATTGTAAAAATAATCCAGCTTTGGTTTGTTGTATCCAAAGGTGCAATGCCATCGCAACGACAATGGCCAACACAATTGGTCCCCATAAAAAGCGTGACTCCATCGGCAATGCGGGAGTTGACCCCGTCGAATCAAATAAAATTTTGGTCACAAACGGGGACACTCCCGCGGCAAAAATGTTAATTGCAGTTCCAACCACGATTTGATTCGAACGTAAATACAAAACAAAAAAACAAAATAGTTGTGCTAGTAACATGCTAGCCAAACCTGCGATAGCAAAAGCCATCCATGGATTTGAAAATTTCAATCCAAAAATCGCACCCCACAAAGCCCCTGTTAGCATAAAGCCTTCTAAGGCAATTTGTACGACACCTGACTTTTCACTTAACAAACCACCCATGGATGCAAACACCAGGGGAGTGGCTCCACGTAGCATCGACATAAAAATAGCGACAGAAAAAAAGTAATTCATTTTTTTATGTCCCTTCTAAAATAACTAGATCCAACAACACCTAAAATAATTACGGCTTGCATGATCCGAGCAAAATCTTTGGTGATGTACTGACTGTCTAAGCTTAGATCCAAAGTTCCTTTTTGTAATACGCCAAACAAAAAAGCGGTCACTAAAATCCCCAATGGATTCGTATTGGCCATCAGGGCGACGGCGATTCCAACAAAGCCATAGTCAGCAGAAAACCCCATTTTAAATTTTCCAGCGCTTCCACTGATTTCATTCAGCGCCACAAAGCCGGCAAAGGCTCCCGCTAAAGTCATTGCTAAAATTTTATTTTTAGCGACATTAATTCCAGCTGTTTTCGAAGCCACTTCATTTTGTCCAACGGCCTTTAATTCATAACCCCAAATAGTTTTATTCATCAGTACGTAGTAAACACCACATAAGGCAATACCGACTAGTAATGAAAAATTCGCAGGTGAGTCTGAAAAATATTTTGCAACGGGATCAAATGCAGTCATCATCGATCCAGCACCCACGGCGGCTGTTTCGGGATTTTGCGAGTCTGGATTTTTGAAAAAATTCAAAGTCAAATAACTTGTCAATCCTGCAGCCACAAAATTTAACATCATTGTCACGATAACTTCATGGGCTCCGCGCTTGGATTGCAAGTAGCCAGGAATAAATCCCCACAAGGCACCAGCAAAAATCGCAGAAGTCAAACAAGCGATGACTCCCAATGGAAAAGGCCAATTTGGAATTAATATTCCAGTGATTGCAGCCGCCATGGTCGCAACAGTCAGTTGTCCTTCAGCGCCAATGTTGAATAAACCAGATTGAAAAGCGATAGAAACTGACAAGCCCGTAAATAAAAAATGAGTGGTGTAAAATAAAGTTAATCCCAAATCGTATTTACTGCCAAAAGCGCTATTTAGAATAATTTTTAATACTTGTATCGGTGATTCACCAGCCATGCGAGCAAGCAGTAACGAGATGCTTAGGCCAAACAAAAATCCCAAAACAGAGTAAAGTGACGCAGAAGTAAAAATGGATTCAATAGTTGAAGATTTAGCTTTCTTCATACTGAGGCTCCCCCCATCAATGCACCAATTTTTTGTTCATCAAATTCATAATAAAAATATTGGCCAGTAATTTGGCCATCGTACATGACAACGATGCGATCGCAAATTCGAAACAACTCGTCTAAATCAGAGGAAATCACCAAGACACTAGCGCCTGCGCGTTTTAAGCGAAAAAATTCTTGATGGATGCGATCGATGGCTCCGATGTCAACACCGCGAGTGGGCTGACAAGCCACTAACAAATCCGGAAGCTCCATTAATTCGCGAGCGATAATTAATTTCTGCTGATTACCACCGGAAAAATTTTTCAAAGGTAACAAAGGATTTTTGGGCCGAATATCATAAGTTTCGAAAGCTTTTTTAATACGTTCAGTGATGGCTGCAAAATTTAAAAAACCACGATTCTGAAATTCGTCCGTGCGATGATAGCCCAAAATAAAATTGTCGTAGCTATTGGATTCTAACAATAATCCCTGCGTCGTTCGATCCGGCGGTAGATAGGAAATACCTAACATTTTAATTTGATGAGACGTCATTTGCAGTAAAGAGTGTTCGCGCAACTCGATATGTCCCCAGCGCCGTCCTTTGTATTTCAAAGGACTCACGATGGATTCTACTAACTCGTTTTGGCCATTGCCTTCGATGCCCGCTATGCCGACGATTTCATTCGGACGCATGTTGAAATTAATATTATCCAGAATTTTCTTTTTACCATCGGATAAAGAGTAATTACGGAAGGACAATAAAGTCGTACCCGACGCTTGGCGCTCGCGCACCGCTTGTGTGGGTGACCATTTTTTTCCGACCATCAGTTCAGCCAACTCATCCATGTTCGTTGTGTGAGTAGGCATTGTTTTAATATGCTGTCCTTGGCGAAACACAGTGATTGTGTCCGACAAAGCCATGACCTCTTTCAGCTTGTGAGTAATGATAATGATAGTTTTACCCGCATCTTTTAATTTTCGTAGCTGTTCAAAAAAACTGTCGACTTCTTGCGGAGTCAATACGGCGGTGGGCTCATCTAGAATTAAAATATCGGCTTGGTTAAAAAGTAATTTAATAATTTCTAATCGTTGCTGCAAGCCCACAGGAATTTTTCCAACGGGCGTTTGCCATGGCACTGGCATTCCGTAATCTTCCGATAATTTTTCTAATTTCTTTAATATCGAATTTCTAGGTATGGGAAAAAGTAAGTTTGTAATCCAGGAAAAAATATTTGTATTCGCACCGGCGCCAATATTTTTCATATCAAGAATGACATGATCTAAGGCTGTGATCGGATCCGCTAAGTGGAAATGCTGATGTACCATTCCCAACTTGAGTTGCTTGGCGATCATCGGGTTGGTAATCTTGACAGGTTTACCATTGATAAGAATATGGCCTTCATCGGCTTGGTAGATGCCAAATAGAATTTTACATAAGGTCGATTTTCCAGCGCCATTTTCGCCAATCAGGGCATGAATTTGACCGCGTTGAATAGAAAAAGAGACCTTGTTATTGGCAACAAGGCCTCCAAATTTTTTTGAAATGTTTCTGAACTCAACAGCAACAGTAGTTGAGTTAGACGCGTTTTTTTGCTCCAGCACTTTTGACTTTACACCATTTCCAACATTCGTTACTCAGCAGTTATTTTTTCATTTTATAAAAATCAGGTACTACTATTTTTCCCTCAATAATTTGCTTTTTCAAGTCTTCTATTTGCTGCAATTGCTGTTTGCTGATCAATTTTTCATTGTGAGTATCCATGGCATAATCCACGCCTTTGTCTTTCAAACCAAAGCGAGTAGGGCCAGCCTGAAATTTATTTTCTGTCATATCTTTGATGGCATTAAATACGGCGATGTCCACGCGTTTCATCATTGAGGTCAAAATAAAGCCTGGCTTGATCCAGTTTTGATTCGAGTCTACTCCAATGGCTAATTTCTTTTTTTCTTCAGCGGCATCGAAGACACCGCTACCGGAGGCGCCAGCGGCGACAAAGATCACATCAACACCATTTGCATATTGAGATAAGGCCAACTCTTTAGCTTTAGCGGGGTTGTTCCAGGCCTCGCCTGACACTCCGATAAAGTTAGAGATGACTTGCGCGCTGGGTTTGATTTTTTGTGCACCAGCTTTGTATCCAGTTTCAAAGCGGCGAATCAGGGGAATATCCATGCCGCCGATAAAGCCAACCTTGCCGCTGGTGGATTTTAATGCGGCCAATGCGCCAACTAGATAAGAGCCTTCGTGTTCTTCGAACAGAAGAGATTTGACGTTGTTACCTTTGACGTCGCCGTCAACGATGGCGAATTTTGTATTGGGAAATTGCGCAGCTACTTTTTGAACGGCTTCCATTTGCGCAAAGCCAACACCGATAATCAGTTGATATTCTTTTTTAGCTAATGAGCGATGCAAGCTTTCGATGGCGTTAGAGTCCGTAGCCTCAACCCACTTCAGTTCGATACCCAGTTCTTTTTGGGCCCTGGTAGCACCTTGGTAAGCGGCCGAGTTAAAGGATTTATCGTCCTTGCCGCCTTTATCAAGGACCAGTCCCACTTTTATGGGAGTGGCTGCAATGGCGGTGTTATTTCCCGTCGCACTGAAAATAGAAAAAGTGACCAAGCTGGCGGAACTAAATAACAAGGTGTTTAAAATTTGTATTCCTACAAAAAACAAGGATAATAGGGTGGATCTGATCGGCATAAAAACCTCCCAAGGTCTTAATTTTTTTGAGTATTTTTTGGGAATATAAGTAAGTTCTGTTGGGCTTGCAAACCCTAAATGTGAGAAGAATCAGAATCTTTTGTTTCAAAATGAAAAAAAGTCTTTCAATGGTGAAGGTTTTGATCTAGTATTGATTAATCAAAACCTAGTCAAAACTTAAATGTGTCAAAACAAGACAGATTCTAAGCGAATCTAGCAAAGGAGCAAAGTATGGGATACGCAGCCGTTAATACTACAACCGAACAGTCCACCCCTTCCCTAGTGGGAGGATTAAAAGAAACTAGAACAGATAAAGGATTTAATATTGTGAACCAGATGCCGTGGAACATGACTTATGAGTCAGTCAAATTACCAAACAGTGGAGAAGTGATTTTCAAAGCCGGGGATGAACCTCGCGGATTGTATTTTGTCAAATCCGGCGCTGTGAAAATTTTAGTTCGTAAAAGTGTACAACGTGGTCGCATGTCGAATGAAGAGTTCATCACCAAGATTGTTGGGCCCGGAGAATATTTCGGTTACCAAAATTTATTAGGTGGTTCAGTGAACTCGACTTCGGCTGAAACTGCTCGCGATACGGAACTACATTTTTATTCGAAAGAAAACATCATGGCGGCAATGGAAACTTTGCCTGTATTTGTGAAGGGGATTCTGACTCAGGCAATGAAGGACATTGCGCATTTGGAAGCTCAGGCCCAGTTGCACTACTTGGCATCTGTACAAGAGCGAATCGCATTTCAGATTTACAATCTGAGCGAAAGATTTGGCGAACCAGATCCTCGTGCAGCCAGTGATACGACTGAACTTGGATCGTTTATTTCGTTGAAACTTTCTAGAAATGAATTGGCTCAGTTGGCTGGAACTATCAACGAGTCTTTATCTAGACATTTAACGGACCTAAAAAATGAAGGCATTATTGAACTTCGTGGTCGTGACATTTTAGTGAAGAACAAAGCGGCTTTATTAGAGCGAGCTGGTTCGATGTCACAAGCACACGCTTAATCACGAAGTAATAATTTAGCCCCCTCCCTTTTAGAAAATGCCGTCCTGAACAGGTCGGCATTTTTATTTTTGACCTCGCACAAGTGAACCCTACCTGCTTATTGATCTGGTATTAGAATCTTTACAACTAGCAATTTGTTCCTGAATCCATTATATTCGCGCCAATCAATCGCGGCAGTTTGCAAATCTGGGAAATAAATCTCACAAATATGAAAGCGGTAGTAATTATCTCACATGGTAAATCTGTCGATCATCGGTCGTATTGAGTCCTGTTACAAAGATAAATTTGGGACCCCCAGGCAGCCGGGCCTAGTGCCTTTGGCTGAGGGGAAGATCCTTATCGATGCTAAGTGGCAGCCAGAAATTTCTTTGCAAGGGCTTCAGGGATTTTCCTATGTGTGGGTTATTTTTTTATTTCATAAAAATACGAATCAAAGATTTCATGCTAAGGTTCATCCGCCTCGTTTAGGTGGTGACAGCATGGGTGTGTTTGCGACTCGCAGTCCACATCGACCTAATCCGATTGGTTTATCTTTGTTAAAATTAGAATCTGTACAGTCGGACCATCTTGTTGTCTCGGGTTTAGATTTGATTGAAGGCACTCCAATACTGGATATTAAACCCTATTTGTCAGAAGTAGAAGGTCCGTTAAAGACTCAGCCAGCAAATTCAACCTCAATAAATTATAAAATGGAATTTGCAAATGCGACTAGTGAATCCGAAGTCGGAGTAAATATGCAAAGCCGTTTAGATATAAACTTGGCTGATAGAACATCAGTAGAGGGTTGGGTGCAGTCGACAGAGCCACGCAAAATTTGGACTTTTACGTGGACGACGACCGCGCAAGCTCAACTGATAGATTGGCAGAACCAATATCATAGAAGTCGCTTACAAGAACTGATTGAACAAGTGATTGGGCAGGATCCACGACCGATTATTTATCGAGGCTATGAAGGACAAGCAGAGGGTCCTTATCGACAATCGCATGTCGTGCGACTACACGAGGCTGATATCTATTTTCGTTACTTGACTGAGGAAGCGATCGAAATCACCTCCATCAGTATAGTTGATATGTAAGTGATTTCTTTTTTTAGTTAAATTTTTACTTATCTGCAATAATTCTGTTGCTGCTTTTTATAACGCCTGCTAGTTCCTTGCGGTATCATACCGTCAAATAGGGGGATATTTTGGAAATTACAATCGAAACAAGTTCGTTAATTTCAACCAGAGCGGTTCCGACGTTAAGTCTAAAATCTTTTACAGAAGGACGCGAGTCGGAGCAGATTCAATTCGTCAGGGATTTGTTTTTAGGATTGAAGGATTATGGTTTTATTATTTTAAAAGATCACGATGTTTCGACGGATCTGTTAACTCAATCCTATCAAATTTTAGAAAAATTTTTTAATTTACCAGTTGAGCAAAAATTAAATTACAGTGGAGTACAGGGTGGACAGCGGGGATATACTCCGTTTGGTAAGGAGCATGCTAAGGACAGCCCGGTGATGGATCTGAAAGAATTCTGGCATGTTGGTCGAGAGGTCGCAGCGACGCATCCCTATTTTGATTTGTATCCTAAAAATATTTGGCCAACGCAGGAAATCCCTGAATTTCAACCTGTGATGACTCAGTTGTATCAGCAGTTAGAAAATGCTGGTAAGGCTTTGTTGCAAGCTTTGACCTTTTCGTTGGAAGTGCCATCGCATTACTTTGATTATATGGTCGAGGACGGCAATTCTATTTTACGCTTGTTGCATTACCCGCCGATTCCAGCGGGGGTGGATACTAGGTGTTTGCGATCGGCTCCGCATGAAGATATTAATTTGATCACGATATTACCGGCTGCAACCGCGGCAGGTTTGCAATTAAAGGATCGTAATGGCGCGTGGTTAGATGTGAATGCGGCCCCAGATACTTTGATCGTGGATGCGGGTGATATGTTATCGCGAATTTGTAATGAAGTGATTCCTTCGACCACGCATCAGGTGATCAATACACCCGAGGCCACTTTCCGCAGTCGTTACTCGATGCCATTCTTTATGCACCCTCATCCAGAGGCGATTTTGTCTTGTATACCCAGCTGCAAAGGTAAGGGCGCTAAGTACGCCGATATCTCGGCCCACGAGTTCTTGATGCAACGACTGCGCGAAATCGGCTTGATTTAGTCGGTCCGTACAAACTGGACTGTACTCCAGTATTTACGCGTACAAACTGGAGTTGACTCCAGTTTGTACGTAACCTAAGATAAAGACATGAAAAGCTTTGCCCGTTACTTACAAAAGTATGTTATTAATGATCTTAAAAAGAAAATGGTTTTAATTGGTGGTCCTCGCCAAGTGGGTAAGACCACTTTTGCAGTTTCATTATTAAACCCACCGAATATTGAAAGTCCAGCATACTTGAATTGGGATGATATTACGAACAAAGAACAAATCCGTACGGGGCGTTTGCCGTTGAACGAACCTTTGATCGTTTTGGATGAGATTCATAAATACAAAAATTGGAGAAATTTAATTAAGGGTTTTTATGATAAGCAAAGGTTAAAACATCAATTTCTAGTCACGGGTTCAGCCCGAATCGATCACTATTCTAAGGGTGGAGACTCATTGATGGGTCGTTATCATTTTTATCGAATGCATCCTCTTTCAGTATCAGAGTTATCAATAAGTACCAACAAAGAATTAGATCGATTGTTGCGCTTCGGTGGTTTCCCTGAACCTTATTCTGAAAATGATGAGGTGCAAGCGAATCGTTGGCGTAGGGAGCGTTTGCGTAGGATTTTGTATGAGGATTTGCGCGATCTTGAAAACGTGAAAGACGTTTCGAATATGGAAAATTTATTGTCATTACTTCCAAAGCGAGTCGCATCTATTTTGTCATATCAATCTTTGGCGAATGAAATTGAAGTAGATATAAAAACCGTGCAAAAATGGATTGGTATATTTGATAATCTGTATCTGACTTTTCGTGTGACGCCGTATGTTCCAAAAAAGTTAAGAGTGGTTAAGCGATCGCACCGATTGTATTTTTGGGATTGGGGTGGACTTACGGATCTCGGAGCAAAGTTTGAAAACCTTGTGGCTGCGCAGCTTTTAAAGTACTGTCATTTCATCGAAGACACTCAAGGCGACGAGATGAGCTTACGGTTTTTAAAAGACACCGAAGGGCGTGAGGTTGATTTTGTTGTATTAAAAAATAAAAAACCAATTTTTGCAGTGGAATGCAAATCAGGAGAAAGAGCAGCGTCTCCACATCTTTTTTATTTTAAAGAAAGAACGCAGATTCCCTATTTCTATCAAGTGCATTTGGGGATGGATCATTTTTCCCCAGAGCCTAATATTGAAGTGATTCCATTTATAAAATTTTGCCGTAAAATGCAAATGCCGTAGTATTGTCTGTAATCTTTAGGTTGTTAGTCAGCTAAAGCATACATTCCTCGACCAACACGCAAGTTATTGCTGAATTACCAACGCCATTGTCAGGCGTGTTTTTAACTCATGCTCACTTGGATCATATATCAGGGGTGCCAGCGTTGCCACCAGCAACTAAAATTTACACCGGCCCCATGGAGCTACGAGCAAAATATTTTATTAATTTATTTATCAATGGAACAACAAATCGAATTCTTGAAAAAATTGATAGCCCCATTCAGGAGCTAGAATTTAAAAACGATCCTGATAATAAATATTCGGGCCTGGTCGATGTTTTTGGTGATCAATCTTTGTTTGCGATTCATGTGCCAGGGCATACGGATGGTAGTCTTGCGTTTGTTGTTAGGACTACGGAGGGTCCCGTGTTGGTAACGGGTGACACTTGTCACACTGCCTGGGGTTGGAATAATGAAGTCGAACCAGGGGACTTTACTCGCAATCATGAAAATAATCGTAAAAATTTAATTCTACTAAAAAATCTTTCCAAGCAATTTCCAAATATGAAAATCAAATTAGGACATCAGGATCTTAGCGAGGTTAGTTTAAATTAGATGTTTGTCCTGTTTTTCCCAATTTGAAATAGTCCAAAAGTTTTGCATAGTTAGGTATCATTATAAAGTGTGGGCAGTGAAATTCTTAACTGTGTGCAGTCGGTGTGATTTTACGGCTAACGGAGTTTCTGTAGGGTGCTGATTAAAAAATAAATATAACTAAGAATAGTAATTGCTGGAGCAAAAAAGTTTACAAAGGGAATGTAAAACAGACCGGCTGTGATAAACCCCAGAAGAAATAGCTCGAAAGATTTATTAGATTTGATGAATTTAATTTCGTTCTCATCAGCCAGCTCCTGCAGAATTTCATGTGTTAAAATAGTCTTCGCTAAATACGCATTTAACAACAACGGAATTAAAACCTGTAAGCCTGGAACAAAAAAGGAGGGCCAGGTTAAAATCAAAATTAAAAAATAAATCACAGTGGCTTTTACGGTGATCCAAGTGTTGATCAAAATATTTCCCGAACGCCGTTTTTGAAAATGTGGAAAGTCTTTTTTTATTACCGACTGAATCAATAAAGGAACTAACAAAAAAGCGGAAAGCAATAAAGTACTGATATAGACGACGGGAGCCAGAGCCAGCAAAACTAAAATTTTTGCAAGTAACAATAAGATCTGCTCTGGTGTCACCGTCACGACAGGGCTGAGCACTTGTGAAAACATTGTAAATAGCGTTTGTATCCAAGTAATATGAAATAAGGGCTGATAAATCCAATCAACAAAAGTAGTCCAATAAAAAAATAGCACTCCCAACCAAATAAAAAAGCTTCCCATGGCTAAGCTTAGAATTTTGCCCAAAACCTGGGGGTCGAATAATATTCGAAAAGCGCGTGTGATTGACGAAAAGATAGTGTTCATATTGGAAGTTTGATTAAGTTAAGTAAAAATGACAAGGAGTTATCTGCATTCTACACCTGCTACTCTATATCTTGCTATTTTACACCCTACGGGTCTAGTTTTATCAACTGGTTTGCAATAAACTTTCAATTGATAGCCATTTTCAATTAGAGCTTCTCTGGGAATGTGTTTTCGCGTAGATCCCCGCTATATTTAACAAGATATATTCAAGGCTTGTTTATCAAACGACTCTATTTGAACTTTTTTTTAGCGATGAGGTAATTATGACTTTATTGGATTTTCATCTTAAAAAAAGCTGGGTGTTGATCACTCGCTTTCAAGGACCGGAAGATACCATCGAACGCCTGAAAGAAATGGGATTTATGCTCAATCAAAAAATACAATGGTTGGGGGAAGCTCCGTTTAAGGGACCTCGCTTATATCGTGTGGGAAATATCGTTATGGCACTTAGACATGAAGAAGCAAAATGCATCAAGGTGAGTCCAGTATGAGTTCAAATAAAAAATCAGTAGTGGCCCTTGTGGGAGCTCCTAATTCTGGTAAGACAACCTTATACAACTGGTTGACTGGTTCTAAGTTTAAAACTGTGAACTATCCAGGCGCTACTGTTGAATACTCAATTGGAGATTTAGCTTCCAGATATGGTGATAGTTTTTTAGTGATGGACACTCCGGGTACTTACTCACTTTTTCCCAAAAGTGCAGACGAAGAAGTCACATATAAGGCTTTATATGATCATCCTGATTTTCAGGTGGATAAAGTGATTTTAGTTGTGGATGGCACTCAGATGGCTAGACATTTGTTGTTAGCCAAGCAATTGAAAGAAGCCAAATTTAATTTAGTTATAGCAGTCACGATGTCTGATTTATTGAGTAAAAATAAAATTCAATTAAATACAAACTTGCTATCGGAATATTTTAAGTGTCCAGTTGTTATCACTGACGGAATTTTAGGTGGTGGAGTTATAGATTTAGTTAAATCTGTGCGTTCATTACCCCTGCCCTCAGCAAATTCCTTGGCGGCTTCTGTGGCGATCACTCCGACAAAAAAAACATCGGTGGTTCGCTTTCAACAAAAAATAGCTCACTGGCAAGATGACAAAATTAATCAGGTACAAACTGAAATGGATCGATTGACTGAAAAGGTATTAGGACAACCGGATAAAATCGATGCTATTTTCAGAAATACTTTTTGGTGGGATCAGATTTTATTACATCCCATATTAGGAGTTCTAAGTTTTTTGATTATCATGGGCGCCTTATTTAGCTCCATATTTTGGGTTGCGGCTCCATTTATGGATATTGTCGATGGTGCCTTTGGCGCGTTGGTGAAGTTCGTTTCTGAATTGGGGCCAGGTACGTTGTGGGCTGATTTTGCAGCCAACGGAATCGTAGCTAGTTTTGGTGCAGCGATGGTTTTTGTACCACAAATTTTTATTTTATTTTTGGGAATTGGAATATTAGAGGGCTCTGGATATTTGGCTCGAGCCGCAACAGTAATTGATAAACCATTTTCACTGATCGGCTTAAGTGGAAGGTCCTTTGTTCCATTTCTATCAGGCTATGCCTGTGCCATTCCGGCATTAATGGCCACCAGAAATATCAGCTCTAAACGTGATCGTTGGATTACTAATTTTATCATCCCATTAATGCAATGTTCAGCACGTTTGCCGGTGTTCGCTTTGTTGTTAAGTTTTTTATACAAAGACGCGCCGGCATGGAAACCTGGTTTTGCTTTGGCTTTGATATATATTAGTTCTATTTTTATTGGAGCATTGGCTGCGGCTATCTTGAATAAGATTTTAGCTAAGCATAAAGCGACATTTTTTATGATGGAGTTACCGCTGTATCGTCGTCCTCAAATCAAGGTGCTTTTAAAACAAACTTGGGATCGCACGATGGCCTATGTTCGCAGGGCTGGGCCCGCTATCTTTGCATTTGCTGTGATTGTTTGGATGGGCACTACTTTTCCGAATTACAAGGCGGAGGGTCCTGAAAAATTGCAATCCTCATACATGGGACAAGTCGGTCATATGATCGAACCAGTCTTTAAACCGATGGGTGTTGACTGGAGAGTCGGCGTCGGTTTGATGTCTGCATTTGCTGCTAGAGAAGTTTTTGTTTCTAGTATGGCTATTATGTTCAATGTAACCAGTGATGGGGAAGAACAAACCAATGGTTTACTTAAAGCCATGGAAGAAGCTAAATTTTCTGATGGAACCCCGATATTTACTTTGGGCTCAGTGCTTGGTTTGATAGTCTTTTTTATGATTGCCTTACAGTGTATGTCGACAGTGGCCATGTCTGCGAAAGAGAATGGCTCGTGGAAGTTTCCAATTTTGCAATTGGTGACTTTTAATCTCGTGGCTTACGTGTTGGCTGTAACAATCGTGAAAATCTTTCAGTAGCGCTTTTGGCTACTAGAAACAATAGTAGTCAAAATTACGGAATTCATGTAATGACAAGGTTTTAATCGAATACAAATCGATCTTTCGAAAGGACCTTGTCATGACTGGATCAGCACATGCTTCTACATCATCTATTATAGCCTCTGATGTTAATTTAAAAACAAACAATGCTATTGTAGGAAAAAAGCCATTTTCAGGTTCAGGACCCAATGAAATTGAATTATTAATGCCTGCGGGATCGTTAGAAAAAATGCAATATGCTTATGCTTTTGGAGCGGATGCCGTTTATGCCGGAGTTCCTTTTTTTAGTTTACGTGCTCGTGAAAATGATTTTAATTACGATGATTTGATCAAAGCGAAAGAGCTTTCTGTTCAGACCGGAAAAAAATTATATTTAACAGCGAATATTTTATCTAGAAACTTAAAACTGAAACCATTCAAAGAACAACTAGCCAAGTTTGCTGCCATTAAGCCAGATGCGATGATTATGAGTGATCCAGGTTTGATGATGATCGTGAAAGAAGCTCACCCTGAAATTCCCATTCATTTATCTGTGCAAGCAAATTGTATGAACTGGGCCGCAGTGAAGTTTTGGCAGCAAGCCGGATGTTCGCGAATAATTTTAAGTCGCGAGTTGCGTTTGGATGAAATCAAAGAAATCAAACAACGTGTTCCTGATATTGAGTTGGAAGCTTTTGTTCATGGTGCGATCTGTATTGCGTATTCTGGACGATGTATGATGTCGCATTACATGAGCTATCGTGATGCCAATCAAGGAGCCTGCGATAACAGTTGTCGATACCCCTACAAAGTTTTTCAAGTACCTGGTGAAGAGACGGTTCAAGATGAATTCTTTATCGAAGATCTTCGTGAAAAGGGTTCGTTTTATGAAATCACAGAAGATGACAATGGAACTTATTTAATGAACGCCAAAGATTTATGTTTGATCGAATATTTAAAAGAAATTGCCGATGCTGGCGTATGTTCTTTTAAAGTCGAGGGACGCACAAAAAGTGTGTATTATGCCGCGATGGTGACCAGAGCCTATCGTCAAGCGATGGATGATTTAGCCGCTGGTAAACCTTATAATCCAGCATTGATGGATGAATTACGAAAAATTTCTCATCGTGGTTATGACACGGGATTTATGGTGGGTGGTCCCAATAAAGAATCGCAAAATTACAAAGACGGTGGCACTCGTTTAGGGACACAGAAATTTGCGGGCGTCGTACGAGGATTTGAAAAATCCAACAGCACAATCAATGGTAGCGAAAGCAATATTGCCGGAACGGGAGTTGGTGGACGAATGCTTGTTGAAGTACGAGGGACTTTGAAAGCCGGAGATAAAATTGAAGTGGTGTCTCCAGAATCTTCGTTTATAACAATGGTGAAGGGCATTTATGATAAGGATGGCAATTTAAAAGATTCAGCTCATCCAGGAAGTGGTTGCTTTAATTTTGAAATTGACCAAGCTGTCAACGAGTACAGCCTGATCAGTAAAGTTGTTGAATAACAAACTATTTTCTTTAAATATTATTTAAAACCAAACAAGCATCTTGTTTAAATGGCTAAGATTCATCAATTTTTTGAAAATAGTTTAGCGGAGTGCTAAGCCTTAGTTGGCCTTTTTTCCAAGACTTTTTAGCCTTTAAAACAATTTGTGTTGCGGTATTCACCTTTAATGTTTCAGCAAAGGTGATTAGGTTTTTGGATATGTTTTCATCTGCTATTTTTACTTCAAATAGTTCTGTAGGTTTCGAATTTTTAGTTACTAAAAAATCAACTTCTTTTTGATTTTTATCTTTAACGTAATACAGCCCCATTTTATATCCATGATAGTCCTCAAAAAAATGATTTCGCTGTAATAAGTGCAAGGCTACTAGATTTTCGAATCGAAGTGATTCATCGCCTTCGACTTCGGCATTATTAAAAAAATAGACTTTGATAGGTTTGTGAACTGCTCTTGTAATTTTTTTGTCATACCCGTTGATTACAAAAATAAGATACATTTTCTCTAAAATTTTAATCCATTTGCCAGCAGTGACTGGCGAGACGCCAATCTCTTGCGCTATGTTTGAGACGGCCAGAGTTGATCCTACACGACTGCGCAGATAATCAAGCATTAATTCTAATAAATGTACTTGTTGCAGCTGTTCTAAATCACGAATATCTTCCTGTATTATTCGACGTGTGCGCTCCTCTTTCCATCGCCTGGCTTCCCTTTCGTCGTTATCAATAAATACCTCTGGGAAACCCCCTACCGTCATAAGGCGATTTAAAACTTCTGCTGGAGCTATTCCTTCAGGGTGATCATAAAGTGAAAAAGGATGTAACCGCCAATAGTGATATCGACCCAGTAATGAGTCGCCACCACGCTGGTAAATATCCAAGCGAGCACTGCCAGTTACAAGAAACTGATGAGTTTCTTTTTCCGTATCATAGTACCCTTTGATTATGGATTTCCATTTTTTATATTTGTGAATTTCATCAAAAGTTATAATTGAATTTTCATCCGTCCAATCCGCTTTTAAAATTCGTTTACGGTCAGCTAAGCGATCCCAATTTAGATAAAGTCCATTTTTAAACGAGCTGTTCATGATGGATTTGGCCAGTGTTGTTTTTCCACACTGCCTAGGCCCCCCTAGGAAGACCATCTTTTTTTGTAAGTCCGCGATTAAATAGGGTTGCAGTTGTCTCATAAGGCATTTTTTTACACCTATGTAAAAAAGTCAAGGCGTTTTTTTGCACCTATATAAAATTGCCTCCATAAGTTTCGATGGTAATCGGGTACGCAGACTATGTGGATAATGGCTGTGTAGGAAAATAAAAAAGGAAGAGATTTGATCTTTCTCTTCCTTTTTTATTAAAATTTAAATGTAAGACGTAAATAAGATATTTTGTGATTACTTCACGCCATCAACTTGACGGAAATATTCCAACATGGCTCGTGTTTCATCTTGGGTGACATTTTGGAAAGTCATCTGAGTTAAAAACTCGCCCAAAAGGGCTTGAGCTGTTGGATCTTTTTGTGTCATCTCTACCGGATTCATGATCATATTCATGATCCATTCTGGTTTACGACGTTGAGTAATACCCTTTAAAGCTGGACCAACGTAGCGTTCGTCCATCTTATGGCAAGCAGCGCACTTAGCCTCGAATGTAGACTTACCTTTAGTGGCCATACCTGCATCTACGGTGGCAGCAATTTCGACTTGTGTCACAGGACCGATTCCCTTATCAGAGGCCGCTCCGGCATCAGCAGTAGCTTGCGCAGATGCGCCTGATGAGTTAGTAAGCGTTTCTTCTTTCTTGGTGCAAGCCAACGCAAGAACACAAGAAGCAGCGATAAATAGTGTGGTGATTTTGTTAGACATTGATTGTCCTTTCCTTTTTAAGAACTCAACCTGTTTAAAACAATTGAGCTGGTGTTGTTATGGAAGTAAAACCTGTTTGTTTAGACACAAACACGACCAAAGTATGACTTCAATCTGAAAAAAGATGTCACAACCTTTGTAAGCGTCTCCTATCTGCGTATCAAAGTAAACCAATTCTTAAGAAATGAGTCGATTTGTCCTAATCGTTACGTGAATCGGCAATTTGTCTCGGCAATTTAAAAACCGCGGATTTTTTTTTAAACATTAATTATTATTGAAGCCTATAACAAGCAAATGATTTTATTTAGTCTATATAACATGAGTCTAAAATTGGAGGACTACATATATGAGCAATACATCAAAGAAGAAAATGTATGCGGTCGTTGGGGGCTTAGCAATTGCTAGTGCCTTGGCGTTCAGCTGTACGAAAAAAGCAGGATCAGGTAGCGGTAGCGCAACGGGGATGACCGGTGTGGCTAAAGATGCTGCACAAAAGGTATACGTTCCGCCAGGAAAGCATGATGAATTTTATGCTTTCTTATCAGGTGGATTTAGCGGACAGGTATCTGTTTATGGATTACCGTCTGGAAGATTATTTAGAGTAATTCCGGTATTTGCAGTGAATCCAGAAAATGGTTATGGCTTTACTGAAGAAACAAAAAAAATGTTAGATACATCACATGGTTTTGTACCTTGGGATGATTCTCACCATCCGAATTTATCACAAACTAATGGAGAGATCGATGGACGTTGGTTATTTATTAATTCAAATAATTCGCCACGTATTGCAAGAATCGATTTAAAAACATTTAAGACAGCAGAAATTATTGAATTACCTAATACGGGAGGTAATCACGGTTCTCCGTATCCAACAATGAATACCGAGTACTTAGTGGCATCAACTCGTTTCTCTGTACCAATTCCGCAAAAGGACGTACCAATTGAGACGTACAAGGAAAACTTTAAAGGTACTATTTCGTTCATCAAAGTGGATAAAGATTCTGGGCATATGAATGTGGCTTTCCAAATTATGATGCCTGGTATTGATTATGATTTAGCTTCTTGTGGTAAAGGTCCATCGCATGGATATTGTGTATTCACTTCTTATAACAGTGAAAAAGCCAATACCTTGTTGGAGATCAATGCATCTAAAAATGATAAAGACATGTATGCTGTTGTTAACTGGAAAAAAGCTGAACAATGTGTAGCTGAAGGTAAAGCGAAAGAGACGGCTGGTGAGCATCTTCATAATATTTTTGATGAAGAAAAGCAAATGGCTGTTTCCAAGAAAATTGCAACAACAAAAATGTTAAATCCAAAAGATTGTCCTGAGATGGTTTACTTTATTCCCGTGGCCAAATCACCACATGGAGCTGATGTGAATGACACTGGTGAGTATTTTATAGCTGGTGGAAAATTAGCGGCTCAAGTTACTGCATATTCTTTTGCAAAAATCCAAGAGGCAATGACTAAAAAAGACTTCGAAGGCGATTATGATGGAATTCCCGTCTTGAAGTACTCCTCTGTAGTTGCTGGGGAAGTTCAAAAAATATGCTTAGGGCCATTACATACAGAGTTTGATGGAAAAGGAAATGCGTACACTTCATGTTTCGTTTCTTCAGAAGTTGTAAAATGGAAAGTGGGCACTTGGCAGGTACTTGACCGTATTCAAACATATTACTCTTTGGGACATATCATGATTCCAGGAGGTAATTCTGCTAAATCATCTGGAAAATATTTAGTAGCGATGAATAAAATTACAAAAGATCGTTACTTACCAGTTGGACCAGAGTTACCACAGTCGGCACAGTTGATCGACATCAGTGGTGATAAAATGGAAATGTTATTAGACTTCCCAACTGTTGGCGAGCCGCACTATGCGCAAGGTGCCCCAGCAGAGCTCATCAAGAAAAATCAAAGAAAAATCTATAAATTAGATGAAAATAAACACCCATACTCTGCAAAAAGCGAAAAAGAAGCCAGAGTTGTGCGTGAAGGAAATGTTGTTCACGTTTATGCAACAGCTATTCGTTCACACTTTGCCCCAGATAATATCGAAGGCATCAAAGTGGGAGACACTGTTTATTTCCACGTTACTAGTTTGGAACAAGACTGGGATATTGCTCACGGGTTTTCAATCCTAGGTGCGCAAAATTCTGAATTGTTATTAATGCCAGGTGAAACTGGAACAATTAAATGGGA
This sequence comes from Bdellovibrionota bacterium, assembly GCA_052033755.1. GTDB lineage: Bacteria > Bdellovibrionota > Bdellovibrionia > Bdellovibrionales > Bdellovibrionaceae > JBPOJH01. The sequence continues at coordinate 14,984 of JBPOJH010000019.1, read as the reverse complement.
ACCAAAATCAGCTGGAATTTATCCGTTCTATTGTACTGATTTCTGTTCTGCTTTACACCAAGAAATGCAGGGTTATATCCGCGTGTCTGGTGCGGGTTCAAGTACGCCATTAAAATTTAATACAACTAAGTAATCAGTTTTTTTCACAAAGGCCTTTCTGTAAAAAGAAAGGCCTTGATGAAGAAAGTAATTGGAAATGAAAAAAATAAAAAAAATACTAATGCAACATTTTAAATTTGCCGTAAAAATAATTACGATAATTTAGTTAGTCATATTGGTTCTTAAGAAGATATTTTTTTGGTTTAAAAATAGAATTACAAAATATTGCTGGAATTAAAATTGAAGTAGAAAGAGGTTGTTTTTATGTCAAAATTATCAAGGTTGTTTGTTGTTGTTAGTTCGTTATTGATGACAACAACGTTGTTTGCACCACTATGGTTTATTGAGTTATTTGCGCCCCAATACCCGGAGGGATTAGGTATGCAAATTTGGTCAAATAAAATAACAGGGGACGTTGATAATATTAATATTCTTAATCACTATATAGGAATGAAGCACATTGTTCCTGATCAAATACCTGAACTTAAATTTTTGCCATATATTTTTATAACGATAGTGGTGACTGGGTTATTAACAGCATTAATTAACAATAAAACAGTTTTAAAAATATGGGTGGGATTATTCTTGGTAAGCGGAATCATTGCATTCGCTGATTTTTACATGTGGGAATATAATTATGGCCACGATCTTAGCCCCGATGCTCCCATCAAAGTTCCAGGGATGCATTATCAGCCGCCTTTGATTGGCTCAAAAACCTTACTGAACATTTCCGCTTATTCGTATCCAGACATTGCGGGTGTCTGCGTGTTTTTTGCTATCGCTTTAGCCGTATTGGCTTTATTTGATAAAAAACTATTACAATTAAAATATTTCAAAGGTCTAGCCAGTGTCGCGCTGTTAGGTTTTTTTTTGCGATAACAGGGTGTGAAAAGAAACCAGAGCCGATTATCTATGGCAAAGATAGTTGTTCATTTTGTAGAATGACAGTTTCTGAAAGTAAATTTGGTGCTGAGTTGATTACGAAGTCCGGCAAAGTTTACAAGTTTGATTCTATTGGCTGCATGTTGGGCATGTATAAGATGAAATCTGACGAAGTCGACAAAGTGCTAATTTCAGATTTTTTTCAAAAAGAAAGTTTGATTGACGCTAAAGACGCCATATACTTTAAGTCAACAAATGTACGTGGTCCTATGGGGACTAGTGTTTTGGCCACTCAATCCAAAGCTGAGTTAGAAAAATATAAACAATATTTAAAATCTGAGTGGTCTTTGCAAAAAAGTAAAAAAGAAAGTGTTAATAATGAAGTTATTAAGAATAATGCTAAAAATACAAAAACTTCCGAGCCTACAAATTCAGAGGCCGAATCAGACACTGAATTTAAAGAGTTTGTTGGGCAGGAGTTGAAATGGCAGGAGTTAGTAGATTCCTATTGATAACTTTGTGGGTGATCGGCTTATCTGGCAGAGCCTTTCCCATTGAAATTAATGAAAAGATAAATTTAGTTCAAAAAAGTATAATAGTTTGTGCTGAGGGCTGTGATTATTCTAATATAAAGTCAGCTTTGCAAGCGTCCAGGAATGGACAGAAAATTTATATAAAATCTGGAACCTATAAGGAATCTAAACTTATCATTGATAAAGAGGTTATCTTAGAGGGCGAGTTGTCTGGAAAAAATTCTAGAGGGGTTCCGACTTCGATCATTGATGGGGAGTTTAAAGAAGATGTGGTCGTCATTGTCGCAGACAATGTAGTTATTCGAAACTTGAAGATTATAAACTCTGGACGCAGTCAATTGAAAGATCTTACAGCTTTGCGGGTCGTAGAGCGAAAAAACGTAACAGTTGAAAACTGTCATCTGGAAAATTCATTTTTTGCTATGATGTTTGAAAAAACAGAATATGCGAAAATCATAGGAAACCATATAGTCGGCCCACCAGACGCTGATCAAAATATCGGAAATGGTATTCATATTTGGACGGCTAATAACGCTGTCGTGAAGGACAATCACATACAAGGCCAAAGGGACGGAATATATTTTGAGTTTGTGAAAGACAGTTTGATTGAAGGCAATGTTTCCATAAAGAACTTTCGATATGGATTGCATTTTATGTTTTCAGATCGCAATGAATATAAATTTAATAAATTTGAACATAACGAGGCCGGTGTTGCGGTTATGTACTCTAAAAAAACAAAAATGCATCAAAATACCTTTGCTAAAAGTTTGGGTGGTGCGGCTTATGGACTGTTGCTAAAGGATATATACGACAGTGAAATTCAAGATAATTTATTTGCGGACAATACGGTTGGCGTATACATGGAGGGATCAAACAGATCTAAATTGTCAGCGAATGCGTTTGAGAAAAATGGAATTGCAGTTAAGCTATTAGCAAATTGTGAGGACAATCATTTTGAATCTAATCGTTTTTTATCGAATGCCTTTGATATGACGACGAATGGAACTGCTAACTATAATTTTTTTAGTGGAAATTACTGGGACCAACATTCTGGGTTTGATTTAAACAATGATGGCTTCGGAGATGTTCCCTATAAACCATTACGTATGAGTAGTATATTGATGGAAAAATATGATTTAAGTTTTTTATTGATGAAAAGTTTTTTGTTTGAGTTGGCAGATTTGGGCGAAAAAGTTTTTCCTAATATTACTCCGGAAACCTTTCAAGATAGCCAGCCACTGATGATGGATCAAAAAATAAAAAAATAAGAATTCACAATTTTAACGAATAAAGTAAGCAGGGCTAAAAATAAGGATTAAAATCATGATTCAGATAACAGCGCTCAATAAATCGTATGGACAAAAGCAGGTCCTGCATCAAATTCAGTTACAGTGGCAACTGGGGCAGGTTCATGCTCTGATCGGTCCGAACGGTTGTGGTAAGTCGACGATAGTGAAATCGATTCTTGGTTTAGTTGTTCCGAATGATGGCAATATCACGTGGAATGGTCATACTATTTTAGGTCAGTCTGATTATCGAAAAGATATTGGCTATGTACCGCAAAATCCTGATTTTCCTGAAAATCTAACTGTGCAGGAAATTTTTGAGTTGATTGAAAGTCTGCGGAAGCAGGTTGCGGTCGATAAGGACAAATGGATTGCTACATTTCAGTTGGAAAAATTTTTACAAGTCGAATACGGACACTTATCAGGTGGTACGAAGCAAAAGGTCAATTGTGTCTTGGCGTTTATGTTTGATCCTCAGTTGTTGATATTAGATGAACCAACGAATGGTTTAGATCCTCGCACGAGTTTAAAGTTAAAGGATCTAATTTTCGCTGAAAAACAAAAAGGGAAAACGATAGTTTTAGTGTCACACCAATTATCAGATGTTGAGGCGTTAGCAGATCAGGTGCATTTTGTACTGGATGGTAAGGTGTTAGTCAGTGGCTCGAAGGACGAGATTAAAACCAAGACTGGAACTACGGATTTAGAACGAGCGGTGGTTAGTTTGCTAGAAGCGAATGGTAGAAATTAGATGTTGAATGGTCAGATTGTGAATAAAATTGGGAAAGAATGAAATGGAAAACATATTAGTATTACTAATGGCTGAGCTGAAAAATATTATTCGTGGACGATGGATTTTTGTTTATTCAGGAATTTTAGCTTTACTTAGTTATTTTTTAGTGTCCTTGGGGGGCAGCAGTTTACGTCTTTCGTTTTCGATTTTGAATATTGTGGCCTACTTAGTACCTTTGGTGACGTTGTTGTATTCGGCAATTTATTGGTATAACTCTGAAAAATTTGTGAATTTAATTTTGATACAAAGTATTCCCAGAAAAATTGTTTATTTTAGCCGTTACTTAGCGCTGTGCTTGTCGATGGTGTTTGGCTTGTTGTTGGGACTTGTTCCTGTGGGAATATTTTATGAAATTACGGGATCTGCATTTTTCTTGTTAGTTTCGATCGGTGTTATACTGACATTAATTTTTGTGGCGGTTTCGCAATGTTTAGTGGTTTTTATCAAGGATAAGACGTTGGGTTTAGGGGCTGCTTTTTTAGTTTGGATTTACTTATCGGTCATTCATGATGGCTTGATGTTTTTGATGATGATGTTGTTTAATCAGTATCCGTTGAAATGGCCTGTATTAATTTTGACATTTTTAAATCCGGTGAATTTATCTAGGGTTTTGTTGATGTCAGAAATGAACTTGGTACAATTGATGGGATTTTCAGGGGCTATATTTCAAGATTTATTTTCTTTACACCTAGGTACTGCCGTTGCAGCAGTCGTGTTAACAATCTGGTTAGTAGTTCCTTTGGTGCTAGGTCTGTTTAAATTTAAAAGCAAAGATTTGTAATTCTTTTCGTAAAGTGCGACTCCCATTATTTTCAATAATGTGATCTGACGGATAAAGCCAAAATTTGTGTAGAAAGTATCTACAAATATTCGGTAAAAACTTGTAGAAAAAGGTCTCATGTTTGAAAAATTATTTAAAATCAATATGTTAGAGTTACAATATTTTTATAAAATATAGGTGATTTATCGTAGGATTAGTTTTTTGTTCAGCCAAATTTTAAACATCGGATCATCAAAATTAAAACCACCATCTGGAGTTTTTTCAATGATTTGCTTTTCAATCAAAGCTTTCGCAGCGGCCTGTAAGTTTGAGCCCGTTTTAATTTCATATTTACTTAGAACTTGTTTTGAATAGTCGATCTTGCCCTCGCCAATGAACAAGCGCAAAAATTTCACTTGAACCGATGTTAAAGTATTTAGCAATGCTTCGTAGGAATACGACCCTTGTGATGATATTATTTCAAGAATTTCGTCTATCTCTATGTTGGAAACTTTTTTGACTCCATGTGAAACTAAGTGAAAGCAAGCCTCTTGAACGTAGTTAGGGGTATCGGCTACTTGGTACCGAAGAAAGTCTATAGCTTCCAAATTCGATTGAATATTGGCTTTTTTAAATCGCTCTGTGATCCAATTGGAAAATTCGTGACCAAAATGCGGAAAATTTATTTGTTTGCAAGATTTATAGAACGGACGTTTTGAATTATTAAACATGTCATTTAGTAAACTTCTTCTAGAGCCTGTAAATATAAATACTATTTCAGGGAATTCTTGCATTTTAGACCGTAAAGTGGCTTCTAGCCAGCCATTGTCTTCAAGCTCACCAATTCTTTGAAACTCATCAATCGAGATGACTAATTGTTTTTTATTTTGAAACTCATTAAGACCTGATAAGGCATTTAAAATGGCTTGCTTTGTGTCTGACTCTTCTAGCTTTGAAAAATTAAGTGAATATTCCGATTCACCCGAATGAGGATTCACTTCCCATTTAAAAATCGGAGCTAAACTTTTTACGCCACGAAGCCATTCAAAAAATTTTTGACTAGTTGTTTTCTCTTTTTTAATGGCGTGAATCAGTTGATTTAAAAAATCTTTATGCGAAAGAACATTGAACGCATCTACATCAATGACAATTTTATTTTTTAGTTTTTGCTCTTTCAAAAAAGATTTTAGGAATGAGGTTTTTCCAGATCTTCTAGGGCCCATGACAAGCACGTTAATTTTTGAATCAATAAAGGCTTGCAACTCTTTTTTTAAATGAGGAAGTTCGTAGTAAAACTCACCCTCTACGGGTTTTCCATACATAAATGGATTGTCCATGGCTGCATCCTTTCGTTATATTATATATAGTATTGATAATACATTTTTTACGTATTGTCAATACTATTTTACGTATTAATATAACGCATTGATGTTATTATGCTATTTTCAATTATTTTGTTTGAGGACTGCATTCTAAGTTTGCTAACGATTGTTAATTCTAGTGACTTTAATTCCGGGCACATGCTCAATAAGCCAGGCTAAAGTCAAAAATGATTCAGCCATCTTTTAATCACGTGCGCTTACTGTACACGATGAATGTCTAGTCAGTATAATTGCGTCCAAGCGATTGGCTAAGACAAAATTTCGTTGGTTGAAAATACTTTGGCGGAAAAGGCGTTAATGTTTAATAAAGTTAATTTATGTATTCTGTCGGCTTTGACAAGTTTTCCAGTAGAGTCTCGTAAATCAAAAGTAGCAGTTGCATCACTGACGACAAGAGTATTCAAACCCATAGCTGCCGCATCGCGAGCTGTGGCATCAATGCATTCATTCGCCGTAAAGCCTACTAAAATAATATCAGTACAGGAGTGGCTATTTAATTTTGCTTCCAGGTCTGTACTTGTAAAGGCGCTGGATTTTGTTTTGGCTATTACAATTTCATTTTCAGAGGATGATAAGTTTGCCAGCCATTTAGTGGCTAATGGCCATCATAGTCGTCAAGTTGAAATTGCCGGAGTGCTTTCAATTGAAGATCAAAATGAGCTAGTTTACTTCAGACAGTGAAAATCATTGAGCGCAGGGAGCTCTTACTTTTTATTTCAAGCTCAAAGTTTAGATCTATCCTTTGTGAAGGAAGGACAAGTTTTAACGGGACACATCGTCGAGTCCAAAATGGGAGCTTATGAACCCAAAAATATCATTGTCAAAAAAGCGACTTATAAAATCGAAAAAATATTTTTGAATATGATAAACCCGTTTTTTATGGAATAGATATCTGTGTGTTTCTTTGAACAGCGCAAACTTAAGCACTTAAAATACGTAATTTTTTGTTTGAAAGAAAATAAAGACTTTGTTCAGTTCATTGAACAAAGTCAAAAGAAATAGATTTCTATATTGTTGATCGAAGGATGTTTGTATAAGTTCACTCTTAATTTCAGATAAAAATACACTCTAAGTGTATGAAACTATTGGGTTATATTTATGTATTGCCATTGTGCGCACAAAATGTTATTGTGTAATTGTTGATGTTAGGAGATCAAATCAATATGTCTACAGCTAGAAAGCGAAAAGATAATAATATTAATATAAGAGCAGCAGATAGTGAAAAAGAACTTATCAAAAAAGCAGCTGATATGAGTGGCCTAGATACTAGTTCATTTATTCTTTTTCATACTATAGAGGCTGCCAAAAAAGCCATTTTACAAAATGATTTTTTTGCGTTGTCTTCCAAAGATGCGGAGCTGGTCGCTAAAGCCCTTTTGAATCCTCCGACTCCGAACAAAGCCTTGAAACAAGCTTTTAAACGTCACAAAGATATTTTTGGAAATAAAGTTTAGGACAATTCAAGTTGGCATTAGCATTTCACACCTTAGATAAAACATTTGATAGAAATTTATTCGATTGTGGAGTCGAAGAGTTAAATATTTTTTTAAAAAAAGAAGCACGTCAACAACAAGGGCAAGGATTTAACATCACCCTAGTATTAGTTGACTCAATAAATCCCAAAAAAATTCTTGGCTATTATTCTATAATGAGCTCAACAATGAATACCAGCTCATTGCCGATTGCAATAGCCAGAAAACTTCCTAAACATCCGATTCCAGCTGTTCGCATTGGAAGACTCGCTAGAGATATTTCGACAAAAGGTCAAGGGATAGGTGAGTTGTTATTAGCAAATGCTTTAGAAAGAATTAAGCGAGTTTCTACAGAAATCGGAGTTTACTGTGTGATAGTTGATGCAAAAAGTTTATCCGCAAAAACCTTTTATCTTAAATATGGATTTATTGAATTCAAAGATGCACCAATGAGCCTTTTTCTGCCTGTAGCCTCCTTGCCAGATTGATAGTGAAAGACAATTCTTGAGATTGCCTTATTAATTCTATTCAAGTCTGTTCCACAATCTGTTGAACCTTTGGCATCAAAGATTGTTGAAGCTCAACTGATAGTAAGTCTTCGGCGCGAACGAACAAGCAGCGATTTTCTTTATCAATATGTAACTCGATCAATTGAATATAATCAGCCAAGGCTTTTTTTGCTAAATCGATATTTTTTGCAGGTACTGCGGATTTTACAATGCCCATTAAATTGTGACCAGCCAAATGTTCATCCATTGGAATGCACAAGGCGGATCGCTTGTCATAAATAGATTTTATAAATGGTGAAATTTTATATTCCGGAATTTGCAAAGTGTTTTCAGAAATTATTTTGTTACTTTCACGCAATTGATCTTCAGTCATATGTATCTGAAAAAAATAACCACAGTGAGGGCCTCCCTGGCCGATTAACCCACTGGCGTCCATCGCCGGAAATAATATTTCTTCCTCAATAAAGTGATGTCGCCTTTCAACATAATTTCCTAGAAAAGTGGCCTCGTTTTGCAGGTGATTCCAATCCGACTCTGTCCACACGGCCTTAACTAATAAGGTATTTTTTAATTCCAATAAATGCTTAGTGATAACGATATGCTCATCCATCAAATGTTTTATTAAAGGTCCCATTTTAATTTCCTCTTTAGATAATTTTTCACTAATCTTATATAAAATATAATAAGCATATAACGTAATTGCAAAATGCAAAAGTCTAAGTCAGCGCGCTCATATAAATTTTCATTAACTCATTGGCCAAATCATTGGGGTGATTGACCACACAAAATTTATTTCTGCCAAACATCTGCGTAAAGTGACTTTGAGCGGCTTTGTCCAAAGTCACTGCAAAAATATCAATTCCGAATCGTTGAGCCTCGCTGACGGCTTTGGCGACATCTTGGATGCCGTGTACGCCCTCGTAAGCATCAAAATCCGTGGGCTTCGCATCCGTAAATAATAAAATCATTTTCTTTTCCGAATCTGTTGAGTGCAAGCGATATATAGCATGTCTTAAAGCTGGACCTATTCGTGTATAACCTTGCGGATGAATGTAGGATAGCTGTTGATTGGCTTTAACCCAGTTGTCTTCAAAGGATTTCACAATTTGATAGGTGACCGCATGTCTGGACTCACTAAAAAATCCGCCGACTTCTATTTTTAATTTTAAATCCTTTAAGGCCTCACCTAACAAGCGAATAGATTTTTTTTCAAGATCGATCACTCGATGGTTTTGCACGAAAGAGTCCGTCGATAAACTTGTATCAAATAGAAAAATACTGCTAAGGTCTTTGAATGAATTTTTTCGAAATTTATAAATTTTTTCCGTAGGGTCTTTTTTAGTTAAAAAATCCACTTGTCGATCGATGATGGCTTCTAAATCCAGTTCAAATCCATCTAACTGTCTAGGAATCCATTCCGTTTTTTTTAAATACTCCCAGAATAATTGTTTTAATTTACGAATATCATTTAGATTGGGCGCTTCAAAAGATAAATGTTCCGTTCGCTCAGGTGGCTGCAGTTCAATCAGTTGACACCAATTTTTTAAATACGATTGCTTCTTGGTTTGCCACTCATCATATTTAAAAATCTTTGACTGACCATCTGCAGGTGCCTTCTGCTGGTTGGCTCCGGTTGGATCGACAGAAAATTGCAAATCAGTTTTGTACATGGAATGTGAAGTCGTATTGGTCCGTATCAGTTCCCGCATATTTAATTCATCTAAAGCATCTTGATGATCTTCCAGCTCATCGGAACCATCCATTTGTCTTTGATTACCCGAGTGCTCTTCAGCGGTGTGTACTTTTTCTAGAATATGCATCACCGGATTTTCTTCGGTTTCTTGATACTCTGTTTTTGTCGCGAATTCTTTGGACTTGCCCTTTTTTTCTGTCATCGGTTGCGAAGCCTTGTGCTCTGAATTGGCTGTCAAGGCCATCTCTTCGGATTGTGGCGAATACAATGGGTATAAGCCGCGTAAGTAATTTTGAAATATATTTTCTTCTGTCGGTGTTAAGGATAAATATTCGGATTCAATTTTTTCCCAATGCAAAATTTGTTCTTTTAAGGATTTAAAATTAGGAAATTCATTTTCTAAAAATTGATGTACAAGCTTTAATGAATCTTTTTGTAAGTCACTACGTCGGGTACTTTGCCACTGACCATACGGCAGAGGAGTCATTAATTTTAATTGTGCAGCACTGAATAAAGACCGATAAATAAGAGCTTTATAGTTTGTTTCAGCCGTTTTTAATTGTGGATTTTTAAAGGCTGAAAAATAATTTGGCATAAAAAAACTACTACCAATAAATCCGCCAGCCCCTTCGGCTTCGCAGACTTGTATTGGGTGTTCTAAAACAAAAAAAGTTAATATTTGAATGATTTTTTCAAAGTCTTTGGTCGGAATGGATCCAACAAGGTCTTTTTCTAGATTTTTTTTCTTCCAGTTTTTTTTCCAATTCCAAAAATACTGAAATATATGTTCATCAAAACTCATGGAGGTATTTCCTTTTTAAAAATAAAGCGAAAGTACTTCCCATAGCGATTTAATTACTTGAGGATCATCAGAAATAGTTTGAAAAATTCCTACATCGACGGCTGTGCGGTACGCTAGCCCCGCAACCATTAAGCGCGCCGTTGAAACAAGTAATCGAGTGGACACGGTTTCTGCTAATTGCAGATCTTCCATTTTTCGAATTTTGTTGGCCATTTTTACTAAGATGGCACAGGTTTTTTCATCTAAGCCGGATTCTTTGTTTAAAATTTCTGTTTCAAGATCAGCGCCTGGATATTGAAAATCGATAGTTAAGAATCTTTGTCGTAACGAGGGTTTTAGTTCTTTCAATCCTTGTTGATATCCGGGATTAAAACTTGCGATTAACATAAATTCTTTGGGTGCTTTCAGCGATTCGTTCGTTTTATCAATGTATAAAGATCTTCGATAGTCACCCAACGCATGTAAGATGCTGGTGATATCACTGCGAGCTTCTACGATTTCATCTAAATATAATATACTACCTTCGCGCATGGCGCGTGTAACGGGACCATCCACCCAAACGGTTTCTTGTCCTTTTAATAAAAATCGCCCAATCAGATCGTGACTGCTAGTTTCGTCATTGCAGACAACGGTTACTAATGGGCGATTTAGCTTTTCAGCCATGTGTTCGACAAATCTGGATTTCCCGCATCCAGTAGGTCCTTTTAGTAGCAGAGCTAATCCTAAATCATACGCCTTAAGGAACACATCTTCTTCGGGTCCTATTTTTTTGTAAAACAACATGACTGATATCCTTGTTTAAATTATTTCTTAAGCCATCTCTTGCGAGATTTTTCCACCCTCACGAGGCAAGCCCGCTTTGATGAAACTATAAATGTAAGCCAATATTCCTACTGTGAATAAACTGGCTGCTAATACTAAACCAAAGAAATGCACTTCTAATTCTGTTTGCACTGCAAGAAATTCCATTCCTACACGTCTTTCTAAGTACACTTGTGTAACACCCGCAACACCAAATGCCAAAGTCATCGCAATCATCCCGATGTTCGATGTCCAAAAAGCAAATGTCGAAGCAGCCGTGTTCATCGTATTTGTTCCAGTCATAACTGGAATCGTGTAGCTAATGATAGCCATCACTAACATCGCATACGCTCCCCAGAAGGCCATGTGTCCATGCATCGCTGTCACTAAGGTTCCATGTGTGTACATATTTACTTGCGGTAATGTGTGAGCAAAACCTAAAAAGCCTGCGCCAACAAAGGACATAACGGCACAACCAATGGTCCATGTTAAAGCTAATTTATTAGGATGTTTGCGATCGCCTTTTTTGGCCATCGACACAGCGTAAATCGCCATTCCTAAAAAGGCCAAAGGCTCTAAGGCACTGAACAGTCCACCAATCATTAACCAATATTTAGGAGTCCCAATATAGAAATAATGGTGACCAGTTCCCAAGATACCACTTAAGAAAGCAAATCCAACGATGATGTATAGCCATTTTTCGATAATCTCGCGGTCGACCCCTGTTAACTTAATTAATAAGTAAGATAAGATCGCACCCATGATTAATTCCCAAACGCCTTCTACCCATAAGTGGACAACCCACCATCTCCAGTAGCTATCGATCGTTTGATTGTCTGTATCGATCATTCCAGGCAAATATAATAGCGCCGCCATTAACAAACCAAAAAACAATACTAACGAAGTTGTAGTGTAACGTTTGCCTTTCCAAATGGTCATACCGATATTGCCGATGAACATTAATACGTTCACAACTACTAGGTAATCTAAGGGTCTTGGGATTTCTAAAAACTTACGACCTTCCCACCAGCTAAAGTGAAAGCCAATAACGGCAACGACGCCAACAATTACCAACGAGGCCCACTGAATTATGGCCAGTTTAGGACTCCATAATTCCCTGTCGCACTCTTCCGGGATCATGTAGTAGGCTGATCCCATAAAGCCAGCTAATAACCAAACAACTAATAAGTTTGTGTGCGTGGTTCGGGCTACATTGAATGGGATGATAGAGTGTAGGCCATCAAATCCCATGTGTGCAAAACCCATAATAAAACCGTACACTAACTGCAACGTAAACAACAGCATACAGGTTGCAAAAAATAAGTAAGAAATTTTTTGTGATTGATATTTCATATTGTCCTGCCTTTATTGTTTCAAGTCTGGGGCTTTGGGAAAGCCATTCAGATCCATGCCGCCAACCCATTTAAAGAATGCAAACAAGTCGTCAATTTCTTGATCTGAAAAGTGATAGTTTACCATTTTTCTTTGACCTGCATACATAGTCTCTGGATCTTTTAAAATTTGTTTGATGAAGGCTTCGCCTCGTCGTTCAACTACTTTGGTTAATTCAGGAGCATAGTACGCGCCTTCACCCAATAGGGTGTGGCAACCCATGCAGTTACTTTTGTCCCAAAGGTGCTTTCCACGAATAGCAGACTCATTTAGGTCTTGTGTTCTAGTTTGCTCAGGAATCTTTTGAAAGGTGTCAACTGTTAGGCCCACAAATGCAAGCGAACACAGAGCTGTTCCGATTAAAAAGAAACTTCGAGCGGCGGATTTTGTTAACATAATTCTCACCCCTTTTTTTAAAATTTACTTAAGTGTGCGTTGAAAAAGCAGAACGATAAACTGTTCTGCTAAGTACGCGATTTTTTGTCACAAGTTTGTAATAATGGGACAAAGTGACCTATGCCGGGATGGTGGAATTGCAAACGCTTCACAAAAAATACTAGATCTAGTGGGTACCCATGCATCAAGCTTCAATTAGTAGTTAATGATGACGTCAAGAATTCCAGGGGGGGAGTAATGAAAAAAACATCTGTCGATGTGCAGTCGACCATCGAAGAGTATTTATATCGTAAGGACTGGCGAATCAATGCCAACGCTAATCAAGGTTTTTCTTTAGGAGGCATGATCCTAAATATTTCAGGCAAATTAATTGCTAATTATTGGCTGGAATACATTTATCCAACTTATGTAGCGCAAGCTCATCGTGAAGGGGACATGCATATTCATGATTTAGATATGCTCAGTGGTTACTGTGCGGGGTGGTCTTTAAAAACATTATTGATCGAAGGCTTTAATGGTGTTCCTGGAAAAGTAGAATCATCACCACCCAGACATTTGTCCAGCGCCATTGGACAGGTTGTGAACTTTTTGGGAACTCTTCAAAATGAGTGGGCCGGAGCACAAGCCTTTAGTTCTTTTGACACTTATTTAGCGCCCTTTATTCGTAAAGATAATTTGCCTTACGAGGAAGTTCGACAATGTTTGCAAGAACTTATTTTTAATTTGAATGTGCCATCACGATGGGGCACGCAAACTCCATTTACAAATTTAACATTTGATTGGACATGTCCAGAAGATTTGCGTGAGGAGCGACCTATCATTGGTGGTAAAGAAATGAATTTCACCTACGGTGAGTTGCAAAATGAAATGGATATGATCAACCGTGCGTACATGGAAGTGATGCGTGAAGGGGACGCCAAGGGACGTATTTTCACATTTCCGATTCCTACTTATAATATCACGCCGGATTTTATTTGGGATGGGCCGAATGCGGATTTACTTTTTGATTTAACTGCAAAATATGGTCTGCCATATTTTCAAAATTTTATTAAATCCGATTTAAAACCCAATATGATTCGTTCGATGTGTTGTCGTCTGCAGTTGGATTTACGAGAGCTATTAAAGCGTGGCAATGGCTTATTTGGTTCTGCAGAACAAACTGGTTCCATCGGTGTAGTTACGATCAATTGTGCTCGTTTAGGTTATCTATATAAAGGTAATAAGGCAGCTTTACTAAATCGGTTAGCGGAATTGATGGATTATGGAAAACAAAGCTTAGAGCTGAAACGAAAAGTCATACAAGAGAACATTGATCGAGGTTTGTATCCATTTACCAAAAGATATCTAGGAACTTTACGCAATCATTTTTCTACCTTGGGGATCAATGGTGTAAATGAAATGATTCGAAATTTTTCTGACGATAAGTACGATATCACTTCCAAGGAAGGCCATGCATTTGCCATAGAGGTATTGGACTTTGTGCGTAGCCAAATTGTTTTATTTCAAGAGCAAACGGGACACCTTTATAATTTAGAAGCAACTCCGGCAGAAGGAACCACCTATCGTTTTGCCAAAGAAGATCGCCGACGGTTTGCAGATATTCTACAAGCTGGTACATTAGAGGCACCGTTTTACACAAACTCAACGCAGTTGCCAGTAGGATTTACGGACGATGCTTTTGAAGCCCTAGAAAGACAAGAGGAGCTTCAATCCAAGTACACTGGTGGTACTGTCTTGCATTTATATATGTCCGAAAAAATAAGTGATATAGAAGTCTGTAAAAAATTAGTTCGCACAGCGCTGACGAATTTTAAGTTGCCTTACATTACGATAACTCCCACATTTTCGATTTGTCCTAAGCATGGCTACTTATCGGGTGAGTTTGAGTACTGTCCTAGATGCGATGATGAAATCATCGAAAAAAAATTAACAGAAATACACAATAAAGAAAAAAACAAGGAGGAATCGCATGGAAGCTATGTACTTATTTAAGCAGGAAAAAGAAAACGCGCAGTTATTAAAAAACGAAGAGAGAACGAAGTGTGAGGTGTGGACAAGAGTGATGGGATATCACAGACCTGTTGAATCCTTTAATATTGGAAAAAAATCAGAACACTTACAAAGAAAACATTTTTCAGAGAGCAATTCTTGTAACAACAAGTTAGTTAAATAGATTTGATTCTA